>NZ_JAPSHJ010000085.1 GCF_031179985.1 Arthrobacter sp. | reverse complement strand
CTCGAATGGTTGATGGCAAATACAAAACTCTGACCATCCTCATTGCGACGGCGAGTCAGTTCGACGCCCTGGTCTGAGGCAGCAACTGGGGAAACCCCAGATTCGGACAACAAACTGTCAATGAGAGCGCCGAGGTTATCCGGATCCGGGAACGTGGCGAGATACCAGGCTGTTCCATTGCCAACTTCACGCCGTGTAAGGGCCGGAACGCCGTCCAAGGGATACTCCGTAAACGTCGCCAGAACCTCGGCAGCGCCGCCGCCGCCTACAGCTCCAACAACATGGACCTGCTCGCTCCAGATCGAAGCTGTCCCGCCGTCGCTGAGCTTCAGTTGTCCGCCGCCCAGCAGCGGATGGAATTCTTCAACTCTTATTCCCAGGAGGTCACGGAACGCGCCGGGGTAGCCGCCCAACCGGACGTGGTCGTGCTCGTCGACTATCCCGCTGAAGTAGCTGACAAGTACCGTTGCGCCACGACCGGCAGCGGCCGCTATATTGGCGGCGGACTCATCCGAAACGTTGTAGAGCGTGCAAACGAGGACAAGGTCGTAGCCGTCTAGGGATGCAGACGGATGCACGAAGTCGACTGCCACGCCGCGAAGGAACAGGGCCCTGTGGAAGCTGCGCAGGAGGTCCAGATACTTCACGTCCTGGCTCGGGTGGGAGTCCAACTCGGAGGCCCACCACGCCTCGTAGTCGAAGACGATGGCCGCACGGGACTCGACTCGTGAACCGCGGACCGGGGCCAAACGCTTGAGGGCAGAGCCCAGTTCCACCACCTCCCGCCAGATCCGGGTGTCGCGACCGCTGTGGGGGACCATGGCGGAGTGGAACTTCTCGGAGCCCGCATAGCTTTGCCGCCACTGGAAGAACATCACGGCGTCGGCCCCACGGGCCACATGAGCCAACGAGTTGCGCAGCATTTCGCCGGGAAGCTTTGGCCGGTTGCGTGGCTGCCAGTTGACCGCCGACGTCGAGTGTTCCATGAGGATCCAAGGGTTACCTCCGGCGATACCGCGCGTGAGGTCTGCGCTGAAGGCGAGCTCCACCTCGGATTCCGGATCCGCCGCTACAAGGTAGTGGTCGTTCGCAATCACGTCCAGGTCCTGAGCCCAATCGAAGTAATCAAGGGACTTCGTGGCGCTGGAGGCCATCAAATTAGTGGTGGCCGGGATATTTGGGGTGACCTCGCGGAGCACAGCAACCAGGGCACGGTAAAAGTCCGCTAATGCCCAGGAGCTGAAGCGCTTGAAGTCCAGTTGCTGCCCGGGATTGAGAGTGAAGGGCGCCGCGCGGGGAGGCAGAATCTCCTCAAATGAAGCATAATTTTGTGACCAGAAAGCTGTGCCCCACGCATGGTTCAAAGCCTCGATAGTTCCGTAGCGCCGTTCAAGCCAACGGCGGAATGCGGCAGCATCCTCGTCACCATGGAACTCTGAAACATGGCAGCCAAGTTCGTTATCAACGTGCCACAAGGCCAACGCGGGGTGGTCCTTGTATCGGTCCGCGAGGACCCGCGTGATTCCAGTCGCGTAGCGCCTGTAAACGGCCGACGACGGCGAATAGTGCCGTCTGGAACCGGGACCCAGCACCGTGCCGTCGGCGGTCACGGGAAGAATTTCGGGATGTTTGCGCACCAGCCAGGGAGGGGGAGCGGCGGTGGACGTCGCCAGGGCCACTTTGATCCCGGCAGCCGAAAGATTGTCCAGCACCTCGTCCAGCCACGTGAAGTCGTACTCGCCCTCGCGAGGTTCCAGCAAGGCCCACGAGAATATCCCGACGCTCAGGAAAGTAACTCCTGCTTCTTTCATCAGATCCAGGTCCTCAAGCCGAACGTCCACCGGCCACTGCTCCGGGTTGTAGTCGCCACCGTAAGCGATGCCGTCCAACTGGCTCCAGAGAGCTGCGGGCGGGATAGTTTCCTTGCGGGACATGGGACTCCTTTATCTGTAGCGCCAGAAGCGGAACTACCAAAACTCGATCTTTCGGAAAACGCTTGCCCAACTGGACGATAACGGATATTGTATCGTTTCAGAAGGCATGTTAGCCAGCTCACTACTTCCGTTGTAGGGACCACCCGAACACATGCTGACCCAATCGAGCAAGGAGGCTCTCATGATCGACAGAAGGAATTTCCTCACCACGGTGGCGCTGGGCACAGCGAGTGCCGCCGTCCTGGCGGCCTGTGGCCAGCCGTCCCCCGCGCAGACAGGTTCTGCCGACAACCCCGTCACCATCAACTACACCTGGTGGGGCAACGATGACCGCGCCGAGCGCACCCGCAAGGCAATCGCGCTCTTCGAAGCCAAAAACCCGGACATCAAGGTTAACGGCAACTTCACCGACTTCCCTGCCTACTGGCAGAAGCGGGCGACCGAAGCTGCCGGCGGCGGCCTCCCGGATGTTATGCAGTGGGACCTCTCCTACCTGCGTGACTACGGCCAGCGCAACCAGCTCCTGGACCTCAGCACCGTAAAGATCGACACCTCGGCCTTCGACAAGTCACTGCTTCCCTCGGGTCAGATCAGGGGCAAGACTTACGGCATCCCCACCAGCACCAACGCCTTCGCGGTCTACTACGATCCCGCCAAGCTCGCCTCCCTCGGCATTGCCGAGCCGGACGGCTCGTGGACGTACGACGAATACAACGCCTTCCTCACCGAGGTTGGCACCAAGAGCGGCGGTGCTCTCTTCGGCTCCAGCGACTACACGTCGGTCTGGTGGATGTTCAACATCTGGCTTCGCCAGCAGAACATCGAAGCCTTTACCGAGGATGGCAAGCTCGGCTTCAGCAAGGACGATCTGAAGGAATGGTGGAACAAGGTTGCGGACCTGCGCGGCACTCCCGCCATCATCTCGGAGGAGCGGATCACACAGCTCCTTCCCAAGTCCGCGTTTGGCTCCAACGCCACCGCGTCCGAGGTCACGTGGGACAACTTCATGGCCGGTTACCTTGGGGACAGCGGCGCCAAGGAGCTCAAGCTTGTGCCGGTTCCGTCCGACGACCCCGACAACCTGGGGCTGTTCCTCAAGCCTTCCATGCTGATGGTGGCAAGCGCCAAGACCAAGAACAAGGATGCTGCCGCCCGATTCATTGACTTCATGGTCAACGATCCCGAGGTTGGCGAGATCTTCAAGACCTCCCGCGGTGTTCCTGCCTCAAAGACCCAGCGCGACGGCACCACCTTCGAGGGCACCGACAAGCTGGTTGTTGACTACGAGAAGTCCATCGAGAAGTACCTCAAGGACGCTCCCGAGCCCCCCATCGTTGGCTTCGGCACCCTCGAGGCTTCCTTCAAGCGCATCAGCGCGGACCTCAATTTCGGCAAGGTGGACGTGAACGGTGCAGCCGACGCGTGGTTCAAGGAAGCCGAAGACCTCATTAAGCAGAACGCCTGAGCAGGCAGAATGTCTCAATCAGGCTTCACAACTGACGGAATGAATTCGTGACTCAAAGCCCAACCCTGAGCAGGCGTTCGACGTCGTCCGATCTCCCGCAGCCGCGCAAGTCGCGGCAGCGGGGGACGGACACCCGCGCCGGCTACACTTTCCTGCTGCCCTGGCTGCTGGGATTCATCGCCCTCACCATAGGCCCGATGATTTCATCGCTGTACCTGTCCTTCACCAACTACAACCTGTTTGAACCGCCCAAGTGGATCGGGCTGGACAACTACATCTCATTGTTCCAGGACGAACGGTTCCTGCAGTCGGTGGGCGTTACCGTCAGCTACGTGGTCTTCGGTACGCCGATCAAGTTGGCGGCCGCACTGGCCGTCGCCATGCTCCTCAACAGCAAGCGAAAAGGGCAGGGGTTCTACCGTTCAGCTTTCTACGCTCCGTCCCTGATCGGCGCCAGTGTCTCGATCGCCATTGTCTGGAAGGCAATGTTCGGCGATTCCGGGCCGGTTGACCAGGGTCTGTCCTTCTTCGGGATCAACTTAGGCGGCTGGGTAGGCAATCCGTCCATGACCATGCCGATGTTCATCCTGCTGACGGTCTGGCAGTTTGGCGCACCGATGGTGATCTTCCTGGCCGGCCTGAAGCAGATTCCGGGCGAACTCTACGAGGCTGCATCCATGGACGGGGCCGGTCCTATCCGGAAGTTCTTCAACATCACCTGGCCCATGCTCTCCCCGGTGATCTTCTTCAACCTGCTCATGGAAACCATCCATGCTTTCCAGATCTTCAACGCCGCGTACATCATCTCGAACGGCGAAGGCGGCCCAGCAGGCTCCACTCTTTTCTACACTCTTTACCTGTACTTGCGGGGTTTCAGCGACTTCCGGATGGGCTATGCGTCAGCAATGGCGTGGCTCCTGGTGATCGTTGTAGGCGTCATCACCCTGATCTTCTTCCGCACGTCCAAGTCCTGGGTCCACTACAGCGGTGATTCGAAATGACGACCATAGCAACCCCAACAGCGTCTGCAGCGGACACACAGGCGCCGCACTACAACCCCAAGTCGGAAACAGCAGGTGCCAAGCGGCTCAAGAGCGCCATTTTCCACGTCGTGGCACTTGCCCTGACGGCAGTGGTGCTCTATCCGGCACTGTGGATGATCGCTTCGTCGTTCAAACCGAATGCAGAGATCGGTGGTTCGAATACGTCCCTGTGGTCAAGCAACTTCAGCTTCGACAACTTTGTGACGGCAATGGATGGCATCGGCGGCGTTTCCACCATGACGTTCTTCACCAATTCGCTGATCCTGGCCCTGGGCGCGGTGGTGGGAACAATCCTGTCCGCGAGCGTCTCGGCCTATGCGTTCGCCAGAATCAAGTTCCCCGGCCGCAGCGTGTTCTTCGGGATGATGATCGCGACCCTTCTCCTGCCGTTCCACGTGGTGATCATTCCGCAGTACATCATCTTCAATCAGCTTGGCCTGGTGGACACCTACATCCCGTTGCTGGTTGGCAAGTTCCTCGCGGCTGACGCCTTCTTCGTCTTCCTGATGGTCCAGTTCATGCGTAACCTGCCGGCGGAACTCGACGAAGCGGCAAGGATCGACGGCGCCGGGCACGCCAGGATCTTCGGTTCGATCATGCTTCCGCTCATGAAACCCGCCTTGATTTCGACGTCGATCTTCTCCTTCATCTGGAGCTGGAACGACTTCCTCGGCCCCCTGCTGTACCTCAACACTCCGGAGAAATACCCGTTGCCACTGGCACTCCGCCTCTTCGTGGACCAGACCCAGAGCTCGGACTACGGCGCGATGATTGCCATGTCCGTCCTGGCGCTGCTCCCGGTGCTGGTGTTCTTCCTGGTGTTCCAGCGGTACATCGTTGAGGGCGTCTCCACCCAGGGCCTGAAGGGCTGACGGAAACTGAAGGGTGGGAGATCTAGGATGAGCACCATGGAAAGCACCGGCTCAGGGCAGGGGAACGACCTCTCCGGCGAAGATCGCATCCCGGTCAATCGCTTTGCACTCTTTGCCGAAGCGCTCCTCACCGGCGCCCTGGTTCTGGTTCTTTCCCTTCCGCTCGTGACTATTCCCGCCGCCTACGCTGCCGGAATCTCGCATCTGGAAAAGCACCTTTCCGGTAGGGATGATTCCATCCGCGCCTTTTGGGGGAGCTTCCGGTCAGCACTGCCGGGAAGCTGGAAAATGGGGGCGACGACGGCGGTGGGGGCCGCCGTCGTCGTCCTCAACCTGCTGCTGGCAACCGTTGGGCAGCTGCCGGGCAGGGCAGTCGTGCTGCCCGCCACGGTAGTACTCGCCACCGCCGCTGCCGTATTCCTGCTCAGGACGGCGGCAGCCTGGTCAACCCATCACAACTGGCGGCTGTCTTTGGCGGAGGCGAAGGTTGTTTCGCTCCGTGATTTCAGCGGATCGTTGCTCCTGGTGTCGGCCTTGTTCATGTGCGTCGTGTTCGTCTGGATGCTCGTGGCGCTGTTCGTGGTGGTCCCTGGGGCACTGATCCTGGCTGCGGCTGCGGTAAAGATCCGCGCAGGGCGCAAGTAACTAAAGCCAAGCGTCAATAACCAAGAGGCCCCTCTTCCAGGGGCCCTCTGTTCTCACCTCTCAGCGAGCAAAGTGCCTTCTGAACGCCCAAAATACGCCCGAGCTGACTCCTCCACGAATGTGCGCTGGTACACGTCTCTCCGGTTGCGCAACTACCGTCTGCTCATCTCGCTTCAATTCCTTGGAAGTACGGGCGTGTGGATGCAGCGGCTGGCCCAGGATTGGCTGGTGCTTCAGCTCACCGGAAGCCCCGCCGCCGTCGGGCTGGCTGTAGCGCTGCAGTTCTTGCCCATGCTTGTGGTGGGGCCACTCAGCGGGATCCTGGTGGACCTCTTTCCCAAGCGGCGCATCCTTCTGGTGTGCCAGTCCGTTGCCGCAGTCCTGGCCATGACGCTCGCAGTCCTGAACGCCAACGGGTCCATCACTGTCTGGGCCGTTTATGCGTGCTGTGTGGCCTTGGGGATGACGTCAGCACTTGAGGGCCCCGCACGCCAGGTTTTCGTCAGCGAAGTGGTGGGTGACGATGCACTCCGTCCTGCGATTGGACTCAACAGTGCCATCCACCAATTGGGCGCGATGGTGGGGCCAGCCTTAGCAGGGGTGGTGATAGCCAAAGCCGGTGTGGCCGCTGCTTTCGCCGCCAACTCCCTCATTTGCCTCGCCGTTCTTGCCTTGGTCGCTGCCATCCGGACCTCTCAACTCCACGTCAGTCCGGCTCCAACACGCGGGCGCGGGCAGGTCCTGGCAGGCTTCCGGTACGTGAAGCAGCGGCCCGCCCTGTTGCTCGTGATCCTGCTGTCCAGCCTCATGGGGGTTTTCGGGATGAACGGGCCTGTGGTGCTCGCGGCCTTTGCCGACACCATCTGGGACAGCGGCGCCGAGGGCTTCGGTCTGTTCAATACGTTCAGCGCGGTGGGTGCCTTGGCCGGAGCTCTCCTGGCCGGGCGCTTGGGATCCTTGGGGCGGCCGGGGCTTGTTGCGGCGGCTGCGCTGTTCGGGCTCTCCCAACTCATTGCTGCACTGATGCCGAGCCAGGAGTGGTTCGTCGCCATGTTGGTTCTTGTGGGGCTCATGACCTTGCTCTTCCTCACCTGCGCAGCAACAACTGTGCAACTTGAGGCCGGTCCGGAGGTACGGGGGAGGGTGATGGCCCTGTACCTGCCGTTGTTGCTGGGCGGCCATGCTTTTGGGGGGCTCCTGGCAGGCTGGCTGACCGAGCAGTTCGGGGTCCGCGAAGGGCTTGTGGTGACAGGTGTCCTTGGGATGCTGTCTGCCGTCGTCGTCGGGCTGCTGATGTGGAGGAACGCCCGACG
>NZ_JAPSHJ010000047.1:6924-27253 GCF_031179985.1 Arthrobacter sp. | reverse complement strand
CAGCCATCGTCTCGCCAAGTGCCCTTCCGAGGCCCAGCATCACGGCGCTGATGATTCCTGGCCGACCAAACGGCAGCACAGTCATCTTGATCATTTCCCAGCGCGTCGCGCCCAGTGCCAACGCGGCCTCCTCGTGCAGTTTAGGGGTCTGCAGGAAGATTTCACGCGTGAGGGAAGTGATGATGGGCAGGACCATGACAGCGAGCACTATGCCGGCGGTGAGGATAGTTTTGCCTGTTGCGGAGGCAGGGCCCTGGAAGATGGGCAGCCATCCCATGTTGTCCGCGAGCCAGTTGTAAGCCGGTGATATTTCCTTGGCCAGGAAGGCTGCACCCCAGGCGCCGTAAACCACTGACGGAATGGCGGCGAGGAGATCGATCACGTACCCGAGCCCGGAGGCGAGCTGGCGCGGCGCGAAGTGGGAAATAAAGAGTGCCACTCCGATAGCTATGGGGGTGGCGATCACCAGCGCGATCAGCGCCGCGATCAAGGTACCGATAACGATCGGCCAGATGTAGGCAAAGAACCCTTCGCCGCCTTGGATCTTGTCAGCGGGTGCCATGAACGCGGGGAGGGCCTGGATAACAAGAAAAAGGGCAACGCCAAAGAGCACCGCAAGGATCAGGCAGCCTGCTGCCAAGGCGGCTCCGGAGAAGACTTTATCCCCGGCGCGGCCTGCGCCCCGGGAACGTGTCAGGGAGGTGATGGTCACAAACGATCCTCTGGGATCAGAACCGCTTGCCGGGAGGCCTGCTCTCCTTCCCGATAAGCGGTGAATCTGGTGGTGCTTCGGACAACAGCCAGAATCCCTGCCCCCGGCGGACGGTCCGTGACCGCCCAGCCGGAGCAGGGAACCTGGTTCAGTTTGGTTTTTCCACTATGCCTTGCAGCAGTCGGGAATCCCTAGGATTTGACCCTAGGACTTGACCTTGATGGATTCGATGGCCTTGACGGCCTTCTCACGGAGTTCTGCCGAAAGCGGTGCCGACTTGGCGGCATCGGCTGCGGCTTCCTGGCCTTCCTCGGAGACAACGTAGGTTTCGAAGGCCTTGACCAGGTCAACCGTCTCCTTGCTGTCATAGGTGGAGCAGACAACGTGGAAGGATACCAGCACTACGGGGTAAGCGCCCTCGACGGCAGTCTTACGGTCCAGCTTGATGGACAGATCGTTCGCAGACCGGCCCTCGACGGGCTTGCCGGCATCGACTGCCTTGGCCGCGGCCTCGGCGGAGATCTTCGTGAAAGTCTCCCCAACCTTGATCCTGGCGATGCCCAGCTTGCCGCTCACTGCGGAGTCGTCAGCGTAGGTAACGGCACCCGGGGTGTCTGTGACGGTCTTGACGACGCCGGAGGTTCCCTTGGCGTTTTCACCCTTCAGGGAGGCCGGCCAAACGCCGGAAGCCTTATCGGTCCAGGCTTCCGGAGCCGCTGCAGCAAGGTAGTCCGTGAAGTTGGTGGTGGTGCCCGAGTCATCGGAGCGGTTCACGGGGGTGACCTTGAGGTCAGGCAGGCTCGTGTCAGGGTTCAGTTCCGAGATTGCCGGATCGTTCCAGTTTTTGATTTCGCCACGGAAGATTTTGGCAACTGTTACGGCGTCGAGGTTCAGTTCCTTGACGTCCGGGATGTTGAAGGCGATAGCGATCGGGGAGATGTAGACCGGAATGTTGACGGCGCCGTCGGGACCGCAGATCTCCTTGGACGATTCGTACTCGTCGTCCTTCAGGTAAGCGTCAGATCCGCCGAACTGGGCCGAACCATCCAGAAGCGCCTTGCGGCCGGCACCGGAGCCGTCCGGGGAGTACTGGACCGTGGCGCCCTGGTTTGCCGACGCAAACTCTGACTTCCAAACATCCATTGCTGCGCCCTGCGCGGAGGAACCGATACCGGTCAATGTGCCGGTGGCGTTGGAGCCGGACTTGGCCCCGCCGTTTGCGGCGGCCTCAGTGGGGTTGTCGGAACCACAAGCCGTCAACGCAAGTGCCCCTGCTGCGATGACTGCAATGGCCGCATGGCGGCCGAAACGGAATGCCTTCACTCGATGTGCCCCTTCCAGGGAATCATTCGCGGACCGGGCCGGAGTCGCCCGGGTTCGCTGATGCGTAGTTCTCTACCTTGATCGAAGGTATGGGCATCAGGTAAAGGGAATGGCCGTGAAAGGTGAACGCAGGGTTAACGGCGGCGGCATATTGGCTGACACATGGCCGGTCACCGTTGCGTCAATGATTCGGGAGGCGTAAAGGTAGCGGTGCCGCTGGTGGCACCGCTACCTTTAGACACCCGGCTAAGGAACTATCACGTCTTGGGATGGCGGTAGCGGTACATGAATGCTGCCATCTGGTCCCGGAGGACGGCCGAGCCCGGGCGGAAGGTCTTTGAACCATCGGCTTCCCCCCAACCGCCGCTGATTTCCATCTTGGCAAGCCAGGCAATTTCTTTGTAAAAACCGTGGTTTGTAGGAATGTCGGCGAACGGAGAAACTGCCGGCGGCACATACTCCGGCTTTCCTGCATGGCGGTAAATAAAAGCGGCCATCTGGTCACGATTCACGGGTGTGGCCGGGCGGAAGGTCTTGGAACCGTCGGCTTCCCCCCAACCGCCGCTGATTTCCATCTTGGCAAGCCACGAAATCTCCTTGTAGAAATTGTGGCTGGTTGGCACGTCGGCGAAGGGCGACTGCGCAGGGGGAACAAACTGCGGACTTCCGGCGAGCCGGTACAGGAAAGCAGCCATCTGATCCCTATATACAGGCTGGGCAGAACGGAAGGTCCGGGAGCCGTCGGCCTCGGCCCAGCCCAGGGTGATCCGTTCCAGTGCCAGCCAGGTGATCTCCTTGGAGAAGGACGAGTTCGTATTGATGTCCCTGAAGATGTTGACTGCTGCCGTTGCGTCCAGTGCCCCGCTGCCGCATGTCTTGGGTGGCTGGCAGGCCCCGGCGTACTTCCTTGAGGTGGTTTCCATCCTCGTCTCCACGTTTGCCGGTGTGGCCAGGTCTCCGAGCTTGGAGATTAGGAGCGCGGCGAGACCGGACGCGTGGGGCGCCGCCATCGAGGTCCCTTCGGAGAGCGCATAAGCTTCGGTTTCACGACTTGGGGCGGTTACGGGACCCTCATTGCCCGCGTTGTATGTCACGACAATTCCGTTCATGAAATCTTGCGTCGTGTCCCCTCCTGGCGCCGCCACGTCAACCGCGGGGCCATAGTTGGAGTAGGAAGTCAATTGCCCGGTGCGGTCAAGAGCGGCGACAGAAATGACGTTGTCACAATTGGAGGGGCTTGTCTCGGCAGCAGGGATCCCTTCGTTGCCGGCCGCTGCCACCACCGCCGCTCCGGAGTTGTAGGCGAAGCTGACGGCAGCCTGGAAAGTCGCCGAGCACGCAAACTCGCCGCCGAGGCTGAGGTTGATGACGCGGGCCGGGTTGGGATTGACTGGTATGCCCTCAACGGTACCGCCGGCGGCCCAGATGATTCCGTCCGCGATATCGGATGTATAGCCGCCGCAGGGGCCCAGAACGCGGACCGGCAGGATCTTTGCCTGAGGTGCAACTCCGGTCATACCGTATGAGTCGTTGGCAGTTGCGGCGACGATGCCTGCCACTTGGGTGCCGTGCCATGAGGAAGGGCTGGCCGGGACGCCATCCCCGCACATGCCCGCTGGGGTCCAGTCTCCTTCATCGCGGGGGTTGGAGTCCCGGCCATCCAGGTCACGGGAGTAGTCGGTATCGGCCATCATGTCGTAGCCGGGGAGCACGTTGGCGTTCAGGTCCGCGTGGCTGGTGATCCCTGTGTCGACCACCGCCACCACAACCCCGGCGCCTTTGCTGGCGGTCCAGGCACCGGTCAGGCGCATTCCACCGTTCTCCTCGCCGAGCCCCCACTGACTTTGGAAGAAAGGATCGTTCGGCGCGGCCGCCCGGTGCATGCGGTTGTCAGGCTCGGCATACTCGACGGCGGCATCCGCCCTGAGCGCAGCCAGCGCCTTTTCGGTTTCGTCGGGAGTCAGGGTGCGCTCGCTCCGCACGATACGGGCACCGGCGGAGGTCCCGCGGACGTCGTTCACTGGTGTTCCCGATATCTGGGCTACCTTGCCGAAGGCCTGCGCCCGCATGGCAGAACCCGGGGCGGCTTTAGCTTTGAACTTAACGATGATCTGGTCGGTGCCGGCTGCGGCGCCGACGGCCGGGGCGGCGGGTGCAACGGGAAGTTCCGGCGCGGCCGCAGCCGGGAGCGAAACAACAGAGCCGCAGACGAGTGCCAGCACACCTGGAATCAGGAGACGGGAGGACAGGCGTGTGCGCAGAGCATCAAACATTGCGAAATCCTAGGTTCAGGCGTCCACCCCCCCCAGGAGCCGGACCGCGCAAAAGTTAGAGACCGCGGAACCCGCGTCACGCATGATTGTAACAACGTTTTGCCTAATAACACCCGCGAAGTTCTGCCCGGGCCCTCAAGACCTCGTCCGGGAAGCACTACTACAATCACCATCGGGGCTAGCGCTCTCATAAGACCGGCAGCAGCCAGCTGCCGGTGAATAGCACTTACAGCCAGTAAACCGAACCGCAACCTCCTCCAAGGAGCAGTTTCCATGCCTGAGCTCACAGAAGCAGACCAGATCCGAGGCCGGAAGGTGCTTGACGCCGTCGGGGAGAAGGCTGGCATCGGACGTGGAGATCAGGACTGGCCCGACTTCGCGCGCCGATTCGACAGGCATTTTCCCGACTTATCCCGGTTGTTCCATTCGCTCTATGGCTCGCGGCCGGACTTTCAGGACCAACTGACTTCCCTTCTCCTCGAAATAGCCCGCTCATGGAAGGAAAGGCCCGCAGACCTGAGGACCATCGACGTCGAGCGGGAGGGCAACAACGACTGGTTCCAGTCCAACCGGATGCTCGGCGGGGTCTGCTACGTGGACCGGTACGCTGCCGACCTTGAGGGCGTCCGCGCACGGATCCCGTACTTCAAGGAACTGGGCCTCACCTACCTGCACCTGATGCCGCTGTTCCTGGCACCCGAGCCGCACTCCGACGGCGGTTACGCGGTCTCCAGCTACCGTGAAATCAACCCAAGGCTCGGCACAATGGAACAGCTGCGCGAGCTTGCAGCTGAACTGCGGGCCAACGGCATCAGCCTGGTGGTCGACTTCATTTTCAATCACACCTCGGACGAACATGAATGGGCGCGCAAGGCTGCTCAGGACGATCCGGAATACAGCGGCTACTACTGGATCTTCCCGGACCGTACCCTGCCCGATGAGTTTGAGAAGAACGTTCGCGAGATTTTCCCCGACGACCACCCTGGCTCGTTCATTCAAATGCCTGACGGTCGCTGGGTCTGGGCAACGTTCCATTCCTTCCAGTGGGACTTGAACTACTCCAACCCGGCGGTGTTTCGTGCCATGGCCGGGGAGATGCTTTTCCTGGCAAATCAGGGAGTGGACATTCTACGGATGGATGCTGTGGCCTTTATCTGGAAGCAGCTCGGAACGACGTGCGAGAACCTGCCGGAAGCCCACACCCTGCTGCAGGCCTTCAATGCTGTCTGCCGCATCGGCGCCCCCTCCCTCCTCTTCAAATCCGAAGCGATCGTCCACCCTGATGAAGTGGCCTTGTACATCGATCCGGCAGAGTGCCAGCTTTCCTACAACCCGTTGCAGATGGCCCTGATCTGGGAAGCGATGGCCACCAGGAACGTCTCTCTGCTCTCGCAAGGACTGGAACGGCGCCACAACATTCCGCCGGGAACGGCCTGGATCAACTATGTCCGCAGCCACGACGACATCGGCTGGACCTTCTCAGACGAAGACGCCGCAGAGCTGGGCATCAACGGCTTCGAGCACCGGCGGTTCCTGAACTCCTTCTACGTCAACCGGTTTCCGGGGAGCTTCGCCCATGGCGTCCCCTTCCAGGACAACCCCCGCACCGGGGACTGCAGGATTTCCGGAACGACGGCGTCCCTCTGTGGCCTTGAGGACGCTTCCATTGAGGCGCTGGAAAGAATCCTGCTGGCACACTCGGTGGCGTTCAGCACCGGTGGCATCCCGCTGCTCTATCTGGGCGACGAGGTGGGCCAGCTGAATGACTACCAGTATGCAATGGAAGAAGGTCACGCAGCCGACAGCCGCTGGGTACACCGGCCGCACTACCCAGCGGAGCAATATGAACGGCGGCACGACCCCGCGACGCCCGAAGGCACAATCTTCGCCGGGCTGCGGAAAATGATTTCAGTGCGCGCTGCCACCCCCGAAATGGCCGGCACACGCCTGGTGGACTTCAACACCCATAATCAAAGCGTTCTCGGCTATCAACGGCCGGGGAACGGCTCGGCAATACTCGCCCTGGCCAACTTCAGCGATAAACCCCAGGACGTTACGGCCATGACGCTGTCTGGATTCGCCCCTGACGCAGTAAATGTACTGTCCGATAGCCCGGTGGGCTTCGGCCACGGAATCACCCTCACCCCACGCGAGTACGTTTGGCTCAGGGTCCGGCCGCAAGCCTAGAATCGTGCGGTTCACATCTCACTCTGTTGTTTCTTTGTTCATCGGGAGTTCACCGCTTGGGCGTACGGTCTGCCGGTGAACGTATTCGATCTGTCCAGCCATGGCTTCTCCGTGCTCGACGATGATGACGATGACCCGGTTCTCGTCAGTCCCCACGGAACCCCGGTCGACACCTGGCGGGAAGGCTACCCGTACGCCGCCCGGATGACACGGGAGCAGTACGAGATGGAGAAGCGGTTGCTTCAGATCGAACTGCTGAAGCTGCAGAAGTGGATAAAAGCCACGGGACGTCGCTTGGTTGTGGTCTTTGAAGGGCGGGACGCGGCCGGTAAGGGCGGGACCATCAAGCGCTTCACCGAACATCTGAACCCGCGCGGGGCCCACGTGGTGGCGTTGGAGAAGCCGAGCGAGCGTGAGCAGTCACAATGGTACTTCCAGCGATATGTGGCCCATCTGCCGGCTGCAGGCGAGATCATCATGTTTGACCGCTCCTGGTACAACCGGGCAGGGGTTGAGCGGGTCATGGGATTTTGTACCGACGCCCAATACCGGGGGTTCCTACGCCAGGCTCCGGCCTTCGAGCAGGTTCTGACAAACGACGGTATCGACGTCGTGAAGTTCTGGTTTTCCGTGTCCCGCACTGAGCAACTGACACGGTTCACCATCCGCCAGGTGGACCCGGTCCGGCAATGGAAGCTCTCCCCCATGGATCTGGCCTCGCTCGACAAATGGGATTCCTACACCGTAGCCAAGGAGACTATGTTTCGGGCAACCGACACCGCTTGGGCCCCTTGGACGGTGGTCAAGAGCAACGACAAGAAACGCGCCAGGCTGGAAGCCATGCGCCATGTCCTGCACATGTTTGATTATGAGGACAAAGACACCGAACTTGTCGCCGCGCCGGACAGCCTGATTGTTGGCCCCGCTTCAAGGATCTTCGAGGACGGTGAAAGCCCAGGTGGAAGCTAGGCCTGTGGTCGCCACAGCTGTCGCTGGCATAAACGGGTTCGTGCAAACCCACAGCCCGCAGCTGAAAGGTGCGCTGAAGGCCCCCGCCCCGCGCACGCTTGTAGAGATTTTTAAAGATTCTGTTGCCACGTATCCTGACTCATCCGCCCTGGACGATGGCCGTGCCTGCCTCAGTTACACCGAACTGCAGGCCGAGGTCAGGGCCTATGCCCGGCAGTTGCAGCGCTCCGGCATTGGCGCGGGGCACAGAGTGGGCGTGCGGATTCCGTCAGGCACCAACGAACTGTATGTGGCGATTCTTGCTGTCCTTTTTGTCGGGGCGGCCTACGTCCCGGTCGACGCCGACGACCCCGATGAGCGCGCCAGGCTGGTGTTCGCCGAAGCCGGAGTTTCCGCCGTTCTGGGCGTCGGCGGTATCCAGAATGCCCCCGCCCCCGGCGGCTCCTTGCCGGCGCCGCGTCCGGCCGCACCTGATGATGATGCGTGGATTATTTTCACGTCCGGATCCACAGGGACACCTAAAGGCGTGGCGGTAACACACCGCTCCGCCGCGGCATTCGTCGACGCCGAGGCATGCCTCTTCCTGCAGGACGAGCCCCTCGGTCCTGCTGACCGGGTACTGGCAGGCCTCTCCGTCGCCTTTGATGCATCATGCGAAGAGATGTGGCTGGCATGGCGGCACGGGGCATGCCTGGTTCCGGCTCCTCGTGCCCTGGTGAGGACAGGAATGGACTTGGGTCCGTGGCTGGTCACCAAGGGCATTACTGCCGTCTCCACCGTGCCAACGCTGGCCGCCCTCTGGCCGGTCGAGACACTTGACGCCGTCCGGCTGCTGATCTTCGGCGGCGAAGCCTGCCCGCCGGAACTGGCGGCCCGTCTGGCAGTGCAGGACCGCCAGGTTTGGAACACGTACGGGCCCACGGAGGCGACGGTAGTGTCCTGCGCAGCCCTCATGGATGGATCCGGGCCCGTCAGAATAGGTCTTCCGCTGGATGGCTGGGATCTTGCCGTCGTGGATGCCGAGGGCACTCCGGTGGCTGAGGGCGACGTCGGAGAACTGATTATCGGTGGCGTAGGACTGGCCAGGTATCTGGACCCGGTCAAGGACGCCGAAAAGTTCGCGCCCATGAACAGCCTCGGCTGGGACCGCGCCTACCGCAGCGGCGACCTCGTACGCTATGAACGCGAGGGTCTTCTCTTCGTGGGCCGGGCCGATGAACAGGTCAAGCTCGGTGGACGACGCATTGAACTGGGGGAAGTTGATTCCGCCTTGCAGGCCCTGCCCGGAATCCACGGCGCAGCAGCCGCAGTAAAAAACACCGGCGCCGGACATCAGGTGCTCGTTGGCTACCTTGCCCCGGGGCCAGGCATCGAACCGGACCTTGCCGCCCTTCGTGAGGTGCTGGCCCTGAGACTTCCGGCCGCGCTTATTCCCATGCTCGCCGTCGTCGACGCCCTCCCGGTAAAGACCAGCGGCAAGGTGGACCGTGCCGCACTGCCGTGGCCCCTCCCATCCGTGGCCGAGGAAGCATCTGCCGGGACAGTGACCCTGGATCCGGTTGCCGCGTGGATCGCCGAGCAGTGGACCGCGGTGCTGGGCGGGACTCCCGAAGGTCTGGAGGCCGACTTTTTCGCACACGGCGGAGGCAGTCTGGCAGCTGCTCAGCTGGTATCCGCACTGCGCACCAGATATCCCACCATCACTGTCGCTGACATCTACTCCCGGCCGCGGCTGGGCGCACTTGTGGAGCTGGCCCTGGCATCGGGCGGCGGGACTGCAGGCCCGGTGCGTGAACGTACCGTCAGGCCAACCGCCCGGAAATCCCAAGTCTTCCAGGTGCTCATCAGTGCGCCCCTTCATGTCCTGGTGGGGATGCGCTGGCTGACCTATCTCATGGCCGGAAACAACGTACTGTCCATGCTCGGCGTTCTCTCGGCTGCACCCACCGTTTCCTGGTGGTGGGTGCTGGCATCCTGGGCAGTTTTCGTCAGTCCATTGGGACGCATGTCAATCGCTGCGGCTGCCGCCCGGATACTGCTGCGCGGCGTTGCCCCAGGCGCCTACCCCCGATCCGGGAGAGTTCACTTGAGGCTGTGGCTGGCAGAGCAGATCGCTGACCTCGCCGGGGCGGTCAGTCTCGCCGGGGCCCCCTGGATTCCGTACTATGCCCGGGCGCTGGGCGCGAAGATCGGCCCGAATGTTGATCTCCATTCCGTGCCTCCGGTCACCGGGATGCTGTACCTCGGTCCGGAATCCTCGATTGAACCTGAAGTGGATCTCTCCGGCTGGTGGATCGACGGCGACCTGGTCCATATCGGACGCATTCATGTAGGCCGTGGGGCGACAGTCGGCTCCCGCAGCACCCTGATGCCCGGCGCCAGGGTGGGGGCCGGAGCAGAGGTTTCTCCCGGCTCCGCAGTTTTGGGGAGGGTCCGCGCCAACCAGCACTATGCCGGGTCTCCCGCCGTCAGGATAGGCAAGGCCCGCCGTGACGTTCCCGCGTACCCGTCGCTTAAGAAAGGACCCGGCCTCTGGTTTCCCGCCTACGTTGCAGGGTCAACCCTGCTCGCCGGGATTCCGTTTTGCTCGGTATTGGCAGGGGCCTCGGTGGTGGCTTGGGCGGTTCGCGGCCAAGATTCCCTCGCGCAAGCCTGGCCGGCTGTGCTTGGAGCTGTGCCCGTAGCGGCTGCCGTCTGGTTCATCGCCAACCTCCTGCTCATTGCCGGAGCGGTCCGTATCCTGGGGATCGGCTTGAAGGAAGGCCACTACCGGGTGCGCAGCCTTACGGGGTGGCGGATCTGGGCTACAGAGCGGGTGCTGGACGCGGCCCGGGATCTGCTGTTTCCGATTTATGCCAGCCTGTTCACCCCTCTGTGGTTGAGAATGCTCGGAGCAAAGGTAGGACGCAACGTCGAAGCGTCCACCGTTCTGCTCCTGCCTTCCATGACCACGGTCGGCGACGGGGCTTTCTTGGCTGATGACACGATGATCGCCTCCTACGAACTCAGCGGGGGCTGGATGAAAGTAGCCCCCGCAAAGATCGGCAAACGAGCTTTCCTAGGGAACTCCGGCATGACCGGCCCGGGCCGCAGCGTTCCTAAAAATTCCCTCGTCGCTGTACTCTCAGCTACACCTGCCAAGGCCAAGTCAGGCACGTCCTGGCTCGGCAGCCCTCCCGTGAGACTCAGGAGGTCAAAGCTCGACGCCGACCAAACCCTGACGTTTGATCCCCCGCTGCGACTGAAAATCTTCCGTGCATGCTGGGAACTGTGCCGGGCGATTCCCGTCGTCCTGACTGTAGGCATCGCTGCCGGGGTCCTGCTTGCCCTGGACCTTCTGGCCGGCAGCGCCGGAGGATACGTGATCGCTGCCCTCTTGGGCGGAGTCATCGTCCTCGCCGCAGGAGCTGTGGCGGCGGGGGCTTCCGTCGCCGCGAAATGGGCGCTCATGGGCCGGGTCGAAGCCAGCGAACATCCGCTGTGGAGTTCTTTCATCTGGCGCAACGAGGTAGTGGATACCTTTGTGGAGATGGTGACTGCACCCTGGTTCGCCCGATCCGCAACAGGCAGTCCTGCCCTCGTTTGGTGGCTCCGCGCCCTGGGCGCGCGGATTGGCTCCGGTAGCTGGTGCGAGAGCTACTGGCTGCCTGAAGCCGATCTGGTCACCTTAGGTGAAAACTCCACGGTCAATCGCGGCTGCGTGATCCAGACGCATTTGTTCCACGACCGCGTCATGAGCATGGCAGCGGTGACTTTGGAGGACGGGGCCACCATCGGCCCCCACGGCGTGATCCTGCCCGCAGCATGCATCGGCGCCGGAGGCACCGTCGGCCCGGCGTCCCTCGTGATGCGAGGGGAAACCGTCCCCGCAGGCAGCTATTGGATCGGGAATCCCGTCAGCCCCTGGGTGGTGGGGCCCGGCGGGCCAGGTCAAGTTACGATGATCGGGTGAACCGACCTTTCGCTTCCCCTGAACTGGGCCGGGCACTCCTTCCGGATCCTCTGCCGGATTCCTATACCCCGGGCCACGGTTCCTTGGACTTCAGCGTTTCACGGTATGAGCTGCACCTCGACTACCGTGTGGCCACGAACCGCCTTGAGGCGCATGTAACTGTTTCCGCGACCGCAAGCACGCAGCTGACGTCCATCATGCTGAACCTCTCAGGACTGCGGGTGGTGAAGGTCAGGGTGGACGGCCAACGTCCCGCACGATTCATCCAGCGCGACGGCCGCGTCGTCATCACCCCCGCCGGCCCCCTCCCTGCGGGATCCGATTTCAGCCTGGACATCCGCTATGAAGGACGGCCCGGCCCCCTGCGGGGAAACTGGGGCGACGTCGGGTGGGAAGAACTGACAGACGGCGTCCTCGTCGCAGGACAACCCACAGGAGCACCTTCCTGGTTTCCTTGCAACGACCATCCCAGTCGCAAAGCCGCTTTCGGTTTCACTGTCACCACTGATGCGAATTATCAGGTGGTGTGCAATGGGACCCTGGTTTCCAGACATGCGAAGGCCAGCCGCGAAACGTGGGTTTATGAGCAATCCGAACCCATGGCAACTTACCTGGCTACGGTACAGATCGGCCGTTACGAGATCGCCCCACTGGCAGACTCTCAAGAGCCTGCCCCCGGTGGCCGAAACGAACCAGCCAACGTAAGCAAGGTCCGGCAGCTCGTCGCCGCACCGGCGGTCCTGATGGAGCGGGCACAGGCAACCCTTGCCCGGCAGGACCAGATGATGGCCACCTTTGAAGCCTGCTTCGGACCGTACCCGTTTCACTCCTACACGGTCGTCGTCCCGGATGATGAACTGGAAATTCCCCTTGAGGCGCAGTCCCTGTCAATCATCGGCCGCAACCATCTGGACCAGCGGTGGGAATCGCAGCGCCTCATCGCCCATGAACTTGCGCACCAGTGGTTTGGGAATTCCCTAACAGCCTCCTCCTGGAAGGACATCTGGCTTCACGAGGGTTTTGCCTGCTATGCAGAATGGTTGTGGTCAGAAGCCTCCGGCCAAGGAACGGCTTCATTCCGCGCCGATGCTGCCCGGCAGGGTCTCGTAGCCAAACCGCAGGACCTGGAGATCGGAGACCCCGGCCCGGAACTGATGTTCGATGACCGCGTTTACAAGCGAGGCGCGTTGGCCCTGCATGCCCTGAGGACGGCTATGGGCGACTCGCTCTTCTTTGGGTTCCTTAGGGCCTGGACGGAACGGAACCGCTTCGGATCAGTGACTACCGCTGATCTTATTGGGCTGGCGCAGGAACTGTCCGCAGGCCTGCCAGGCTTTGACGCCGAGTGCATCCTTCACCCTTGGCTTTACCAGTCACGGCTGCCTCAACGCTGAAGCCCCTGTGAAACCGATCAGGGCCGGCCGTCCAGAGTTGCCAAAGCTGCGACGGTTCCGGAGGGAAGCCCAAGCCGCTCGGGATCCAGATCCGCCAGCGAAACCCCCTCAAGCCGGTCCCCGGTAACGTCACATGACGCAGGGTCCCGTTCCAGTCCTTCGCCGATGGCCTTGACGAAGGCTTCCTTCCGGGCCCAAAGCCGTGCCCGCTGGCGATGCCCCTCGGCTGTTGTCCCCGATGCGAGGCCGCCGAGCTCGTGTGGAGTCAGGACAAGTGCGTCAAAGCCAGGGAACGCTGTCCTGTCGATCTGTTCCGCATCGACCCCAACCCCGCCCAGGGATCCGCCGCCAACGGCGCCTGCCAGCAGAACCCACCCGTTTATGCGGCTCAAACTCAGAAGAGGACCCGGACCCCCGCCCTGGAGGATGTACCCGGGCCTGCCATGATCCGCTTTTCCCTCTCGGCAACGAGGGCATTGGAAATCTGCCACTAACGACTCGGCTGAAACGCCTGCCAGTTCAGCAGCGAAGAATCTCAAGGCCAGCCTCCCGGCCAGGAAGGCAGAAGCATCTGAAGGGTTAACGAAACGCCTGGCGCGCCGATGTTCTACGTCCTCGAGCAGCTTCAATTCCGAAGCTCTAGGCGCCAGCAGAGCTACCGCCCTGACGTCAACCCCTCCTGGCTCCGTATCGCGCACATTAGCCATTGTAAGGATCGAGAATCTTCAACAAGGCGTCAGCCGGGCACCGTTTGTAACAGGATAAGAAGCTTCGCCTGTCAGAGTCCGCCTGCACGCGAGAGGCCGGGGAGCGGTGACGCTGCTCCCCGGCCTCTCGGTGTTCTGCTGCTACCTCAGTTCAGTGGACTGTCGCTACGGGGTCACCCGAAATTGCTGGCAGGTGTTGTTCAAGTTGGACCATTGGTTTACGCGGGTTCCGTTGGCCAGGCCGCAGCCAGCCAGGTCAAGCAACTTCCCGCTGTGGGCAGCGACGAAGTTGATGGTGCCGTCCTGTCGGTGATCGATGCGCCATCGGGTTCCGTTTTCCGTGCAGGCAGTCTGTGCCACGCCTGCTCCATCGGCCGTGCTGGACGCTGAAACGCCCAGGCAGAGGCTCGGCGCGGACTGGGGGTGGATCTGGACGTACCCACTTGCTGCCTGCGAGAAGCTCCACCGCTGGCAAGGGCTGCCAGACCACTCCCATTGCTGCAGCGACGCTCCGCTGGCCGTGGAGCAACCGGGAATATCGAAGGACTTGCCGCTCGCCGCGGACACGATGCCTACGTTGCCGACAGGCCTTAGTGCCCACTGCTGGCAGGCGTTGCCCAGCGAGGTCCACAGCTGGACCTTGGAGCCGGAGGCGACCGAGCAGCCCGCGGCGTCAAGGACCGTCCCGCTGTTGCGGTTTGTCAGCGACGAGTAGCCGTCGGCCGCGGGAGCGGCCCGCCATTCCTGGCAGGCGTTGGCCAGCCAGGACCACTGCCGTACCTGGGTTCCGTTGACCGTGCCGCAGTTTGCCGCATCCAGGGATTTATTGCTGGAGGCGCCCACCAGCCGGTAGTAACCATCCGCCGTCGGATCCATCTTCCAACTGCTTGCAGGAGTGCCAGTGCAGGCCGTCTGCACCAGGCTGGTGCCGTCGGCTCCGGAGCCGCCGCTGGCGGTGGCGCACAGGCCACTGTTGCGGTTGACGAGCTCATACGCGGCGCCGTTCACCGGCGTCGTGATGGGTCCTCTTTCCCCGCTGGGGACGTTGACTTCGGTTGAGGTGGAAACCGGCTGCCCCAGCATGGGACCTCCGTCAGCACTCCAGGAAACTGGCTGCGCCCGCGTGGAGCGGGTCTTTCCGCAGCCGTCTCCTGATGAGTCGTTGCCGTGGTAGGCGTTCCACACTTGGGTGCCGTCAGGGGACGTGAAGAAGTCGTTGTGGCCTGGTCCGAAAACACCGTTGGCCTTGCTGAAAACAGGATCGGCTCCCTTGGTCCAGGAGGCTGCAAGGACGGGGTCTCCGCCGTTATAGGTGAGCATGCCGAGTTTGTAGTCGGGGGTCCAGCAGCCGCTGGCTGAGTAGACGATGAAGGTCTTTCCGTCGCGCTGCAGCGGGATGGGGCCCTCGTTGACTGCGCCTCCCACGGTCTCCCAGCTCAAGGTGGGTTGGGACAGGATTTGCGCAGCCCCGGACACCGTCCAGGGGTTGGACATGCGTGCGATGTAATTGCTTTGGCGGCCGTCAGGAGCGGGGGCAAATTGCGACCAGACTGCGAACAGCTCGCCATTCAGCTGCAAGTACGCCCCGTCAATGTTCCAAGCCGTGGTAGGGACGGGCTGACCTTTATAGGTGTAGGGTCCCAGCGGGTCATCGCCCGAGCTTTCGAGCACGTGCAGGTGCTGGTTGTCGAAATTCTCGGGCGTTCCCATGGTGTACATCAGGTACCAGCGCCAGCCGTTGGGCCCCTGCAGCCTCTGCAGCTCCGGCGCCCACATGTTCGATGACCGGCCTGAGGCCGTATCGGAATAGACGACGACGGGGGTGGCCGTTTTGAGATTGGCCAAAGTAGGCGATTTCCGCATGGTCACGACGCCGGACCAAGTAGTGGCTGCGGCGTAATAGTTCCCGTTGTAGTACTCAACGGTGGGATCCGCCTCGGTGAAGAGCGCGTTGGTAAAGGTGGGTTCGCCCACGCTTTGCGCTGGCGGCGTGAAGGGAAGGGCAGCAAGGCCAAGAACAAGGGCAGTGGCTGCGGAGGCAGCCGCGAGCCTGAGCAGTCTCTTCATGCCCATCAGGATCTGAGACTGACTGAGATAAAGGATGATGCCGCCTGAACGAGCTGTGTACCCGGCGGAGAGTACGTTGAATAAAGCGCTGAACCGGACATCCTTGTCCTGCTTTCTCTTAGACCGTGAAATGAGATGTGAGCGTTAACAACGCGCGCTTCATCTTCCACGTTGCCGCAGCTGCCGTCAAGGGTTTGCCTGGATTCTTAAGGCTCGCCCGGGGCGCTAACTGGCAGCTGATGCCCTCAACTATGAAGTCTGAGGGCATCTGCTGCCAGCCCGGGCTATCCTTTGCTCCGCTGGGATCCGAGGACCCTGGGAACCAAGGGCCCAGGGGTGCGGGAGCTGAGGGATCAGGCCAGGGGTGCGAGCGCCTCGGCCAGCGGAACGGTCGGACGTCCCGTCAGGCGGGACAGGTCGCCTGTGACGGATGCCAACTCGCCGTCGCGGATGTTCCCGTCGAGTGCCACGAGGAAGCCGGCTGTCTGTTCGTCCAGCCCTGCAGCCGTGAGGATTGCCAGGTGCCGGGCGGGATCCACAGCTTCGTAAGTCACCTCACGGCCCAGGACGGTGCCGATAGCTTCGGCAAGCTCTTCGAAATCCCAGGCGACATCACCTGTCAACTCGTAAACCGCGTTGTGGTGCCCATCGGTGGTGAGGACAGTAGCCGCGGCGGCAGCGAAATCCGAGCGGGCCGCACTGGCCACTTTCCCATCGCCGGCACTCGCCACAACCTTTCCGGTATGACGGGCCTGCTCCAAAGCAGCTGCATAGTTCTCGGAGTACCAGCCGTTGCGAAGGATCGTGTAGGGAAGACCGGAGGCGATGAGCGCTTCTTCCGTGGCCTTGTGCTCGGGCGCCAGGATGAGCGTTGTTGTGTCGGCCTTCGGTGCGCTCGTGTAGACGAGCTGGTCGACGCCGGCCTTCCGGGCTGCATTGATGACGTTTACGTGCTGCTCTACGCGCCTTCCCAGCTCAGTACCTGAGACCAGAAGGACCCTGTCCCCGGTCCGGAAAGCTGCTCCCAGAGAATCTGCATCATTGAAATCGACCTGGGCAGTTCGCACTCCCTTTGACTCATAGAGGGCGGTCAGTTTTTCCTGGTCCCGGCCGGCGGCTACAAGCTCCACCGGAGCTATGCCCAGGTCAAGCAGGCTGTCGATAACGAGTCTTCCGAGTTGTCCGGTAGCGCCGGTGATAACGATTGACATGGGTACGTCTTCCTTTAGGTGGGGGTTTCTTTCAAGCGATCCAACCGCTCGATCACACCTAACAACCTCGGGCATTTCCGGTACATTCCAAAATGCCTGTACGCACTTTTTGGTAAGCTCCTTCTATGCCCCTCAATCAGTTACGGAACATCCTGGCCGCCCCAGGCACCGAAAGTGTTATTGAAGGCTTTGCGGACAATGTGTTTGCGGAGCAGTGCCCGTCGAGGACTCTGCTCACCCACGTCACCAACAAGTGGGGAACCCTGGTCATCCTGGCACTGTCAGAAGGGACCCTCCGGTGGAGTGAGCTGTCGCGGATGGTGGGCGGAATCAGCGAAAAAATGCTGGCACAGACCCTCCGCACCCTCGAAGCCGACGGTGTGATCCGACGCGACGCCCGGCCTGTTGTCCCGCCCTTCGTGGAGTACAGCCTGACCGACAGCGGCACCGAACTCAGCCGCCTGTTGATTCCGCTGGTTCAATGGGTAGCTGTGCACGCGTCCCAGAATGCCCCGCTGCAAAATCCATAGCGAGGTCGCTGCCGGGACGGGGTGCCGCCATATAACCAAATGCTGCACGCAATGGAGCAGGATAACGCGGCGCGTCAAGCCAAGTGCAACCTAAAGCCCATCCGCTTTAGGGTCGAATAATGAATGATTCCCGATTCACCACCGAACTGGACAGCCACGGAAGGCTCCTGCGTGACCGCGAAGTATGGCGCCAAGCCACAACCCTCGCCGCCGCCGGGGAGCTCACCGCCCGATGGCTTGAGGGCAACAGCCGCTATCAGGCCGGAACGTTTTCTCCACAGATGGATGAGGAAACCCGGTCAATAGCTGCCGGGTTGGCGGAGCTCAACCGCAGCGCATTCTTCACTAAGGAATCCCAGCCGGGCCTCCGGCTGGCTACCGGTCAGGCGCAACGGCAGTACGTAACAGGCTTCTGCTCCCCGGAAGCTGCGCGGCGCCTGCTTCAGCTGTCGACGCAAACGGAACTCATCGCCGTCGTCCATTCGCCCGGCGAAATGAGCCGCTCTGCCATACCTGTCACCGTCATCGACGGCGAGGTGGTCACCGTCCTGGGCACCAGTGAAAGCCCCATCGAGGCCGGACAAATCCGGGACTGGGCGGAGGAAAGCAACGACGCCCTGGCACTTCTGCTGGCTGAATCCTGGTACGTCGAGTTGCTCGACCCCGTCTGGGGCCGGAACGATCGCCTGCTCCCTGCAGTGCTGGAAATGGCGAAAGAGACAGCCAACAGTTTTTGACGGAATGAGTCCTTTGATGAACCTCCGAGACCTGCAGTGAACGTCCACGACTCGGGGTGAACGTCCAAAACCTGCACCTTTGTCACCGGCCTGCGGCCCTACGTAATCTCGATCCAACATCCAGCCGCATGACCAAAGGAGCAGCATGTCTATCCCTCAGAATGACCCCGGATCCACCCGAATTTCTGCTGGCGGGCCACGCACATCAAAGCGCTCGCTTCGGTTTAAATCGGCGTGACAATCGGGCTGCTTGCCCTCGCCGGTGCCGGAGCCGCCGTCGCCACGACAGCAGCCGGCAACCCCCAGCCGGCCGCTAATTCCGCGGGCTCAGGGCCCGCTTCGGAGCTGAGGCCCGGCTACTTAGGCAACATCACCCACGCTCCGGCGCTTGTGGGGGTCAACCAGGGCTTCATCCAGGAGAACCTTGGCTCCACCAAGCTCAGCACCCAGGTATTCAATGCCGGCCCTGCTGCCGTGGAGGCGCTCAATGCCGGCGCCATCGATGCGACGTACATCGGCCCCAATCCCGCCATCAACTCCTTCGTGAAGAGCCATGGAGAATCGATCAGCATCATTGCAGGTGCCGCTTCCGGTGGTGCGCAGTTGGTGGTCAAGCCGGATATCAAGTCGCCTGCCGATCTGAAGGGCAAGACGCTCGCGTCACCGCAACTGGGTGGGACGCAGGATGTGGCGTTGCGTTCGTGGCTTGCCCAACAGGGCTTCAAGACCAATCCCGACGGCGGCGGCGACGTGGCCATCAACCCCACCGAAAATGCCCAGACGCTGAAGCTCTTCCTCGACGGAAAGCTCGACGGCGCGTGGTTGCGGCACAGTCCAGGCCCCCGGTCCCGATCTCCTGCCTGGAAAGCGCATGGACTTGGTCGAGGAAGAGATCGAGTTCCTCCCCGCACTGACTCCAGATCCTGTGGGCCAAGCCGGTCATCGTGGAACCTGTCTAATCGAAGTGGGTGGCAATACGCCCCCAATCAACCATTCAGTTCGCGGCTTCTCAATGCCATGCGACACCCATAGACTCGCGGCGCAACACTGCTTAACGCACCGCAGTACGGGGTAACAAACTGCAGTGCCTCAGCACCGTCATTTCCCAGAAACGTTCAACACCCTCGCCTAACGGAATGATCTGCACCTGGCTGGTAAACTCGTGACACACTGCAGGGGGTAGGATCCATGGCTTCAAGAGGAACGTGCCTGGTCATTGAAGATGATCACGATATACGCGGACTGATCCGGTACATCTTGGCCAAGGAAGGCTTCGACGTCCGGGAGGCCATGTTTGGGGCTGACGGGATTAAGGCAGCAGCTGAACCCGACTTGGTGCTCATCACAGTGGACGTGGGCCTGCCCGATATCAACGGACTCGACGTCGCTGCCAAGATCAGGGACATCACCTCCGTGCCACTCGTCTTCGTCACCGCCCGCGCCGAAATGAGCGATCAGCTTGCTGGTATGGCAACAGGCGCCGCGGGATACCTGATCAAACCGTTCCGGCCCGCCCAACTCACGTCGCTCGTGAACCAGCTGTGCCCCCAGGACAAAGTGCCCACTGCCGCCGTCTCCTCAGACGTTTCCGCAGCCGAATAGCAATGGTTTAGACCGTTCCCGCTGCCTGGGCCTAAGGCCCCAAAACGGTTGCGAACATCGCCAAGGCTCCTGCACCGAAAATGGCCAGGATGACGCCACTCATGAATCTTGTCTTTGCCAGGAGGAAAACGGGGCGGGTGGACTCCGCCGGGTCCGCAGGATTGTAGAGCACGCTGATGGTGGTACCCACGATCTCCTCATCTGTGCCAAAGAGGTCAGAGCGTCCCAGCCAGCGTCTCCCATGGGCATCATCGAACTCATAAAGCGGGGCAAAACGCTCACCGGCACTGCCCGGGCCGCCCTTCCCATGAAGGTTTCCCGTCACCGTTGCAGGGACCACCACCCAGCCGCGCAGCGACTTGCGCCGCCTGATGGACGCGGACAAGGAAAGTCCCACCAGCACCAGGCCGATTGCCAGAAACAGGCCTGGGAGTACAAGGACCACAAGCTTTACCGGTTCCACAATCAACCCTCCGGAAATGCGCTGAAAATGGAAAACAACCCCACGGTTGTTGCCGCGAAGAAAGGAATGACACAGCCCAGCAGGACCTTGGATTCGGAGGAGACCTGGAAGGACTGGTTGGGATTGAGCGGGTTGTAGGCCACTTCCACCGTCGAGCCAGGGAGCGTTGCGAAGGGAACGTCTGACTCGCCGGCGAACAGCG
>NZ_JAPSHJ010000047.1:0-6824 GCF_031179985.1 Arthrobacter sp. | reverse complement strand
CCCAGCAGGACCTTGGATTCGGAGGAGACCTGGAAGGACTGGTTGGGATTGAGCGGGTTGTAGGCCACTTCCACCGTCGAGCCAGGGAGCGTTGCGAAGGGAACGTCTGACTCGCCGGCGAACAGCGTGCCGTTCGGATCCCTGAACTGATATGTGGGGTAGGAGCGCCGCCTCGGATTAGCCACAAGCCCCGTTATTGTGGCCTGCACCCTTGGCCACCCCGCCATGAGCCTTTCACGGCGTTTGGCTTTCCGCACCGTGTAGAAGCAGGAAAAGATACCGATTCCCACAATCGGCGCCAGAATGGCGTACATCACAAACTTCAAAACGATCCCCCGGTTTCAGTCATCAAGAAGTATGTCAGCCCGGATCCCTCCTTCCACGAAAGAACTGCCCCGCGGCTTCGAGCAGCCTAGTGATGCTGTTCTCAAAAAACAGGGCAAACCACACGTCCCTGACCTTGTACTCCCTGCCCATCCCGGTATGTTTAGGGAAGGGCAGGGTATCCGCAGCCGTTGCCCCGCTGGTGTCGGCAGAGACAGATTTGAAGTTAAGGAAACAGTCATGGCTACAGGAACAGTTAAGTGGTTCAACTCGGAAAAGGGTTTTGGCTTCATTGCCCCCGACGACGGATCCCCGGACGTATTCGCCCACTACTCAGCTATTGCCAGCAGCGGCTACCGGTCACTTGAGGAGAACCAGAAAGTCGAATTCGACGTAACCCAGGGGCCGAAGGGCCCCCAGGCAGAGAACATCCGCCCCATCTGACGACACCCCTCTTTCAGGGGCAAATGGCGTCAGCTTTGGACACGGACAGTCACTAGGCAGTCCGCCGGAGTGTTGCCTTGGGTGCCAAGCGTAAGCACATGGCTCCAAGGCGCACCGCCAGCTTCAGAAGCCGGGATTGAGAGAGTCTCCACAGCACCCGGCTGCAACATGCCTTCCCCAACGTCCGATGCAGCGACCGGAGAGCTCGCAGTGTCTGGCCCGAGGGCAGTCCACTCGTACTTCAGGCCGTCACAGCCGGCAATTTCCGTGCTGAGACTGATCGAATGTGCGGCAGTGGCGTCAATCAGCAATCGTGTCGGAGCGGGCTGCGTTCCCGCCGCGGTGGACCATGCCGCCAATGTCTTGGCACTTGGCCCTTCGGTCCGGCGGTCCTGATCAGTCAGCAGTGCGACCGCACCGGGCAGCCCCTGGACGTCATTTGTCGGCAGATAGGGCCGGATCGCCGCGGCGAAAGCGAGAGCATCGGATTCCGGGATTACAAGGTGGACGACGTGGAGGTCCGCCAATTGCCCGGGAACTCCGGCGTCGAGGGGTTGCGACGATCTGATCCACCGCTGAGCCGCAGGCGAATCCAGGAACTCGTTCACTGCTTCCAGGTTTCTGTGCCCCTCGGGCAGGTCGGGAAGCCATTGTCTGGAGACCAGCACAGTACGTCCCTCGTCTCCAATGAGCCCTGACCAGGGCTGCGCATCCCGCAGGTCCACCTGGGGGAGCTGGTAGATGTCGGGGATCGGGGAACCCGCCTGTTGAACGTACGTCTGGAACAGCAGGCTTGAGTTGAACGAGGTGGATGCGATCGGCACGAGGACCGGCCCATCCGTTTCAGACAGGGCCCGGACGGTACGGGCCACGGTGATGAGGTTGTCGAGGTTCGTCTGTACGAATGGCGCTGTGACGTTCGGGTACAAACCTGCCGGCAGCTGCGCCGCCGTAACGCGCAGCCCAGTCAGAGCCGGTGCCGGTGCATACATAAACGCGAAGAGCGCCATCGCGATGGCCAGCCCGATCCCCTGCCGGACAGCCAGGCGTGTTCTGGGCACAATCCGCACGAGCCCTGCGAACCCAAGCGCCATCAGCAGCGGCCACACATGTACTTGATGGATGATTCCGGCCTGCTTCTGGACGAGCGCCCACAGCACCTCGGACACGATCAGGAAGGCGGCCACAAACACAGCGTTGCGTGTGACCGAGGGCGATGTCCTGGCGGCAATAACCACCGCAAGCGCCACCACGGCAGCGAGGGCCAGGACAAGCGCCACAAAGCCCCCGGCATAGGACAGGTTGCTGGCCAGCGCATCCGTCAGCGAGGTCTGATAGCTGATGTAGAAGAGCGAGTTGTCGCGCGCGAAGATTGATGAAAGGGTCCCCGGGGTGAGCACTGCTGTGCCGGCAATTACTGCGGCCCCCGCAAACAGCACCCGCAGGCTCAGCGCCTCCTTGAGCAGGATCCGCCACCGTTGCGGCGGCCGCCGGTATCGAACAGCAGAGATCACATAGGCAATGAGATAACACGCGACGACGGCCGCGAGATCGAAGAGGAAGTTCTTTTTCACCAGCAACGCCCCTGCGCCAACCACCAGTGCCCAGAACAAAGTGGACCGATGCATCGGACGGGACATGAGTATCCAGATCGCAGCAAGAATCAAGGACATCCCGATCAGGTCGGGCACACCCTGCACACACACAAGGAAGGCCAGCGGATTCAGGCCGGCCATCAATACGATCCAGGGCGTAACCCGCAGCCCCAGGGTTCGGCAGGCGATCTTGGCCGTAAACACAGTCAATGGGAGCAAGCCGAGCAGGGCCATGCCGATCTCGTAGGGCACGCGAAGATTGAGGACTTCGGGCGGCAAAACCGCCAGTGGCAGTGACCAGTACGGCGGATACTCGCTGAGCGATTGCGCCCTCAGCCACGTGTACAGGTCGTACGGCCCGCGGCGAAGAGCTTCGGAAGCGCCTATTGCCACTTCCTGATAACCGCGAGGGTCGTAGAAGTAAATGCGTTGCTCGCCCGCGACGTACAGTGTCAGGATCGCCAGTACGGCGCCCAGAGGCAGCAGCCAGGTAAGCAGAAATACCCGACGCGGGACAAGCCGACCGGTCGCGCTTGCCGTTCGGCGGAGCAGGCTGGGTATGCCGTCTCTCAGGTCTTGAAGCCGTTTCAGCGAAGAGACGATCGCCCTATTCCGCACCATGTTTGCTTCGGGATCCATTTCTTCCGGGAATCCCAACGCTATCAGCAGCTATGCAGCTGCCTGTGCCGGGTTACGTCCGCACCGGCAGGATCACCGCCGAGGTGTGTTCGGGCCGTGATACACAGCCTGGTCTGCCGATCGTAACGTGGTGGCGGTAGCGCGTGAGCTCACCTGTGCCGGGATTCCGCGCAAAGCGGGGGAATGCCCCGCTGGAGACCTGAATCCTGATGCGGTGGCCCTGCTTGAAAACATAAGCTGTGGGCCAGAGCCGCACTGTCACTGCGGAGAGTTCATCGGCCGAGGACAAGCTGGTCAGTCCGTTCCGCCTCCTCTGAGAGCGCACCGGATGCAGCCCCGTCGCACAACGCGCCGTCAGGCACACCGTCACCGGACAACCCCGCCGTCGGCTTGCAGGTGGAACTTCCTGGGTACATAGCCCGGCGGCGGCCATGAATCGAAATCCCGCCAGATGTCCTCGCCCATCACGTGCAGCCGGACCGGAGCGCGGTCAGCAGGAACTTCACCTCGTGCATACGCCAATCCGAAGTCGGCAGCCTCCAGCACGCCGATGTTGGTGAATTGAGCATGGGTCCATGGACCAACTGTTAACCGGACAGGGCGTACCGTCGAACGCCGGCGCCCCGTTCGGAGGCGTCAAGCAGTCAGGCCTTGGACGCGAAGGAAGCGCCGAGGGCCTCGAAGAATACGAACACATCCGTTTCTACAAGGTGGCGCGACGCGAAACTGCCTAGTAAAAGTTGCCAGGATGCGCATTCGGTCCGGGGACACCTGAATATGGGTGGCCTTGGACCGTTTGCGCGTCCCAAAGAGCGCGGCCGGGTTTCAGAGTCGCAGCCTTTGCTACGCGGTGAACGATGTGATGAGGAGCAGAAGGCCGGGCAGGTAAAACACCCCTGTGATGGTCTGCAGCGTAATGGTTGATGCCATCAAGGAAGAATCTCCCCCAAGTGCCTTGGCCATGACGTACGCCGAGGATGCCGTCGGAAGGGCCAGGAAGAGGACGACGATGCCAGCCGGCGGCCCGGCCAACCCCAAAAGCAGGCAGCCTGCGACCCCGGTTGCCGGCAGTACGAGGAATTTGATGGCGGATGCGTAGGCGATTGGGAGAACATTCCGCCCGATGCTGTTGACTTGGAGTCCTGCACCGACACAGAGCAGGCCAAGGGGCAGAGATGCGCTGCCGAGCGCGCGGACAAGTTCTGCAATTCCTGCCGGGAGTCCAAGCCCGGTGAGGTTGAGGACGATTCCGGCGGCGCACGCGAGGATCAGCGGATTCGTACAGATGTTGCGGAAGGTTCCCCTGACGGACAGCGGTTTGCTGCCGTGGCGGGCAAAGACGATAGTGCAGAGCACGTTTACGAGCGGGACCAGAATGGCGTTGGTGATCGCAGCCAGGGCCACTCCCTGTTGGCCGTAGAGGATGACGGCGATGGAGAGCCCGAGGTAGTTGTTGAAGCGGATGCTTCCCTGCACAACAGAGGTAAAAGCCGGCCCGTCAAAGCGGAACCTCCTCTGCGCCAGGACCAGGGCCGCGGCAGTCACGATGACCGATCCGCCCAGGACCGGCGCCATTGTGCCGATGGGCAGGCCGGCCAGTTCGGTGGTCGCCGTCCCGTTAATGAACAGGGCGGGTAGGAGTACGAAGTAGCAGAGCTTTTCAGCCTGGGGCCAGAACTCGGGCTTGAGAAAAGTCCTCACCTTCATGGCGAAGCCGCCCCCGATTAGTCCCAGAACTGGAAGCAACGCCAGCAGGCTGTGGGCTATCACAGAATTTTGTAGTTCACGACGGCGGACAGGAGGGTTTCGGTGGCCTCCCTTAAGCGCATCGTCCGGGCGCCGCAGCGGCAGCGGGAATAGGTGACGGTTCCGGAGGACGTGGAGTGCTCGGATTGGACTTGCCAGTGATGTTCATGCATAAATCCAGCATCCTGTAATGGATTGGTGCCGTTCAACCATTACACTTAAGGGATGGCCTACAGTCACGAGAATCAGGTGGGAGCCCAGCTGGCCGCCGCACTGGTCAACGCCGCAGAAGGGCAGAACCTGGAAGCCCTCCTGCGGAACTTCAGCATTCGGAAGCCAGGGCTGGACGCCAAGGCGGAGCACGGTCTGCACACGTGGGCGGGCAAGCTAAAACCAGCCTTTGCCGCCCAGACCGTGGACGAAAGATGCACCGCAATCAATACCCTCCTCGATAGCGCTGCCGGTACGATCTCCTTGACCACCCATGACGGTTCCCGCCCCCACCTCCACCTCTTTCCCGAAGGCGATGACGTCGTCTCCCGCGTCAAGGCTGTCACGGCGGGTGGCCTGGCCCTGTTCATAGCCTGGAGCGGCGGCGAACGGATCGGCAGCTGCGCAAGGGAGAGCTGCTGCAAAGCATTCGTGGACAATTCAAAGGCCGGACGGCAGCGATACTGCAGCGCCCGGTGTGGAAACACCGATGCCGTAGCCAGGCACCGGAAGGCTGCCACTAAGGACTCTTCCGGTCGATGAAACGAGCTGTCCAAACATTTCGTTAACCACAGCTGGCACCCGCGATAGGAACCACGGGTGCCAGGTCTTACCCATTCAGAGTCTTGACGGGAGGCCTGCCCACGATGGAGGATGTTTCGTATACGATTTCGTACCTGATGAGGAGAAACCCTGTGCAGCAGGTCAATGGCGACACCTTAGGTTCAGCACGCAAGGTCATCGCTGTGCATTTGAACTACCCGAGCCGGGCCGCCCAGCGCGGACGGACGCCGGCCCAGCCCTCCTACTTCCTCAAGCCGCCGTCTTCCCTGGCGCTCGGCTCCGCCGATGCTCCCGGTACTGTGGAGCGGCCTGCCGGGTGCGAACTCCTCGGCTACGAAGGTGAAATCGCGCTGGTGATCGGCAAGCCCGCACGCCACGTCAGCCTTGAGGACGCCTGGAGCCACGTCGAAGGGGTGACTGCGAGCAACGACCTTGGCGTGTACGACCTCCGGTATGCGGACAAGGGATCCAACGTCCGGTCTAAAGGCGGAGATGGTTTCACCCCCGTCGGCCCCGGCCTCATTCCCGCCCAGGCAGTGGAGCCCACACAACTCCGCATCCGCACCTGGCATAACGGGGAACTCGTCCAGGAGGACACCACCGCTGATCTGCTGTTCCCGTTTGCCCGTCTGGTGGCAGACCTTTCACAACTGCTCAGCCTGGAACCCGGAGACATCATCCTCACGGGGACACCGGCGGGGGCCTCTGTTGCAGTGCCGGGCGACGTCGTCGAGGTGGAAGTTGATTCCCCGCAAACGGGGCACAGCAGCGGCCGCCTCACCACAACCGTGACGCAGGGAACGACGCCGTTCGCGGACTTCGGGGCCCAACCCAGGACCGATGACGTTCAGCGTGAGGAAGCGTACGGCTCCCGGGAAGCCGCCGGCCTGCCAGAACTGAAAGCTGTGCTGACACCGGAGTTGAAGAAGAAGCTCGAAAGCGTTGCCACAGCCACCCTTTCCTCTCAACTGCGGAAGCGCGGCCTTAACAACGTCAGCATCGACGGGCTGCAGGCCACCCGTCCGGACCGGCGTGTAGTTGGCCTCGCCCGGACGCTTCGCTACGTGCCGAACAGGGAGGATCTCTTCGAGGCCCACGGCGGTGGTTTCAATGCCCAGAAACGGGCCATCGATTCGGTGAATGACGGGGAAATCCTGGTCATGGAAGCACGCGGAGAGAAGGGTACCGGCACCATCGGCGACATCCTCGCTCTCCGCGCCCAGATGCGTGGTGCGGCTGCCATCATTACCGACGGCGGTGTGCGGGACTTCTCGGCTGTGGCTGGGCTGGACATGCCCACGT
>NZ_JAPSHJ010000084.1 GCF_031179985.1 Arthrobacter sp. | reverse complement strand
AAAGAACATAAGCGGGCCCGTGACCACAAGCCGTGGATCGACGTGATGTGGAAGCACCGGGTCCGTCTGACCCTGTCAGGGTCACAACACAACTACGAACGCTCATGCCCGGTGAACAACGCTGACCAGTGCGTCAGTGACGGGATGACAGCGTTCCAGGTTTCCACAGGAGGTATCGGTCTCCGCTCCTTCACCAGCAGCCCGGAGTACATCGTGAAGCGGTTCAGCGACACCCACGGGTTCCTTCGGATGACACTACGAGACAACGGGTCCTTCGACTGGGAGTTTGTTCCAACGTCGGGGTCGGGCACGGACGCAGGTACGCGTTCCGCACCCTAGCCAAAGAACCACCAGGCCCAGGCAGTGGAAACACCAGTTGGGCCGGTTTTCATCTTCCCTTCGATTTCCCCTCACTGAGCTCTGCGTCAGGGATCGCTACTGACATCCGCTATACCCGGCGATAACCTTGAAGTGTAAGTCCCGAACGCGGCGGGTCTCCATCAGCTGCCGGTCGCTTTCAGCCCCCAGCGGCACTTCCGAGGCAGGACCACCGAGGTGAAAAGAACCAGAGGCCGCGCCAAGGTCAGCATCCTCACTGCAGCTGGGCTGGCGGCAGCCCTCGTTGCCGGTTGTACGCCGAACACCGGGCAGGGAGTTGCCCCGGCCAATGTACCGGACGCCTACGACATCACGGTATGGATCACGGACACACTTCCCGACAGGGTCGAAAGGATGCAGGCGATCGCCGGGGAGTTCACCGCCGAAACCGGCCTAAAAGCGGAACTGATCAGGGTTCCGGAACATGAGTTTAACCAGACCTTGACCTCCTCGGCAGCGGCCGGCAACCTCCCCGACGTCATTGGCGCGATTTCACTGGGAAATGTCCGCACCCTCGCAGCCAGCAAATATGTCAACCCAGAAGCCAATGCCGCCGTGATCAAAAACCTCGGGGAAGAGACATGGTCGCGGCGCTCCCTCGAGCTGACCCGCGACCGAGGACGCCAGTTGGCTGTGCCTGCCGCCTCCTGGCAGCAGGTCCTGTACTACCGCAAAGACCTGTTCGCGCAGGCCGGCCTGGCTGCCCCCACGACGTATGGCCATATCCTGGCGGCCGCAAAGAAGCTGCACACGCCCCACCTCGCGGGCTTCGTTGCGGCCAATAAGGCGGGCCAGCCCTTCACCCAGCAGTCATTTGAGCACATCGCTCAAGGCAACAGGTGTGAACTGGTCAACGCGCAGGGCATCATCACCTTTGACAGTCCGCAGTGCGTGGGTGCGCTCGGCTTCTACAGCAACCTGCTCACGAACTACTCCGTTCCTGGTATCCAGGACATCAGCAGCGTCCGGAGTGACTACTTTGCCGGCAGGGCAGCAATGGCCATCTGGCCCACTTTCATGCTGGATGACCTGGCAGGGCTGCGGAGCGACGCCAGGCCCAGTTGTTTGGAATGCAAGCTTGATTCCGGGTTCCTGGTCAGGAACACGGGAGTAGTGGCGGGTATCCAGGGCCACGGCGGCGCCCCGCCGGCCCATTTTGGCGAGATCAGTTCCTGGACTGTCACCAATGACTCTGACGTTGAACAGGCGCGGAAATTCGTGGAATATCTCCTGAGTGACGGCTACTCAAAGTGGCTGTCCGCTGCTCCGGATGAACGGATCCCGGTTCGTTCAGGCACAGCCGCCCAGCCCTCAGAATATGCCGATACCTGGCGCGCCATGCCTGTAGGCGTCGGCAAGAGGGAACCTCTGGGCAGGTTCTACTCTGCTGAAGTTCTCTCCATCCTGCTCGAAGGCGTCAACGACCTCAGCCACTGGGGCATTCTCCAGGGTAGGGGCGATCTGGCCGGTGCTGCGATGACTGAACTGCCGATCGCCGAAGCCGTCGGTGAGGTCACTGCCGGCACGGCCGATCCCAGCACAGCAGCCAGCAAGGCTGCGAGCACCCTCCGCTCCATCCTGCGCTCCCTGAACTGATAGACAATGGGTCGGGCCGGGCCATCTCGGTCGCTGTCCCGAATCCTCCTCGTACCTCCCCGAATACGTCACTGAATAGTCGTCTATGACGTTTTTTCCGTGATGGAACGTTGCATCCTGAAGTTTCAGGGCTGCATTCTTTAGCAGAATAGAAGGATGCGCGCAGCGCTGCCATCACGGTGTTTGATTTGCGTAAAAAGACGCATTAGACACTCTTTCCAAACAGGGGAAATAGGACCATGATCTGTTCTAAGCCTGTCCGCGAATTAGCAAAGTCTCAGGTTGAGGAGGCGGAACGTAACCTTCTGGTGCATTGCCCGGTGAGTCTCCCCGGGAAACCTGCTTCGCGTCCAACCGGCGGCACCTTCGGTCCGCCTTTGGCCCGCGTGTTTTTTGGCAGTGCTGCTCTTTGAATTTTCCCCAATGACGTGGGTCACCGGCAGCGCTGATAGCAGAATAATTCAACGCGAAAGGCAATACTGATGTTCCAGCCAAAAAGACTATCGGCCCTTGGTTCCGCATTTACGCTGCTGGTGGCGATATCCACGGTGGCATCATGCGCAGCGCCAAATGCCGGTCAGACACCGACCACGGCGGCCACCTCGGCCGCAACGGGAGCAGCTTCGCCTACGGAAACGTCAACAGCAACGGGCACGGCATCACCGACGGAAACAGCTGCCGAGACCCCCAACGCATCAGAGCTGTGCGGTCCCGGCTCGGCCATAAATTTCGACGCAGGAGCCTTCCCGGAATCTCCCTCCATAGACAATAAATGGTTTTCACTGAAGCCGGGAACCGTGTACACGACCACCGGCAAGGTCGTCAACGCAGAAGGCACCACCGAGCGGACTGTCACACACACGGTGACCGGACTGACCAAAGTCATCGATGGTGTGAAGACTCTGGTGATGTGGGACCGGGATTACGCCGATGGGTCCTTGGTCGAATCCGAACTGGCGTTCTTCGCGCAGGACAACGCCGGTACTGTCTGGCTCTTCGGTGAGTATCCGGAAGAATTCGAAAACGACAAGTTCATCGGCGCACCCAACACTTTCATTCACGGCATTGACGAGAGCCAGGCCGGCATCGCCATGCAGGGCGAGCCCAAGACTGGTACTCCTGCCTATGTCCAAGCACACGCACCATCTGTGGACTTCCTCGACTGCGGCGAGGTCTTCAAGCAGGATGAGCGCGTGTGCGTGCCAACCGGCTGCTACGAGAACGTGCTGGTGATCGATGAGCACAATCCGCTCGAACCCGCCGTGGGCCACCAGCGCAAGTTCTATTCGGCCGGGACGGGACTCGTGAAAGTAACAGCGGAGGGTGGCGCCGACCAGGAAACCCTGGATCTCGTCAAGATAGAGCAGCTTACCGATGCCAAGCTGGCAGAGGTCCATAAGGAAGCACTCAAGCTGGACGAGCATGGCTACACGGTCAGCAAGGAAGTCTATGCCAAGACACCCCGGGCGGAAGTCACTACGAAGACCGTAGGTGGTAACTGACGGGCCAACCGGGGCTTTCAGGAGCGGCGCTGCCCAAGGTGGCGGCCCGCTCCTGACCGGTGCATTTGGCAACCGTGCGTGAGCTGTGCATTCGGAGGCAATGCGCCTGAGCTGCGCAATGCGCCGCATCAGTTCAGGGCTATCACCAGCATCTGGGCGGTACCTGGAATGCAGGTCTGCAGGACGGCCCGCGGGAATCCGCCGAACACTGCGGCGACGTCGTTCGTCGTGCCTCCAATGGGAACCTGCCCCCGTGCCGCCACCGTATAAGAGCCATAGCCCGGAAGATCCACGCGCTCTCCAACCTTGATACCCGAAAACCGCGCCCAGCCGCCGCAGAAGTCGTGCTCGGTGATGAAGAGCGAGTAGCCGTCGGTCGGTGTGAAATGGACCGGACCGATGCAGCTGTCCACCAGTGCCTGTCCTCCCGCTCCGGCCACGTAGATCGTGCGGACTGCCGGGGCGGGCGCGGGTGCGGGAGCCGGGGCGGGGGCAGGCGCCGGAGGAGGCACTGCGACGGGTGCAGCAATCCTGGGAGCCTCCGCCACCGGTGCAGGAGCGGGCGCTTTGGGCGGAACCGCGGGCGCCGCGGCACGAGCCGCCTTGGGCGCCGCCACAGGTGCAGGCGCCGCCGGTTTAGGCGCCACCGTGACGGCGGTTGTGGGGGCCGCGACGGCTGCCGCCGGTTTCGCAGCGGGCGGGACTGGCTTTGGGGCCGGCTTATCTGCGGAGAGCCGCTCATCGGCCGTTCCGCGCGCGCTTGGCCGGGTTACGGATGCGGCAGCCCCTCCCGCCGTACCCCATACTGACCGACCGCTGGATGGCCAGGGCAGGGCATCATCCGTGGTCGAAGCAGACTGGGCAGCTGCGCCGGGACTGCCCGCGGGAGCAGCTGGCCAAATGGGGGCGGCGACCGTGGCCAGCAGGACTCCCGCAAGTATCAGGGGCCCGGCATCAAAGCCTGTTCGCAGTGTTCCGCGCTGGGGTGTCGTCCCTTCCGGTGAATCCAGATGCTTTCGATTCACGTGCTGTGGAGTAGAAAGGCGGGCCTCGGCCTGGTGCCTGTTGCTCTCCTGATGATTCATGGCTGACCCCTGAACCGTGTAGTGCGGCGGGCAGAATCTGCGGCCGCGTGCTGGGCGGTCAGGCCGGGGAGGCGCCCGGCGGATTGCCGAAAACGCGTGGGTCAACCTGACCAATTCATATTGAGAGAGGGACGCGCTCGCTAACGCGTCTGCCCAGCAATGTTGAGTGTAGGAGGCGCCGCACCAGGGGCGCCCGCGTAGGCAATACCTGTCTTTACCCGCTGCGTCTACTTGGCTCCCGCAGGTCGTGGCGGGCCGCTGCCACCGAAGCCGCGGCTACACAGCGACGGGCGGAGGAATATTCCCTGTGACGCGGGTAGCGAACAAAGCCAGCGGAGTGGGGACATCGGGACCGGGCTCGCGTAGCGTGGACCCATGGCAACCGTAGACATTACAGGTGAACAGTTCGCATCGACCGTCGAGAACAACGACATTGTCCTCGTTGACTTCTGGGCCGAATGGTGCGGTCCCTGCAAGCAGTTTGGACCCACGTATTCCGCAGTTTCGGAAAAGCACGGCGACGTCGTCTTTGCCAAGGTGGACACCGAAGCCGAGCAGCAGCTGGCCGCGGAGGCCGGCATCACGTCGATTCCCACGCTCATGGCGTTCCGCGAAAAGGTACTCGTCTTCTCCCAGCCTGGGGCATTGAACGCCCCCCAGCTGGAACAGGTGGTCGAAGCTGTCAAGGCTCTCGACATGGAGGAAGTGCACGCGCACGTTGCCCGCTCGCAGGCAGAGGCTGCTGCTGCGGCAGGTGACGGCCAGCGGAAGAGCGCCGGCCCGCAGGACGGCTCCCAGATCCCGGACTTCTAAGCGCCCATTTAACGTGATGCGGGGCCGCTTCCCGCCCAGGACCTCTCGGTTCTCGGGCGGGGAGCGGCCCCGCGTTGTTTGTCGTAGCTGCTACAGGCGTTCAAGCCTCACGGGCTCTGCCAGCAGAGCGCTCAGGGACTCATTGAGGTCCTGGACAGCTGTGCCCTTGGAGTGCTTGTCAAGGTCCTCTTCAGAGGCCCAGCGCTCGGTGAGCACCAGCTTTTCCTCGACAGCCTCAGTGAGCTCGTAGCGGATGCAGCCGGGCTCATTGACTACCTCGTCGATTGCGATTTCCAGGGCGAGCTTCACGCGGAAGAATTCGCCGTCGTTGGGGATGAACGTTGCCTGCAGGTCGATGGGTGCACTCATGGATTTCACAATACCGGCCTCCACGGGTGACTCTTGTCTTGTGTCTCGGCCGACTGGTCCAAGGCCCAGGCTTAGTCGGGGCACAACTGCCCGTTCGCGTTGCTCCGGCACGAACCGTTCGCGCCTGTCCCGCAACGTTTTCCAGCACGAGGGCTTCAGTGCCCCCGGTGGTCCTGGATGGTCATCCGCGGACCGAACGTGGGTTTCCGGAAGCCGCTGAGGCCGATCATGCGGACGACGCGCTGCCGGTGCCCCTTCCACGGTTCAAGCAGGGCCAGCATTCCGGCGTCGTCCGTCCTTCGGCCAGTCAGGGCGGCGCCGACATCCGCAGCGAGATGGAAGTCGCCCACCGCAATGGAGTCGGGACAGCCGTGCGTCCGCTGCACCACCTCCGCTGCAGTCCACTCGCCGATCCCCGAAATGGCCTGCATCTTCGCGGCAGCCTCCGCTGCCGGCAGGGCGGCCAGCCGTTCAAGCGCGACGGCGGAACGCAGCGCACGCATGACGGTAGCCGAACGTTGGGGTCCCACGCCGGCCTTGTGCCATTCCCAGGACGGGATGCGCAGCCACTGCTCCGGGGTGGGCCGCACCAGCAATCCGGCCGGTACCACTGTGGAGGTGCCAGGCGCAGGGGTGCCATAGCGGTACATGAGGTAGCGGAAGCCCCGCCTGGCCTCGATGACGGTGACCTTCTGCTCCAGAACGGTGGGCACGAGGGAGTCCACCATCCGCCCGGTAGACGGGAGACGGAGCGTCAGGTTCCGGCGTCGTGCTTCCCGGACCATCCGCGGGAGCGTCGCGTGGAAGCCCGGCTCATCAAAAGCGGACCAATCGTCGCCCGCGCCCAGAAGCCGGGGCACGCCGGCAAGGGCCGACCCGGAACCGGGACCCCAGGCCTGCGCATCGACGTGCGGGTCCGGTCCCAGTTCGGCACTGGTGAGGCGAAGCGTGACCGGGCCATCCGGCGTCGTGAATGCCATCCAGAGACCGTCCGGCCGCGAGGCGAACGAAGGGTCCCCGTTGCCGCGCCTGAGCGGCCCGAGGGTTTGACGCAGGCTGTAGGGGCCGCCGGCGTACCACCGCAACGCGCCGTCCGCGGCAGCGGCAACGCTGGCGGGGACGTCCGTGATGGTCATGGAATCATCGTCCCACGGACCACCAGCATCGCGGTCCCGCTCATCCGGCGGAGCCCCCCGGTGCGGCTGCCAAGCAGCCAAGAGGGCCACCGCCGGGGCCTTAAGGTGCGCGGCCCGGAGGACTAGAATCCCAGGTGTGGCGCGGGTCCGCCGCGTCCTCCCCTTCTAAAATCGGGTGGTTGCAATGGGTGGAGTGGTGCATTTCGAAATCCCCGCGGACGACCAGGACCGGGCCAGGAACTTCTATAAGCAGGCTCTCGGCTGGAGGATCGACCCCATGCCGGAGATGGACTACAACATCGTCATCACCACACCCATGGACGAACAGACCGGCAGGCCGACGGAGCCGGGAGCCATCAACGGCGGCATGATGGCGAGGGAGGGTGAGCTGACCACCCCTGTTATCACAGTGGATGTGGAGGACATTGACGCCACCCTCGCGACGGTCGAGCAGCTCGGCGGCTCGGTGGTCAGGCCGAAGGATGCCATCCCGGGCATGGGCTTTTACGCCTACTTCAAGGACACCGAGGGCAACACCTTGGGGCTGTGGCAGAACCTCCATGCCGGTGGTGTGGAAGGAACTGCCGGTGGTGTGGAAGGAACTGCCGG
>NZ_JAPSHJ010000046.1 GCF_031179985.1 Arthrobacter sp. | reverse complement strand
CCGGCGGACACTCTGCTCCGTGGTGGGGGAGTGGCGCCCGACGCCGGGCCTTCCCCGGGAGACGTGCCGGAAGCAGGACTTCCCGGCTCACCCCGGGATGGCGAGCAGCTGCCGCCCGCGTCGGACGAGGAGCGTGCAGCAGAGCAGGCAGCCGCGGACCTGGTATCGGCTGACGAGCCGGGCCCAGTGGGAGCCGTCCCTGGAGGCGAACAACCGACAGTGGGGCGGGTGCCTCAGCAGGACACCTCTGGCGATTCCCGAGCAGCGCAACCCGCACCACAGCCGGAACCGCCGGTGACCCGGGCCCCGGCCCCTGCACCCCCTCCAGCCCCCGCGCCTCCTCCGCCTGCCCCGGCGGAGACCACTCTGTTCAGCGCCTCCGCCAACGTCAGCCGGGGCGGAAGCGAGAAATTTACAGATGTTCTGACCATTTCTCTCGCCGCTGTTACAGGCGGAACCGAACCCACCGACGTCCGGCTGGTGCTCAAATACCACGGCTTCCAGACCCTGACCGCGAGCGGACCGGGCTGGCAATGCTCAGTGGCCGGGCGTGAAATGGTCTGTACCTTACCGGCCGCCACCGCCGGCGCGCTTCCGCCTGTGGTTGTCAACGGAACGAGTCCTGTGGCTCCGGGGTTCGCGATGGACATCACCGGTTCGCGCCTGGTCGCCACATCTGCCCGATACTGAGCGCCGGACGGGGATCGCGCGTTACTGACCGCGGGTATGGACCCGTGTAGCCGCGTCCGGAATCAGCTGCCGTCTCACATCCCGGGACAAATATGGCCGTCCACTGGGTGGACACTACTCTTGATAAGTCTGTTTTCCCGCACGCAATCAAGATTGTGGACTTCTTCATGAACCTTTTCCGGACCAAGACCATTGAGCAGTCGATAGCCGACGCCGAAGAGCCGGGCCGCACACTCAAGCGGACCCTGAGCACCTGGGACCTGATGATCATGGGCGTTGCCGTTGCTGTCGGCGCCGGAATCTTCTCGGTAGGAGCAAAGGCAGCGGCAAACTTTGCCGGCCCTGCCGTTACTGTCTCCTTTGCGATCGCCGCCGTCACCTGTGCACTGGCCATCATGTGCTACGCCGAATTCGCCACGGCCATACCTGTGGCAGGCTCCGCCTACGTCTTCACGTACGCCACCATGGGCGAACTCCTGGCCTGGATCATCGGCTGGAACCTGATCCTGGAACTGTTCACCGCCGCAGCAGTGATCGCAAAGTATTGGGGCATCTACCTGAGCAAGGTATTCGCGTTGACCGGGCTGGATCTTCCGCCGGCCATCTCGCTCGGAGGAATCGACCTCTATTGGGGCGCCTTCCTGATTGTGGCGATCTTCACCGTGCTGCTGGTGCTGGGAACCAAGCTGTCAGCGCGAGTCGGGAACGTCTTCACACTGATCAAGATCGCCGTCGTCCTCTTCGTTATCGTGGTTGGCTTCACATACGTCAAGTTCGAGAACTACAGCCCGTTCGTTCCGGCATCGGAGCCCACCGCTGCGGCAGGGGCCACCGACGTCCTCAAGCAGTCCTTCTTCGGCTTCCTGACCGGGGCTGCCCCTGCACAATATGGAACACTTGGCATCTTTGCCGGCGCCGCGCTGGTTTTCTTCGCTTTCATCGGCTTCGACGTCGTTGCCACGTCTGCTGAAGAGGTCAAGAACCCGCAGAAAACCCTTCCCCGCGGTATCTTCGGTGGTCTGGCAGTGGTGACCCTGCTTTACATCCTGGTGTCTCTGGCGTTGACCGGAATGGTGTCCTACACAGAACTGGCCGAGGTCAAGAACCCGACCCTCACCACGGCGTTTGAGGCGGTAGGAGATACCGGCGCGGCCAAGGTGATCGCGTTCGGTTCACTTGTTGGCCTGACCACAGTCATTATGGTGCTCCTCATGGGTCTGTCGCGCGTAGTTCTGGCCATGAGCAGGGACGGGCTGCTGCCTCGGTCCTTGTCCAGGACCAGCGCAAAGCGTTCCACGCCGGCCCGTCTCCAGGTCATTTGCGGGGCAGCCGTTGCCGTGGTGGCCGGGCTGACAAATGTGGATCTCCTGGAGGAGATGATCAACATTGGAACGCTCTCCGCCTTCGTCATGGTCAGCCTGGGCATCCTGGTGCTCCGGAAGAAGCGCCCGGACCTGAAGCCGGCGTTCCGCGTTCCGTTCGGCAAGGTGCTCCCTGTGGTGTCGGCATTGCTGTGCCTCTACCTCATGACCAACCTCGCCGTTGAGACCTGGATCTTCTTCGCGATCTGGCTGGTGCTGGGTATTGCCATCTACTTCTCCTACGGTCAGCGGCACTCCCGTCTCAACGAGCGGTTCAGCGAAGCCAGGTCAGCAGTCAACAAGACAACGGACGACGACGACGCCCTGACCCGCGTCTAAGCCGGGGCCCGGGCAGCGGCCCGCTCTCAACGTCAACCCTGCCAAGCCATGGCTCCTAAGATGGAGCCATGGCCCGCCCTGCAAAACCCGAGCGCAAAGCGGAGCTCCTGGCTGCCATCCTGGACTACCTGATGGACAAGACCCTCGCTGAGCTGACGTTCCGCAGCCTTGCCGACGGACTGGGTATCTCCAGCTACGTGCTGGTCTACCATTTCGGCAACAGGGAACAGCTGATCGCCGAGATCATCAGTTCCATTGAGTCCAGGCTGGACCCCATGCGGAGCGCGGACGTTCGCGACATTGACCGCGAGGCCTGGCGGGCGTTCCTGCTGCAATCGTGGCAGTGGACCATGGCGCAACGGAACCGCCACCTGGCGCGGCTGGAGTTCGAAGCCACAGCCCAGGACATTGTGGCCGCAACGCCCCGTGGCACGTCGCAGGAGAACTTCCGGATGCTGCACCACAAGACGAGGGACTGGCTGGTGATCCAGGGCATCCGCGAAGAATTTGCCGACACCGATGCCCGGCTGTTCACGTCCACTTTCTACGGTTTGCAGTTCGACTTCGTGGTGATGAACCAGCCGGATGAAGCGACCAAGGCGTTCGAGCTGATGCTTTCGGTGTTTTTCAGCAACCTCGACTATCGGCTGGCCGCCGAAGACCAACACAGCTGACCTCTGACAGTGGATCAGCGAGCGTAAAATTGACTCTAGGCTGGCGACGGCCAGGGGCTGCAGGTGAACCCGTGTGCACCTCAGCTCTTACCAGCCCGCCGCCGGTCCTGACGTTGTATTAGCAGCCGTCGAGCAAGGTGAGAGAGAAGATGGCGTCGCAATTGCGGCAGGTTCGGGCGATTACGGACACTCAATCCGGGCTGCTGTTCCATGGCCAGGAGAGCTCTGATGGGTCTATCGGATGAGGAACGCGCGCGCCTTGAAAAGCTCGAACAGGAACTGGCCGCATCCGATCCTGATCTGTACCGGAAACTGCAGTCGGGGGTCCCAAGCACCAGAACGTCCTCACAGCGCATCTACGGGGTCCTGACCACATTGGCCGGATTGGCAGTGGTCATCGCAGCGATCGTCACGGAGATTACGATAATCGGCGCCCTCGGCTTTGTGCTGACCATGGCAGGCGCCTACTGGTTCCTCTACGGAATTCCCCAACGAACCAGGACCGGAGATCCGCCGCCGTGATGTGGCCTGATGCCTTTCACCTGACACCTTCACACTGGCCAACTTCCAGCCTCATCCTTGGTGGCCTGGTGAAGGTTGAATCCGCTTCGCGGCTCACGGTGCGGCGTGGCGGCCCACCCACTCTACGAGCGGGCGCAGCTGCTCCCAGAGCCCTGCGATTTCATCTGACGCCGCAGGAGTTGCGAGCCATTCTGGCTGACCGAGGTCAACACCGGCCGTAACCGTTTTGTGCCTAAGCAACTCGGCGCGGGGATGGGCGGAATCGAAGCCGCGAGGTACGGTCTTCAGCTTTTCACCTTCAACATCAAAGCCCGAGGTGTTGAGCGCCTCGACGATATGCTGCAGCGACTCGCCCGTTTCAGAAGCATCCACGGCGTTGCGGTAGCGTGCGAGTTGGGCGGGGGAATGGGAGTGGTAGCCGCCGCCGACCAGAAGGCCGTCCGCCCCCACTTGAAGGTAGTAGCCCACACCTTCCTGGTAGGAAGCGAAGGCTCCCTGGGCCGTTTTGTACGGGGATTTGTCCTGGGAGAACCGGATGTCCCTGTTGGGCCTGAAGATCTTGGCGGGACCGAAGCGTGGCTCCAACCCGGCGAGCAGTGCCATCATTGGCCTTTTGACGTCCTCCTCGTAGCGGGCCTTGTTCTGCAGCCACCAGTCGCGGTTGTTGTTTTCTTCCAGTTCCGCGTAAAACCCGAACGCCGTCGTGGGAATTCCTTCAAAAGTTTCCATGTACGGATCGTAGGCAGTCACTGGCTGGACAGACCATACTCTCCGGGGGCTATGTGGGAAAACAAAACGCCCCGCCGCGGAGAAACCGCGACGGGGCGTTCAGCAACGCTTCGATCAGAAGATCATCCGATCTTGTTGGCGGCTTCCGCTTCGGAATTACCAGCGCCGGCGGCAACGCCTGCACCGAGGTTGGCGCGCAGTTTTGCGCCAAGCTCGGCGTCAACGTTGGTCCAGTACTGGATGGCGCGTTCCTTGATACCAGGGCTCTTGACCCCGCCCACGGCACCGGTGATGGTTTCGAGCAAGCGGGCCTTGGCGCCGTCGTCGTAAACCTCGCGGTACAGCGCGCCCGCCTGGACGAAATCGCTGTCCTCAGCGTGCAGGGAGTGCGCGGCGAGGGTCAGCTCGCCGTCGTTCTCCCAGCCACCGGCCGGGCTCTGCGGTTCAACGGCAGCCGGTCCACCCACCGAGTTCGGTGCGTAAACCGGAACGGAAGGGGCGTTGAAGTGGTAACGTCCCGCGCCGTCCTGGCTGTAGTTGTTGACTTGATTCTTGGGCTGGTTCACCGGGATCTGGGCGTGGTTGGTGCCCACGCGGTAACGGTGTGCGTCCGCGTAGGAGAAGATGCGGGCCTGCAGCATCTTGTCAGGGGAAGCTGCGATGCCGGGAACGAAGTTCGACGGCGCAAACGTGGCCTGCTCGATCTGCGCGAAGTAGTTCTCCGGGTTCCGGTTCAGCTCCATGGTGCCCACCTTGATCAGCGGGTAGTCAGCGTGCGGCCACACCTTTGTGAGGTCGAACGGGTTGAAGCGGTAGGTCTTGGCGTCCTCGTACGGCATAACCTGCACGTGCAGGTCCCAGGACGGGAAGTTGCCGGCGGCAATATTTTCCTGCAGGTCGCGGATGTAGAAGTCGGCGTCTGAACCGGCGAGCCCTTCGGCCTGGTCCCCGCTCATGCTCTTGACGCCCTGGTTGGACTTGAAGTGGTACTTGACCCAGAACCGCTCGCCTTCAGCGTTGATCCACTGGTAGGTGTGCGAGCCGTAGCCCTGCATTTCGCGCCAGGATGCCGGGAGGCCACGGTCGCCCATGAGCCAGGTGACCTGGTGTGCGGATTCCGGGGAAAGGGTCCAGAAGTCCCACTGCATGTCGGCGTCACGCAGGTGGGTACCCGGGAGGCGCTTCTGGGAGTGGATGAAGTCGGGGAACTTGATGCCGTCGCGGATAAAGAAGACGGGAGTGTTGTTTCCAACGAGGTCGTAGTTGCCCTCGGAGGTGTAGAACTTGACGGCGAAACCACGGGGATCGCGCCAGGTATCAGGGGAGCCATTCTCGCCCGCAACAGAGGAGAAGCGGATGAGCATCTCGGTCTCAACGCCCGGCTGCAGGAAAGCAGCCTTGGTGTAAGCCGAGACGTCCTCGGTGGTGGTGAACTTACCGAAAGCGCCGCCGCCCTTGGCGTGAACTACACGCTCCGGCACGCGCTCGCGGTTGAACTGCGCGAGCTTTTCGACCAGGTAGTGATCGGTGAGGATGATTGCGCCGTCAGCACCGACGGAGCGGGAATGGGCATCTGAAGTGACAGGGGCCCCGGATTGGGTGGTGGATACGGGGATGGGCGCAACACTGTTCGCGGTCATCGTTCTCCTATTTCTTGGATGGTTACTTATCGAGTTCGGAAGGAAGCTGTTGGGTGCGCTGGCAGTCCTGGCAAATGCCCTGATACAACACATCGGCGATCTGAATGGTCATGCGTCGGCCGCTGTCCTCGCCCCAATGGGGTGTAAGGCAGGGAGCGTGGCCAACTGCGCAATCGACGTCTTCCACGCGTCCGCAGCTGATGCAGATCGCATGGTGATGGTTGTCCGCCACACGCGTTTCGTACAGGGCCGGTGAGTGGGGAGGCTCAAACCGGCGGAGCATATTCAGATCGGTGAGATCCCCCAAAACCACATAGACGGACTGAGCAGTCAGCTCAGGAAGGTCGTTACGGGCGGCCGCAAGGATGTTTTCGGCGGGGGAGTGGGGGTGTCGTTCGACGGCGGCCAACACTGCGAGCCGCTGTTTGGTCACACGGCGCCCGTGGGCACGCAGGGCCTTGGCCCATGCTTCGTGGTCGCCACCGGAATCGCTCATGGCTCCATTGAAACACTTATTATGACTGAATCACAATAAGGCTCGGCTAAGTTCCGGGGAATCCAGCAAAGCAGCGAGCGGATTCCTGGACTCATTGGCGGAGCGCCCCAGGACATGCACCTTCAGCCTGCCGCCGGTAATGGAAGGGTCAGGGGCAATACAGCTGAGCCCACTGACGGTCGGATCCGCGGCAAATCCTTCCAGCGCCTTTGCGAGGGCCAGCACTTCCGCCGGGCCAACGTCTGAGATGGAGGCAAGGGGGCGGGGGAATGTTAACACTCGATGCACGCTCTCTGCCGGGTGCGCAGGTGTAAGGGTAACGATGTCCGGGAGCGCGGTTGTGCCGTTGTCATCGATCAGGGGGCCATCATCCGGATCGTCCACGGCAGCCGTCAAATCGGCGTCGAACGCGGCGGCAGTCCGCAGGGCGTCACGGAGGGCAAGGTCGATGTCCAGGAGTTCGTCGTCGCCCAGGGGTGTTCGACGATGGGCGGGAAGTGCCAGCACCGCGCCAGGTGTAGCTGGTTCCGCGTCCCAGCGTCCGAAAAGATGGAAGGTGGGGGTGGAGGACTCAGCCACAGGTTCGCCCAGAGCCGCCCCCAGGGCGTGCCATTGATAGGCAAACATGAGCGTGCAGTGGGTGACGCCGAGGACCTGGGTCAGTGCGGCATGAGCCGCCTTGTGGCAGCGAAGCCAGTCTGAGGCGGAGCGCCGGTCAAGGGCGGTGGCGGGATTGCTGAGCCTGATCAGGAGGTGGCCTGCGGTCAGTGGCGTTCGGGGCCGGGCTACTTCCCAGACTGCGGATCCCCACAGCAGCCGTCTGGCCAATCCCATGTGTGCTCCCTTCCCCGCTGACCATATCAAGCGTGACTCAAGCCGCGTTTCCGCCGCTGGAGTTGCGAAAGCTTCCGGCAGGCCCGCGTAGGGAACATTCTTGCTAATGGCGGCATTAAACTTTTGAGTGAAGGTTGGTTCTGCTGTTGTGCGGCGTGTCAGCGGGAGGCAAAGTGCATAAACACTACAACGGATTGAAGACCGCGGCCCTCTTTGGGGTGCTTTGGGCTGTGCTGCTCGGACTTGGTGCCTTGATTGGCAGCAGCATGAGGAGCGCAACACCCATCTGGATCATGGCTTTGATCGGCGTAGGCACCACGGCTTACGGCTACTGGAACAGCGACAAAATCGCCCTTAGGTCCATGCAGGCGTACCCCGTATCCGAGGCCCAGGCGCCCCAGCTGTACCAGATTGTCCGGGAGCTTTCGGTGCAGGCCAAGCAGCCGATGCCCCGCATTTACCTTTCGCCAACCATGGCGCCCAACGCCTTCGCCACGGGGCGGAACCCCCGGAATGCGGCGGTGTGCTGCACGGAGGGAATCCTGCAGATCCTTAATGCCCGGGAGCTGCGCGGCGTTCTGGGGCACGAACTGATGCATGTCTACAACAGGGATATCCTCACGTCCTCAGTTGCTGCCGCCGTCGCCGGGGTAATTACCTCGGTGGGGCAGATGCTCGTGTTCCTGGGCGGGGACCGGCGCAACTCAAACCCCATTGCCTTGCTGGCCATGGCTTTCCTGGCGCCATTCGCAGCTTCGATGATCCAGCTGGCCATCTCCCGCACCAGGGAGTACGACGCCGACGAGGACGGTTCAGCGCTGACGGGGGATCCGCTGGCGCTCGCCTCTGCCCTGCGGAAGATTGAGCAGGGCGTCCAGTTGGCGCCGCTGCCTCCCGACCAGCAGCTGGTGAACGCATCCCACCTCATGATTGCCAACCCGTTCCGTGGCGGCGTCATGAACAAGATGTTCGCCACCCACCCTCCGATGCGGGAGCGGATCGCCAGGCTGGAGCAGATGGCGGGGCGGCCGCTCAGGTAACGGATCCGGTGACGTAACCAGCCGCCGTCGTGCTTCGCCGCGTGAGGACGCGGGAAAGTCCTGAGGACGCAGAAACGGGCCTAGGACACGCATATTTGCGTGTCCTAGGCCCGTTTGCGCGTCATGGCCGAGGAATCAGCTGCGGAAGTTCACAAACTGGAGGTCGGCCTCGTCGAAGTCCTTCAGCAGTGCCATGGTCTCCTGGAGATCGTCGCGGGACTTGGAGGTCACACGCAGCTCGTCACCCTGAATCTGGGATTTGACCGACTTCGGAGCCTCGTCGCGGATCAGCTTGTTGATCTTCTTGGCGAGGTCCTGGGCGATACCCTCCTTGATGGTTGCTTCGAGGCGGAACTCCTTGCCCGATGCGTAGGGCTCACCGGTGTCCAGAGACTTCAATGAAATGCCGCGACGGATGAGCTTTGACTGCAGTACGTCCAGAACCGCCAGTACACGCTCTTCCGAGTTTGCCTTCATGAGGATCTTCTCACCGCTGAAATCAACTTCGGCGCCTACACCTTTGAAGTCGTAACGCTGAGCCAGCTCTTTCTGCGCCTGGTGCAGGGCGTTTGCAACCTCCTGCTTGTCTACCTTGCTGACGACGTCGAATGTGGATTCGCCTGCCATGACTCTCCTCCTGCTGTTGGTCCGGTGCCTCAATAACGGCCGGGATGTCTGGAATCCAGCCTAATACGGATGGGCTGGAAGTGAAGTCGGCGTTAAACCCGCCTGCAGTACAAGGCTTCACAGTTCACTCATAGCTGACCCTCGGCAGGAACCAAGCGTGCCCGGCCAGAGTTGTAGCTGTTGGAAGTGCCACCCCGAAAGGAAAGACCATGCCGCACAAGGCCGTCCGCTACGTCCTCCGTTCTACCTCCTCCGCCGCCGGAACTTTTGCGTCAGCCGCAGGCACCGTGGCTGCTGCAGCCTTGGCCGCTTCGATCATTCTCAGCCCCACCGCTGCAGCGTCAGCACGGATGGACGGAGTGCATACGGATTTGTTGCGGGCAGTCCAGCTGAACCAGATCACTGAAGAACAGGCCGCACGCTTTGAAGCCAAGCTGGCTGGCCGGATCCTCGGAGAAGCCTGATTTTCCGGGCTTTTTAGCCCTTCCCGACGCCGATTCGATTCTTCGGCGGAAGTTCTGTAAAGTTGTCTTGCCCGCGGTCACCGGAAGCGGAACGGACTGGAAACAGCCCTTCTGGCATGGAGAACGCGAGTGATCTTCTTTTGAAGTTCGGCAGATTACCCGAGCGGCCAAAGGGGGCTGACTGTAAATCAGCTGGCAACGCCTACGGGGGTTCGAATCCCTCATCTGCCACCCAAAACGAAGGCCCGTAGTTCCCTGCAACAGCAAGGAACTACGGGCCTTTGTCATTCCCCAGCGCTGTTCGGCTCCCTCGGCGTCTACGCCAAACGAACGCATGATCTGATTTAGCCCGAGCTCAGGCGACCGTTGGGGTTACAGTTCTGGCATGGTGACTGTGTCCCGGACGGCTTGGTTGAGGGAGTTTTACGAGAACCTTCCGCTGCCACCTGGGCAATTGACTGGATTGGCCCTGGACCTCATCCTTGGCCGGATCCGACCTGCACCTCTTCCTGGATCCCCTGCCCTCCACCGGCTCGCAGGGACCGGACTGGTGCTTGCCGGCGTCGGCTTGAATCTCTGGGCGCTGGCGGAACGGCGACACCAGTCCACGGGTGCATTCCAGCTGGAGCGGCCTGAGGTATTGGTTACCAGCGGTCCGTATGCGATGACGCGCCATCCCATGTACGTCGGCTGGTGGTTCATCCATTTAGGGGCTGGAACCCTGTCCGGTTCAGCCTGGGTTCTCGCAACTTTGCCTGCCGCGGTGCTCGCCGAGCACATAGGCGTCCTCCGCGAAGAGGCAGCCACGGCCGCAATCTTAAGACAGTCTTATGCGGACTATGCGGGCACGGTTCCGCGCTACTTCCGGTTCCGTTTCCGCAAGAAGGGATAGTCGGGGAACCAAAGCGCCAGTGTCCTGACCACGAAGCGATGACAGCATGGGAAAGGCCTCCGGAACCGTCAGGATCCGAAGGCCCTTCTGTTGCCGGCTGCAATCACTGGAGGGTGGGTGCGCAACCGGACAGCCGTGGCTCTGCGCTAGTTCAGAGCGATCAACAGCATCTGGCTGGTGCCCGGAATGCAGGTTTGCAGGATAGCTCGCGGGAAGCCTCCGAACACTGCGATGACGTCATTGGTAGTGCCGGGATTGGGAACCTGGCCGCGTGCTGTCACCGTATAGGTTCCATAACCGCCAAGGCTTACGGTCTCGCCGATGCCTATCCCTGAAAAACGTGCCCAGCCGCCACAGTAATCGTGCTCCGTGATGAAGAGCGAGTAGCCATCGTTGGGTGTGTAGTGAATGGGCCCGATGCAGCTGTCCACGAGGGCCTGGCCACCGGCTCCGGCAACATAGATGGTCCGTACTGTGGGCGCCGGCGGAGGTGCAGGAGCAGCTACTGGCGGCGCCGGGGCCGGTACAGGAGGCGCGGCGGGAACTGGCTCTGGAGCCGGGACAGGCTCCGGCACGGGGACGGGTTCTGATACCGGTGCGGGAGCCGGCGGCTCCGGCACAGGTTCCACAGCAACGGGTTCAGCGGGTGCAGGTGCCGCAACGGGCGCCTCCGCAGGGAGCTCAGCCGCGAGGGAATCCGCCTCTCGGGCGCTTCGTGCCGCTGGGGCAGAGCCTTCCTGGTCAGCATTCCCGACGACCCCGATGTCAACAGTCTGAGCGGGCTCCACCGGAGCAGTCGCGCTGGAGTCGCCGTCGAAGATGATCAGCGAGGCAGTCAGAACGACGGCGAGAATGGAGCCCGCAACGCCGCCGGCTTTGAGCTTATTGCCCGCTCTAAAGCGCGGGGCTGCCTGGTTGACTGCCCTGACTTCGGCAAAGCGTCCGAGATATTCATTTTCCACTGGTTCACCCCCATCAAACTGAGGGATTGCCGGTCGGAAACCCCTAGGGCGGCAGTTCCTTGTACCGGCCCACACAAGGCAAGGCGTGGGGAAGTACAAGGAGCTACCGATGAGACAAATCCGATAAATGCTGTTATTTATCGGCCCTAGGAATACCGAGTCTATGAATGGGGTGATACAGGGCGCACGAGTAGCGAATACTCGACTTTCGAGGCGGATTACTTAGGCCGGCGTGCGTACTTAAGCGTGATACGGGCAAACGGGCCGCGGGCATTAGGGCATGAAGATCAAAAGCACCAAATATGCACTGGAGCTAAATGCTCTTTTCACTCCGCAGCGCCTCAATTTCGCGGCGCAAGGCGATGACTTCCTGCTGCAGTTCATTCACTTCATTCAGCACTGGGGCTTCTGCTGCCTCGGCGGCTGCTTCGGTTCCCTCTTCGATGCGCTGGACCAGCCAGGAAGCGATGGAAGCTGTGACCACACCGAGCACGGCAATACCGCTCATCATCAACGCTGCGGCGACCATCCGGCCGATGGCCGTAACCGGGTACATGTCACCGTAACCAACGGTGGTGATGGTGGTGATGGCCCACCACAGGGCATCGCCGAATGTGACGATCTTGGCGTCAGGAGCTGATTGCTCGACGTCGAGCACGGCCAAGGCTCCCACAAACACCAGTAGAACCGCCGATCCCGCCACATAAGTGACAACCCGGCCACGCAGAGTCTCACCTATCGTCCTGTGGAGCACGGAAAGCAAGGTGACCAAGCGGAGCAGCCTCAGCGGGCGGAAAAACGGAAGCGCGACGATGAGAAGTTCATGAAGATTGCGGACAAACCAGCGGCGCCGGTTGTGGGCAAGCCAAAGATTTGTGATGTAGTCGACGGCGAAAATGGCCCAGGTAATCCACATGACAACCTCAAGGGCGTCTGCGTCGCGCCCTTCAACAGCCCCGATAACCTGCCACGCGTAGGCCGTGAGAAAAATCAGCGCCGTTCCCATGAGGGGCCACTCGGCGAGGTTGCGGTAGCGTTCCTGGGTCATAGGGGAATTCTAGGGCGGACGCTATCCAACACCTGGACACAACAGCGCTTGGCCACGAAGTTACTGGCCGGTAACATTATGGCCATGCACTTATTGCTTCGCACGCTGCTGGTCCTTTTCACCTCGGCCCGAAGGTCACGCCTGAGCGTGTGGGAGACGTCATCGTTGCCTCTCCGGGTTCTTCCGACCGACATAGACATCGCCCTGCACGTCAACAACGGCATGTATTTTTCCCTGATGGACCTTGGGCGCTTTGACCTGATGGCCCGGAGCGGTACGTGGAAAAAGATGCGGAGGCGTGCTTGGTCGCCGGTTGCAGCTGGAGAAACGATTGCCTTCCGGAAGTCACTCCAGCTGTGGCAGCGTTACACCATTGAGTCCAGGATTATTGGGCTGGATGCAAAGGCTGTTTACTTCGAGCAGCGCATGGTGGCGGACGGCGAGATTTATGCCAGAGCCTATATTGCCACCCGGCTGGTCAGCAGCGGAGGTCCGGTCAGCCAGGAGGAAATCCTGAAGGAGTTCGGTGAACCGCCGGCTGGGCTCGAGCTCCCGGAGTGGATCCATGAGTGGCGTGAGACCAACGCTTTACCGGGCTCCAGGCGTCCTGCCCCACATGCATGGGCGTAAGTTCCCTACCAGTGAGTCTCGGCGTCGCGCATGTCCTTGCCTGCTGTGCCATCAGCGAACCGACGGGACATCGGGAGCGGCCTCGCGTACCGTGGAGGGATGGCTACCGTAGACATAACAGGTGAACAGTTCGCATCGACCATTGAGGACAACGACATCGTACTGGTGGACTTTTGGGCTGAATGGTGCGGCCCCTGCCGTCAGTTCGCTCCCAGATACTCCGCCGTCTCCGAGAAGCACCAAGACGTCGTTTTTGCCAAGGTGGACACCGAAGCTGAACAGCAGCTGGCTGCCGAGGCAGGCATCACGTCCATCCCCACACTGATGGCGTTCCGCGAAAAGGTGCTGGTGTTTTCCCAGCCCGGCGCCTTGAATGAACAGCAGCTTGAACAGGTTGTCGACGCTGTCAAAGCACTGGATATGGACGAAGTCCACGCCCATGTGGCGCGTTCCCGGGCAGAGGCCGCCGCTTCCGCGGGGCCCCAGGACGGCTCCCAGATTCCGGACGCCTAGTTTTTAGCCACGCCTGGTAATCCGTCACGCATGGTTTCCATGCTCAGAATTCCGAGCTCGGGCCGGGACGGCTTTTTAGAGCCGTTCCCACTTGACTGGCTCGGCCAGCAATGCGCTCAGCCGCTCGTTGAGATCCTGGACCGCCGCACCTTTTGAGTGCTGTTCCAGATCCTCTTCAGAGGCCCACCGCTCGGTCAGTACAAGCTTGTCTTCGGTGGCTTCCGTCAGTTCGTAGCGGATGCAGCCTGGCTCGTTGACTACCTCGTCGATCGCAATTTCCAGGGCAAGCTTGACGCGGAAAAATTCGCCGTCGTTGGGGGTGAACGTGGTCTTCAAGTCAATGGGTTCAGTCATGCGCTTCACAATACCGGGCACCTGAACGTCTCAAGAATTGTTTAGTAGGACTCCCTAGTAGTTGCCCTTCTCATGAAGCCGGGGACGCTGTAGCGTGCCAGCATGCGCGCTTACACAGCCGGGGACACTGACGTCCCGTTGCTCGAGGAGACCATCGGTCAGAATCTTGAGCGGATGGTGGCCGAATTTCCCTTCCATGATGCGCTGATTGAAGCGGCACCGGTTGCCGGGGAAGACGCCCGCCGGTGGAGCTATACGAAGTTCAACGACGACGTCGACCGGCTCGCGAGGGCGCTGCTGGCCCTGGGAATCGGAAAAGGGGACAGGATCGGGATCTGGAGTCCCAACTGCGCCGAATGGACCATCCTGCAGTTCGCCACGGCCAAGGCCGGAGCCATCCTGGTCAACGTCAATCCGGCCTACCGCAGCCACGAACTCGAATTTTTGGTAAAACAAAACGGCATGCGGATGCTGGTGGCGGCACCCTCGGACCGCAACAGCGATTACGTGGGAATGGCCCGCGAGGCCCTCGCCGCGTGCCCTGACCTCGAGGAACTTGTTTTCCTGCCGGATTCCGGAGCGGACGGGCTCGAGGCGGGTGTCCCCGAACGCAACACGGAACTGAGTTACGCCGAACTGCTCAAGCGCGCTGACGACGTCGGTCATTCCGGCCTGAAGGCGCGGATGGCGGAACTTGACCCTCACGATCCCATAAATCTGCAATACACATCGGGGACCACCGGATTTCCCAAAGGTGCGACGCTGACCCACCACAACATCCTGAACAACGGCTATGCAATCGGTGAGCTGCTGGGCTACACGGAACATGACCGCGTGGTGATCCCGGTGCCGTTCTACCACTGCTTCGGCATGGTGATTGGCAACCTCAATGCCCTCAGCCACGGAGCTGCCGCCATCATTCCAAGCCGAGGATTCAGCCCGGCGGCTGCCCTCGAAGCAGTCCAGGACTTTGGGGGGACCTCCCTGTACGGCGTTCCCACCATGTTCATCGCCGAACTCGCCCTGCCGGACTTTGCGTCCTACGACCTCTCCACGCTGCGCACCGGGGTGATGGCAGGGTCCACGTGTCCTGTCGAGGTGATGAACCGGGTCATTGCAGACATGAACATGAAGGACGTTGCCATTTGCTACGGCATGACAGAGACGTCCCCCGTCTCCACCATGACCAGGCGGGGAGACACGTTGGAACAGCGCACGCAGACCGTGGGCCGGACCATGCCCGGGCTTGAGAGTCAGATCATCGACCCAGGCACCGGTGAGGTGCTGGAGCGTGGCCAGATCGGGGAACTGTGCACCCGGGGCTATGCGGTGATGCAGGGCTACTGGAACCAGGCAGAAAAGACCGCCGAGGCCATCGACACGGACGGTTGGATCCACACAGGCGACCTCGCCCGGATGGACGACGACGGTTACGTGGTGATCGAGGGCAGGATCAAGGACATGGTGATCCGCGGCGGCGAGAACATCTATCCCCGGGAGATCGAGGAGTTCCTCTACACGCACCCGGCGATCCAGGACGTCCAGATTATTGGTGTCCCGGATGCAAGGTACGGCGAGGAACTGATGGCCTGCATCATCCAGCAGCCTGGGACCGAGCCCCTGGATGCCGACGCTGTAGCCGACTTCTGCCGCGGGCGCCTGGCCCACTACAAAATTCCCCGCTATGTGGATGTCAGGGAAAGCTTCCCGATGACGGTGTCGGGCAAAGTCCGCAAAGTGGAGATGCGCGAGGAAGCAGTGGCCAGGCTGGGGCTCTGACCGGGTTCTTGGCGCTCCGGTGGATACAGAGGATCGTGGGACCACAGCGAATGCGTGCTGCCGGCATCTGGTTCCGGGCTTCCAGGACTCTCTGGAGTTAACCTGCCGCGAGGCTGTCAGTGACTTCGATGGTCCTGGATGGTCATCCGGGGTCCGAACGTAGGTTTGCGGAAGCCGCTCAGACCGATCATCCGGACAACACGTTGGCGGTGCCCCTTCCACGGTGCGAGGAGGTCCAGCATGCCGGCGTCGTCCGTTCTCCTGCCGGTCAGCGCCGCACCGACGTAAGCCGCGAGATGGTAGTCGCCCACTGCGATGGAATCGGGGCAGCCGTGCGTGCGCTGCACTACCTCGGCGGCGGTCCATACCCCGATCCCCGGAATGGTCTGTAGTTTTGCGGCTGCCTCTGCGGCCGGCAGGTCGGCGAGGCGTTCAAGCGCGACGGCGGAGCGCAGCGCCCGCATCACGGTTGCGGATCGTTGCGGTCCCACTCCCGCCTTATGCCATTCCCAGGACGGAATGCGCAGCCATGCCTCAGGCGTGGGCGGCACAAGGAGTCCGGCGGGGGCAAACGTACCGGAGCCGGGGGCAGGGGTGCCGTGGCGGTACATAAGGTAGCGGTAGCCGCGGCGTGCCTCGATGACAGTGACCTTCTGCTCCAGAATCGTAGGCACGAGGGAATCGATGACCCGCAGTGTGGAAGGCAGACGCACGGCCTTGTTCCGGCGTCGGGCTTCAATCACCAATGGCGGTAGCGTGGCGTGGAACGCCGGTTTATCAAAAGCGGACCAGTCATCCCCGGCCCCGAGCAGCGCCGGCACGCCCTCGATCGCGGCAGTGGAGCCGGGGCCCCATGCGGCAGCATCGATTACCGTTCCGGAACCGGAAGTCCACGGTGAGAGGCGCAGGGTGGCAGGGCCATCCGGCGTCGTAAAGGCCAGCCAGTATCCATCACGCCGGATGCTGGCGGCGGGATCTGAGTTTCCACGCAGAAGGATGCCCAGTGTTTGGAGGAGGTCATAGTCCCCATCCGGTGACCACTGGACGGAGGCATCCGCAGCAGCGGTACTGCCGGCGGAAATGTTTCCCCCGGGAAAGCCGGGGGCGTCGGCAAACGCGTCTACAGGCGCCAGGCCTGTATATGGGGGAGCGGGGGTCACATGACTATGCTCCCACGCCCGGCTGACAGGAACGCGGACTGATCACCGGGGCAGGGGCCGGGGGCACACACGTACAGGGTCCCTCCCACGCTTACCTGAAAAGGGCGCCGAGACTAGAATTTGCGTGTGGCGCGGACCGCCCGTGCCAGGCCTTTCGAATTGTCAGGTGAATCAATGGCTGGACGAGTTGTGCACTTCGAAATCCCCACGGACGATCAGGACCGTGCCAGGGAGTTTTACAGTTCGGCATTTGGATGGGATATCAGCCCGGTGCCGGATATGGACTACAACATGGTGATGACGACGCCAACTGATCAACAGGGAACGCCGACCGAACCGGGCTCCATCAACGGCGGAATGTTCAAGAAGGAGGGGGAGCTCACAGTCCCCGTCATCACCGTGGACGTGGAGGACATCGACGCCTCCCTGGCCAAAATCGCTGGCCTTGGCGGGACAGTGGTTTCCCCCAAGCAGCCTGTAATGGACATGGGCTTCGCGGCGTACTTCAGGGACAGCGAAGGAAATCTCATGGGGCTGTGGCAGAACGCCTCGCCAGATGAACAGAGCGCAGCTGCCGAGCAGCAGCCGGCCGGCTAGCGAACAGCACCCGGCCGGGCAGAAGGGGGTGTGGCCGACCAAGGCCATGCACGGTACTAGCGGTAACTTTGTACGTATGAAGTATGCCCAGTCCATCCTTGATCTCATCGGCAACACCCCGCTGATCAAACTGAACCACGTCACCGAAGGCATCAGGGCTACCGTCCTGGTCAAACTCGAGTACCTGAACCCCGGCGGCTCCATCAAGGACCGTATCGCGGCCAAGATGATTGAGGATGCCGAGCGCAGCGGCAAACTCCTGCCCGGCGGAACCATCGTGGAACCAACCTCCGGAAACACCGGAGTCGGACTCGCACTTGTAGCCCAGCAAAAAGGCTACAAGTGCATTTTCGTGGTGCCGGACAAAGTGGGCGAGGACAAACGCGCAGTCCTCCAGGCGTACGGGGCGGAAGTGGTAGTCACTCCTACCTCTGTCGCGCCGGACAGCCCTCAGAGCTACTACAGTGTCTCCGACCGGCTCGTGACGGAGATCCCCGGCGCCTACAAGCCGGACCAGTTCTCCAACCCGGCAGCGCCCGGCAGCCACTACCTGACCACGGGCCCGGAGATCTGGGAGGACACGGACGGTAAGGTCACGCATGTTGTGATCGGCGCGGGAACCGGCGGCACCATCACCGGCACCGGCCGTTACCTCAAGGAGGTCTCGGCCAACCGCCCGGAGTCCGACGGCGGCCGGGTCAGGATCATCGGGGCGGACCCCGCAGGCTCGGTCTACTCAGGCGGAACCGGACGGCCGTACTTCGTCGAGGGCGTGGGCGAGGACATGTGGCCCGCCAACTATGACAAAGCCGTCCCTGACAACGTCATCGCCGTCACCGACGGGGACTCCTTTGCCATGACCAGGCGCCTTGCCCGCGAGGAAGGGCTCCTGGTGGGAGGGTCATCGGGCATGGCAGTGGTCGCAGCGCTGCAGACCGCCCGGGATCTTCCGGAGAGTGCTGTTGTGGTGGTCATCCTTCCCGATTCAGGCCGCGGCTACCTGGCCAAGATCTTCAACGACCAGTGGATGCGCTCCTATGGCTTCCTGTCCGGCGGGGAGGAAACCTCCGTGGGAGAGGTGCTTAAGTCCAAAACGGGGGAGCTGCCTGACCTGGTGCACATCCACCCGAATGAAAGCGTCCGCGACGTCATCAACATCATGAACGAGTTCGGCGTCAGCCATATCCCTGTCCTGTCGCAGGAACCACCGGTAGTCATGGGCGAGGTGCTGGGCGCCGTCGATGAACGCTCCCTGACTGCCAAACTGTTCCGCGGGGAAGCGAAGCTGACGGACAAGATCGCCGAACACATGGGGGAGAAGCTGCCTGTCATCGGCTCGCTGGAAACCATTTCGGCCGCCCGCGAACTGCTTTCCGACGTCGACACAGTGATGGTGACCTTTGTCGGCGCCCCGGTGGGTATCCTCACCCGCCACGACCTGCTCGCCTACCTCAGCCACTGACCGCCTCCCTACTCAGCAACGAATCAAGGAGCATCATGCCCGTCCCAGAATCCGCCGGCTTTAACACCCGCGCCGTCCACGCCGGCCAGGCCTTCGAACCACGCACCGGCGCCGTGGTCCCACCGCTGCACTTCAGCTCCACTTACGCGCAGGACGGGATCGGCGGGCTCCGGGACGGCTACGAATACGGCCGCGGCGCCAACCCCACGCGCGATTCCCTCCAGGAGCAGCTTGCTGCCGTAGAAGGCGGCATGGCAGCCTTTTCCTTCGGCTCGGGCCTGGCCGCGGAAGACTCCCTCATCAGGGCGCTCACACGGCCGGGGGATCATATCGTTCTCGGCAATGACGCCTACGGCGGAACGTACCGCCTGATCAACGGCATCCTGGGCGACTGGGGCATCGGGAACACACCCGTGGACATGGCGAACCTCGACTCCGTGCGGGATGCGGTTGCGGCCAACAAAACACGGTTTGTCTGGGTTGAAACGCCGTCGAACCCGCTCATGAAGATCACCGACATGGCGGCGCTCGCCGACATAGCGCACGACGCCGGGGCCCTCCTCGTGGTGGACAACACCTTCGCGTCCCCCTACCTGCAGAACCCACTCGCCTTCGGGGCCGACGTTGTGGTTCACTCCACCACCAAATACATCGGCGGCCACTCCGACGTGGTGGGCGGCGCCCTGGTAGTCAACGATCCGGAGCTGGCGGAAAAGATCGGCTTTGTACAGTTCGCCGTCGGAGCCGTCTCCGGCCCGATGGACGCCTTCCTGACCACCCGCGGGCTCAAGACCCTGGGCGTGCGTATGGACCGCCACAGCGAGAATGCCCAGGCCGTGGCGGAGTGGCTGCTGGAACGCCCTGAGGTGGAGGCCGTGCTGTACCCGGGCCTGCCGTCGCACCCGGGGCACGAGCTCGCCAGGAAACAGATGAAGAAGTTCGGTGGCATGGTCTCCGTCCAGTTCAAGGAAGGAGAGGCCGCAGCCAGGAAGGTTGCCGAGTCCACCTCGGTCTTTACCTTGGCCGAGTCCCTTGGCGGGATCGAGTCCCTCATGAACTACCCGGCGGAGATGACCCACGCTTCCGTCAAAGGCACGGAACTGGCTGTCCCCGAGAACCTGATCCGGCTGTCCTGCGGGATCGAGGATGTTGAGGATCTGATTGCCGACCTGGACCACGCCTTCTCGTTCATCTCCAACGGCCGTACAGGCAGCTAGCGGAAAGCGGGTTGCTTGCTGACGAAGTAACCACGGGTGGCCGGTGCAAACCGGCACACCACGGCCAGCACCACGCCCAGCGCCAACAGGAGCACGCCGCTCACAAACGCGCCGCCCACCCCGAAGATCTCTGTATCACCGTAGGCCGGGTCCCACATCTGAACCGCAGAAACGAAGAAAGCCCCCGTCAGCATCAGTGCTCCAAGCAAAGGCAGGATGCCGCGGAACCACAGGTTCCTGGCTGACTCGCGCAGCGTTCCGCGGAAGAACCAGAAACACGCAAAACCGGTCAGCGAATAGTAAAAGGCAATGAAGAGGCTGATCGAGCTGATTGAATCAGACAGCAGGTTTTCGCTGAAGATGCTCATGGCCACGTAGTAGGCAATGGCCGCGACACCCATCACGGTGGTGGAAAAGCCCGGGGTCTGGTTGCGGGGGTGGACTTGGCCGAACTTGGCCGGGAGTGCCCCATGGACTCCCATTGAGAGCGTTCCGCGGGCAGTTGGCAGGATGGTGGTTTGGGTTGAGGACAGCACCGAGGCAAGCACCGCCACCACGATGAGCCAGCCCCACGGACCCAGGACCACGTCCTTCATGGCGACGAAGACGTCGTCCTGGTTTTCGGCGTTGCCCAGGCCGATTCCCTCGGTACCGATCGTGGCGTACAGCATCACCAGGAGGGCCACGGAAACGTAAATGGCAACGAGCAAGAAGGCCGAGATGACCGCTCCGCGTCCGGGGGTTTTGGTGGGATTCTCAGTTTCCTCATTGACGGCCAGGCACGTGTCCCAGCCCCAGTAGATGAAGAGGGCCAAGAGCGCCCCGTGCACCACGGCCCCGGGATCGGCAAAGGCACCAACCGGGTTGAACCATTCAATATCGAACGCCTGACCCTCCGGAGCCCCACCCGCAATCCTAAACACCAGGGCGAGCACGAAGATGCCAAGGGAGATGTACTGGACGTACGTCAGGACGCGCTGGACGTGTTCGCCGAGGCGGATGCCCCGGTAGTTCACCAGTGTCATAAGAGCGATGAAAAGCACGCCGGTTGCCGTGACAAGGAGGCTGTTCTCCGCCAAGGACCCGTCACCGACGAGCAGCCAGAGATATTGGCCAGCTACCTGGGCGAGGTTTGCGAGCACAACGATGCCGGCCAGAGCGACACCCCATCCCCCGAGCCAACCGGCCCAGGGACCGAAAGTGCGGCGTGCCCAGAAGAACGTGGTGCCGCAGTCCGGCATGGCGCTGTTGAGTTCGCGGAAGGCATACGCGATGAACAGCACGGGGATGAAGCCCAGGAGCAGGATCAGGGGAGTGTAGTTTCCATTGACCGCCACAATCAACCCGAGTGTGGCCGCCAGGGAGTACACCGGAGCGGTGGACGCCAGGCCCAGCATGACGGAGTCACCGAGGTCCAGGATCCCGGCCCGCAACCCTTTGGAGGGAACGGGCGAACCGGGGACTCCCGGCGTCGTCGTCTCGGTGCTCATAGTGCAATACCTGCCTTGCTGGATTGTGTCTGGGCGGAGAGGGGAGCAGGAGCGTCAATGGTGTTGGGGACAAAACGACAGAAGTAATCGGTGATGGGTCCGTCGGATTCGCGGATACCGCAGCCCACGGATTCTCCATCCACCACCCAAAGCCCCAGCACCGGATGGTTGCCGTCAAAATCAGGGAGCGGATGGTACTGCTGGTAGCACCAGCCTTCGCGACCATATCCGCCGGGCATCTCCAGGTCGATGCCGGGAGCGTTGATGCGGATGTTGTCCCCTTCGCGCCCGTGCAAAGGCTTGGCCACCCATTCCTTGAGCGGCCCGGGATCGTTCAGGTACGCCGGAAGCAGGTTGGGGTGGTCCGGATAGAGGTGCCAGAGGGCTGCCAGGAGCGCTTTGTTGGAGAGGAGCATCTTCCAGGCAGGCTCCACCCAGCGAGGGTTATGGGCACGCTGCAGGAGGCGATGCCCAAAGGGCTCCTTCATCATCAGCTCCCAGGGGTAGAGCTTGAAGATGGTGCTGATCATGAAATTGTCCAGGTCCACAAAACGGTTGAGATTCGGGTCCCAGCCGATATCGGACATGTTGATGCCGATCGTGGTCCACCCGGCCTGGCCTGCAACGTCACGCATGTAAGCAGCAGTCATCCAGTCTTCCCCGGATTCCTCGGCCTCCGAGTGCGCGATGTGGAGCGTGCTCATGCCCGTCCGGTACTGGAGCTTCTTCCACTGCCGGATGAGGGCTTCGTGGATCCCGTTCCACTGGTCCTTTTCGGGAAAAACGTCCTGCAGCCAGAACCACTGGGCTACAGCGGCTTCAATGAGGCCGGTAGGAGTATCGGCGTTGTATTCCAGCATTTTGGCGGCGCCACCCTGCCCGTCATAGATGACGTCGAAGCGCCCGTAAATATCCATGTCGCCGGCCTGCAGGGATTCGGCTGCCAGTTCAAGGGCCTGCGGCCCGATCCCGATGGGTCCCATGGCGCCGGTGGCCAAAAACTTCGCGGCCTCCAGACACATGAGGTGGAGGTCCTCGGCAGTCTTTTCGAGGGTTTCCACCTCGTCCATGCTGAACTCGTAGTAGGCGCCTTCGTTCCAGTATTCGATCTTCTTGCCGTCCGGCATGGTGGTGGTGGAGAAAACCAGCCCCTGCTCCTGGATTTTCTCTTTCCAGCCGGGGCGGGGAGTTGAGGAAAATCTCTTCACGCTATCCGCCCGTACTTCCACCCTTGGAGCTGCTGCCGAAGCCGCCCCTGCTGACTGTGCCGCCCTTGGTGCTGTAGCCGGTGGAAGCCTTCGCTCCCTCGGGGATGTTTCTGGTGAAGCTGGGATAGCTGGAACGGTTCTGTCCCACCGCGGGCACGTTGGCGCCGCGCGAGTAGAAGTACCACGCGTAGAGTGCGCCGCTTCGGCCCGCGCTGCTGTTGCACTGGGTGTCCTCCACTCGTTCGCCCGTTGCCTCGTCGAAACAAACCTGCGCGTAGTCCGGCTCGTCAGCATTGCTCGCCACGATGGCGGTAATCGTTCCGGCCAGGAGAGCGGTAACGCCAAGGCCGACGACGACGGTTCGGCGCTGCGAACGCTTCTTTCGGGCCGCCAGTTCCCGTTCCCTCTCGCGGACGAAGGGGTCGATCAGCGGAGGCGGCCCGTCCTGCTGCTCTGCCGCGTTTTGTGGCTGGGTGGGGAGACTCTGGGGATTCAGGAGCTCCGGATGAAGCTCGGGCTTCGGAACCTGGAAGGGCGGCGCCTTGGATCCTGACGGGTCCGGTGTGAAATCTGCAGGCGAAGTTTTCCACTCCGGCTGCGGTTCCTGTGGCGGGTGGTCGTTTTCGTCCCGGTTCTTGTCCTGATTCGGGTTCATGGGTCCCCCTTGCTTGTCCATGCTGACTCCGTTGGCGCACTGCGGGCATGGTCTAACGCCGGAGTGACAATCCTGAAATCAGCCTAGCCGTTGCAAACCCCGTCGGCTAACAGTTTCTGGGGGAGCAGTACCCATCCGCAGTCGGGTAGGCAGGCCGCTGGCGGGAGAACCTAGACTGTTGCCATGAACACCGCCGCCGTGCTTGCAGTCTGCCGCGTACACCAGCTCCTCCAGGACGAGGGGAGCGTGGGTGTCACTGCCATTGACAAGCGGCCAGTGACAGGCCCGGTGAAGGTTCACAAACTCGGCCTGCACGCCGATATCCAGGCGAGCCGCCTCCATCACGGAGGCGAGGACCAGGCCCTGTACGCCTACTCGCAAGCCGATGCTGACTACTGGACGGACCAACTGCAGCGGGAACTTCCGCCCGGAATCTTCGGCGAAAACCTGCGCGTCTCCGGCATCGAAACCACCGGGGCCATCATCGGCGAACGCTGGAAAATCGGGCTCGACGTCGAGGTGGAGGTAACGTCCCCCCGAACGCCCTGCGCCACGTTTCAACGCCGCATGAACGAGGCGCAGTGGGTCAAGCGCTTTGCGGAAGCCGGAAAGGTGGGGACGTACCTGCGCGTCCTCCGGACCGGAACCATCAGGGCAGGAGACCACATCCACAAGCTTTACGTGCCCACGCACGGTGTCAGCATCGGCAAATGGTTCAGTGAACCCACTGTTGAGGACATGGAAGCACTGCGGGACGCCGACGCCGACGGTGAGATCCGCTTGCAGCCGGAGTTCCAGGAGGCTTTCGCCAGGCTGGAACGCAGGCTTCCGGGCTAAGCCCCGGCCGCCGTCGAGGTCGCCGGAAGCGTGCCGGGTTGCATAAATTACCGGCCACCCTGGCTGGTTTCCGGCGCCGTCACCGATGTCGTGCGGGCCGGAAGGTGCGCCATGTGCGCAAGGTCACGGCCGCCGTCGGCCTCTCGATTTCCCTGAGTTGGCACCTGTACCCTACACTTGAAACATCCCCCACTCCGGAAATCCCTTATTCTTGCCCAATTTTTGAGGCAGGACTGGCAAGTGTTGGGGCCCGACAATGTGATTGCGGGCATTTTCATAGGGAGAGCCGGCTAAAGAAAACGCTGTACAGACTGCTGGGATAGCAGCCAAGAGATGCAGCGGGAAGTCCTGCCACGGGATTGCGAAAGCGCCGGACTTCTACGTGACCGGCCGGTCAAAGTATGCCCGGCATCCACGGCACATGAACTGCGGCTCCGCTCACCTCGGGTTGTGCCGCCTGGCCCCCTATGGATGAGGAATTCTTCCCTATGCCCGAAAATCAGAACGACCCCTTCGAAGCGAACATCGAGATCGCTGCAGACGTCGAAACTCCCGAGGCTGCCGCACCGGCTGACTCCACCCCCGTCTTCACCGAACCCGCTCCTGTAGAAGCTGCACCTGTAGAAGCTGCACCTGCTGCGGAAGCCGCCCGCGAAGAAGCTCCGAAGGCTGACACCTCCGCTGGAGACGTTGACACCGAGGCCGAAGGCATCCGCTTCGTTGACCTCGGCATCGATCCCCGCGTCCTTGCCGCTCTGCAGGACGTTGGGTATGAGAAGCCTTCCCCCATCCAGGCAGCAACCATCCCGCTGCTGCTCGAAGGCCGCGACGTCGTGGGCCTGGCCCAGACCGGAACCGGTAAGACTGCAGCATTCGCAGTACCGGCACTTTCCCGTCTGGCCGAGCTCCACGACCTCAACGGCCCGTCCCGCAAGACGCAGGCACTGGTGCTGGCTCCGACCCGCGAGCTTGCGCTCCAGGTCGCCGAGGCATTCACCTCGTACGCCAAGCACATCGAAGACTTCACCGTGCTTCCCGTTTACGGTGGCTCGGCCTACGGACCCCAGCTGGCCGGCCTGCGCCGCGGCGCCCAGGTTGTTGTCGGTACCCCGGGCCGTGTCATCGACCACATCGCCAAGGGATCCCTGGACCTCTCCGAACTCCAGTACCTGGTGCTGGATGAGGCCGACGAAATGCTCCGCATGGGCTTCGCTGAAGACGTTGAGCAGATCTTCCAGCAGACCCCCTCGGACCGTCAGGTGGCACTGTTCTCCGCCACCATGCCGAGCCAGATCCGCCGGATGTCCAAACAGTACCTGAACAACCCGGCCGAGATCTCGGTGAAGTCCAAGACCACCACCGGCGCGAACACCAAGCAGCGCTACCTGCAGGTCATGGGCCCGCACAAGCTCGACGCGCTGACCCGCATCCTTGAGGTTGAAGAGTTCGACGGCGTCATTGCCTTCGTCCGCACCAAGATGGCCACCGAGGACCTCGCCGACAAGCTGAAGTCCCGCGGTTTCCAGGCCGCCGCCATCAACGGCGACATCCCGCAGCAGCAGCGCGAACGCACTGTTGAGGCGCTGAAGGAAGGCCGCATCGACATCCTGGTGGCCACCGACGTTGCTGCCCGTGGTCTTGACGTGGAACGCATCAGCCACGTCATCAACTACGACATCCCGCATGACACCGAGTCCTACGTGCACCGCATTGGCCGTACCGGCCGTGCAGGCCGCTCGGGTGACGCGATCCTGTTCATGACGCCGCGGGAGAAGTACCTGCTGCGTTCCATTGAGAAGGCCACGCGCCAGCCGGTGGAGCAGATGCACCTGCCTACTGCCGAGACTGTGAACACGCTGCGCCTTGGCAAGTTCGCTGAAAAGATCACGGAGACCCTGGCGTCCCAGGACGTCTCGGCCTTCCGCGACCTCATTGCGTCCTACGAGGAAGAGCACAACGTTCCCGCCGCCGAGATCGCTGCAGCACTGGCCGTCATGGCTCAGGGCGGACAGCCGCTCCTGGTCAAGGAACTGCCTGCTGCTCCTGAATTCCAGAAGCGCGAACGCGCCAAGGACGGCTTCGGATCTCGCGGCCCGACCCGCACCCTCACTGAGGGCAACGCCACCTACCGGATCGCCGTCGGACGCCGTCAGCGCGTTATGCCGGGTTCCATCGTTGGCGCCATTGCCAACGAAGGCGGCATCTCCTCGGCCCAGATCGGCGGCATTGACATCCGCTCGGACCACTCCCTCGTGGAGCTCCCGGCGGACCTGAGCGCCGACCAGTTGCGCGCCCTGTCCCGCACCCGGATCGGCGGCGAGCTGATCCACCTCGAGCTGGACAACGGACGCAAGCCCTCCGGTGGCGGCGAGCGTGGCGGTTACCAGGGCAACCGCGGCGGTTATTCCGGTGGGGACCGCGGCAACTTTAAGGGCAACGGCGGATTCAAGAAGGAATTCCGGAAGAACGACGGCGACCGCGGCGGTTACGCCGGCGGCGAGCGTTCCTCTGCTGACCGCGGTGGACGCACGTACAGCGAGCGCACCGAGCGAAGCGTTGGAGCCGACAGCGGTGCCAGCCGTGGACAGTCCAGCGACTCCCGCTTTGCCGGCCACGGTGACGGCTCGCGCAAGCCCCGCCACGGCAACGAAGGCGGACAGCGCGACTTCAACCGCAAGGGCAAATGGTAAGCCCAGCTAGACCCTGAGAACGGGCCGGCCTTTACGGGCCGGCCCGTTCTTTTTAAGTGCACGGAATCACGATGTACAGGTGCGGGGGATCAGGCTGTCCCGGCCGCTTTCGAGGCCCTTAAAATTGCCGCAGGATCGGCTCCATCCCGGGCTTTCACGCCTTCCCTTCCTCGATTTGTTGGTGGGAAGAATGTCCGGTAGAGTATTTACTCGTTGCCCCCCTAGCTCAGTGGTAGAGCGCGTTCTTGGTAAGAACGAGGTCACCGGATCGATTCCGGTGGGGGGCTCTGAATGAGGGCCTGTGTCAAGGCGGTTTTGACCGGCTTGGTGCAGGTTTTTCTCATTCGTGGCGGTGTAGCTCAGTTGGTTAGAGCGCACGACTCATAATCGTGAGGTCGGGAGATCGAGCCTCCCCACCGCTACAGTTTCAGCAGGTCAGAGGCGTAAAGCCTCTGGCCTGCTTCTGTCTTAAATGCCCGATCCAACCCCAGGCGCACTCTGTCTG
>NZ_JAPSHJ010000083.1 GCF_031179985.1 Arthrobacter sp. | reverse complement strand
CCCGGGGTGGGACCAGTTACAGCGGCCATCATCACCTGCGCCTACTCCCACCACGGACGCATCCGCTCAGAAGCAGCCTTCGCCGCACTCGGAGCCGTCGCACCGCGCCCTGCTTCCTCCGGCAACACGACCCGGCACCGGCTCAACCGCTCCGGAGACCGCCAGCTCAACCGGGCCTTCGACGTCATCGTCCGCACCCGCATGAGCTTTGACACCGAAACAAAGGACTACGTGACACGCAGCCGGGCAACAGGAAAATCAAACCGCGAAATCGGCCGGAACCTCAAACGCTACGTCTGCCGCTCCATCTTCCGCCAGCTCCAAGCCATCATGGATTGACAGAACCCATAGAAGAGTCATTTTGGGTTGATGTCCCTGGCAAGATAGGCAGCAGCCCGGCGCAGAATCTCATTCTCCTGCTCCAACAACCGGTTCCGCTTCTTCAGCTCCCGCATCTCGGTCGACTCCGACGCTGCCGGGCCAGCCCTGGATTCCTTACGCTCCGCGATGGCGAGCCAGCGCTTGAGTGTCGTGACCGAGAGCCCGAAATCCTTCGCGATCTGCGCCAACAGCGCCTCGCCCTTCCGGGCCACATCAATAACATCCTGGCGGAACTCCGCCCCATACGGCGTGGGCATGGTTGCACAGCTCCGGGTTGGCCACGGTGCGTTCGAAGAACCGGGACACGGTCGCGATCGAGGGCAACTGGCCAAAGAGCGCGGGTGATGACCTGAGGATGTCCAGGTCCGAGGCGTGTTCGCCGCCAGCGGCGAGCATCGCGGTCAGGGAACCGAGGAGTTTGCCGCAACGGTGCCGTGCACCGGGAGGAACGAACTGGCCGAGCCTGTCCTCGCACAGCCAGCTGAATCGCAGAGCGTCCATAAAGCCGGTGAGGAACCTGACCCCGGAGTGGGAGACGAGCGACTGGCCGCTGAAATTCGCCGGGAATGATGGAAAAACAGGGGTAGAGTGGTGCTTCGAAAAGGTGCTCCTTCACGACCGGGACAAGTTGGCTTAGACACCACTACTCTCCCTTGTGAGAGCACCTTTTCGCCTTTAAACACAGCCCTCAGCGCCCAAACCCATGAAAACCCCGGGCTAGGTCAATGGTGTTGATGCAGGGCCGACAAAAGCCGGGCTCAGGCGGCCCCTGCTGACGTGGCGTCGCGGTCTTGGTTGAGGATGAAGTCACGATCAGCCCGTGACAGCGGCGCCGCCGTGCAGGTCTCGGTTAGACGGCCCGCCGATCTCCTTGCACATGGTGGCGGCGCAAAGCAGCTGACCTAGCTGGAGTGAAACGTCCGGCACACGGAGTTGTGGCAAGGCTGGTAAAAGTTTTCCAACTTACCTGCTGGCTTTGGGAACTTCCGAGGCAGCAGGAACCTCTAATAAGCATCACCAACAAAACGGGAAGCAAGAAGCTACCACCGCCTAAGGAGACATGATGGATTTCTTTGAATACGATGCAATCACGAACACGCACGGCCAAATGACCTGGTACGACACCAACATTGACGGGTACTACGAAACTATTATCTACGACGCCTTCGGCGACGGAGATCTGTCATCACTGTACGACTGGAAATCTGTGGACATGGATGGGAACGGCGTCTCTGAAACCTTCCTTTACAACGAGTAACTCGAAATGAACCAGCCCCGCGGACAAAAGGAGCGGGGGCGCAGAATGTGCACCCCGGCTCCTATTTGCAATGAAGCACCGAGCCCCAACAGCCTGGGCTGGCTGCTCCGTCCATTTTGAAACTTTGGGGTCCTTGAGGAACTTTTCGCGACCTTCGAGCCTCTAATGGACGTATAACAAAGCGAGGATGACAAGCTGCATTTCCGTTTGGAGACCTACGAAACCATGAGTCGCGACAAACGATATGGCAACAAAGTTGGAAAGGTCTAAATACCGGTATAGCGACTACTACTGCTACATGACGACTTCACCGCCTAAATCTCGCGTGATGACAGCCCGGCCAGGAACGAAGCATCGCCCTTGGCCCGAATGTCCCATGGCCCGGATTACCGTGGCGTGTTTCACAGGAGTGATATGGCAACTGCCAACCCAGACCACAGGCGCCACCAAAACCGCTCAGTTCAGTTTCGAGTCCTGCGACAGGCACCCCCGACGCGCCAAGAAGCAGAATAGATTTCTTCACCGACAGTTTCGATGCAGCGCTCGAGAACTATTCAAAACAGACCAGAGGTCACAGCAGCCTCAAAAGCCAGCCTCCCCCTGGCAATCCTGCTCTTCACTGTAGGCACACCCACTCCCTGATAGTCGGCGATCTGCGCGTACGTATAGTCACACAGCTCTCGCAGCACAAGGGCTACACGGAGATCCGTCGGCATGGTGTTCAGTGTTCGCTGGACGAGGTCAGCCTCAGCGAGGTGTTCCGCGAAGTCGCGTTCCGGAGTGTAGGTTCCGTCAACCTCGACCTCCGCAGACCGTCTCGATCCGACGATAGCCAACGCGGCGTTCGCCGCAATCCGGTAAATCCAGGTCCCGAAGCTGTACTCGCGGGGGAACTGCTGGATGCCCCGCCATGCGGCTAAGAGGGTGTCCTGAAGGGCATCTTCGGCATCGTAGGTGTTCCCCGTGATCCTCAGGCATACGGACCAGATCATGGCCCGGGCCTCGGTGGCCAGGGTCCCAAAAGCGCTAGCATCGCCCCCGATAGCTGCCTCAAGCTGACGCCTCTGAGCTACGGTCGCGTCCATGCCTCCCCACTTGGCTGAGGTCGCCGTGCCCCCCGCACTAGTGGCTATTTGTGCCCACTATAACCCTCATGAAATGCCCGGTCATCCTTACACAGAGGGAAGGCCCTGCCACTCTTAGCGGTGGTGTCTTCCCTTGCTGCTAGCACGACGGCGGGGTAGTTCCATAGAGGACAACCTCCCCAGGGTCCGGTTGCATAGCCGCATCTTGGTCGCAGAAGGAACTACTACCCGAGCACAACCATCTGGAGTTCTACGCATGGTGCTGTGAGACAAGCTTTTTGCTGGAACCTGTAAAGGATTTCTAAGGTGATGGGTCTACGTTCTGTCGTAGCCGGATAATGACGGTCCGCTCTGCCGGGTGACGATAGCACGCCAGTGGCGGTCCCGTCGGAGACGAAAAACCAGACCGGCCGCAAGTACCACTACCGGCAAATTAGATCAGCGACACCATGGCTGTACGGGTGAATGATGCCTCGGCTCAAGCATGCAGCTTACGCCTACGAGGGTAACTCCCCGCGCCCCGTCAGAACTGAGCATCAACAGTTGATGCGGGAAGCACTGTATTCCGCCACTTCTGGAAACAAACTCATCTATGCTCAGGAACTTTAATGAAGAATCAAGCCTCTAATCAACATAACCAGATCAACGAGGCATAACCTTCCACTAACCGGCCGAGCAAGCCCAGGTCGTAGCAAGGGCACGGCAATGAGATCGCAACCCAACGCGCACAGCACCCGCTCCACATGTATCGCCAGCGCCGCAATGTGTTTTTATGCCGTGCACAACAACTTCTCTTACGTCACAACAGCAAAATCTACAAACCATCAATCGAGCATGCGTTTTTAAAAAGGAAAAAGTTGAAAACACATCAGAATAAGTCCTCGTTGATACATCATGAATTAAGGAACGCCAGGAGGCGTACGCACCTGGGGCTTAGGGGACGCGCGCTGTGGGGAGCCCTACTAGCGGTCGCTCTCTTAGTACAGGTTGTCCGTTGGTCCCACTGGTCTTCATAGGGGGACAGATGTTTCGCACTTTTTGGCGGTTCCGGAAGGCGGCTGCTCCACACGCCTGGGCAATGGGCGGCGGCACGCTGCTGGTCATTTTTGTCGCAGCACTGCAAGTGGCATTGCCCTGGCCAATGAAGATCATTATTGACGATGTTCTGCAGCCGCTGGGCAAATCGGGCACGGAAACGACCCCGGAGTTCCTGGGCCTCGGCAGCCTCAGCCCGCTCCAGCTGTTGCTGCTGGCCGCATCGGCGCTGCTCGTCCTGACGGTGATGAATGCCGCGGCGGATTATCTGGGGACACTGCTGCTCAATGGCGTCGGCGAGAAGACCATGGCCGCTATCCGGGCGGATGTCTTCGTGCACCTTCAGCGCCTGTCGCTGTCATTTCATGACAGGCAGCGGCTGGGCGACCTTGTCACCCGGACCACCACGGACGTGGATTACGTCCGTTCCCTGATGGTGTCCATGCTTTCCGTGCTGCTGCCGAACATTTTCATTCTGGGCTTCATCACCACCATCTGCGTTCTCGTGGACCCGACGTTCGCATTGATCGGCCTGGCAGTTGCTCCGCTGATGTTCGTGACCGTCCTCGTGTACCGGCGCCGCATCAAGAGCGCTTCCAAGGAGGCCCGCAGCAAGGACAGCGACATCGCTGCGGCTATGTCCGAGACGTTCGCTTCCGTGCGGGTGATGCAAACGTACACCAGCGAAACGCAGCACGAAGAAGCCTTCCGGTTCCGGAACGACGGGCGCATGAACGCGGGCCTTAGGGTCATCCGATTACAGTCGATGTTCTCTCCCCTGGTGGACGTAATTGCCACACTGGGCACCGTGCTGGTGCTGTGGATCGGCGCGCAGCGTGTACTGGACGGAAGCATGACGCTGGGCCTGCTGCTTGTCTTCATCGCCTACCTCAAAGCGATGTATTCGCCCATGAAATCCCTGGCGAAACTGACCACAGTGATCAGCCGCGGCCAGGCCAGCGCCGAGCGCATCCAGGAGATCCTGGACACCGCTCCTGCCATTGCGGATGAGCTTGGCGCTGTCCCCGCCCCGCGCCTGACTGGCAGGGTGGAGTTGCGGAACGTCAGCTTCGGCTACCAGGACCGGGACGTGCTGCACGAAATCAATCTGAAGGCCGAACCGGGAAGCCTGGTGGCCATTACGGGTCCCACGGGTGCCGGAAAGTCGTCCATTGTCAGCCTGATCCCGCGGCTTTATGACGTCACCGAGGGAACGGTGCTGCTCGACAGGATCGACATCCGGAAGCTGCAGGTACCAACAGTCCGCAAACAAATTTCGATGGTCCTGCAGGAGGCCATCCTGTTCCGCGGAACCATCTACGACAACATTGTCTACGGCTGTGAGAGCGTAAGCCGGGAGCAGGTGCTGGCGGCAGCAGAGGCAGCCTACGTAGACGAGTTCGTCCGCGACCTGCCCCAGGGATACGACACGCCGGTGGCAGAGCGGGGTGTCACGCTGTCAGGCGGGCAACGCCAGCGCATCGCGATAGCCCGCGCGCTCGTGCGGGATTCACCAATCGTCATCCTCGACGAACCGACGTCGGGCCTGGACGCGATCTCCGAGCAGTACGTCATGCACGGGCTCGACCGGCTCATGGCCGGACGCACCGTGATCGTCATCGCCCACAGGCTTTCCACGCTCAAGCGTGCCGACAGGATCTACGTCCTCGACCATGGCCGGATCATCGAAAGCGGCCGGCACGAAGAGCTGGTCGCAGCGGGGGGCCTGTACAGCCGGCTCGATGAAATTCAGCACCCCCAGGAACCCGCTATTCCGGCCATGGCCCCGGTACGGGCTCAAAGCATGCAGACGGAGGCAAGAGTATGAGTAAGACCAAGCTGCCCACCTACGGCGCACTGCCCTGGCGCATTGGAACCAAAGGGGCGGTCGAGGTGCTCCTGATCCACCGCCCCCGTCACCGCGACTGGTCCATCCCCAAAGGCAAAGCCGAACCCGGAGAAACCGGCCGAGAATGCGCGGCCCGGGAAGTGCGTGAGGAAACCGGCTTTGAATGCCGCCTCGGCGCGGAGCTGCCGCCGATCCGGTATGAGGACAGCAAGAACCGAACCAAAACCATCCACTACTGGGCCGCGGCTGCCGAATCGGGGCATTTCACCGCCAACGAGGAAGTGGACGCCATCCGCTGGCTTTCACTGCCTGCCGCCCTGCGCACAGTCACGGAGCCGCGGGACAGACCCCCGATCGTCGCACTCGGCACGCAGCTGCAGCTGAAGCTGGGGGTGAGGCCGGTACCAGAACGCGAGAAGATGCTGTTGCTCGTCCGTGGCGCCCAGGTCATCAGGGGCGAGAAGGACCGCACCGACAGTGCCGCGCCGCCATCCGGCACGACCGGACTTGCCGACGCGTCACTCGCTGCTTTGGGATCCATGTTCGAAATTGAGCGCGTCCTGTCCGCCCCGTCGCCGCGCTGCGTCGGCACGGTAGCTGAGCTGGCGCGGCGGGAGTCCCTTGAGGTGGAGCAATCGCATCACCTGGCCGGAGGAAGCCTCGGGGCCACCCTCGACCTGGTGGCGCAGCTGCGCGGGAAGGGAACAGTGCTGTGCACCCACGAGGACGTCATGGCAGGCATCCTCGCCCACCTCCGCCGCCACGAGCGGATTGTCCTGAACAAGCGCTTCCGCGTCCGGAAGGGGTCAGCCTGGGTTGTGACGGGTGACAGCAGCCGGTACCGCTCCGCCTACTACCTCCCCCTGTCCGCCCCGCAGAACGGCAACGTCTAAGAAAGCAAGCTGGGCGGCCTGTCTCTAATGCCCTTCTGCGATGGGGAACGGCAGGCCGCTGTGCCAGCGCTGCGCTTATCAAACAGCGTGACTTAGAGAGCCGTGAGCAGCCCGAACCTGTCTGGAAAAACACGTTGTGATCAGCGGCCTTGAAGAATGCTGAATTCCCCTTCTGCCCGCCGTTGGCGCGCCGTCGCGCCAGTCAGTAGCAGTGTTGATTGCGACTTGCGGAACCGGTCGGAATTACGAGATTTCGCGGGGAAGGAACGACCAGAAGCGCGAAACTCCTGCGTGCGTGCCGCTGTCTGCTCTTGCCGCTTCGTTCCTTTCATGTGACATTCCGTCCAAGATAGGACCGCCGCTCTGAACGCCACCATGGCGAGGAGGGTGGGATGGCAAATGTGCTTCTTGCAGACTTGGCTCGCGTGTCAGCAGCTGCCTGCATCTTGTGGATGAAACGACGGTAAGTTTTATTTTAAGAGTTAGGGTTACCTGCCATTTGTAAGGCAGTAGGCGTAAGATACGGGCAAGATGCAACCGAAGACATTTCGGTAACGAAGAGTCAAAAGGTCTCACGGCGCGCTAAACGCGCATCCGGGACGGTGACGTCTCGGCCAGATTATCCTCATGTGCGGCCAGGAGACGGTTATGCATCCTTCGAAGAGAAATCCAGCTCAAACTCCCCCTGCAGCCTTGTTGGCGGCGCTAGTCCTTGCTGTTACGGGCTGCGCAGGCAACCAGGAGCCGAACCAAACTCAGACAACGGACGCAAGCCACGCAGCTAACCCCTCGGCAGCCGCTACCGCGGTTCCTCACCATCAGGAGGGCGGCCTGAAGGTGGGTGATCCGTTGCCACAAGGCGACGAGCATCCTGCAGTTCTGACGTCGCAGCAGGTGTACTCGCTCGGGGAGAAGTCAGTTTTCGCAATCCAGGGGCGCCGTGCCGATGATTTCGTAGGAACGGGCACAGGCTTTGTGGTGGACGAGAAGAGCGGAAACGCTGTCACTAACGCGCACGTCGTCCAGGGCCTCACGG
>NZ_JAPSHJ010000082.1:4400-7756 GCF_031179985.1 Arthrobacter sp. | reverse complement strand
GCGCTGCGGAAAAACGGCGCGCCTGTCCCTTACAAAGCAGAGCGGGCGCTGTTAGCGTGGGTTTTCCCAGCCCTACGAGGATTCAGGAGACGAGATGAGCACTGAAGACACCGGCACCGGCGAGGATGGTCGACCCAACGCAGCGCGGCAAGAATCCGGCGGCATACCCAACTCGGAGAACGGGGCCGGGCTGGGCGCTGGGGAGCCCAATACCTTTGAACCGGAAGAAGGAACGGACGGCAGCGCCAGTTCGCCGTCCGGGGAGTCTTCCGGGGAAACGTCCGTAGCGACAGCCGAGGACACTCCGGATGTGGAGGAAACCCCGGTCGAAACGAGTGAACCGAGCTAATGGGGCGCTGAGCGGCCGGCCCGTCCCCGCGGCGGCCAGCCGCTCTGTGCTGGAGTCCGCCTGCGGTGGATAATTGGACACACACTGGAGTGGCAACGGGGCTACGGAGGATTCCATGAGGATCGTCGGAACGCTAGTGATCATCTGGCTTATCATCGGCGGCTTCGCCGCTTTTCAGCGGGGATATTTTGGCGGTTCTCCGGATTCCTGCGCGGAAGCGGGCACAGTGGCCGTTACCGTCGTCGCAGGCCCCCTGAACTACATGGGCGCCAACCCCAAGATCGACTGCCAGGTGCCGCAACCTTCGCAGTAGCCAGCCGGCAGCAGGCACTCCGCACTAGCATCCGGCAGCAGGCACGCTGCCCACTGCCCTGCGTTCAGTCCTCCGTGGGCGTGGTGCGGTTGGAGTGATAGGTCCGCCAGCTGTGCTCGGGCGCGAAACCGAGGAGCCGCTTGGCCTTGTCGATGGACAGCATGGTCTCGTGCTCCCCCAGTTCCCTGGTCACTTTCACGTTGGGGAACACCTCGGCGGCAAGGCTCACGCTGGAGCGGGTCATCACCGTGTCCTCATTGGCGATGATGAACGCCTCGAACCCGGGCTTGCCGTGCTCCAGCGCGCGGGCCACTGCCTGGGCACCGTCGCGTCCGTCGATGTAGCCCCACAGGTTCCACTTGCGCAGCCTCGGATCAGCATCAAACGAGGGAAAATTCTCGTAGTCCTCGGGATCCATGACATTGGAGAAGCGGAGGCCTGTGATGCTGAGTTCCGGGTCCCAGCGCGTCATTTCGATCGCCATTTGCTCCTCCAGGTGCTTCACCAGCGAGTACGTGCTCTCCGGCCGGGCCGGGTACTCCTCGTCGACCGGAATATAGGGAGGGTCGACGTCGAACGGCAGTCCCAGCACCGTCTCACTGGAGGCATACACCACCTTTTTGATGCCGGCCCTGCGGGCCGCCTGGAAGACGTTGTACGTGGACAGCATGTTGTTTTCGAAGGTGGCGGCATCCGGCACAAGTCCCGGTGCCGGGATGGCAGCCAAGTGGACGATCGCGTCGAATCCCTGGTGCCGGTCCTCCAGTCCCAGAATGACGTCAAGGACCTGGCCGTAGTTCCTCAGGTCCACGAGCGCCAGGGCGGGGCTTCGTTCTCCTGTCCGGTCGAGGTTCAGGACGGAATGCCCGTCTTCATTGAGCCTTCGGACAACACTGCGCCCAAGTTTTCCGCTTCCGCCTGTTACAGCAATTCTCACGACGGTCTCCTCTGGTTGTTCCGCTGGCGGGCCCTCGTCGAAGCCCTTTCTGAATCCCCGGGGTGCAGCCGGCTGTCATCCACCCAGCCTAGGTGTGGCGGCGCCCTCCCGCAGCTCTTTTGGCAACCCCTGTCGCTCCCGTAACGGAAGAACCGATCGGGCTGACCTGTGTTTATGTTGCGGACTCACTGTCATAACGCCTTTCCAACTGGTGTATATAATTTCTCGGTACGGTTTAGCAGAAGGCCGTTGGATAGTTGTTCGATCCGGCTTCAGCTGCCGCTTACCGCTCCCCCTTCTGTGGAATGCGCTGCGCCCGCCGGCTCGTCTTGACCTGAGCGAAAACGGTACTGGGAATCGTGGCCAGCGAGTCGACTGCAAAACCTGAAACGTCAATTACAGAGCATCTCAATGAAATGGTGCTCGCCAGCTCCGATGTGGAGGAGTTCCTTCACGAGCTCGCACGGGTTTCCGCCCGCAGCCTTTCCGAACCTGGCGACGAGGTTCTGTGCGGCATCACGCTGCTGCGCCACCGCAAGGCCGCGACCGTGGCCAGCAGCTCGCCCGACGCCCAGGCGATGGACGAGATCCAGTATGATTTCGGCGACGGCCCCTGCATGACGGCTTCACGCGAACAGGTGACCGTCCACATCACCGACGTAGAAAATTACGAGCGGTGGCCGCAGTACTCGCGCACGGTGCGGAGCCAGGGAGTGCGCTCCATCCTGGCGATTCCCTTCCAGCTTGAAGGCGAGACCCGCGCCGCCCTGAACCTTTACTCCCACCGTCCGGGCCGGTTCGAGGGACGGGTACTGGCCTTGGCGGAGGACTTCGTCTCACAGACATCCATGGCCCTGCGCCTTGCAGTCCGGTTTGCGCACTACAGTGATGCAGCCGCGAACCTCAAGGCCACCCTGGAAACGAGGACGGTGATCGACGTCGCCGTCGGCGTCATCATGGCGCAGAACAGGTGCAGCCAGGAGGAGGCCTTCGCCTTGCTCAAGGCAGCGTCCAGCACGCGTAACATCAAACTGCGCGCGGTGGCGACGACGATCGTGGAGTCACTGGGGCAGGGTCCGGCGAAGACCCACTACGAGGGGTAGCACTTCAGTATTCTGCCCCGGCGGGCCGGAGCCCCGGGAGGAACTCCCCGGGCAGTTCCGCAACCGGGACGATCACAAGGTCCTGCACCTTCCAGTCCAGCGCTGCGCATTCTTTCCGCGCTTCCTCGAGAGCCTCCAGTGATGGATGGGTGCCGTCGGCCGGCACCACGAAGGACTCGATGTGGAAGACGTGCCCCTCATCGCGGACGCGTGAAGCCGCCTCACGCACCAGGGAAGGCCCTTCAGGTAAGTGTCAATCCGCCGGTTGAGCGGATCGGGGGCGGAGTCATCCACAGTGTGTGCCCGCGTGTCGATCAGCGCTCCAACCGCCCCGCGGAGGTTCTTGATCCCGTCCCGCAGGATACTTATGGATATCAGGAGGGCTGCGGCGCAGTCGGCCCACCAGAGTCCGACGCCGATTCCGAGTACGCCGACGGCCGCGGCGCTCGCTGTCATCCAGTCGGCCTTGTTCATGTCAGCGTCCGCGTACAGCACTTTGTCGTGGAGCTTCTCTGCAAGTTTGATCTTCACCCGCCCCAGATACACAGGAGGCGCGGCCGTGAGCACCAGCGGTGATAGCCGTAGGGATGCTTCTCTGTGGGAGGGCGTCGGATCAGCCGGACAGCCAGGAGGAACGCGATGGGCGGCAGGAAC
>NZ_JAPSHJ010000082.1:0-4300 GCF_031179985.1 Arthrobacter sp. | reverse complement strand
GCGGCTCATGCCTTGACGTCCTGGCTCAGCAGGAAGCGGTCCAGGGCCAACAGAAAGCCGTTCTCGCCCAGCGGCACCAGGAGGACATGCTTTACGGTCTTGCCGAAGGCATCCTCCGATTCCGTGTAGGGGCGGCTGGTTCCCGCGTGGGTGATTCAGGGGGTGTCAGCCGCGAAGCCACTCACCACCAGATCCAGCTCGCCTTCCTTGAGCGCCTTGGTCAGCTCCTGCTCACTTCCGATAACCCACTCCGGAACAGCACTGATCGAGGAGGCAAAGGAACGGACCAGGGCGGGTTCGATGCCGCCCGGTTCCTCTCCCTCGCTGACGCTCGCCCACTTTCCGTTGGCCGTGACACCGACCCGAAGGGTCCCGCCGGAGGCCCGCTCCAGGGTGCTGTCAGGGTCTGCGGGAATTGAGACTCCGCAACCGGCGGTTCCAACCAACATGGCGACGGCGGCCAGCAGCCATGCTGTCCGCCGAGCCATCGTTCGGATCAGATGCACTGCGCCCCTTTCGCCGGCCTGGCCGCTGCTCATCCCGCTGGCCCTGCCGGCACGCGGGATGTGTAGGTCGACTCTAACCAATACAGGTGCAGCGGCGGGGCGCGGGCTCCGGGTTGCCGGCGAATATTGTTACACGGCAGAGCCAGGCGCAGCGCCGGACGCAGTGCCGGCACCACGGGAGACATGGATCTTGCGTCCCCCGGCTTCAGGTTCCTCGGGCAACGGAATCCGGACTTCGAGGATCCCGTCGGTGTACGAGGCGCGGACGTCATCCTCATTGACGGGAGCGGGGAGGCTTACCGTGCGGGCAAACGTGCCGTAGCGGAATTCAGACCGGTAGCCCTCTTTGCCCCTGTGCTCGGACCTTTCCTCGTGGCGGACAGAGATCTGCAGCTGGTTGCCTGTGAGCGTGATGTCCACGTCCTTGTCCGGGTCGATGCCGGGTACCTCGGCTTTGACCACCAGCGTCCCGGCCTCACGGTACTCCTCTACGCGTAGCCAGGAGTCCAAGTCCCCCTCAAGGAACCTGCGGAACGGCTCCGGGAAGTCAACGCCGGCCCGGCGGAGAATGTTGGCCATCGCTGTTACCTCCTGTCAGTTTCCGGCCCGCTCCGGCTGAAGGACGGGCCGGGATGGGTTCCAACACCAATAACGTACGCCCGCTCCGGCAGCTTGTTAAGGCTTGTTCCGCCCGCCCCGCGGGCCCGGTCGGAGGATTCCTTGTGAAAACCTGGAAGATTCCTGATGAGGACCCTGCAGCCTGGCCGCCGGGGGGCCGTACCACCCGCCTTACCCCCCACTCCCGGCGGGGCGGGCCGGAACACGGGGGCAGCGCGTAGGGATTTTCACAGGAGCTCCGCGGGATAGTGAGCTGGTCCGGCAGTGAAACCCACGTAAGGCAGTGAAGCCCCCGTAAGGAGTGCCCCATGAAGAAGCTGTTGCTCCTGTGCTTTCCAGTGCTGGCCGTTGCCGGACTCCAGGTTTGGAGCCATGCATTGGCCGAGCCAGATCCTGTTCAAAGACCGGGGATAGTGGTGCCGGGCGTGACTGTTGCCAGCCCGGCTGCCCACCTGCAGGGACCCTCCCGATCATCGGATGTGCGGCGGGAACCCGGCGCAGTGACCGGGACCATCGACTTTAGGGGCCGTGATGGGCGCTAGGTTTCCGGACCCACAGCAGCACCGTGGGCAGGAGCGCGAGCCGCAGTCGGAAGCCGGGCTTGGGGAGGAGCGCCAGCAAACCGGCCGACGTCGGCGGCCCTGCCCAGTTCCGGATACAGGCGCGGTTCCGGGCGCCCGGCCCGAACGGACAGTAATGCGCCAGCAGGTTATCGATCTCATCCTCGACATCATTTCTGCCACAGACCCGCAATCCGAAGTCAGGCTCAGACTGTTGCGCCACCTGGCTGCCCACCCGGATCGCCCCGAGCAGGCCCTGCTGTGCCACCTGCTCGAAAACGCACGCCGCCCCCTCGCAACGGGCCGCCTCCCGAATTGAAGCTAAGTAGGCTTATGATTATCCAGCAACCGTCACCGGACGGAGCCCCGCAGCCTATAGGGACCTGCGGGACTTAGTGACAGAGGCTGGTAACGATGGTGGATATGCTGCACAGTCGGGGCATGCGGCAGCGCATTGCCCTGGGGCTGGCGGCCGCCGGCATCGCGGCAGCCGCTGCTGCGGGATGTTCTCCGGTTCCACCGGACCTCGACCCTGCCGCCAGCCGGGAGCTGCAAAGCCTCGTCCTCGCGGTCACATCAGCGGCTGCCAGCGGAGACCCGGCCACCGGGCTAAGGAGCCTTGATGAGCTGGTGGATCATGTGACCAGGGCAGCTGCTGACGGGGAGGTGTCCTTCAAGCGCCATCAGAGCATCATGAAAGCGGTGGAATCCGTCAGGGCAGACTTGCGGTCAGCCGCGGCGGCCCAGGCCGCATCAGCCAAAGCTGCGGCAGAGAAGGCGGAGGCAGAGAAGGTGGCGGCAGAGAAGGTGGCGGCGAAGGCTGCCGCAGAGAAGGCCGCGACCGACAAAGCCACAGCAAACGCTGCTGCGCAGGCCGCAGCCACAGGAGGCGCAGCTGTCCAGAACATTCCCGCCCCGCCCGTTCCGGCTACTTCCCCAACGGCGGCACCATCCTCGCGCACTCCGCCAGCCGGGGAGAACGCCGCCGAAGAACACAGGGCCAAGGGTGCGGACAAGGGCAAGGGCAGGAAAGAGGGATGACGGACCGGCGCGCCTCAGCTCCGGTGGTGTGCGATAAGCCAGCCGGCCATCTGCTGCGCCCTCTTGGACGCAAGGAAGTCACCTTCGGTGGCCGAGATGATCGACCCCTTCATCAGGATGTGCCACGAGCGGGCAAACTCATCCGGGTCGCGCAGCCCCGCTTCCTCGGCCAGCGCCGTGAGGTGGCCGCGGATTCGGGCAAGGTAGCCGATGCTGGCCTCCCCCAAGGGGTGCTCGGGACCCATCTCAAGAAGAACGTTGATGAAAGTGCAGGCTTCGAAATCGTCGCGCTGGAACCAGTCGCCGAATACGTCGAAAATAGCCAGCAGGCGCCCCTCTGGCGTGCCTCCCCTGCGTCTGGCCTCGGCGACAATCAGATCGACGGTCCAGACCTGGTCCCGAAGTGCAAGGAAGGCGAGAACCAGAGCGTCCTTGGAGGGGAAATGCCGGTAGAACGTGGATTTGGCCACCCCGGACCGCTCAATGAGCTCATTGATGCCGACGTCACGGATGCCACGACGGGAGAACAGCTCGTAGGCAGTGGAGAGTATCCGGTGCAGCGGCTCGTTCTGGGCAGCACGAACCCCTTGGGGCAGCAGAGTGCCCTCTCTTGAATCAGGTACGTTCATCAGGAAATACTCTACCGCGGGACTGGTCGAGACAGACCAGTCTGTCTTATGGTGGGAACCAACAGTATGCTTAGTTACCCGGAATCCCCCGCTGATGATTCAGTCCGCTGCATAACAGTCGGTGGGATGAGTCAGGGAATTCCTTCCGCTGGCATCCGGATAACGCGGCAGATGGCACTGCAATGGAGCAGAGATAGGAGCGCATGATGGACGATGACGACATCCGGGCAGTGGAGGAAGCCGTAGCCACGCTGGAATCCAAGAGCGCTGAGCAAGAGCCCGCCGCTGTGACCCTTCAGACTGCAGTGGCAGCAGCCGTTACCCACGGCAAACCCATCCGGGAGGTAGCGGCAGCCGCCCACATGACCGCACTGGAGGTCCTCGACGCTGCTGACGCGGTGACGTATCCGCACCAGGCACTCGAACCCTGGACGTTTGCGCGGTAGTAGCGCTGCTGTTCAACTACGACGGCGGCGCTCTTCACCTCCGGAGTTCTGATAGGGCGACCCGAACGTGGCCGGCAATCCTGATCCGATCCTGAGGAAATACGGCGCTAAGCCTGATCGTTCCGCGGGAGCCTTAATGCAACAGCCCGAAGATGATTCCCGGGAAACGCATTAGGACGCAAGGAGGCGGCGGCCGCCATGAACAGCCCAGCAATTCACGAAGAAGTGGCCGAAACGCGGGACCTCATCGGGGAACCCGAGCCGGCTGACTTCTACAGGCTCGGACTCGCGGGCTGCATCGACCGGCTGACCGTTCCGCTGCGGCGCCAAGGCACGTGTGTCCACTGGGAGACACCGCACCACAGCCTCGAGATTTCGGCCAGTTGCGCATCCCTCCTGTACCGGTCCGCCCAGGTCACTCTCAATAACGCGTTCCAGCATGCCCATGCCACCGATGTGACCGTCCGGCTTTCCGCAGTCTTCCATGGCATCCGGCTGAC
>NZ_JAPSHJ010000081.1 GCF_031179985.1 Arthrobacter sp. | reverse complement strand
AGACGGAGGGTTTTGCAGGCCTGATATGGTGCGTGCTTCGGGCCAGCGGCGCCGAATGCGGCTTCGACGGCGGGGACATCCATTTAGGCTAGGTGCTTTCTTGTTTTATGCCGTGGAGCGCGTCGGCAGCCCTGACCAGGGCCAAATGGGAGAAGGCCTGGGGATAGTTCCCGGCCATTCGGTTGTTCGTCGTGTCATATTCTTCGCTAAGCAGTCCCAGGTCGTTGGCATATCCGACGAGTTGGTCCATCAACCTTTTCGCCTCCGTCGAGCGGCCGGTGCGGGCGTACTGCTCCACGAGCCAAAAGGAGCAGGCCAAAAAGGGATGTTCACCGGGTTTTAGTCCATCGAGCGGTGTCTCAGTCCGGTAGCGGAGCAGCAGGCCGGCGTCATCGAGTAGATCCCGTTCGATCCTTGCAACAGTGCCGAGCATCTTTTCGTCACCGTAGTCGAGGAATCCTACGTGCGGCAGGACCAGCAGGGAGGCGTCCACCTCGGTGTTGTCATAGGTTTGGGTGAAGGAGTTGAGGTCCCTGTTGAACCCCTGCTCCATAATTTCGGCGCGGAGCTCATCCCGGAGTTTCTCCCAGCGTTCAGCCGGGCCATCGAGACCGTGATCCCTTACTGCCCGTACTCCCCGGTCCAGGGCAGCCCAGATCATGATCCTGGAATGCGTGAAATGCTTCGCTTCTCCGCGCATTTCCCAGATTCCGTGGTCTTTGCGGCCGATATTGTTTTCCACGAAGTTCAGCATGTTCCGCTGCAATGGCCAGGAAAAGTTATCCTCATGCCCGCCCCGGTTACGGAGTTTTTCTAAGGCCACCAAGACTTCACCAACGACGTCACCTTGATACTGCTCAACTGCGGCGTTGCCTATCCGGACCGGAATCGAGGCTTCATAGCCGGGCAGGTGTGGAAGTGACCGCTCGGGAAGTTCCCTCTCTCCGCCCACGCCATACATTATCTGCAGGTGCTGCGGGTCCCCGGCGACCGCGCGGAGCAACCAGTTCCGCCACTGCAGCGCCTCTTGCCGGAAGCCGTGGGTCATCATGGCTTCAAGCGTCAGCGCAGCGTCCCGGAGCCAGCAAAAGCGGTAATCCCAATTCCGTTCCCCGCCGAACTGCTCCGGAAGCGACGTCGTGGGAGCGGCCACGATCCCGCCGGTGCTTTGGTGGGTCAAGGCACGCAAGACCAGAAGTGAACGTTTGACCATCTCGTCGTATTCACCTGCCGGCAGGCAGTGGCTGGCCCAGTCGATCCAGTACCTGCTGGTTGCATCCAGCGCCTGGTCAACATCGATGGCCGGTGGCGGGGAGTCATGGGACGGGAACCAGCACAAGTCCAGGTCCACTGTTTGCCCGGCCTCTACGGTGAACTCCCCTGCATGGGAATTATCTGCCCGAACTTGGGGGAGGCTCTCGGCGCGCAACATCACCGCGTGAGGCCCGCCGATGGCCATAATTGCCGTGCCCCCGTCGTCACGGATCTGGCTGATCCAAGGCACGACCTTCCCGTAACCAAAACGGATCTCAATTTCCTGATACATGCGGACACTGCCCTTGATTCCCTGTACCCGGCGAACCAGGGACGCACGGTTATCGCTGACCGGCATGAACTCAGTGACCAAAACTTCACCGCTGTCGGTTCTCCAGAGCGTCTCCAGAACGAACGTCGAGTCCCGATAGCGGCGTTTAACAACCACAGGACCGGCAACTGCCGGGTGCGAGGAAGGTGCCAGCAGCCAGCGGCCGTGGTCCTCTGTGCCAAGCAACGCGGCGAAGAAAGAATCAGAATCAAAACGTGGCAGGCACAACCAGTCGATGCTGCCGTTACGCGAGACCAGAGCGCCGGTTTGCAAATCCGAAATGAGGCCATAGTCCTCGATTGGTGTTGCCATTCACCTACTCAATCACACGGTTTCAGGTCTTTACCCCCTACACCAAAAACATCGGCCAGCTGTAGTTGTCGGGGCTCAGCTGCGAGAGCCCAACCATAGTTCAGGCATGCACGGTGCTCTCACTTCCCGGCCGCGTCGCCCCGCCGCGTGCCGATGCTCGGATATCAGGCGGAACGAGTTTCGCCGGCGCGGTCGTGGTATGCGGCTTCCAGGTTGCCTCTTATTGCCAGGCGCACTTTTTCTGCCAAAGCATGCACTTCATATGCATCGGAAGGAACAAGGCTTGGGTCCATGGTTTCCAGGATTAGGTCGACTTGGCGTGTTGCTTCTTCAAGTTGCTCATTGCTTTTGTGATTGGAAGCGAAGTCCCGAAGCATGCGAAGGAGTGCCGTGAGGACTATGGGTTCGCTTTTGCCGTAGCGCCGCAGGGGCCCGCACAGCAAATCGAGGTAGTAGCGGTAATCGCGGTCCGGCGTGACCACACGGGGCACTCCGGCAGCATCGACGTGTTGTTGCGGCCCGAGTTTGCGGCCTTGCAGGGTCACCATCAGGTCAGCACAGAAACTGATGGCGTGGGCGGCAGTGATCGGGTCGTTGATGCCGGGCGAGATGGCTTTGACTGCAATGTCGGTCAACTGCCGCAGCCCGAACGCAGCGTCCTGTTCCGCGGTGCGTTCGAAGCCGATCTCCACGCCACGGGCAAGTTCGGCTTCAATTGATTCCGGATCGGCTTGTCCTGCTTCTTTGTCATGCCAGAATGTCCCCAGCGGTGCGCCAGCAACGAGCTGGTCACCGGGACGTATACCCAGCCGGAGGAAAATCCCGCGCTCAACTGCCACCTGGACCAGGACATCCGGTCGGATGACTTTCACAAAGCCACTGCGTGAGGACTTCAGGAGGGTCCCTCCGCCTTCAGGCAATCCTTTCTCTGGATCTTTAGAATGGTCCTCGGCACTGGGATAGGTCTGCCGTATCGTGGCCAGGGTCTCCTGATGTACAGCAACCATCATCGAGTCCACGCGAACAGCGCGCACCATATGCCCGACAAAGCCAACCAATGCCCCGGCAGAGGCCAGGCCCATGAACATGACCAGTGCCGGCACCAAAACGGGGGTAGGCGCGCCCGGTCCCATCCCCCGGAGCCCTGTAAGGGAAACTACGAACGTCGAGACCAGCAGCGCAAGAATCGATTGGATTTTTGCATCACGTGCGAATTCCCTTAGCAGGCGCGGAGAGAACTGCTGAGAGGCAAGCTGCAAAGCCACGACGGTGATCGAAAAGGTGAGCGTCGTCGCTGTCATGGTTGCTGTGGCAACTACCTGCAGCAGGGTGCTTGCCGCGTCGGTGCCAGCTGGCCACAGCAGCACAGCCCACGCCGTGTCCGGTCCGGGACGAACCGCCAGCAGAACGAGCGTGAGCAGAAAAGCAGCGAAGGCGGCAGAAACAGGCCAAACCCAAAGGCTCGCCCTCAGGGCCTCAGCTTTTCCCTGCAAGATCCTGGCCATAGCATCTCCTTAACAGCTTGTTCTCGACAGGTCCTCCCGGAAGCCTGCAGTCCAACGTAGCCGAGCACGGGTGCCGGCGGTGAATCGAAGGAGATCGTCGAGCTGCAGCCGCCCATGCGACACGCTTTCCATGCGGAGGTGACAGCGGGAAGATAATGGCACCGGAGCCAACAGCCGGAGCAGGACGGAGGCGATCCTCATGCACGGGCTTCCGCGCATCACGGTCGAGGTACCGGTGCTGAACATCGGATCCCGTCCCACGGACTACGAAGCGCTTGGGACGTACGTCAATGGCCTGCGCAGGGAACAGGGCCTGCACATGACCCTGCTGCACATCGGCATCCTGCCGGAGTTCGTCCAGGACATCGCGGACTGGACCAAAGGCAGGACCTCCACCGACTTAGCCACCCGACGCACAGCAGACTGGCTGCGGGGACTTCCGATATTGGCGGGCTTCTCGGGGACTGCGGAGCGCCTGATTTCCCTGGCCGGAGGCAATGTGTCCGGGCTTGAGGTCCAGGTGCCTGACCGCGTCCATGATTACCAGGTCTTTCTGGTGCAGGCACTCCATGGACTGCTGGAGGAGCTGCAGGTGGACAACGTGGACGACTTCATCCTGAGCTCGCCCGCCCTGGGCTTCAGATACCCTCGCTGGGTCCCCCACGTGGCTGTCGGCCGTCCGAAAACCAGGAGCGGCGGCTCGTGGGAAATCCGGCCGCTGACCGTTGATTTTGGCCCATCACAGATCCGGAACGGACGGTTGCTTCCCGATGCCGACAGCACCTGAAGTAGCTGATCTCCGGCCCCGATTCGCCTGCGGATTGTGAGCCGCGCAACAAATTCTTTGGCGCGAGCGGGCAGAGCCAGACCCACAGGCGGACTGGAACCGGCGGCCGGCGCCACGATCATCGGGGCCATTGCAGCCTGGACGGCACCGGAGACGTACCGCATCCCCCTCAATGAGCTGGGCACGCCGGACGCCAAGCCGGTGTCCCGGGAAGAGTATGACCGGCTCCGGACCGAAGCCCGGGCGGCAAAGCCCTGAGAGTCACCTCCCTGAGCGTCACCTCGAGGGCTTGACCACCATCGCGGACCCGCCCCCACGCCGGACTGGCTCAGCCGCCGCAACCATTCTCCCGTCGGGTTTGAATTCGATTGCGGTGGCGGCGCCTATTTCCGCCGCAGAGGTAAACGCATCACCAGCAGGCGCCAGCTTGTGGCCGTACGGCGTGAGCCGGCTTCCGTATGCAGTGATGAACGCCGGCTCGGCGGTGACGTTGGCGGTGTTCCGCTGAGCCGCCCGCGGTGCCGCTATCGCCTGGGAAATGGTCATTCCGCGGTCCACGCGGTTCAGGATGGTCTGCAGGACAGTGGTGATGATCGTTGAGCCGCCCGGTGAACCGAGCGCGAGGAACGGCTTTCCCTCATCGAGGATGATGGTCGGCGACATCGAGGAGCGCGGGCGCTTCCCGGGTTCGATCCGGTTCGGGTCCTCAGGGTCATAGACCGTCGAGAAGTCCGTCAGCTCGTTGTTAAGCAGGAACCCGCGGCCGGGAACCACGATCCCGGACCCTCCGGTCTGCTCGATGGTGAGCGTGTATTCGACTACGTTCCCCCACTTGTCGGCGACCGTCAGGTTGGTGGTGGAGATGTTCTCGGTGTCCTTCTCATCGGCGAGGGACGCGGCGGCAGCCGGGCACGCGCCGTCGTAATTGGTTACATCGCCCGGCGCGACAGGCTTCTCAGCAGCGAGCTTCGGGTTGATGGCGCAGGATCGCTCCTTGCCGAACAGCGGGTCCGTGAGTTGGGCAGTGGGGACGTCGACGAACTTCGGGTCGCCAACATACTTGCCCCGGTCAGCGAATGCGAGGGCACTGGCCTCAAGGTAGTGGTGCAGGGCGTTCGGCGTTGACATCTCAGCGATGTTGAACGTGTCGAGGATGTTCAGCGCTTCGCCCACCGTGGTGCCGCCGCTGCTGGAGGGTGCCATGCCGTAGACATCGAAGCCGCGGTACTCCACATGCGTGGGCGCCTGGTTCAGGGCGCTGTAGCCGGCGAGATCCGCCGTCGTCATGTGGCCCGGTGGGACGGGCAGCGTGGTGGTGGCAGTCTTGGGGGGAACCTTGACGGCGGCTACTATCTCTTTGGCGAGCTGTCCGTGGTAGAACGCGCGGGTGCCCTTGTCCGCGAGGAGCTTGTACGTTTTGGCGAGGTCGGGGCTCCTAAAGATGCTGCCGACGGCGGGTGCGTCACCGCCGGGGAGGAAGAGTTTGCTCGTGGAGGTGAACGCCGCAAAGCGGACCTTATTATCGAGGGTCTGCTGGCGGAATGTTTCATCAACCACGAAGCCGCGGGTCGCCACGTCAATCGCCGGCTCCAGGGCATCGTCGAGGTCCATGGTTCCCCAGCGCTTAAGTGCACGCTCCCAGGTGGCAGGCGTTCCGGGTACGCCGACGGAGACACCGCTCGTGACGAGTTCAGGGGTGAAGTTGTAGGGTTTGCCGGTCTTCGGATCGATGAAGGCGTCCCTCGGCATCGCTGCCGGCGCCGTCTCGCGGCCGTCGATCGTGCCGACCCGGCCGGTCTTAGCGTTGTAAAAGAGAAAGTACCCGCCTCCCCCGATCCCGGCACTGTACGGTTCGGTGACTCCCAGCGTGGCGGCCGCGGCGACCGCCGCATCCGCTGCGTTGCCGCCGTCGCGGAGGACCTCGATCGCTGCGGCAGAGGCTTCCGGATCAACGGTGCTGACTGCCCCGCCGTAGCCTCTGGCCGTCGCGGTCTTTTTTGTCTCCCGTTCATCGGCGGATGCGGGGCTGATGACCGCCCCACCTGTCACGCTCATGGCCACGGCCGCCGTGATGGCAGCCAGGCGACGCTTAATATAGGGCATGGTCGCTCCCGGGTCTGGGTGGTGCGGTTGACGGTATTGTCACGCTACTCCGGGGCCCTGTGACACTCAATACTCAATTGGTACTCCCGGCGGCTCCGGAATACACCCGCGGATGGAGCCGCCGCCCGGTCCTTCAGGAGTCCTGCAGCGGAGGGGATTCCGCGTCCGTGGTGTCAGTCGCGCCCGAGAAATCATCTGCCTGGTGACGCTGCTGCCGGCTCGCCAGCAGGAAGGGCACAGCCATCAGTTCGATCAGCCCGCTGACCGCCAGCGAGGCCGGATAGCCGTACACGTCGGCTGCGCGCCCTAGCACCGGCTGCACCACCACTCCACCGCTTGATCCCATGAGGGAGTCGAAGCTCAGGACTGTTGCACGCTGCTTCGAGGCGATCATGTCATTCAGGTAAGCCTGGCGTACCGGGGTCCCCGCCGCGGCAACCAGGGCCCACAGCGCCAGCAGGATCAGCGCCGCCCAGAAGGCCTGGATGAATCCAAGCGCCAGCAAAATCATGGCGCTCACACTGCTGCTCAGCATCAGCACGGTGCTGCGCTTTCGAACGAGTCGCCTGACGCGTGGGGCCAGCCAGCCGCCGAGTATCTCCGCGCCCGCCACCAGCGCCGCCGCCAGGCCAGCGATGGAGTAGGCGCCAGGATCGCCAAAGAGCCCGAGCAGGTAGGGCTGCAGGGCATAAAACACATAAATGCCAACGCCTGAGCTGAACGGGGCGGCCAGCATCACGTAGCGCACTGGTGGGTTTTTCAGCCCGCTCTCGATGGAGGCGGAGAGCACGGCACGGGTCGCCCGGAGAGGATGGGCGGAACGTTCGGGCGTGAAGCCCACATCGTGCATGAGCCCGAAGGCCACAAGGAACATGGCCACAAGCACGCCCACGCGCAGCAGGAACGGCACGCCGAGGTCGGTGGCCTGCGCCACCACACCACCAGCCACCGAACCGAGGAGCATCGCGGTGCCCTGCACCATCAGCCCCCTGCCGAGCACCGCCTCCAGCCCGCCCTCGTAGCCGGCGAAGCGCAGCGCATCAACGAGCCATGCTTCGACGGCCCCTGAGAAGAAGGTGAAGCCCAGACCAAGCAGCACAGACACCACCGCCCACGACCAGAACGGGGCGGATAGCTGCCACAGCATGTAATAGAGGTACGTCGAGCCAGCGAGTGTCAGCGTGCCCAGCAGAAAGGAAGTCCGGCGCCCCCATCCGTCGGCGACGACACCGGTGGGGACCTCGAACAGCACCATGCCTGCGGTGAAGAACGCGTTCGCTGCGAAGGCCTCAAAATTGCTCAGCCCCGCATCCAACAGGAACAGGGTGTTGATGCCCCAGATGAACGAGGCCGCAAGGGTATTGCCCAGCGTCAGCGTCAGGTAGACGCGCTGGATTTTGCGGGCGCCGGCGTTCATGGTGCCGCCGTCCCCGTTGGGGCGAGGGGAAGGCACGAGCCCATTGTCGTCCCGATCGCAGAAGCCCGCCAGAGCAGCGCTTTTAGCCAGAGCTTAGCCAGAGGGACCC
>NZ_JAPSHJ010000080.1 GCF_031179985.1 Arthrobacter sp. | reverse complement strand
CTTCTGGGGCTAGTGATCGATACATCTCCGCTCTTCAGGCCCCGCCGAAGGCAGTCTGCAATGCGGACAGCGTCTTCTCTTTTCGCCGTTTCGCGAAGTTTGATGCTCAAGTGCGTGGATGGCAGATTTGCACTTTGAATTGACTCTTCGATACTTGGGTCTTTCAGGCATGGGTCGATCACGCCGCTCCGCGGGCCTGACACACCTACGATCCAGCGGTCAGATGTGCCGGAAGTGATGTCTGCATCGCCAGGGTCCACTGCGCAGCTTCCTACGGCAAGGGGAAGAACACTAATACCAATGAGCCACTGGTATTTCGCCCTCTGGGCCCCTCCCTGAGCTCCAAGCATGGCCTGAGCATACTCCTGAAGACCAAAGCATTTGAGGAGATCGTGACCTCAGATAGCCCCTCCCTTCGGTAGCATCGCCAGCATGACCACGTGCTCTGTGCTGCGCTGCCCTGAAACTCCAGCGAGCGTCTTCAAGCTCATGCCCGGTTCCAACTTGGAAGTGCCTGTCTGTACTGGACACAAGGGAGTCTTGGAGGGCGGTGCTCATTGGATGGTCCATGGTGGCACGAGCGTGCCACCTGAAAACGACGCCCAAGAGTCCACAGGAATCAGCCTTCTCATGGGAGCGGATCTCCCGGACCGAAACCGGCTGATTGGATTCGGTGTCAGCCCGACTATAGGGGACGAACTCGGTTTCGCGGTGGAATTGAACATTGATGCCCCGAACGGTCAGCAACGGGTTGCATTCTGGATGACAGGATGTCGGTAGGCGACTTGGTGCCTTCCTGGCTAACCCCTCCGAACCATCTGCCTCGCCGGGCGGATAGTGTTCCAGATCCTGTGAATCGCAGCGGTATTTGGCGTTGTTCCGGCAGCGGTACGTGGCGGGCCCTCGTTCGAGGAACGCTAAGCGGGACGAATCGGTCCGGTAAAAGAAGAGGATCCGGCAGGAACGTCACGATCGCCTCGGAACACAGCGCTACGAGATCCTTGGGTGGCCCGAAGCCCGTGCTGCTTCGATGCCGGGCACTCAGCGCCTGGTCTTGTACCTGGTAAGGACCACACTGTCGGGAAACGTCCGGGTCTCCACCAGGCTCAGGTTCACCCAGTGGTCCAAGGCTGTGAAGAACGGCGTGCCGCCGCCCACCAGTACCGGATGGGTGACGATCGCGTACTCGTCGATCAGCCCGGCCCTCATGGCCGCCGCGGCGAGTGTGGCACCGCCGATGTCCATAGGGCCGCCGTCGTCGGCCTTGAGCCGGGTGATCTCGGTGACCGCGTCGTCGGTGACTAGGCGAGTATTCCAGTCGACCGTGCTGGTCGTCGAGGAGAACACCACCTTCGGCATGTCCCGCCAGCGGCGGGCGAACTCGATCTGCGCAGGTGTGGCGCCAGGCTGCTGGTCGCCGGTCGGCCAGTGGGAGCTCATCGTCTCCCACAGTTTGCGCCCGTACAGCGCCAGGCCGGTCGCCCCCACCCGGTCGGACCACCATTGGAACAGCTCGTCGCTCGGTACGCTCCAGCCGAGGTCGTCGCCGGGCGCGGCGATGTAGCCGTCCAGGCTCAGGTTCATGGCGAAGGTCAGTTTGCGCATGGCGTCAGTCTCCCGTGAGTCGGTATTCGTTGTACAGACCAGCACGGCGCGGAAAAGTCATCGGTCAGGCCACACCGAGGGCCAGCTGACCACCATTCCAAGCTCCGGACGGAAAGGATCCCGCACCGGTACCGTTAGGCAATCCCTCAACTACCTGACGGTGATTCCTGAACGGACGCCCGCGCTGGCCTTCGTCTCGCTGCCGTTCAGGACCCCGGCCTGCACCAGGCGCACCGATCAGCAACCAGGAAAGCCAAGGCGACTGCCCGCGGGCTGGAACGGATGCGGCAACTAGTGGCCATGGTCCAGGCAACGGGACGCTACCCGTCCCGGAATGCCGGCAGAACCTCCGAGCGATCGCTGGCGGTGTGGCTGTAGCGCCGGCGCGAAGAGGCCCGGGCTGGCACGCTCGCCCAGGAGTGCCGGGACGGGCTGGCGGTGCTGGACGGCTGGGCAGGCAAGCCCCGTGCAGAGGCTGACGAGGAACGGTGGCAGGAGCGCCTGCAAGCATTGACGGCGTACCGGGCGGCAGGGAACGACTGGCCCGGCACAAGGCCAACATCATCGGCGAAGAGCACGAACTGGGTGCCTGGCTGCACTTTCAGCGGTCCAAGGCCCGCCGTGGGCAACTCGATCCCCAGAAAGCCGAAGCCCTGGACGCCGCCCTCCCCGGGTGGCGGAGTGGCAGGGCGCGCGGCCGACGGTCCAGAAGCCAGTCCTGACGGGCAGTCTGTCAGCGGCCCCTGACGCTGGCCTTGATGTTCTCCAGGGCCGCCAGGTCCTCGTCGTCCGGTTCAGTGCGGACGATGGCGAGCGTCTGCACCATGTGCCCCAGATCAGCCGAGGTGATCGTATTCGTGTGAACGCTGACCGTTAATGTGCCCGTGAACCGGGGGTCTTCCAGGTTCGTGAGCGCAGCGGTCAGCGTCCCGGATTCCTCCACCAGCGGCCGGCTGGCGTCTATCTGCCAGTCATCGTCTTCCCGGCCCAGGAAGGTCGAGTACCGCGGCAGCACGAGGGACCACGGAGGAAAACGCGGCGGCTGGCCACCCCTGTCGGGGGCTTCCTCGAAATACCCAGAGTCCTGCTCAAACCGCATTCCCCACGGCGCCTTGAGGTACCGGCCACCACTGTCGTTGGTGACCTCCCAGAAACCGCCCGGGAAGTACCGGAAGGAGCCCGTCTCGCCCTCCGGCCCGGAGGCACTCCTGTACGTGGTGGCAAAGTCTCCCGCGGCAAACCCCGGATCGGCACGTGCCAGGAGTCCGATCAACTGCTGATGGTTGGGGATCATGAGGAGAAGCGTAGCCGCATTCCAGACAATTGGGGGTCGGCCCCGAGGGGCGCATCGGCATCGGCATCATCATCCTGTGGCGGCAGCCGGACAGGGGAGAAGGGATACAGCCCGGCGGTTGAGCTGTATCCCTCCCTTGGTCCCGTCGTGCGGATGGTCCCACCCCCAATTCGGGCGCATGCACCCGGAGGACCATGCCGCCGGAACTCCCTGAGCCCCCTCATCGGAGAACCCAGCACTTTATGTTTTTATCAATTGCTAAAAACTTCAAGTCGGCCAAGGGTAGCGGCTAGTGTGTGACGAAGGCCTTCGGGGAACCGGCTGATTGCTAGGGGGATAGCTACATGCCAGGAATTGTGACATTTTCGGCGGCAGCATTGCCGAGGGACGGCGCAGAGGATGCGTTCCGGGACAGTGTGCAGAACCTGCGGCTGCATGCCATTGATGACTGCTTCCTTACCGTGTTCCATGTCGGGGACTCCTACGCCCTGCTCAGCGGGGAAACAATCCCGGGCGCCCACACCGCCACCAACTCGGCCCTCTCCGCCTACCTGACCCGTTGCCTTATTGGAGACGACGTGGCTCTGGACCTGGAGGCGAAAATCGACCAGCTCCCGACGGAAACGGAGAGCACGGGCGCGAAGGCGTCCCTGATCCCCAGGTTCTTCCCCATCTACCCGTTCATCTAAAGGTTCTCAGCCCAGGTTTGATACCGGGTCCGGCTGACATTGCGGGGCAACTCCGGCCGGACCCGGCAGTCCTAGGCCGGCATGGGGTCCCTCGGCTTCGGATGTCGACCACTGTGCCTTCTCCACCTGATTGTTGCCCGGCGGCCTTTGGCCTCGGCACCCCCAGATTGGGGCGTGGACCCCCGGCGTCCCCGAAACCAGGAGCCTGGCATTTTTCGATGGAAGGCATGACGACTGCACCGCCAGTTGCTGTCACCCAGGACCTGGACAGGATCTCCACGGCCCGTGGGCAGCTCCGGAACCAGTCCGTGACCGATCAGGTAGCGCGGCCAGCCAGGAGAAAACCAACACATCTGACCAATTCTGGAGCCATTGACACCTCTCCGGCCCGGGCGTGTACTTGAGTCGGTTTCTGCCTGAACAGAAGCCTGCTCGGGAGCGCGATCGGAAATTGCCTCGGTTATCTTCCGCCGCTGCGAATCAACGGCCGGCCGCTAAAGGCACCGGGCGGCACCTTACGGTTTGCCTTGTGCGGATGGGCGTTCAGAGCCTTGCTGCTGCCAGGAGCCACAACCTCGGCGCAGGTCCCACCCTTGCCCGAGATCAGCCTTAACCGGATTAATTGGAGGAGAAGTAGAAATGTTCGCCAGACTCAGCACCTTCGGGACCGGACCGGAAACCATTTCGGACGCGCCGTCGCAAGACATCATTAACAGGGTGCTTGCAATTCCCGGGTGCAGGGGAATCTATTATCTGCACGGGAAAGAAACCGGCAAAGACCTGTCCATCACGTTGTGGGATTCCGAAGAATCCATGGTCGCGAGCCGGGAGACGGCGAATAGGCTCAGGACGGAGACCAGCGCAGCTGAGAGAACTGAGATCCTGTCCGTGGAGGAATTCGAGGTGACGGCCGGTAGTCTCAGAGACTGAGCTTCCAGCCAGGTCACGCCAAGCAAAAAGCGGGCTCTTGGAACCCTCGACTTACACATTGCCGCAGTGGTCCCAAAGGGCTTCTTCACGCTTCGCCGCAGTTGTCGGTGTTCTCCGCGATGATGGTGCCGTGCCTGCGTTTCCGATCACCACAGCCCGTCCCGCCGACGCCGTCCCCAAGGGGCGCATGGGCTATGACCTTGCGGCAGAGAGGCTGCTGCTGCACACCATCCAGAGCGAAGAGGCTTTCGAGGGGCTTCTTTCCACCGGCGCGCTCGAACCCGATCCATCCCGTGCGGAGCCGCTCCACGCGGACGCCTACGGGTGGATGTACCGGCAGATGACGGCACGGCTGCCCACCAAGGGGGATGGGGCGCTCTGGTTCTGGGCGCGGATCAGTCGCCAGGATCTGGTGGAGCTCTGCAAGCAGTCACCGGGGGAGGTGCTGCTGACCTGCAGGGTGCCTCGGGAACGGGTGCTGCTTTCGCAGTTCGGTGACTGGCATTCAACCCTGAACCGGAGTCCGCTGATCATTGAGCTTCCCGGTGAGAGCGACGAGGAGTACATGGCCCGGCTGGAGTGTGCTTTCGAGGACGTCGATGCCAGGGTCCGGGCCGCCGGGGTCACACCTGACGCCGGATACCGGCACTGGCCAGAGGATCTGCGGTCCGAGCTGGAGATCAGCTGGGAGTTCATCCTGGACCCGGGAAACTACGGGCGCTACGACAACTGGCAGGCCACCGCGCACTGCCTGTACGAGGACGACGTCATGGCGGCGGTCCGGCTTCAGGACTGAGGTGCTTGGCAGCTGGACGGCTCGCATACCGCAGCTATGTTCTTGACAGGACCCCCGCTGCTACGACCACCCTCAGGGTCTAGAATTGATTTATGCGCCCCGAGGAAGCGATCGCACTGGTTTTCGCGATGGCCCTCATGTGGGTCGGTACGATTCTGGTGCTGCTTTCCGGGCTGCCGGGAAGGCGGGCGCGGCGTCAGGAACGGAAAGCAGAACGGACAGCAGAACGGACTGCTCACCAGCGGTCACACCAGGTATCACGAGGGCGGAGGCTGGCGCACCGCCGGAGCCTCTCCCGCATCGGCCGGGCGCGAATCCCGTAGAACTGCCCCGGCCCTCTACTGGCTTAGGGCATCCGTTCTCAACCCCCAGGATGCCCATCCGGACTTAAGATTGCTGTATGGGTCTCGGACGACTACCCGCTTTGGGTCGAGTTCCGGCTGGACGGAATGTAGGGCCGGTCAGCGGTTGTTTTGAACTGCGGGCTTGACCACCATGGGAGTGTGGGAGCGAAAGACAAACGGCACCGGATAGGGTTTGCCCTGTGCCTACTGATCCCTCTAAACGGGACCACAGGGTGCGTCTATGAATACCCGGAGCCCGTGCAAACAGCAACAGCTGATTCAGAGCCCGCGCACACAGCAACAGCTGACCTGGCGCCGGCAACAGGGCCCCCGAAGCCATACTCTGATCCCCAAGTCCTGGAGCGCGAGGTCAAAAACTACGCTGAGCTGGACCGGCTCCTTAAGGCAGCGCCGGAACCAGTCCTCATTTCCGACGTGGGGCCACTGGATGGTCCCGTCAGGGGCTTTGGCAAAACCGAGAGGGTGCCGGCGGGCGGGCAGTACATCGTCACTGCAGCCTGTGTTGGTGCTTCCGGCGCGAAGGTCTCCGTCGGACAGGAGCATCCCGGTGCCCCCTTCCGGCCGTTGGAGATCGCGCTGGATTGCGCCGGCGCCACCTCGCATGTCATTGCACTTCAGCAAGGGTACATTTTCGCGCATCTGTTGTTGCCCAGCCCGGGTGATACGCCCTGGACAGGGGCAGTGGGCGGTGTCCGTGTGAGCGGACCGGTTGAGGCGCCTCACGCCTGATCGACGGCCGACCCGGCTCGACCGTTCGCCGCACCCCGTTTGGCAGGGCTCACCTGGGCCGGCACGGAACATGCTCTCACCGTCGGTGCCCTCAGCGATGATAGTGCAGTGCCTGCGCTTCCGATTAAGAAAGCCCGTTCCGCCGACGCCGTCCCCAGGGGACGCATGGCTTACGACCTCTCCGCTGACTGGCTGCTTCTGCACACGATCCCGACTGAAGAGGCATTCGAGGCGCTCCTCTCCGCCGGCGTGCTCCTGCCTGATCCGTCCCGTGTTGAGCCGTTCCATGGGGACGCTCATGAATGGATGTACCGGCAGATGGCGGCACGGCTGCCCACCGAGGGGGATGGGGCGCTCTGGTTCTGGGCACAGATCAGGCGCCAGGATCTCGTGGAGCTCTGCGAGAATTCACCGGGGGGTGCTGCTGGCCTGCAGGGTGCCTCGGGAACGGGTGCTGCTTTCGCAGTTCGGTGACTGGCATTCGGCCCTGAACCGGAGTCCGCTGATCATTGAGCTTCCCGGTGAGCGCGATGATGAGTCATGGCCCGGCTGGAGTGTGCCTTCGAGGACGTCGATGCCAGGGTCCGGGCCGCCGGGGTCACACCTGACGCCGGATACCGGCACTGGCCGGAGGACCTGCGGTCCGAACTGGAGAGCAGCTGGGAGTTCATCCTGGACCCGGGAAACTACGGGCGCTACGACAACTGGCAGGCCACCCGCGCACGGCCTGTACGAGAACGACGTCATGCAGGCGGTCCGGCTGCAACGCTGAGTCGGTCCCTGGTCCCGGTATCGGTTCGGTCGAATGCAGAGGACGACCATGAACCAGGCCCACAACCGATCCGACAGGAGCAACCAGACGAAGCCCCCTGCTCAAGCCGAATTACGGCCGCAAATACAACAACCAAAGGGGACCAGGGCTATTGCAGCTTTGTGTGCAGAGGTCCACGATGAGGGAATCCAACCCCATAAAGGAGCAGCTATGGAACCCACGGCCTGTGGAGTTATGCACTTCTTCCCAGGAGGGACAAGAGAGCAATACGAGGCATCGATTGCCACGACCCACCCAGCCGAAGGGCAATTGCCCGTCGGCCAGACCTTCCATGTGGCAGGGCCTTCCGCAGGTGGCTGGACCATCATGGCACTCTTCGAGTCGAAGGGAGCTTGGGAGCAGTACCGAGACAACGTCCTCCTTCCGCTATTGCAAAAGGGCGTCGAGGGCGGGTTCGCAACCGCGCCTGAAGAGACTGTGATCGACGTATACAAAATCATGCCTTAGCGTGACGGCTGAACGTGGGGGATGCTCCTCGACGAGTTCGCCGCCCGCCACAATCAGTAATGCCTGGCGCATGACCACCATCTGGCACCGCACTGCCCCCCGTTGGCAGCTCGTGCACATGCACGCCTCGGTGAAAGTGCCGGACGAGGAAGTGGGCGAACTCCAGGCGCGCTCGGGAACAACGCCAGCGTAGGTTCGGACAGCGCGGTGGATAG
>NZ_JAPSHJ010000045.1 GCF_031179985.1 Arthrobacter sp. | reverse complement strand
CTACCGGGATCCTCCTTGATGGTTCGAAATGCGGAGCGGTACTATTCCGCACGCGCTCCGTTACCCCCAAAGTGCGGCCGCCTGACTGAATTGGATTCATGTTCCGGAACACGCATCCGCTTCAACACGCCTCGAAGACTACAGAACTTTTCCGGCTCTGGAAAGGGTTCGCCCAAGATTGGCTGTTCTTCCATTCGCTGTGTCCACCAAGAGGACCGGGGAGGTCCGCCCCCATTGTTTCAGCCGAATTTCCTGCCTGCTAACCGGCCGTTACGGGCTCTTGCCAAGTGTCTGGGAAACGAGAATAGTGAGGTTCAGGAACGGCTTTTCCGAGTAGCTGCAAGTCCTCGCGCTAAGTGTCATCCGAGGATTGGATCTTCTGGCAGAATAGCCGGAACATCAGGCAGTATCGCGAGGAGGCGGAGCCCATGGCCCGACAACAGATGCACCCCGAATCGGAGGGGGATGACGAGGTCATCGCCCCGCAGGGAATTGTCGTGGGTGTTGATGGATCCGAGCATAGCCAGTGCGCCCTGGTGTGGGCTGCCCGAGAAGCGGAACGCCGCCGTCGTCCTCTGCATATTGTTACGGCATATTCCGTGCCGATCTTCGCCGCTTCAGGGCTGGATGGCGGCTACGCAACTGTGGACGATTCCGTCATTCGGGAAGGCGCAGAGGCCATTCTGAAGCAGGCTGTAGACAAGGTGTCCTCCTACGACATCGACGTGGACGCTTCAGTTGAGAACGGCGATGCTTCCGGTGTCCTCCTGGAGATGTCAGAGACGGCAGAGCTTCTGGTGTTCGGCACGCGCGGGCGCGGCGGCTTTGTCGGGCGGCTCCTGGGATCGGTCAGCAGCGCGTTGCCCGCTCACGCCAAGTGCCCCACGGTGACAGTGCCGCTTGTCTGCGCCGCACGCCTGGGTGAAACCACCACGGACAAACGCGTCCGTGCCGAGCAGGAGAAATCCGGCAGTCAGCCGGTGGAGAACGTAGTTGTGGTGGGAGTCGACGGCTCCGAGCAGGCACGCGTGGCTGTTCTGGAAGCGGCTGCGCAGGCTGAACGCATGGGAGCCAGGCTGCGGGCGGTGTGTGCCGTGCCGCAATACAGTGGCTCCCTGGCGTGGGTGCCTGCGCCGATGGACCGTGAAGCCCTCTTCGCTGATATCCGGGTCCAGCTGGATGCCGGTGCGGCCTGGCTGCAGAGTCATTATCCCAACCTGGCCATTGAGACCCAGCTGGTAGATGGAACGCCGGTTGATGTACTGGTGGAGGCGAGCAGACACGTGGAGCTCGTTGTGGTGGGAACCCGGGGCAGGGGCGGCTTTGCCGGTATGCTCCTTGGCTCAACCTCCGACGGCGTCCTTCATCACGCGAAGGGACCGGTTTTGGTGGTTCCGGACAAGGATGACCCGCGGCTGGCGGACCGGCCCAACTTCGGCCCGATGCTCGGCGCTGCCTGAAAACAGTGCCTGAAACAACGGGGATTTACCCCGGGCGTGCCTGACCTTCGAGGCGTAATCTTGAACCATGAGTTGCGACATTGGATCGGGACTGAAATGAACCGCCGTTGGCTGCGGTGGATGCCGGCTGTGGTGGTTCCTGCCGTCATCGCGGCCGGTATTGCTGCCGGTTCCTTGCCGGCAAGCGCGGTGGATCCCCTCCCGGCCAAGAGTCCTGCGCAGGTCTTGGCGCTTGTGGCCGGGCACAAAGTGCACGCTCTCTCCGGGACACTCGAGCAGGCTTCCAACCTTGGCTTGCCCGAGGTTCCCCAGACTGGCCCGTCAGCTTCTGCGCCGACATCCTGGCTTGAGCTCCTTTCCGGGCCGCACACTGCACGGGTCTATAAAGACGGTCCCGCCAAAATGAGGATCCAAATCCTGGACAAGATGGCCGAGCGGGACCTTGTGCGGAACGGCCGGGAGCTGTGGTGGTACAGCTCGAAGGACCAGTCGACGGTTCACGTAACGCTGCCGAACTTGGTGGCAACTCCGGCAGGGGAGGAGCCCCCGGAGGATTCAGTCGACCCAGGTTTTCCAGACTCCTCCACCGTGCCTACTCCCGCGGAGTTGACCGAGAAGCTGCTGGCCAAGCTGGATCCCAGTACGGACGTCTCAGTAGGAACCGATGTCCAAGTGGCCGGGCGTTCTGCATACAACCTGGTGCTCACACCCCGCTCTCAGCAGACCTTGGTGGGCTCTGTGTCCATAGCCGTGGACGGCGAGAACGGATTGCCCCTGTCGTTTCAGGTGGCGGCCCGCGGACAAGCCGAGCCGGCTTTCGCGCTTGCTTACAGCAGCCTGACCCTGGGGGCCCCTGATCCGTCGCTCTTTGACTTCACGCCGCCTCCGGGCACCGCTGTGAAGGAAGTTCAGCCACCTCCGCGTCCCCTCGGAGCTCATCCCGGGCTGGACGGCCACACCGGCGGGTCCGACGTCGGACGTCCCCAGGTGACCGGCAGCGGATGGGAGACAGTAGTCGGATTCCGTGTGGGCGGGGATGCCCTTGCCGCCGAAGGCCTCCTGACGAGGGAGCCGCTGCTGCAGCAGGCCATGGTGGCGGTTCCTGGCGGAACGGTCATGTCGACGTCCCTGCTGAACGTGCTGCTAACCGATGATGGCCGGATCTTTGTCGGTGCAGTTCCGGTGGAGATGCTGCAGGCTGCAGCCACGCCAAGGTGACGGGTGCCGGTTCGGCTGATGGCCTTGCCATCGAGGCCAAGGGGCTGAGCAAACGTTTCGGCCACCAGTTGGCAGTGAACAACATTGATCTCGCCGTGCCCAAGGGGTCCGTATTCGGATTCCTCGGGCCGAACGGTTCCGGAAAGACCACCACCATCCGCATGATGCTTGGCCTCGCCGCTCCCTCCGCGGGGACTATCAGTGTGTTGGGCCAGGAGATGCCGCGGCAACTGCAGGACGTGCTGCCCAAGGTTGGTGCCTTGGTTGAGGGGCCGGCTTTCTACCCTTTTCTGTCAGGGGCAGGTAATTTGCGCCGCTTCGATGCGGCCGATCCCCATTCCGTCCGGGCAACCCGGGCAGCGCGTGTTCAGACGGCACTCGAACGGGTAGGGCTGACCCATGCAGCGGGAAAGAAAGTCCGGGCCTATTCCCTGGGCATGAAGCAGCGCCTCGGTATCGCCAACGCGCTGTTGTCTCGTCGTGAACTGCTGGTGCTGGACGAACCAACCAACGGCTTGGATCCCCAAGGCACCAGGGAGGTCAGGCACCTGGTTCGTTCCCTGGCTGCCGATGGCGCCACCGTGTTCGTCTCCAGCCACCTCCTCGCCGAAGTGGAACAGATCTGCACGCACGCTGCCGTGATGAGCGCCGGCAGCCTGGTGGCGCAGGGGACGCTGGCTTCCCTGCGCCAGTCCGGCGGGCGAACCCTTCGTTTGTTAACGCCCGACGCCGGAACCGCCTCGGCTGTGCTCCTGCGGTTGGGCATCACCCCGGTTACGGACGGCGCGGCCAGGGCAACAGGGGTGCTGACGGCGGCACTTCCGGACCCGGCCGGTGTGGCGGCTTCCGACGGCGCAGCGGCTCCGGAGGACATCGTGGCGGCCCTGGTCGACGCCGGAGTGCGGGTCAGAGGATTTTCTGTGGAGCAGGGAAGCCTGGAAGACCGCTTTGTGGCGCTGACGGGGGAGGGGTTCGACATTGCCCAGTGACAGCCTGACAGGTGGAGTGACCCGTGAGTACGGCAGCCCTGCAGCAGGAAGTGCGGGCCGGCCGTCGCCGTGGTCCCTCCTGGCTTCCGAATTGTCGGTCCTCTTCCAGCGCCGGCGGACGTGGGCCATGCTGGTGGCGCTCGCGGCTATCCCGATTCTGATCGCCATCGCCGTGCGGCTTTCCTCGTCCGTCCCGCCGGGGCGCGGCCCGGCATTCCTGGACAGGATCACGCAGAACGGGCTTTTTGTCGGGGTTACGGGGGTGCTGGTGTCCATCCCGCTCTTCCTGCCCCTCACCGTGGGCGTGGTGGCCGGCGATACCGTAGCAGGCGAGGCTGGGCTGGGCACGTTGCGCTACCTGTTGGTGGCTCCGGCAGGACGGGTCAAGCTCCTGCTTGTTAAGTACGCCGGCGCAGTGGTTTTCTGCGTCGTCGCGCCCCTGGTAGTTGCCCTCACCGGTGCGGCAATCGGTGCCGCTCTGTTCCCGGTAGGCCGGGTGACTCTGCTGTCCGGCGACACCATCGCTCCGGCCGAGGCCGTGATGAGGCTGATCCTGATTGCTGCCTACATCGCCGTGTCATTGTTGGGCCTGTCTGCCATAGGCCTCTTCATGTCCACCCTGACCGACGTCCCGGTCGGGGCAATGGCCGCCACTGTCGTGCTGTCCGTGGTGTCCCAGGTGCTGGACGCATTGCCCCAGCTCGAGTGGCTGCATCCATGGCTGTTCAGCCACTATTGGCTGGGATTTTCTGAACTGCTTCGCCAGCCCATCGGATGGGACACTTTCGCCAGCAATGCCTGGCTGCAGGCCGGCTATGTGGCCGTCTTCGGCGCCCTCGCGTACAGCCGGTTCGTGACGAAGGACATCCTGTCCTAGGCTGGCACGTCCACTTAGAAGCCGCGGCAGTGCCAGATGCGTCTCAGTACCGGGCGGCGTAGGGGTAGAGCTGCATTCCCGCCATCCAGGTCAGTGGCGTGACCTCTATCCCGGCCTGCGGGTTTAAGGCCTGCACCACCTGCCCGTTGCCCAGGTAGATCGCAACGTGACTGAAGTCCGACGGCGATCCCCACACCAGCAGGTCGCCCGGTTGTGCCTGCGCGAGAGGAACGCGGCCGGGTGCCTGGGCAAACTGTTGGGCTGCTGTGCGGGGCAGATACTTACCAGCCGCAGCGAAGGCATTCTGCACAAACCCTGAACAATCGAAACCAAAGGGCCCCGTGCCGCCATATTCGTAGAAGTACGGTGAGCCGACTTTACCCAGGGCTGCGGAGATCGCAGCCTGGTTTCCCCCTGCCCCTGGTGACGGTGCCGGTGCTGGCCCGGGGGCGGGTGCAGGAGGAGGCGCAGGGGCCGGTGCCGGCGGGGCAGGCGGCGGGTTTCCAGGGGCGGGGGCGGGTGCAGGCCCGGGGTTCGGGGCGGGGGGAGCGGCCGGAGGAGGCGCCTGCCCTGTTGGGGATCCTGCAGCCTGCTGTTGGCTGGCGGCGGTGACGGCAGCCAACAGCTCCTGCTGGCGTTGCCGCTCCATCGCCTCAACCCGGGCGGACTCGAGCGCTTCGGTGGTGTTCTTCAAAGACGCGAGCTGGCTGACCAGTACGGTGCGCTGAGCCTTGGCGTCTGCCATGCTTTTCAACAGTGCACCATTGGCTTGGTCGGCCTCGGACTTGCGGTCCTCGGCGGTTCTGGCCGCCTCTTCCGCCGCCCGGTTCGCTTCCTCTGCGGCTGCGGTCAAAGACTCCGCTGCTGCCGCGGCTGTTTCCGCGGACTCGAACGCGCGGCTGCGATTGGCTGAGATTGCCTCAAGGGTGACAGCTTGTTGCAAGCTCTCGCCGCTCCCCGAGAGAACCGTGCTCAGGGCAGGGTTGAGCCCGCCATTCCGATAAAGGTCAGCTGCGATCTGGCCAACCTGCCTGCGGCTGTTCTCCTGTTCGGTCGCGGCGGCCTTGGCTTTGGCAGAGGCAAGGCTTGCGGTTTCCTTGCGGGATCGGAGCTCTACAAGGGCGTCACCGTAGGCGTTGTTCGCGCGCATCGAAGCCGCAGCCGTCACGTTTTGCTCGGCAGCGGTGGCCTCAAGGATCCGGTCGATTTTGGCGACCTCATCCGCCGTCGCACTTTCGCTGGCTTTGGCGGCGGCGATGTCTTCGGGTGAAGGGATTTCAGGCGCAGTCGGAAAGTGTGTTGTGAAGACCTGTTCAGTCACCGCCTGACTCTTTGGAGCTGCGCCGGCAGGCAGTGTGCCCGAAAAGAGGAGCGCGACGGCGCTGCACAGCACTGCGGATCTTCGGGCGGAACCGGTCCAGGCCATGGGCAAACCTCGTTGTGTCGGGCTGTAGCGAACGAGGTGCAGGTTCTGCGCGCAGAAAGTCCCTCGGCGAATGGTGCAGCAAACCCGAGGTTACGTGTTCTCAAACCACTTTGGCAACAAGAGCCTCAGCTTTAACATAAACACCAGAGAGTTCTGGAAGCTGGAAGGCGGCCCCGGCGTGTCGGTCTTAGGCGTGCTGGTGGGACTCGTGTTCCGCATGGCTTGCAGGCTCCAACTGGAACGTGCAGTGATCGGTGTCGAAGTGGGAGCCGAGGCAGGTGGTGAGTTTGTCCAGGACCTGATCTGCCCCTCTTGCACTCAGCAACTCGTCCTCCACGACTACATGGGCGGAGAACACGGGCACGCCGGATGTGATGGTCCAGATATGGATGTCATGGACAGCCACCACTCCCGAGACCGAAAGGATGTGTTCCCGGATCATCTGAACCTCCACACCCTTTGGGCTTGCTTCGAGCAGGACGTCCACCACGTCCCGCAACAGATGCCAAGCGCGGGGCAGGATCATGATGGCGATGACGATCGAGGCAATGGTGTCTGCTGCCTGGAGCCCGGTCAACATGATGGTGAGGGCCGCCGCGATGACGGCGAACGAACCCAGCAGGTCCCCCAGCACTTCAAGGTAGGCGCCGCGGACGTTCAGGCTCTCCTTCTGGGCAGTGCGCAGGATGAGGAGCGAGATCAAATTTGCGGCCGCGCCCACAATTGCTGCGTACAGCATGACGTCTGTCTGCACTTCAGGTTCGGAACCCCAACGACGGATCGCTTCGATGAAAATCACCACGGAGATGACTATGAGCACCAAGGCGTTGGCCAGGGCCGCAAGGACTTCGGCCCGCTGGTAGCCGTACGTCCTGAGGTCACTGGCCGGACGGGCGGCAATCCAAGCCGCCAGCAGTGCGACGAACACCCCGGCGGCGTCGGACAGCATGTGGCCCGCGTCCGCCAGCAATGCCAGCGAACCCGAAACGATTCCACCCACTATCTGAACCAGGACCACTGTCAGCGTGATAGCCAGGACGGCTATCAGCCGGTTTCGGTGGCGCCCGGTCGCCGTCATCCCGTGTGTGTGGCCATGATCATGTCCCATGCTTACAAGGCTAGTCCCAACGGCGCTGGTGCCGGAGCGGGAACCTCCAGGGAGAGCCGGCGCTCCCGTCAGCCCCAGCCCAGCTCGTGAAGGCGTTCGTCGCTGATGCCGAAGTGGTGGGCAACCTCGTGGGTGACCGTGATGGCAACCTCCTGGATCACCTCTTCACGGGAGCTGCAGATATCCAGGATCGGTTGCCGGTAGATGGTGATGCGGTCGGGCAACGATCCAGCGTCCCACCAGCTGTCCCGTTCGGTCAGGGGGACGCCTTCGTATAGCCCCAGCAGCACAGTGTCCGGGTCTTCTCCCGGCTGAGGTGTGTAGTCGTCGTCGATGAACACTGCCACGTTGTCCATCGCCTTTGCGATGTCCGCCGGAATCCGCTCCAAGGCGGCGCTTACGGCAGCCTCGAAATCCTCAGCGGACATTGGAAAGGGTGCCCAATCGCCGCCATCCGGGACGATCGGAAGGCCCGGTGGCAGGTTTGCTTGCATACCCGAAACTCTAGCGGGATCTGCGCCTCGTCAGGGCCACGCCCACAAGGCAAATGATGCCGCCAATGAGGCCCCAAATGGTGGGGACCTCACTCAGGATCAGCCAGGAGATCAGAATGGTGGTGCCTGGGACGAGGTAGGTGGTGGCGGCCATCTTGCCGGCGTCGATCAGGGACAGCGCGTAGGCCCACGTGGTGAAGGCGACGGCTGTAGGGAAGATCCCCAGATAAAGCAGGCCCAGTGTTGCCGGGATGGGCGCCTGCTGAACCTCCGTGACGAGCTGCCCCGTGAAAGGAAGGCAGCATACAGTCCCGACCATGATCCCAAACCAGGTTGCCTGGGCTGCAGGGAACTTCTTCAATACGGGTTTCTGGATGATCACGCTGACAGCGGCAAGCACGGCGGCAAGGAGGCACAGCAACACCCCCACCACGTCCGCCGTCGACCGTTGACCAGAGCCGACGGCGATCATCGCCACACCGCCGAACGCCAGAGTGCTCCCGATGATCAGCCAGCGGGGAAACCCTTCCTTCAGGATGAAGCCGGCCAGAACCGCCACGATGATGGGGGAGACGTTGATCAGCATCGCGCTGGTTCCGGCATCCAGGAGGTGCTCGGCGGCGTTAAGGGCCACGTTGTAGCCGCCGAACCACATCACACCGTACGCAAGGATCGGCCACCACTCACGGCCCCGGGGGAGCCTGCGCAGTGTGGGGAGCACAAACAGGCCCAGGACGACGGCGGCGACCACCAGCCTGCCCAGGGTGAGCGGGCCGGGGGAGAAGCTGGGGCCGATGGCCCTGATGCCCACGAAGGCGGATGCCCAGAGGACCACGGTGATGACGACGGCGGCGACGCCCAGCTTGTTGATGGGTTCCTTGCCGGCGGGGATGGTGCCGGTTGGTAGCTGCAGTTGCGCGGCCGCGGTGGCAGTCGTCGCCTCAGGAGACACCTCAGGGGAGCGGGATGGTTGCGCGGGGTTGGTTTCGGCTGTGCTTGCCATGAGGCAAATCTATCCGCTGCGGGGATGGAACGGCTGGCGGAAATCGGCCACGTCTACCCGAAAAACTGCCAACTTTTGGAGAGCCGTTCCCTCCTGTGACATAGGCCCCTTCTCGCCGATTTTGGATAATCCGGGGCTTACCCCTATAGTTTTATAGGTCCAGTTCGACGGAAACGAAAGGACAAAAACGGAAGGCTTCGGCCCTTAATTTTTGCCCTCGTTCAGGCGGATTGAGTTCTGGCCCCCATCGTCTAGCGGCCTAGGACACCGCCCTTTCACGGCGGCGGCACGGGTTCGAATCCCGTTGGGGGTACGCAAGGAACGCGGTCAAACCAGATGTGAAAGTCTGGTAGGCTAAAAGCCTTGAAAAATTGCGGTAGTGATACTGCAGAAAAGCAAGAAAAAAGCAAGGCCCTGTAGCGCAGTTGGTTAGCGCGCCGCCCTGTCACGGCGGAGGTCGCGGGTTCAAGTCCCGTCAGGGTCGCTCTGATTGCCAGAAGAAATTCCGGCTGTCAAGGTGACATGTCACCTAGGCTCTGTAGCTCAGTTGGTAGAGCGTTCGACTGAAAATCGAAAGGTCACCGGATCGACGCCGGTCGGAGCCACCACTGGGAAGCATCAGTTCTTCGGAACTGGTGCTTTTCTTCTTTAAGCGCCGATCCTAGCCCGGGTTCCCGGCCACGGATCACGGCAGCCGTCCGGCGCCGTCAGGAGCACTGGGAAAACAAGTGGTGGAGGCCTCTACGGGGCCAAAAAAACGAGTACACACTACGCGTGTGGAGGAGTACTCCAACGCGATTAACTGAGAACGGCAATCAGTGGCCGCCCCACCAAAACGGGACCGTTCCGCCAGTTGTCCAGGTCTCGCAAGAGGGTTTCCCAGGTCACGGCCCGGGAGATTGACGGGGCCGACGATGGCAGAGCCTTCTGAGACCGAGGCTCCCCCCCAGCCGTCGTCGGCCCTTCCCTCTGCCCGCACTCCTGGCTCTTTCTGATCCTGCCCTTTCCGCGGGCACAGCGCCCAGGAATTCGGCGTCACTGGACCCATCATTTACCGAGCTACATCGATCTCAGCGCCCGATTGTCCCGCTTCATGCCGTGCTCGAGCCAACCCTCATCACCAGGGTCCACCCTCTGGAGCAGTAGCATTAGGGCATGATTGCCGATTCCGGCCCAGCCTCCGAATTGGAAACGGCCTCGGCGATATTCGCTGATGCCCGTCCTCGGTTATTCGGGATCGCCTACCGAATGCTCGGGAGTGTCAGCGAGGCGGAGGACATCCTGCAGGAGGTGTGGATCCGATGGCAGACGTGTGATCGGAGCACGGTCCGGAACGCGCCGGCGTTCCTTGCGACCACCGCCACCCGTCTCGCCATCAACGTCGGGCAGTCGGCACGCGTCCGTCGCGAAACATATGTAGGTCCGTGGCTGCCGGAGCCGGTAGATACAACCGCAGACCCTGAACTTGGCGCCATAAATGGTGAAGCGCTCGAGTTCGCAGTGTTGCTGATACTGGAAAAGCTGTCGCCGACTGAACGGGCTGCGTACGTATTACGGCAAGCATTCGACTACCCGTACGACCAGATCGCGGAGATCATCCAACAGACACAAGCGAATGCGCGCCAATTGGTCAGCCGGGCGCGCAAACGCCTTGCTGAGGAGAAACGCGTGGCGGTGAGCGGGAGCGAGCAACAGCGCCTGCTGGAAGCATTCCTGGCCGCGGCGCGAACCGGGAACCTGGCTGCACTGGAAGAACTCTTCGCCGCGGACGTCATCAGCTACTCCGACGGCGGCGGGAAGGTTCGCGCTTCCAAGTTCCCTGTTGTCGGAAAGGAACGGGTCGCGAAGTACTACAGGGCGTTCGCGTCGCGCTTCTGGATCGGTGTCGATATTGAGCCCTTCATGGCCAACGGCCAGCCCTCCGCACGGCTGACACGGGACGGGGCAGTGTTCGCGGTTGTGACGATCACGGTCTCCGCTGAGGGTATTGATCAGCTGTTATGGACAATGAACCCGGACAAGCTCTCCGGCGTTACGAGGGCTGTCGGCTGACCTGTGGGCTGAACTGCGTTACCCGACTTGGCGTTGAACCAGATTAATTTTCCCGAGGCTGTCACAGGTTGCGTTCGTACCCGGTCATAGCTGGTGGACGGAATGTCAGCGCATTCCTATACGCCACTTATCGAAAGGGAAGATCATGAAGATTGTAGTTATTGGCGGCACTGGCCTGATCGGCAAGCAGGTTGTGGAGCTCCTCAGCAATCAGGGCCATGAGGTGAACGCGGCGTCCCCGTCTACCGGGGTGGATTCGGTGACCGGCCAGGGGTTGGATGGGGCAATGGTGGGGGCGGATGTCGTTGTGGACCTGACGAACACCGCCGATTTCGATGAGAAGGTAGTCGTCCCCTTCTTCTCCGCCTCATCCCACAATCTTCTTGCTGCCGAGAAAAAGGCCGGTGTGGGACACCATGTGGCTCTGTCAGTCGTTGGAACCGACCGTATCGGGGCTGTCGGCTACTTTGCCGGAAAAACTGCCCAGGAGAACGCTATTAGAGAAGGCGGAGTGCCGTACACCATTCTGCGGGCTACTCAGTTCTTCGAATTCCTCTCGGTGATGGCTGACGCTGGCACACGTGACGGGTCGGTCTATGTGACAAGCCACCTGATGCAGCCAATGGCTGCACAAGACGTTGCTCGCATCGTGGCCGAGACTGCGGTCTCGCCCGCAATTGACAGCGTCCTTGAAATGGCGGGCACTGAGCGCGCAGGAATCAACGAATTCGTGTCCCGAGTTCTCGCAGCCCACAATGATCCCCGCGAGGTAGTCATTGATACCGATGCCGGCTACTTCGGCATGCCAATCGAAGAGACAAGCATCGTTCCTCTAGGAGAAACCCGCGTAGGGGACATCTCTCTCAAGGAGTGGCTGAACCAGCCGTGATAGCACTGCCTGTATTCACGCCTCCGCGGCGTGATGCTACGGCTGGGGGTGTCCTTCACGGAAGGCGTCGAAGGGCACCCCGCTTGTGATGTGCAGGACCATAAGGTCGTCGGCGTCAATCGCAGCGGATGGCGCAAGGACCTCCCTGACCAGGCGACGTCGGCCGAGACCTCCACCACTAAAAGGCTCAAGGCGGGTCAGCCGGACAGGGTCCTGGTCCATGCTGAACCTGTCCAAAAAGCCCGGGCTGATTTCCTCCGGCCACGGATGATCCCCGGCCTGCCGTTGCAGGTATCCTGCGAGCTCCAGGGCAGTCTTCTGTTGCGGCGGGGGGGGGAAGGTTTAACGAAAGCTCTCCGCCAGAGCGTGGGCCGGCGGAAACCATAGCCACCGGATTACTACTGGTTCGTCGGCAGACACACGACAAGTCACATGCATTGTGATAGCGCGCTCGTCGTCGCTTGGAAACCGGACGGCATTCCGGGCTAGACTCGCACGCCGGAGACATATGCCGCCGCCAGGTTCGGAAACGGCCCGGTGGTGCACTTTCAACAGAAACTATCCTCAACAGAAATGTGACTTGTGAAACTCTCTGCACGCCCTCTTGCCGCCGCCCTGTTCACCGTCCTCGCACTGTCCGCCTGTTCGGCACCGCAAGCCAGCAGCACCGGCAACGCGCCGGCGTCGGAGGCTGCAGCTCCTTCCGCGACACCCAGCTCCACCAAGTCCTCCGGCCCTTTCGGGGGCTTCGCCAGCGCTGCTGAAGCCTGTACCACCATCTCGCAGCAGGCCACGGGAGCATCCCTGTTGCCGATGTCGGCAGCCCAAGGCAAGACGCAGGAACTCGAACAGCTCAAGGCCGAACTGGCGGAAACCGCAGAGAAGGCCCCGGACAGCGTTAAGGCCGATTTCGCCCACCTCAATGAGGTGGCCGTCGCAGGCCTCAGTGACCAGACTGTCTTTTCCAGCGGGAAGTTCAATGAGGCTATGGGGCCGGTGACAGCGTGGTTGGCCACGAACTGTAAATAGGCACGACGTGTAACTGCCGGCGGGCTCCCGACCAGGGACACCGGCCGGGGTCCGCGCGGTTGTCGTGGCCAGGGGATAGGGTTGTTCCAAGAAGAGGGGAGTGCTCGATGGAATACCAGAACCCACAACCCGGCCAGGGGGTCCGCGCGGACGCCGCCGCTGCAGTGCCAGGCGGTGGACGTACCGTTATTTCCGAGACCGCTGTCGCAAAAGTTGCCGGTATCGCCGCCCGCGCAGTACCCGGAGTCTATTCCCTGGGGACCGGACCCTCCCGGGCTTTAGGCGCCATACGCGACGCCGTCGGCAATTCAGACCACGCCGCAGGAGTCCATGCCGAAGTCGGTGAGACCCAGGTCGCCGTGGACCTTAACCTGGTGGCGGTCTACGGCACCCCCCTTCATTCCCTTGCCAATCAAGTGCGTTCCGCCGTCTATTCGGCGGTGGAAGAGCTTGTGGGGCTGCAGGTCATCGAAGTCAACGTCGAGATCAATGACATTTACGTTCCGGGACCGGTGAAACCCGGAACCAACCCGGAGCCGCGTCCAGTACTCAATACTCCGGCAGCACCCGGAAGCCGTCCGGAAAGAGAGGCAATCCCATGAGCCTGACAGTTGCGGGAATTGCAATGGGCGCCTTCGTCGCCTTCATGTCTTTCCAGTTTGGAGTCTGGGGCTTCCTGGGTTCCCTCCTTTTTATGGGGATCGGTGCCCTGCTGGGCCGCGCAGCGGAAGGGAAACTGGATCTGCGCAGCGTCATGGACGCCATTACGGGCCGGCGCTCTTCATCATGAGCAGTACGGCCCCGATGACACAGCAGGGCCGGGTACTGGCGGGACACAACAGGATCAGCACCCAAGCCCTCACCAGTTTGGCCCGCGCAGCGGCCGCTGACGCCCTGGGCGTGGAGGCCAATGATGTCCGCGCTGACTGGTCCGACGACGACGGCCTGCTTGCGCTGTCGCTGGTTTCTCCCATCAGGATCCCGCCGTTGGGTTCTGTGCTGCGGAATCCGGAACGCGTGGCGATCTTTGGCGGTTCCATCCGGGACAGGGCTGCCGCCGCAAAATCTGTCATCCTGGACACGGTCATGGAACTCAGCGGGGCCCAGCTGAGCCGGGTGGACATAAGGATCAGCGGCACAGCCGTGTCCGAACGGGGGCGGGTACTGTGAGCCATGCCTACGGAAACAATCCCGGCGAGGCACAAACTCCCGTTACGGGACAAGGCGCCGAAGTCATCGCGAGACCTGAAGGCGACTGGCAGGACGGCGGCGGGACAGATGACTCCCGTGGTTCGCTGATGCCATGGATCCTCCAGCGCGAAACACAGTCGTCAAGGGCCGGTGTCGCCGTCATCGCCGGTGTGCTGGTGATCATTCTTTGCGCTTATGCCCTCTTGGAGGCTGCTGTGCGCGCCATCGGGCAGCCTCCCTGGCTTATCGATCCGCAGACCGCCGCGCAGCGCATAGTCGCCCTCCCCGAAGGTATCCCGCCGCTTCTGCTGGGAGTAACCGGAGGAGTCGTGTTCATGGCTGGACTGTTTTTCTTCCTCAGCGCGGTGCTCCCGGGACGCAAAGCCCGGCACATCCTCCAGGATCCCCGCGCAGGCGTGCTGGTGGACGATGAAATCATTGCTGCTGCGCTGGCCAGACGCGCCAGGCTCGCCGCCAACGTCACTCCGGAACAGGTGATGGTGATTGTGTCCAGGTATCAGGCAGTGGTCAATGTCCGTCCCACGTCCGGCGTGCCTGTCCGGCATGACGATGTTTTTGCGGCTGTCCAGGATGAACTCACCCGCATGGCACCCTCGCCCATGCCGGACGTTCGGGTGAACCTGGCGACGTCCGGGGTGGTGGGAGCATGAACAGCACGCCCCGCCTTCTTAATCGCATCCTGATCGGCATTCTGGGACTGATTCTGCTGGTAGTCGGCGCCCTCCTGGTTCTGCTGGCAACCATCCCTGCTGTCGCCCCGTGGTGGCAGTTCTGGTCTGCAGCATTGTGGTCCGGTACCCAGCAGTTATTTGACCAGACCAGGTTCCCGGGCCGTCAGGAGAGCTGGGTGTGGATCCTGCTGGTGCTTCTGTTGGTGCTGCTGATCGGCGCCATGGTGGCGTGGATTGCTCAACAGGGTAAGGGCCGGGCGGATCTCATCCTGTTTGAGGAGGATCCCGGCATCGTGCCGGGCGATGTCCGGATCGGCGGCGGCGTAGCGGAGCAGGCGCTCAAGGCAGCCCTTGCCGACCGTCCGGATCTTGCTGGCGTATCTGTAGCGACGTACGAGATCCGTGGGGAACCTGCGTTGAGAATCAGGTTGCAACCGCGCCTGGGGGTTGCTCCAGACGCCCTGGCCTCAGAAATTTCTGCACTTGTGGAAGCGCTGGACCTCGTTGTTGGCAGACGTACGCCGGTGTTGCTTCACCTCGCGGCCGGCACACGAGCCCGTTTCAGCCGGGCGGAACGCGTCCGTTAAGCCCGCGCTCTGTTGCGGTTCTGAGATCAGGTCTCCTTTCGATTAAGGTTTATGTAAACGCTTGCATTTGTCATCTCAGCCTTACTAGGGTGATTGAGGTCACATAGTCTGCACCGCGATTTTCTCTTGTCACTCAGCGAGGAGTCTCCAGTAATGAAAAGCCCAAAGTTCCTAATTCCGGCCGCAGCGGTCGGTGTCCTGGCACTAACCGTTACGGCATGTAGTCCCGAAACTGGTGGCGGAGGGGGTGGCGAGGCTGCCGACTGCTCCGCCTACTCCGATTACGGCAAGCACGAAGGCAAGACCGTTTCGGTCTACTCAACCATTGTTGACATTGAAGCCACGAACCTTGAGACAGCCTGGGCGGACTTCGAGGAATGCACCGGCATCACAGTCAAATACGAAGGCAGCAAGGAATTCGAAACGCAGATCGGTGTGCGCGCCCAGGCAGGAAACCCGCCGGACGTTGCCATCTTCCCGCAGCCCGGCCTGTTGGCCGCTCAGGCGAGCAACCTGAAGCCGGCACCTAAGGCCGTCTCAGACCTCGTGGATGAAAACTGGTCAGCTGACTGGAAGAAGTACGGAACGGTCAACGGAACGTTCTATGCGGCCCCGATGCTTGCCAACGTCAAGGGCTTTGTCTGGTACGCGCCCAAGACCTTCGAGGAAAAGGGCTGGGAAGTTCCCAAGACCTTTGACGAAATGATGACCCTGACGAAGACGATGGCGGATGACGGCGCCATGAAGCCGTGGTGTGCAGGCTTCGAGTCCGGTGAAGCCACGGGTTGGCCGGGTACTGACTGGATCGAGGACGTCGTCCTCCGTGAGGCAGGCCCTGAGGTCTACGACCAGTGGGTCGCCCACCAGATCCCCTTCAACGATCCCCGGATTGTTTCGGCCATGGACAAGACCGGCGAGATCCTGCTCAACCCGGACTACGTCAACGGTGGCTTCGGCGATGTCCGCTCCATCCTGACAACCGGTTTCGCCCAGGCAGGCCAGCCTGTCCTTGACGGCCAGTGCGCCATGCACCACCAGGCCAACTTCCAGGCCGCAAACTGGCCCGAAGGCACCGTTGTGGCTCCCGATGGTGATGTTTGGGCCTTCATGACACCTCCGATCGATGAGAGCAAGGGCAAGGCCATCACCGGCGGCGGCGAGATGGTGGGCGCCTACAAGGACACCCCCGAGGTCCAGGCATTCCTGCAGTACATGGCAAGTGCGGACTTCGCGAACAACAGGGTCAAGCTCGGTGGTGTAGTCAGCGCCAACAAGGGCCTGGACCCTGCTAACGCCCAGTCGGAGCTGGACAAGCTTTCCGTTGAGCTGCTTCAGGATCCCCAGACCGTATTCCGCTTCGACGGTTCTGACCTGATGCCCGCAGCCGTAGGCTCCAACTCCTTCTGGAAGGGAATCGTGGCATGGATCAACGGCACCCCGTCCAAGCAGGTCGCCGACAGTATTGAAGGCAGCTGGCCCAAGAGCTAAGGCCTGCAGTGCTGCGTTCCCCTCCGCTGGCACGCGTGGGGGAACGCAGCACTTTTGTCTTCAATCAACTCATCCACCCACACCCCGGAGGTTGGCCATGGAATTCGTCGGAGGGAAACTTCTCCAAGTAGGGATCGCGATCGCGGCTTTCGCAGCCGTCATCGGGCTCATCATGCTGCTTGTGGACAGGGCACCAAAATCAACAAGAGATAAAGTTACAGTCATCGGTTTTCTAGCGCCGGCGGCCATCCTGATGATCGTCGGGCTGGTCTACCCCGCGGTGCAAACGTCGTACCTTGCCTTTACAGACGCGAAGGGAACGCCGAACGGAGTGGACAACTTCGTCTGGATGTTTACCCAGCCTGAGGCGGTCATCACGCTGCGGAACACCGTGATCTGGACCGTACTCGTCCCCCTACTATCAACAGTCTTCGGCCTTGCCTATGCGGTCTTCATCGACAAAGCGCGGGGCGAGAGGATCCTGAAGGCCCTGGTATTCATGCCCATGGCCATCTCATTCGTGGGCGCAGGCGTTATCTGGAAGCTGGTCTATGACTTCCGCGGCCCCGGCATCGAACAAACGGGCGTGCTCAACGCACTGCGTGTGGCAGTTGGGATGGAGCCCAAACAGTTCCTCCTCGATGCTCCGGAAAACACCATCTTCCTGATCATCGTCATGGTTTGGATCCAGACAGGTTTTGCCATGGTGATCCTGTCCGCCGCTATTAAGGGTGTCCCCGTGGAACTTGTTGAGGCGGCAAGGCTTGACGGAGCCAACCCGTGGCAGCAGTTCCGTAACGTCACCATCCCCGGGATCCGTGGATCTTTGGTTGTGGTGCTGACCACCATCACCATTGCCACCCTCAAGGTGTTCGATATTGTCCGCACCATGACGGCCGGTAACTTCGAGACCTCTGTGGTGGCCAATGAAATGTACACCCAGGCTTTCCGCGCCGACGAACCCGGCCGTGGTGCCGCCTTGGCCCTTGTACTTTTCCTTCTGGTCCTACCCATCGTCGTTTACAACGCACGCGTCCTTCGTCAGCAAAGGGAGATCCGATGACCGCCACGCCAGCACGGGACGAGGCAGATAAGGCCTTGGTTGGTCTTCCTCTTGGCGAGAAGGGCCTCCACGCCGCCGATGAGCCCATCATGCGCCGTGTGAAAACCAAGCTCACCTCGCCTTTTGCCACCGCTGCCGCCCTCATCATTGCCGCAATCTGGACTGTGCCCACTTTTGGCCTTTTCGTTCAATCGTTCCGTCCGGCCGCAAAACAGGTGGGCCCCCGCTCCGACGGCTGGTGGAATGCCTTTTTTGACGGGCAGTTCACTTTCAAGAACTATGTCGATGCGACCGCCGCTGCAGGGTCGCAGTCACCCAATCTGTCTCAGTACTTGATCAACTCAACCGCCATCGTCATCCCGGTCACGTTGTTCGTCCTTGTGCTGGCATCGATGGCGGCTTACATCTTCGCCTGGGGTAATTTCAGGGGGCGCCACGCGATGTTTATCTTCGTTTTCGCCTTGCAGATTGTCCCCCTGCAAATGGCGCTGATTCCTCTGCTGCAGCTCTTTACCCAAGTCCTGCAACTGCCAGCCGGGTCCTATACCCAGCTATGGATTGCCCACACGATCTTTGGTTTGCCGTTGGGCATCTTCCTGTTGCACAACTTCATTTCCGAGATTCCCGGGGAAGTGATTGAGGCAGCAAGGGTCGATGGGGCAGGGCACACCACAATCTTCTGGCGAATCATCCTGCCACTGTCTGTTCCGGCTCTGGCTTCCCTGGCGATTTTCCAGTTCCTGTGGGTTTGGAATGACTTGCTGGTGGCTTTGGTCTTCTCCGGCGGAACTCCGGACGTTGCTCCTATTACCCAGCGGCTTGCGGAAATTTCCGGCACACGCGGCGCGAGGGACTACCTGAACCCCGCTGCAGCCTTCGTGTCCATCATTATTCCGTTGGGGGTCTTCTTCGCCCTCCAGCGCTACTTTGTTAGAGGTCTGCTTGCCGGAGGCCTCAAGGGCTGATCCTCTGTATGACCCGCCTCCGGCTATGCCGCCTGTACTGTGCCGTCTGTAACGTACGGACCTCAGGCGGCCCAGCCGGAGCGCGGGCACTAGACTCATTTGTTGCGGACAGGGAGCACAGCAGCGACTTCCGCGGCATAGCCGAATAAGGGGAGATCGTGGCACGGACATCTGAGAGGGCTCAACGGGGCGGCCATTCCGGTGTCAGCATTGAGGACGTGGCAGCCGCTGCGGGAGTGTCCACGGCCACTGTGTCACGGGCGGTCCGGGGACTGCCCAGGGTATCGCCGGCCACACGGGAGAAGATCCTGCGCGTTGCCGCCGAGCTCGGTTATGTTGCATCCTCCTCAGCCTCCGGGCTGGCCACTGGCCGTACCAAGACCATTGGAGTGCTCGCGCCGTTTGTGAGCCGCTGGTTCTTCTCCAAAGCCATTGAGGGAGCTGACCGGGAGCTCCATGCCCGGCAGTACAACCTGTCGCTGTTCAATCTGGGCGGTCATGGCAGCAACCGCGAGCGTCTTTTCAGCAGGACCATGGTTTACAAGCAAATTGATGCCTTGCTGGTCCTGTGTATGGCGCTGACCCACGAAGAACTCAACCACCTGCAAAAAATCGATATCCCCCTGGTGGTGGTGGGAGGCCATGTGGAGGAATGCGCCTATATCGGCATTGACGATTACGCCGCGGCCTCAACAGCTGTTCGGCACCTCATCAGCCTGGGCCACAAGGACATCGCCCTGCTCCATGGCGACGATGAGACAGACCTGAATTTCGACGTCCCCCGGGTCCGCATCAAGGCCTTCCAGGACGTGATGACCGCATCAGGGCTTGACCTGCGTCCGGAGTGGGATGAGGTGGGGGACTTTACCGTCAGGAGCGGGCAGCAGGCGTTTATCAAGCTGTGGGGGAATTCCGGTCCCAAGCCGACAGCCATCTTCTGCGCCTCGGATGAAATGGCTATGGGCGTTATTTTCGAAGCCAACCGCCGGGGCGTACGCGTCCCCGAGGATCTGTCCGTGATCGGCATCGACGATCACGATTTCTCTGTCACTCTGGGCCTGACCACAGTTGGCCAACGCCCGGACGTGCAGGCAGAGCTGGCAACCAAGATGCTGCTCGATGAGCTGGATGGCCGCCCCGGATCCGTCCGCTCCATGGTTGCGCCGCACCAGCTTATTGTTCGTTCGACGACGGCGCCACCGCCGGCTCACGGGGCACCCGGACAGCGGGAGCCCCGCCCGGTCACTGCCTAAGACGCGCGCGCCAGCTGCCGGATCGGAATCCAGCGCGAAGCCAGCCGGCGGTAGGCTGCGGCAGCTCCCGTCATGTCACCTTCGGCGAGGCACTCGATGCCAAGCCGGACGTCCATGGGGGAGTCGTCCGGGTAGACCTTGTCCGCCACTGCTCCATAATCGAGTTCCACCCAGGAATCGCTGTGGAAGAGTTCCAGCCATTCAGTCAGCTGGGCAAGATCATCGAGCATGTCCAGGTCCGGGGCCGCCAAGGCAAGGTTGGCCACCGCGTAGCGGACTCGCTCCAACGCGTCACCGATGTTGGTCCTCACCCGGACGGTGAGGATACGGCCGCCTGATTCCACCACATCCTTGTGGTCGGATTCCTGGAACAGCGAGAACCAGCTGAATGGGATTCCCCAGGTGGAGGCACGGGTGTGCACCTTGCCCACGCCTTCCTTTGCCTTCACCAGGTCTATCCGTTCCTGATGGCGGTCCCTTTGCTCTTCCGCGATCAGCAGTTCAGCCAGCGGTCCGTGGATACCTTCCATCAGTGCATTGGCTGCCAGGCCTGCCCGGAGAACCAGTTGGCTGGGGCAGTACAACAGCGTGACGGAGGGCTTCACCTCGGGGGTATCGCCGTCGGGCTTCCCGGTCAGGGGCATCACCCGGACAAGATCGGTGCGTCCGGTGGGGAACGGATCTCCGCCCGGTCTGGTGATGCGTCCCAGTGAGGCGAGGAGTTCGGCGTTTTCGACAGCTGCCCGCGATTTGGCGCGGGCAGCTGATGCCCTGATGGCGGCTCGCTGCTCTTCGGGAAAAGCAGTCAGAGGCTCGTAGATGCGCAGGGTTGAGGAGAAAGGCAGCCCGGCCTGCCCCCGGTAAAGGTTGCCGGTCATTGCAGCCACCTCCCGATCATCCCCTGCGTTGCGTTCATCAGTCAGTCAACTCAACAATAACCGGCGCATGGTCTGAAGCGCCCTTGCCCTTGCGTTCTTCCCTGTCGATCGAGGCGCCGGTGACCCTTGCAGCCAATGCAGGGGAGGCCAGGACGAAGTCAATCCGCATGCCTTCCTTCTTGGGGAAGCGGAGCTGGGTGTAGTCCCAGTAGGTGTAGACGCCGGGTCCAGGGGTGTGGGGCCTGACAACGTCCGTGTATCCGGCAGCCTCGAAGGCGTGGAAGGCAGCACGTTCGGGCGGGCTCACGTGGGTGTAACCCTGTGACAGGAAAAGATCGATGTCCCAGACGTCTTCATCCTGCGGCGCGATGTTCCAGTCGCCCATGAGGGCAATCTGGGACTCAGGGTTTTCAGTGACCCAACTCTCGGCGTGGTTCTTGAGGGTGCTCAGCCAGTTGAGCTTGTAGGGCATGTGTTCGTCGTCGAGGGACCGTCCGTTGGGAACATACAGGCTCCAGATCCTGACGCCGCCGCAGGTGGCGCCGATAGCACGCGCCTCCGCCACTGGATCCTTGCCGGCTTTGCCGAATACCGGCTGGTCCAGAAAGGTGCGTTGGACGTCGTCGAGCCCCACGCGGGAAGCGATAGCGACGCCGTTCCACTGATTGAGGCCGAAATGGGCTACTTCGTAGCCGTCCCGCTCAAAAAGCTCCCAGGGGAAGTTGTCATCGGAGCACTTGGTTTCCTGGATCGCCAGGACATCGCAGTCACTGCGGCGAAGCCACGCCTCAACACGGTCGGCTCGGGCACGGAGGGAGTTCACATTCCAGGTAGCAATCTTCACATTCCCTAACTTACCGAACTTGGCCACCATGATCCCCTCGGCCGGTTCCACAGGCCGTTGCGCGGCGAACAACGCAGGTAGGCAGCGGCCTGCCACGGCTCTGGAATTTAGTAGGAAGTCCGAGTATATTCGGCAGCAGATGGCATGGGTCACACTTGCACCGGGCTCAATGTTCCAGTGGCAGGGACCCCGGCTTCTATTGCCGGACCGGCATTCCAGGACCCACATGCAAGGGAGCATCGATCATGGTTCGCGAGCTAGGCCATTACATTGACGGACATCGGGTGGAAGGTACGTCAGGACGCTGGGGGGAGGTCTATGATCCCTGCACGGGTGAAGTGCAGGCCAGGCTTGCGCTGGCGGCGGGGGAAGAAGTCCAGCGGGCAATAGCGGGCGCGGAAAAGGCCCAGCCTGAGTGGGCCGCGATGAACCCGCAGCGACGCGGACGGATACTGCTCAGGTTCGTGGAACTCGTCAACCGGAACATGGACGAACTGGCCGAATTGCTGGCCTCTGAACATGGCAAGACCCTCCCTGATGCCAGAGGCGACATCCAGCGGGGGATAGAGGTGGTGGAGTTTGCCGCCGGCGCCCCGCATCTGCTGAAGGGCGAATTTTCCGACGACGCCGGTGCCGGCATCGATGTCCACTCCCTCCGGCAGCCGTTGGGGGTGGTCGCAGGCATCACCCCCTTTAACTTCCCTGCCATGATCCCGCTGTGGAAGTCCGCCCCTGCCCTCGCCGCCGGGAACGCCTTTATCCTCAAACCCTCCGAGCGTGATCCGTCGGTTCCGCTGCGGCTGGCAGAACTGTACAGCGAAGCGGGGGTTCCTGATGGCGTCTTCAATGTGGTCAACGGGGACAAGGAAGCGGTGGATTTGCTTCTGGAGGATCCGCGGGTGAAAGCGATCGGTTTTGTTGGCTCAACGCCTATTGCCCAGTACATCTACGCCACGGCCGCGGCGCACGGCAAGCGGGCACAGTGCTTCGGCGGGGCCAAGAACCACATGGTCATCCTGCCGGACGCGGATCTGGAGATGGCCGCCGATGCTTTGATCGGGGCCGGGTATGGCTCCGCCGGCGAGCGGTGCATGGCCGTTTCCGTCGCGGTGCCTGTTGGGCGGGAGACGGCGGATGCCCTGGTGGCCAAGCTCGAAGAACGGGTCAAGGCCCTGAGGGTGGGCCACAGCCTGGACAAGGAATCAGATTTCGGCCCTGTTGTTGCTGCTTCTGCCAAAGAGCGGATCGAGGGCTACATCCAGTCCGGCGTCGATCAGGGCGCCACCCTTCTTGCCGACGGACGAGGGCTCACAGTCGAAGGGTATGAGAACGGCTTCTGGGTCGGCCCGACCCTCTTCGACAATGTCACCAAGGACATGAGTATTTACCGGGACGAGATCTTCGGCCCGGTGCTCAGCGTGGTCCGCGCCGGGGACTACGAGGAGGCTCTGCGGCTCTGCAGCGAGCACGAATTCGGCAACGGCGTGGCAATCTTCACGAGGGACGGAGATGCAGCCCGGGACTTCGCGAGCCGTGTACAGGTGGGGATGGTGGGAATCAACGTTCCCATCCCCGTTCCGATCGCCTACTACACCTTCGGCGGCTGGAAAGCCTCCGGGTTCGGTGACCTCAACCAGCACGGCGCGGACGCGTTCCGTTTCTACACCAAGACCAAGACCGTGACCACGCGCTGGCCCTCGGGTATCCGGCAGGGCGCAAGCTTCATCATGCCGGAAGGAAGCTGATGGCAGGGAGCGAGCCGGCACGCAGCGAGCCGGCAGACAGCGACCCGAACGAGGTGCTCTTTGAACACCGGGGGCACCTTGGCATCGTCACTCTGAACCGTCCCAAGGCCGTCAATGCGCTCACGGCAGGCATGGTTCACGCCATCCTTGAACAGCTTGCTGACTGGGCAGAGGACCGCGGCGTTTCCACTGTGTTGGTCCAGGGTTCAGGGAGCCGGGGGCTCTGCGCCGGCGGGGACATTGTGGCCATTTACCGGGACATGCTCGCGGGAGGATCAGGCACGGCTGACTTCTGGGAAGCGGAGTACCGGCTGAACGCCATGATTGCCCGGTACCCCAAGCCGTATGTGGCGTTTATGGACGGACTGGTGCTGGGTGGCGGAGTAGGCATCTCGGCCCACGGCTCCGTGCGGATAGTCACGGAGCGCACCCGCACGGGAATGCCGGAGACCACCATCGGTTTTGTGCCCGACGTCGGCGGTACTTTGCTGCTCTCGCGCTCGCCGGGTGAAACGGGCACCCATGCCGCCCTGACCGGTGCCCACCTGGACGGCGCCGATGCCGTCTTCCTCGGGCTGGCCGACCACTTTCTCTCATCGGAAAACCTGCCGGCGCTGGCAGCTGCGCTCGAGAGGGAAACAGCGGAAGACGCCGTCGGCCGTTTTGCGGAACGGGCCCCGGACTCTGTGCTGGCCGGTCATCGGACCTGGATTGACGAATGCTACGCGGGCAACGATGTGGAGGGCATCCTCCGCCGGCTGCGGGCTTTCGGCGGGGAGGCAGCGAAGGCTGCCGAGACCATAGAGTCGAAATCGCCCACCGCCGTGAAGGTTGCGCTGGAGTCGCTGCGGAGGGCGCGGGGGATGACTCTGGAGCAGGCGCTGACGCAGGAATTCACAGTGGGCCTGCACTTCCTGGCTGGTCCTGACTTTCGGGAAGGGATCCGGGCCCAGGTGGTGGACAAGGACAGGAACCCGCACTGGCTGCCGGCCACGCTGGCAGACGTGCGGCACGCCGACGTCGAGAGGTATTTTGAGCCGCACGCTAATCGCGAGCTGAATCTTTCAGTAAAGGAGACGGACAATGCCTGAGGTATCACCCAATGGAGCCGGAACCATTGCTTTCCTGGGGCTCGGGCATATGGGCGCTCCGATGGCCCTGAACCTCGTCAACGCCGGTTACCGCGTTGTGGGCTACGATGTGATGCCCACGGCCCTGGAAGCCGCCCGGAGCCACGGAATTCCGACGGCGGACACGGCTGCTTCCGCCGTCGAAGGTGCCTCTGTGGTGTTGACCATGCTCCCCAGCGGCAAGCATCTCCTGGATGCCTACAGGGGGAGGGACTCCGCCACCGGCAGCGACTTTTCCGCTGGGAGTGACTTCTCCTCCGGAGGAGGCTGGGAACCCGGACTGCTGGCCGTGGCAGCACCAGACACAATGTTCCTGGACTGCTCCACCATCAATGTGGATGAGGCCCGGGAGGCGGCAGCGTTAGCTGTGGACGCCGGGCACCGCTCGGTGGACGCGCCGGTGTCCGGGGGTGTTGTGGGGGCTGAGGCCGGCACCCTGACGTTTATGGTTGGCGCTCTTCCTGAGGATTTCGAGGCGGTCCGGCCGCTGCTGGAAGTGATGGGCAAGCGGGTGGTCCATTGCGGCGATCATGGGGCCGGTCAGGCAGCTAAGATCTGCAACAACCTGATCCTCGGGGTTTCCATGATCGCCGTGAGTGAGGCCTTTGTCCTGGGGGAGAAGCTTGGTCTCACTCATCAGGCTCTCTTCGACGTAGCCTCGGCGGCGTCGGGGCAATGCTGGGCACTGACCACCAATTGCCCTGTTCCGGGCCCTGTACCCACCAGTCCCGCCAACCGCGATTATCAGCCAGGTTTCGCCGGCGCACTGATGGCCAAAGACCTACGGCTGGCACTGAACGCGCTGGAAAGCACCGGGGTCGCGGCCCGGGTGGGTCCCCTCGCTTCCGAAATTTACGATACGTTTGCGGCGGAAGGCGGTGCCGGAAAGGACTTCTCGGCGATCATCACGGCCATCCGGGACAAATCCGGTCAGGCACAAGAGCCTGAACGGGCGGTAGGACAGGACCAGGATCAGCGGCAGGCAAGGGGCCACGCATGACGGAACAGTACTCAAACATCCTGGTCGAGCGCCGTGGACGGGTAGGACTCGTGACGCTGAACCGGCCCCAAGCCTTGAACGCCCTCGATAGAACCACCATGGACGAACTCGTTTCAGCCGTGGGCGCCATGGACACCGATCCTGAGGTGGGCGCCGTAGTCCTTACGGGTTCAGCCAAAGCCTTCGCGGCAGGAGCCGACATCAAGGAGATGGCGGCGAAAGGCTACATGGACATGTACTCCGCGGACTGGTTCCGCGGCTGGGAGGACTTCACCAGGCTCCGCATCCCGGTGGTGGCGGCCGTTTCCGGCTTTGCTTTGGGCGGCGGCTGCGAGTTGGCCTTGATGTGCGACTTCATCATCGCCGGCGACAACGCGAAGTTCGGCCAGCCCGAAATCAATCTCGGCGTCCTTCCCGGAATGGGCGGCTCACAGCGGCTTACCCGGGCTGTGGGCAAGGCCAAAGCCATGGACATGATCCTCACCGGGCGGTTTATGGACGCCCGGGAGGCTGAACGCTCCGGGCTGGTTTCACGGGTGGTTCCGGCAGAAGACGTCGTTGAAGAAGCACTGCGGGCTGCAGAAGTCATTGCCTCCAAGTCGAAGCCGGTGGCCATGATCGCCAAGGAAGCAGTCAACGCAGCCTTTGAAACAGGGTTGGCCCAAGGTGTTCTTTTTGAGCGCAGGATCTTCCATTCCCTCTTCGCCACCGAGGACCAGAAAGAAGGCATGGCGGCGTTCAGCGAAAAGCGCACGCCGGAGTTTAAGCACAGGTAGGTCACCATGAGTCATCAATCCAAGGCACCGGCTGCGGATCGGACCCTCGGCCAGGGTAAGGCGGACAGGACCTCTATGAGCCTGGTCCCTGCCTCGCTGCTGTCCTTGTCAGGTTTTGTCCTCTTCGTTCTGGAGGACCGAGCCGTTGGATACGTCGTTTTGGGAGTCGCCCTTGCGCTCGCGGCGATCATCAACCGGTCGCTTTTTACAGACCTCGCGCTGATTTCCGTTGGTCTGATTGCGATGAGTGCCGTTCCCATCACCACGGACATCAGCACTGAGCACATGCTGGTCATGGGAACGGCCATGATCCTGGCTGTCGGAATCCCGTACTCCGTCTCGCGGTTTGTCATCAAGGATTATGCGATCAGATTCCCCATCCGTACCGGCCAGCCATGGACGCGGGCGGAGAAATGGTACTTGCCTGCCGTCGTCGTGATTGGTTACGCCTTGATCCCGGTGTACATGATCCGGACCGGTGTCTACAACAACTGGCCTGCCGTCAGTGACCCTGAGGGTATTGCCCGCCTGTTCGTCGGAACAAACGGCTTGGGAATCTGGGACGAACTCTTCTTTATCTGCACCGCGTTCACCCTTCTGCGGCGGCATCTTCCGGACTGGCAGGCAAACCTGCTCCAAGCGGTCCTCTTCACCTCCTTCCTGTGGGAGCTGGGATTCCACGCCTACGCCCCGTTTTTCATCTTTCCGTTTGCGCTGCTCCAGGCGCGCCTCTTCACGATTACCAAATCGCTGCTGTACATCGTGTGCGTCCACCTGCTGTTCGACTTTGTCCTTTTCCTGGTGCTGGTTCACGCCCACAACCCAGAGTGGATCGACATCTTCCTCTACTGAGGCTGGGCTTTGCCAGCCGATAACAGCGGGCGCTACACGGCGACGCGTTGCCGGTACGGAAACCGCGACGCTCAACAGGACCGGCCCCGACAGGCACGGAAGGTTTTCTGCCGCGTCCTCCCTGACAGCCACCCCGTGACTAATCGCGTTTGCACACTTGAGAACCCATTTTCTGACCTATGGATGGACTAATGATGAGGTATTGATGTGCGCGCGATCGTCTCTCATCAGGTGCCTCAAGCGCCCATGTCAGAACAAACCTCAGTCGTTTATATAGAGCGGCTTATTTCCGGTACTACTAAGCTGGCTTGCATTGTTAACAGCTTCATTAATGCTAATTGACAGAATTGTATTTGCCTCTAATATGTAATTCGGGGGGAAGCAAATTTGCAGAGCCATCGGCTGTTCAATGACGTGACCCAAAGAATCATTGGGGTGGCATCGGTGCCCTGATCCAATCGTCAGGTGGTACGCAGTTGAACTATTTACGTCAGAATCCACATCTTGGGAAAGGCTCCGGCGCTGGTCGCCGGGTTGTCAGTCCTCCAGGTTCCTTGAAGCCGGCGGCCCGCAGTATTGTGCGGAAGACGTTGTCCGCTACAGCAGCGCTCTCTCTGCTGGGAACACTGCTCCTTGGAACACTTCCTCTGGTGACCACTGCCCAGGCTGCACCCGGCACACCCGGCACCCCGAGCGCCCCCTCGCTGCTCTACGCAGAGGACTTCCAGAATGCGCCGCTGACGGGTGCGACGAACATCGCCGCGTACACCAGCACCACCGGCGCCACATACACCGCGGATCCGGTCTACCAGGACGCCTCGCGGTGCAACGGTGTGATCTTCGGTCATCAGGCCACCGATGCTGCTTTTGCGGCGGCGCAGTTCTGTACGTCCTCCTGGTGGCCGGCGGCCAGAACGATTCCGGCCGCAATGGGGCAGTACTCCGGTGTGGCTGATCCCGACACCAACCTTGCGGTGGCTGAGCAGACTATCGGCGGATTCAACGATTATACCGGCGTGATGCTGGAGGGCTCCGGTATCAACGTCGGCGGGACCGGTCGGTTCGTCACCTTCTCGCTCGACGTCGGGAACCTCTGCTCCACTGGTGTGCAGGCGTTGGACCGGTTCTACCTGATGGACGGCACTACCCCCATTGCTTTGAACGCCACCGATTACAACATCTGTGCCGATCCCAACCGTCAGACGTTCACTGTCGACGGGCGCGTAGTCAGTGTGGGTACTTTTACCGGGAACCAGGCAGCACTGGTCACCAGCCCGACGGTCGGCTTCCGGGTTACCAATCAGCAGCCCAGCGGCAGCGGCAATGACCAGGCTTTCGACAACTTCAAGATTCTCGATGTCACCCCGCAGTTGGATAAGTCCTTCAGCCCGGCATCCGTCCCCGTTGGCGGTACGTCGGCGTTGACTCTCACGGTGACCAATACTGATGAGCTTGCTGCCAAGAATGGCTGGTCCTTCACCGATGCCCTTCCGGCAGGGTTGACCATCGCCGATGGCACTGCAGCCACCACCTGCCCCGCAGGCGTTGTGACAGCTCCTGCCGGCGCGACGTCGGTGGCCGTGACCGGTAACCTTGATGCCGGTATGGCTTCCTGCACGGTCACCGTCAACGTGACCGCCGCCGCGCCGGGATCCTTCACCAACGGCCCCTCAAACGTCACCGGCGTGGGAATCAACCCTCCCGGAGAATCCACGGTCGAATTCGTTGAGCAGCCCTGGGCCTGCGACGCGTCCGGCTACCTGTTCCAGAGCCCGGACTATCCCGCAGGACCTCATCTGGTCCAGCAGGTTGACTTGGTTTCCGGCGCCTATTCCACGGCGTTTGAGCTGCCTTCACATGTCAACGCGGCGGGCTACAACACTCTGGATAACTTCTTCTACGGGACCACTGCCGCAGGCCACCTGGTTAAAGTTGGGGCGAACGGTTCCCTGACCGACCTTGGCATCCCAGCCGGGACGACCGGAACGCTGTCTATCGTTGGCGACTTCGATAACGCAGGGCACTACTGGGTCACCCAAAACGGGGTCAACAACACTGTTTACGAAATAGACCTCGCACCGGGATCAGCCACGTACGGCACCGTCGTGAATACCGTCACCAGGACAAATCCGGCCGGTGTCGGCGTCAGCCCTGACTGGGGCTACATCGACGGCGCCTTCTACAGCGTCGGCACTGATGCGACGGGCAACGTCGTCGTCCGGTTTGATCCGGCCACCGGCGCTTCAACGGTCGTGGCGCCCATGAACGGCCCGGACGGTACCCAGTTCACCGGTCTGTCCGCCGGCGCTGTGTACGTTGATGCCGGAGGTTATCTCTACGCCTCAAACAACGCCACCGGCAACATCTACCGGATTGATCCCACCACCGGTGCGACGATCCTGTTGTCTGCGGGTCCGGCAGCGGCCGGCAATGATGGTGCGCGCTGTGCTCTGGCGCCGATTCCGACCCTCACGGTGTCCAAGACCGTCGAGGGCCGTCAGGCTCCTGCGGACCAGTTCACCGTTGGCCTGGAAAACGCCGGCGGCACTGTC
>NZ_JAPSHJ010000012.1 GCF_031179985.1 Arthrobacter sp. | reverse complement strand
CCGGCGCTCAACAACTGGACCTGTCACGCGGGCAGCTGACTGCTTGGGTCATGACCATCTATACACTGCCCTGCCTGCTCGGCCTGGTTCTGTGTCTGCGGTTCAGACAGCCGCTCCTCCTGACCGGGAACATCTTTGTACTCATCTTCATCGTCTCCCTCCAAGGCCGGCTGACGTTCGCTGAACTCGCCGGGGCTTCAATGGTTGCCGGCGCCGCAGTGGTGGTTATCACCGCCCTGGGGCTCGCAAACCAACTGGCACGCCTCATCCCCGAGCCAATCGTGATAGGTCTCCTGGCCGGTTCCACCCTCCCATTTGTTGCCGACGTTTTCACTGTGATGGGATCCGAACCCGCGTGGTCCTGCCGTTGGAACTGCTGGTCGGAATCGCCGGGTTGGCAGTAATTGGCGTTTTGGGAATGGCGCTGAAGCGGATCACCACAGGTCCTTTAACACTCGGGCCGCTGATCGCGTTCGCCGTGGCAGTCTCTGATCTGTCAATGTTCGGCTTGGGGCCCTATTTCTGGTCGTTGGTCTTCGGCGTTGCAGTGTCCTGGGCATTGGAAGGGGAAGGCGTAAGAGCCCTTCGCGAGCAAGCGCCGGAGCCCAAGTCCTGATAGCAGCCCCTTTTGACCCTGCTTGGCGGGTACGACTAGAATAAACGGGCGTGTACTACGTGCACGTATCTAGAATCCACAAAATCAGGATGACCCGGCAGTTCCGCGTGTTCTGCCGTCTTCCAGTCGTGCGTTCCATAACGTGTGCCTGGCGGTTTGCCTGACCGACTAACTATCCACAACGGAGCCCCTACTACATGACCATCACCTCCACCGAGAAGCCCGGTACCCCCGTAGTCGCAATTAACGACATCGGTACCGCTGAGGACTTCCTCGCAGCAGTCGACGCCACCATCAAGTACTTCAACGACGGAGACCTCGTCGAAGGTACAGTCGTCAAGGTCGACCGCGACGAAGTTCTGCTCGACATCGGTTACAAGACCGAAGGTGTCATCCCCTCCCGCGAGCTGTCCATCAAGCACGATGTTGATCCGGGAGACGTCGTCTCCGTTGGCGATCAGGTCGAAGCCCTGGTGCTCACCAAGGAAGACAAAGAAGGCCGCCTGATCCTCTCCAAGAAGCGTGCTCAGTACGAGCGCGCCTGGGGCGACATCGAGAAGGTCAAGGAAGAAGACGGTGTCGTCACCGGTACCGTCATCGAGGTTGTCAAGGGTGGTCTTATCCTCGACATCGGTCTGCGCGGCTTCCTGCCGGCGTCCCTCGTCGAGATGCGCCGTGTGCGCGACCTTGCTCCGTACATCGGTCAGCAGATCGAAGCCAAGATCATCGAGCTGGACAAGAACCGCAACAACGTTGTGCTTTCCCGCCGTGCATGGCTCGAGCAGACCCAGTCCGAGGTCCGCTCCACGTTCCTCAACAAGCTGGAAAAGGGCCAGGTCCGTCCCGGCGTCGTTTCCTCCATCGTCAACTTCGGTGCATTCGTGGACCTTGGCGGCGTAGACGGCCTCGTTCACGTTTCCGAGCTGTCCTGGAAGCACATCGACCACCCGTCCGAGGTTGTCGAAGTTGGCCAGGAAGTCACCGTCGAGGTTCTCGAGGTCGACCTGGACCGCGAGCGTGTTTCCCTGTCGCTCAAGGCTACGCAGGAAGACCCGTGGCAGACCTTCGCCCGCACGCACGCCCTTGGGCAGGTTGTGCCGGGTAAGGTCACCAAGCTGGTTCCGTTCGGTGCGTTCGTTCGCGTCGAAGACGGCATCGAAGGCCTGGTCCACATCTCCGAGCTTGCAGTCCGCCACGTTGAACTGGCTGAGCAGGTTGTCTCCGTTGGAGACGAGCTGTTCGTCAAGGTCATCGACATCGACCTCGAGCGCCGCCGCATCTCCCTCTCCCTCAAGCAGGCTAATGAGGGCGTTGACGCCGAGAGCACCGAATTCGACCCGGCTCTCTACGGCATGGCCGCTGAGTACGACGAAGAGGGCAACTACAAGTACCCGGAGGGCTTCGACCCGGAGTCCAACGAGTGGCTCGAAGGCTACGAGAACCAGCGCGCAGCCTGGGAGCAGCAGTACGCTGACGCCCAGACCCGCTGGGAAGCCCACAAGAAGCAGGTTGCCCAGCACGCCGCTGACGACGCTGCAGCTGCAACGTCCGGTGACAGTGACTCAGGCACCACGAGCTACTCCTCCGAGCCGGCTGCCGCCGAGAACAACAACAACGCCGGCACCCTTGCTTCGGATGAGGCTCTCGCAGCACTGCGCGAGAAGCTCACTGGCAACTAGTCTGTCCCGCTGACCGGCGCACGAGAGTGAGCTGATCCAGCAAACGAAAGGTGGCCGTCCCCGTTGGGGGCGGTCACCTTTTCGTTAATCGCTGGAGTTAGGGATCAGAGAGTCTGGCCCGAATGCTTTCCTTCGGCGATCTCCTCCAGGAGCTTGTCATTGAACGCCGGCAGGTCATCAGGAGTCCTGCTCGTCACAAGGCCGTTGTCGACCACCACTTCCTCATCCACCCACTCGGCTCCTGCGTTTAGCAGGTCCGTTTGCAGACTGCGGTACGAGGTGAGATTGCGGCCACGCACTACTCCGGCGTCGATGAGGAGCCACGGTCCATGGCAGATCGCTGCAACCGGCTTGTGCTGTTCGAAAAAGCTCCGGGCAAAAGCCTGCGCATCCTTGTCCACTCGCAGGTGATCGGCGTTGATCACGCCGCCAGGGAGGACAAGGGCATCAAAATCCGACGCGTCCGCCTCCGCTACGGTGGCGTCGACGTCGAACGTCTCCCCTTTCTCCGTCCCTTGGAACCCCTGCAGGGAGCCGCTGTTGGGAGCAACGAGGGTGGGAAGGCCGCCGGCTTCCTTGACCGCGTTCCAGGGACTGGTGAGTTCGACCTGCTCCACTCCGTCCGTCAGCAGGAACGCCACTTTCTTTCCGGAAATGTTGTGGGTTGACATGTTTCTCCTCCAGATGGGTGAGGGTAATGCCTTACTCGAACAACATTATTCAGGGCGAAAATAACAAGCAAGCTGAGTATCTGTGGTTATCCATCCACCCACTCGGTGCCGCCGCGAACGACGGTGGCCGCGCCGGACGTAAGGGTTGCGATGCGGTCTGCTGCTTCAGAAGCCGCCTGGGGATCATCCTCCAGGGCCAGTGTCAGAACAGCCGCGGAGGCCTCATAGCTGGTCTGTGCCAGGAGATAGCCGCTGGTGCGGAGCTCATTTTCCAGTCGGCCGGCCTCGGCATGAGCAACGGCGACAGTGCAGAGCCGAAGCCTTTGTCGCCGCACCAGCGGAACCTCGTCCAAAGCCGTGGACACCGAGTCAGAATAGGCGCGAACCAGCCCTCCGGTCCCCAGCAGGATACCGCCGAAATAACGGACGACGACGGCGGCTACATCGCTGAGGTCTGTACCGCCCGTTGCGGTCTCCCGTTTCAGCAATGCCTCCAGCATGGGGAGGCCTGCGGATCCGGAGGGCTCGCCGTCGTCATTCGATCGCTGGACGTCGCGGTCTGCCCCCAGCACGAAAGCTGAGCAGTGGTGCCGGGCATCGTGGAACTCCTTGCGGAGTTCTGTGACAAGGGAGCGGGCGGCGTCCTCACTGTCTGTGCGGCGAAGAACAGTGATGAACCGGGAGCGGCGGATTTCAAGCTCGGAGCGGAAATCGCGGCCTGCAGGCACCGTAGTGTAGGACGTTGCCCTGCTTTCCACCGGATCAGCGTCGTTCAGCACCGCATCAGTTTAGTCTGGTGGAGTGCTGAAGATTGGATTGACGGGCGGAATCGCCTCGGGGAAGTCACTGGTGGCAACACGGCTGCGTGAACTTGGAGCAGTTGTCATCGATGCTGATGCGCTGGCCCGTGAAGTGGTCGCACCCGGAACACCGGGGCTGGCCCGGGTGGTGGATGCATTCGGCCCCGGAATGCTGGGGGAGGAGGGCCGGCTCGACAGGGCAAGGCTGGCCGCCGTCGTCTTCGGCGACCCGCAACAGCTGGCGGTCTTGAACGGCATCGTCCATCCCCTTGTCAGGGAACAAGCCGCCGCGATGGCCACAGCAGCGCCCCCGGGAGCGGTGGTGGTCCAGGATATCCCCCTCCTCGTCGAGAGCGGCCAGGGGCCGGCGTTCCATCTGGTGATTGTGGTCGATGCACCCGACGACGTGCGTGTCCGCCGGATGATGGAGCACCGCCAAATGAGCGAGCAGGATGCAGTGGCGCGGATGGCCGCCCAGGCGTCCCGGGAAGTCCGCCTCGCCGCAGCGGACGACGTCCTGGACAACTCCGGCACCCCAGAGGCGCTCCTGCAACAAGTAGACCGCTTATGGCGGAACAGACTGGTTCCCTTCGCGGAGAACCTCGAGCTTGGACTCCGGGCTCCGCGGAGAGGAGGACCCGTCCTCGTGGCACCAAATCCGGACTGGAGCAGGCAGGCTACCCTGCTGATGGCCCGCATCAAGGCAGCGGCACCCGATGATGTGGTGGCCATAGACCATGTCGGTTCCACTGCCATCCCAGGCCTGGAAGCCAAGGATGTCATTGACCTTCAACTCGCGGTGGAGGATCTGGAAACCGCCGACCGTATTTCGCCCCTGCTCGCAGCTGCTGGTTTTCCACCTTTTCCTGGCGTCTTGGCCGACCACCCCAGGCCATCCACTCCGCATCCCTCGGAGTGGCGGAAAAGATTGCACGGCAACGCTGATCCCGGCCGCGATGTGAACCTTCACGTGCGGGCCGTCGGCTCCCCGGGATGGCGCTATGCGCTGTGTTTCCGCGACTGGCTCAGAGCAGATGCCTCAGCCCTTGAGGCTTACCGTGCCGAGAAGCGCAGGGTGGCAGCGCTCCATGCGAACGACACGTCGACGGTTGGTTATGCAGTGGATAAAGAAGCCTGGTTCACCGAGGTCGCAGACCCGGGGATGGAGCAGTGGGTTAAGCGCAGCGGCTGGAGGCCGCCGTCGTACCCCTCAAGGGTGAATACCTAGATTGCGGACAGTGCCTGTCCTGGGCTGGACTTCCCATGTCCCTGGCCGACGGTAGATTAGAACCATGAGTCTTGCGCAGGAAATTAACCGTGTCGTGGCCCCGTTCGAGGTCATCAGTGAGTTCAAGCCTGCCGGTGATCAGCCGGCAGCCATTGCGGAACTGACGGAGCGCATCAGGAACGGGGAGAAGGACGTTGTGCTGCTGGGCGCCACGGGTACCGGCAAGAGCGCCACCACGGCGTGGCTCATCGAACAGGTACAGCGGCCCACTCTGGTCATGGTGCAGAACAAAACCCTCGCGGCCCAGCTCGCCAACGAGTTCCGGGAACTGCTGCCAAACAATGCTGTGGAGTATTTCGTCTCCTACTACGACTACTACCAGCCCGAGGCGTACGTGGCGCAGACGGACACCTTTATCGAGAAGGACTCTTCCATCAACGAGGAAGTTGAACGCCTCCGGCACTCAGCAACCAACGCCCTGCTGACCCGCCGGGACGTGATCGTTGTGGCAACGGTTTCCTGCATTTATGGCCTTGGCACCCCCGAGGAATACATCGCGGGAATGGTGACCCTCCGCAGGGGAGCCGAAATGAACCGCGACGATTTGCTCAGGAAATTCGTCTCCATGCAGTACGCGCGCAACGACATGGACTTCCACCGGGGAACATTCCGGGTCCGCGGCGATACCGTGGAGATCATTCCGATGTACGAGGAACTGGCCATCCGGATTGAATTCTTTGGCGATGAGATTGAGGCTATCCACACCCTGCATCCGCTGACCGGAGAGGTGATCCGGGACGAAGAGGAGATGTATGTCTTCCCTGCCTCACACTACGTAGCGGGGCCTGAGCGGATGGCGCGGGCAATCAAGCGGATCGAAGACGAACTCGCGGAACGCCTGCAACTGCTGGAGAGCCAGAATAAGCTCGTGGAGGCTCAACGTCTTCGCATGCGGACCACTTATGATCTGGAAATGATGCAGCAGATGGGCTTCTGCAACGGCATCGAGAACTACTCCGCGCATATTGACGGCCGTGCCCGGGGGACCGCTCCCCACTGCCTCCTTGACTACTTCCCGGACGACTTCCTGCTGGTGATCGATGAATCCCATGTCACCGTGCCCCAGATCGGAGCCATGTACGAGGGCGACATGTCTCGCAAGCGGAACCTGGTGGACTTCGGCTTCCGGTTGCCGTCCGCAATGGACAACCGGCCGCTGAAATGGGACGAATTCCTCGAACGCGTCGGCCAGACCGTCTACCTTTCCGCCACTCCGGGTAAGTACGAACTCGGCAAAGCCGACGGCTACGTGCAGCAGATTATCCGCCCCACCGGCCTGATCGATCCGGAAGTTATCGTCAAGCCCACCAAGGGTCAGATCGATGACCTCCTGGGCGAGATCAACAGCCGGGTGGAGAAGAACGAGCGGGTCCTGGTCACCACCCTGACCAAACGCATGGCCGAAGACCTCACCGACTACCTGCTCGGTCATGGAGTCAAGGTCCAGTACCTTCACTCGGATGTGGACACGCTCCGGCGTGTGGAGCTGCTGCGGGAGTTGCGCATGGGCAGTTTCGACGTCCTGGTGGGCATCAACCTCCTGCGCGAAGGCCTGGACCTGCCCGAGGTGTCCCTCGTGAGCATCCTGGACGCGGACAAGGAAGGCTTCCTTCGCTCTGCCACGTCTCTCATCCAGACGATCGGGCGCGCCGCCCGTAACGTTTCCGGTCAGGTCCACATGTATGCGGACCGCATCACCGACTCTATGGCGAAGGCAATCGACGAAACCAACCGGCGCCGGGAAATCCAGGTGGCGTACAACACAGAAAAAGGTATCGATCCGCAGCCGCTGCGGAAGAAGATAGCAGACATTACTGACCAGCTTGCCAAGGAAGACGCCGACACCCAGGAACTGTTGAACAACAACCGTCTGGCCAAGGGGGCCAAACGTGGAAAGCCTGCAGGCAAGGGTCCGGCGACCGTCAGGTCGGACGGCCTGGCTGCTGCCCCGGCAGAGGATCTGGTTGGCCTGATCGAACAACTGACGGAGCAGATGCATGCTGCCGCAGCAGAACTGCAGTTCGAACTCGCTGCCCGGATCCGGGACGAAGTCGGGGACCTGAAGAAAGAACTCCGTCAAATGCAGGCCGCCGGGCACGCCTAGCGACGCTGCTCGGGAACACCTTAGGTCACGTTTAGGTCACGTACGCTGACCAAATGGTCACGTCCCGGTGACGGGCACGCGGGACGGTAGGGTAAAGTTGTTCTGACGTAGGGGAGTATCCCAAGCGCTACGAACGTCAACACGCAAGGCACAGACGCCTTGCCGGGTGTAGCGGGCGGCCATTCAGCACAAAGTGCGCGGTCAGCCGGAGAGACTTACATCATTTTTTGTACCCTGCGAAAGGTAGCACCCGTGCCCACACTTCCCGTCTGGTTTGAGATCGGTTCCTTCATCGTCCTCGGTGTCATCCTGCTTTTCGACCTGCTGCTGGTGGTTAAGCGACCGCATGAACCCTCGATGAAGGAAGCCGGCCTGTGGGTCACCTTCTACGTCGCGTTGGCGCTCGTTTTCGCCGGATGCATGTTCGCCTTTGCGGGTCCGGAATACGGCGGCCAGTTCGTAGCAGGCTGGGTAACGGAATACAGCCTCAGCATTGATAACCTCTTCGTCTTCATCATCATCATGGCCCGCTTCTCGGTGCCCCGGAAGTACCAGCAGGAAGTCCTCATGGTGGGCATCATCATCGCCCTTATCCTGCGAGGCATCTTCATTCTGCTCGGTGCCATCGTGATCGAACAGTTCAGCTGGGTGTTCTACATCTTCGGTGCCTTCCTGCTGTGGACTGCCTGGAAGCAGGCCACGGACGAGGGCGAGGATGAGGAAGAAACCGAGAACCCGCTGATCGCACGGATCCGCAAGGTGCTTCCCATGTCCGAGAAGTTCGACGGCGGTAAGCTCCGCACGGTGGTTGACGGCAAGAAGGTCTTCACGCCGATGCTCATCGTTTTCGTGACGATCGGCATGACTGACCTGCTGTTTGCAGTGGACTCCATCCCGGCAATCTTCGGCCTGACGCAGAGCGCTTTCATCGTATTCACGGCCAACATCTTCGCCCTGATGGGACTCCGTCAGCTCTACTTCCTGCTCGGCGGGCTGATGAACAGGCTGATCTACCTGAAGCACGCACTGTCGGTCATCCTGGCATTCATTGGCGTCAAGCTTATTCTCCACGCCATGCACGTCAACGAACTTCCGTTCATCAACGGCGGCCACCACATCGAATGGGCACCCGAGATTCCCACGTACGTGTCCCTGGCAGTGATCGTCGGCACCATCGTGGTTGCAGTCATCGCCAGCCTGGTCAGCTCAAAGGCCACGAAGGCAAAGCTCGATGCCCGCCTCGAGGAAGACTCACGGAAGAGCCTGAGCGACGTCGATTAAGGGTCACGCCCCACAGCACTGAGACTTATCTGCAACCCCGGCCACTCCTGTGGCCGGGGTTGTTCGTTTTCAATGGCCTGCAGCTGGCACGCCGAGGGCCCTGTCAGGTTGTGCCCGTGCGGTCTATGCTCTGAGAATGGCTACTTCCTCCAAGGCCGAACCCACCGTCATACAGGTACAGCGCCGTACAGTTTTGATCCTCGGATTGGCACAGCTTCTTAGTGCGATCGTCACCGGAGCCACGGTTTCCATCGGCTCCCTGCTTGCCGTGGACCTCTCCGGTTCCAACGCCTGGGCAGGATCTGTGGCAACCGTCATGACCCTCGCAGCTGCACTGGCGGCCCTGCCGCTGGCCTCACTCGCCGATCGCCGGGGGCGGCGGATCGGCCTCGTCTCAGGGCTTGCCACTGCCCTCGCCGGCACGCTGCTGATGGTGCTCTCAGTTGTTACGGGAATTTTCGTGCTGCTCATCCTGGGTGCTGCCGGGGTCGGAGTGGGCGCAGCTTCCAACCTTCAGGCCAGGTTTGCCGCCGTCGACCTTGCCGACTCAGAACACCGCGGCCGTGCCCTGTCGGCGGTGGTGTGGGCCATAACCATCGGCGCCGTTGCCGGGCCAAACCTGATCCAGCCAGGGGCCGTCGTCGGGCAGGCACTGGGTCTGCCGCCCATTGCAGGGCCATTTGTTATTTCAGCCGCCGGACTCCTTCTGGCCGCCGCCCTGCTGCTGGTGGGACTCCGTCCTGACCCGCTGCTGCTGGCGCGGGAATTGGCAGCAGCCGACACTGCGCAAACCGCCGATGCTGCCCAGAAGGCGGGTCCGCCTTCCGCAGGCCAGCAGACACCAGGGACGCCCAGGCGCGGTTCGCTGGTGCGGGGGCTGCGTGCCGTGCGCAGCTCACCCGCGGCAATCCTTGCCCTGGCCGCGGTGGTGGGTGCCCACGCCGTGATGGTAGGCGTCATGTCCATGACACCCCTGCACCTGCAGGACCTGGTGGCCGGGCCAGGGGTGTCCCATGCCGATCATTCGGCTGGCGGGGACGTCCTGGTGATTATCGGAATCACGATTTCCCTGCACATCGCGGGGATGTTTGCCCTGTCCCCTGTGATGGGCTGGCTGACGGATAAGGCCGGGCGGATCCAAACCATCGCCCTGGGCTACCTGACACTTGTGGCGGCCGTGATGGTTTCCGGTCTCGGCCACGCCTCCACCACATCTGTGGCCATCGGATTGGTTCTCCTGGGGCTCGGCTGGTCGGCGGCAAGCATCGCAGGATCAACCCTGCTGGCCGAAAGTGTCAGCCCCGGGGAGCGGATAGTCGTTCAAGGAACATCGGACATGCTCATGGGTTTGGCGGGCGCTGTGGGCGGGGCATTCTCAGGCCTGGTCCTCAGCTGGGTGGGCTATCAGGGACTCAACATGGCCGGGGGGCTGGTGGCTGCGGCCGTGCTCGCCGCAGCGCTTGCCAGGATCCTCGCCGAAAGGACCAAGGCCCAGCCGGGCAGCAAGGTCGCCTCGGGGTAGGCCGAGCCTGAACAGCGGCGCCGGAACGCAGACAAGCCGGGATAAGCCAACTGGAATCAGGTGCGGATGGCTGACAAGGCAACCGGCCGTACAGACCGGACCATGCCCAGGAGCCGTCGGAAGATGGCCTCGCCGTCGTCTGCAATGCCATCGTGGTGGAAGTCGGCTGTCTCCCAGACCTGGAGCCCGCGTACCGCGCCCGCCGTCTCTAATGAAAGCTCCCTGTCCACGTAGATATCCTCCGTATACACGGCAGCGGCCACGGGGGTGGTGTTGGCGGCTAATCGGACCGGGTCATACAGCTGCTTCCAGTCGCTTTTCCGGGCCAGGAGCTCCGCCACAGCCCGCAGCGGTGCTAACGACTGGTCCTGCTCGAAATACCACGGGTACACCATTTCCCCGGTGAGCAGGACAGGCTCGGCATCGGGCAGGAATTCAGGAAACTCCTTAAGGACCCGCCAGGCAGCCCAGTCAGTTGACTCGCCCTGTCCATAGATCGATTCATGCATCAGCGCATAAAGCGGACCGGAAGCCCTTGAGACCAGGGAATATACCTGCTCAAGGAACGCATCGGACAAGCGGTCGCCGTCGGGTGTGGGCGAAAAAGCGTCTTCCAGGAGATGGTGGAGCCCATCTATCCGGGTATTGCCGCCAAGGAATGACCCCACCATCTGGAGACGTTCCACGCTCAGGCGTTCCCCGCTGGGAAGCCGCTCGTCCACGCGCGCCAGATGCCGGGCAATACGCTGCAGCACGGGACGGTCCTCGGGATACCGGTTGAAGTACTCGGCATTCCGGGCTGCGACCCGGGGGAATGTTGCACGGTAGACACGCTCAGCCGGGCCGGACACGGGAGGAAGCCCCCCGGTGATGAGGACTTCCCGCAGACCGGCAGGCGCCTGGGAGAGGTAGCTGAGGGCACAGAAGCCGCCGTAACTCTGCCCATAAACTGTCCAGGGGCCCGAACCCAGGGCAAGCCGGATTGCTTCGGCGTCCGCCACGATGGAATCCGCCCTGAAATGGGTCAGGTACTCAGCCTGGTCCTGTGGATTCCCGCGGAGAGGCAGGGTGTTCCGGTCGATGGGTGAGGAGAGTCCCGTTCCCCGCTGATCCAGCATCAGGATGCGGAAATCCTTGGCCGCTGCTTTGCTCCAGCCGCCCAGCGAGGTGAACCGGTTGCCTCGGCCGCCAGGACCGCCCTGGAAGTAGATCAGCCAGGGCAACTCTGCGGCGGCTTCCGGACTGTGGTCTGATGAGACGTATTCCCTGGCGAACACGGTGATCGTTTCACCATTATTGCCGGTGCGAAAGTGGTCAAGCGGAAGCTCAAAAAAATGTTCGGCGGTCCGCATGCCGCGGAATTCATGCCTCGCCTTGACCAGGTGCGGGACAGGGGCCGCTGGTTTAGCCACCGATCCTGGCTTCCTGCCGGGCAAAGGCTTCCAAGGCATTACCCGTGAGCCGGAACGTCGACCACCCGTCCATGGGTACGGCCCCGAGTTTCCGATAGAAGTTGATGGAGGGCTCATTCCAGTCGAGCACGCTCCATTCCACGCGCGCATATCCACGTTCGACGGCGGTGTCAGCCAAGTACTGCAGCAGCGCCTTGCCGTGGCCTTCGCCCCTGGAATCGGGAGTGACGTACAGATCCTCAAGGTAGATGCCGTGGACACCCTCCCAAGTGGAGTAGTTCAGGAACCAGACGGCGAACCCCTGCACATCTCCGGCCTCGTTTTCAGCCATGGTGGCGAACACGCTTGGCTGCTCGCAGAAGAGGGCCGCCATGAGCATCTCCGGGTTGTTCCGGACGGCGTCGGGCTCTTTTTCGTAGATGGCCAGGTCGTGGATCATTTGCAGGATGGCGGGAACGTCGCTTGCCGTGGCGGGCCTGATTACACTCATGATCCGAGCATACTAGGGCAATTAGAGCCTGTTGACGTCCGTCACCCGGACAACAGCGGTCCCCGTTTCATCGGAAGCAGCCAGGTCAACTTCCGCCGAAATACCCCAGTCGTGGTTCCCTGCGGGATCGTCAAAGATCTGCCTGACCTTCCAAACCCCCGGTTCCTCGGTGATGATCAGGAGTCCCGGGCCGCGGGCGTCCGGCCCCGTACCGATGTCGTCGTGCTCGTCGAAGTAGTCGTCCAGGACATCTTCCCAGCGGTCGGCGTCCCAGCCGGCGGCGGCGTCGAGCTCCCCAAGGGCACTGGCGGCTTCATCAGCGAATAGCTCCACCCGGCGGAACATCTCGTTACGGACCATAACCCGGAAGGCCCGGATGTTCGAGGTCAATGACGGAGGCGGGGGCGGGGGAGCGTCGTGCGGAGTGGGCGCGGCGCCCGAGGTGAGCTCCTCCCATTCGTCCAACAGGCTGGAGTCCACCTGGCGGACCAGTTCACCGAGCCAGGCGATGAGATCTTCCAGGTCCTCCCTCAAGGCATCCTGCGGCACCGTCTGGCGCAGGGCTTTGTACCCGTCTGCGAGGTACCGGAGCACAATGCCTTCGGAACGGGCCAGCCCGTAGAACTGAACGAATTCACCGAAGTTCATGGCTCGTTCGTACATGTCCCGCACCACGGACTTGGGTGCGAGTTCGAAATCGCCAATCCACGGTGCCGCCTTGCGGTAAACGTCGAAGGCTTCGCCCAGGATCTCCGCCAGGGGCTGCGGATAGCTGACTTCCTCCAGCATGGCCATGCGCTGGTCGTAGTCAATGCCGTCAGCCTTCATGGCGGCCACGGCTTCGCCGCGGGCCTTCTTCTGCTGGGCAGAGAGGATCTGGCGGGGCTTCTCAAGGGTGGCTTCGATGACGGATACCACGTCAAGGGCGTACGACGGCGACTCCGGGTCAAGCAGTTCAAGGGCCGCGAGGGCGAAGGGGGACAGCGGCTGGTTCAGGGCAAAGTTGGCCTGCAGGTGCACTGTGAGTCGGACACTTCTGCCGTCGGGACCCTGTTCGTGTTCAGGGATGCGTTCCACCACGCCCGCGGCCAGCAGCTCCCGGTAAATACCGAGGGCCTTCTTCATGAGCTGCAGTTGCGAGGACCTCGGCTCGTGATTTTCCGTCAGGAGGCGCCGGGTGGCTGTGAAAGGATCACCTGGCCGTTCCATCAGGTTCATCAGCATGGCGTGGGTCACGGCGAAACTCGAGGTCAGGGGATCCGGAACAGACTCAACGAGGCGCTTGTACGTGGGCTCACCCCAGGAAACGAATCCCTCCGGCGGTTTCCGCTTGACCACCTGGCGCAGCTTCTTCTGGTCATCTCCGAATTTCGCTGTTGCCTTGGCCATGGCTTTGATGTTCTCGGTGACGTGTTCGGGTGCCTGGACCACCACGGTGCCTGCTGTGTCGTAGCCTGCCCTGCCTGCCCGGCCGGCTATCTGGTGGAACTCCCGGGAATTGAGCAGCCGTGTGCGGACGCCGTCGTACTTGCTGAGCGCGGTCAGGAGCACCGTGCGGATGGGGACGTTGATCCCCACTCCCAACGTGTCGGTGCCGCAGATGACTTTCAGCAATCCTGCCTGCGCCAGCTGCTCAACGAGGCGCCGGTACTTCGGCAGCATGCCGGCATGGTGTACGCCGATGCCGTGGCGCACCAGACGGTTCAACGTTTTTCCAAAACCCGCAGCGAAGCGGAAATTCGCGATCAGCTCGGCGATCTTGTCCTTCTCGTCCCGCGTGCAGACGTTGATGCTCATGAGGTTTTGGGCGCGGTCGATCGCTTCCAACTGGCTGAAGTGCACGACGTACACCGGCACCTGCTTAGTGGAGAGCAGCTCCTCCAGGGTCTCGTGAACAGGGGTCTGCTGATAGTAGTAGTGCAGCGGAATGGGACGTTCAGCCGAACTGACGGTCGTCGTCGGGCTTCCCGTCAGTTCCCTCAGGGCGTCCTCAAAACGGCTGACGTCACCCAGAGTTGCAGACATCAGCAGGAACCGGGCCTGGGGCAGTTCCAGGAGCGGGACCTGCCAGGCCCACCCGCGCTGAGGGTCCGAGTAGAAGTGGAACTCGTCCATGATGACGGCACCCAGGTCGGCTGCCGCGCCCTCACGCAAAGCGATGTTCGCGAGGATTTCCGCTGTGCAGCAGATGATGGGGGCGTCCTGGTTAACGCCGGAGTCCCCGGTGATCATGCCAACATTCTCTGCGCCGAAAATGTCGCAGAGGGCGAAGAACTTCTCTGAAACCAGGGCCTTGATCGGAGCTGTGTAGTAGCTCCGTTCACCCCGCGCCATGGCCTGGAAATGTGCAGCGATCGCGACCAGGGATTTTCCCGATCCCGTGGGCGTGGCCAGGATGACATTGGCGCCGGCCGCAAGCTCCATGATGGCTTCATCCTGGGCCTCATACAGCGCCAGTCCGCGGCTCTCAGTCCATTCCACGAACCGGCTGTACAGCGCGTCTGCGTCCGGACCTGCTCCTGTGGAAGAAAGTGCGGAGGGAATGGGGAGCTGATCAACGAGTTTCATTGCCTTCCAGCTTAGTGCCCGCTGCTAGGCTCGCTGTTACGGAGACGATGGGGAGCGAGGCACTTATGAAGTGGGATCCGGCGAGGTACGTGCAGTTCGGGGACTACCGCAACAGGCCGTTCTTTGATCTTGTGGGGCGCATCCGGGCCGGGAACCCCCGAGTGGTGGTGGACCTTGGATGCGGCCCGGGTAACCTCACAGCGACCCTCGCTGAGCGTTGGCCTAAGGCGGAAGTGATCGGGCTGGATTCCTCCGAAGAAATGCTGGGCCATGCCGCTGCCGAGGCCGTGCTGCCCAACCTCACTTTCAGCCTTGGCCAGATTCCGGAATGGGTACCGTCTGCGGGGACCGACGTTGTGGTGACCAACGCCGCCCTCCAGTGGGTGCCCGGTCACATGGAACTGCTGAAGAAATGGCTGGCCGCCCTAGAGCCCGGGGCCTGGTTTGCCCTGCAGGTGCCCGGCAATTTCAACGCGCCCTCCCATGCCCTGATGCGTGAGCTTGCTGAATCGGCGTCTTGGGCGGGCAGGCTGTCCGGAATTCTCCGCCACAGCGATGCAGCCGGAGAACCTGATGAATACCTGGAGGTGATGCTCGACGCCGGCTATGAGGCTGACGCTTGGGAAACCACTTATTATCAGGTGCTTCAGGGGGAAAATGCCGTTCTGGAATGGGTCCGGGGTGCCGGGCTCAGGCCCATATTGGCGGCGCTGCCGCCCGATGAGGCAGTTGGGTTTGAGGCCGAATACTCTGCCTTGCTTGACCAGGCGTACCCTGCCACAGCCCATGGCACCGTGTTTCCGTTCCGAAGAACCTTCGCGGTTGCCCACAAACCTGCCTGAGTTTCCCTACGCTGGGCCGGACGATTCTCTTCCAGAGCAGGACAGCGGCTTGTTCAGGCGGAAGTACGCTGATCTAATTCTCATCATGGAGATAACACTGTGAGTGCCGCTGAAGCGTTCCCCGGAACGTGGAAACCCAACCACAGCAGCTCCGTGCCGCTCTTCGAGCAACTGCGGCTGAATGTTATTGAGCAGGCCGACGCCGGCAAGCTTGCGCCTGGGACGAGACTGCCAGCGGTACGGAGCCTTGCTGCAGAGTTGGGCGTGGCTCCCCATACAGTGGCGAGGGCCTATAAGGAACTTGAGGCCGCAGGCGTGGTGGCGACTCGCGGCAGGAACGGCACAGTGGTGTGTGCCCGCGATGATGCCTGGAGCTCGCTTTCGGAGGCTGCCGCCGAGTATGCCTCAAGGGCAAAAGGCCAGGGAGCGAGCTTTGCTACAGCCGTGCAGTTGCTGGCTGCGGCCTACGATGCGGAATAATGGCAGGTCATGGAAATTCGAAGAAGTTTTCGATTAGCATTAGTGGGTGCCTAAAGCCGTAGCTGAAGATCCAGCCGTTGATGTCCACTCTGCCGTAGCGCCGCTTACCCGTGCCACGCCGCTCCGCCCCGACCTGTCGCGTCTCATAGTCAAGGGTGCCCGGGAGCACAATCTGCAGAACGTGGACCTGGACCTGCCCAGGGACGCCATGATCGTTTTCACCGGGCTCTCGGGCTCGGGGAAATCCTCCCTGGCCTTTGACACCATCTTCGCTGAAGGGCAGCGCAGATATGTCGAGTCGCTCTCCGCGTACGCCCGTCAGTTCCTGGGTCAAGTGGACAAGCCGGACGTTGACTTCATCGAAGGCCTCTCTCCCGCCGTCTCCATCGACCAGAAATCCACGAGCAAAAACCCCCGGTCAACGGTGGGTACCATTACGGAAATCTACGACTACATGCGTTTGCTGTGGGCAAGGGTGGGCCGTCCTTATTGCCCCACCTGCGGTGAGCCGGTCACCAAGCAGACTCCCCAGCAGATCGTGGACCAGTTGCTCGAGCTGGGGGAGGGCACACGGTTCCAGGTATTGGCGCCGGTGGTCCGCGGCCGCAAAGGTGAGTTTGTTGAACTCTTCAAAGAACTCACAGCCAAAGGCTATTCACGCGCCCGCGTTGATGGCGAACTCGTGCAACTGAGTGATCCGCCAAAGCTTGGGAAGCAGTTCAAGCACACCATTGAAGTCGTTGTTGACCGGCTCGTGGTTAAGGAAGGAATCAGCCAGCGACTCACCGATTCCATCGAAACGGCCCTGGGACTAGCTGAAGGCAGGGTACTTGCCGAATTCGTGGACCTGGATCCTAAGGATGAGGGCCGGCTTCGCGCGTTTTCCGAGCACCTCGCCTGCCCTAACGAACACCCTTTGGCGATCGACGAAATCGAACCGCGCTCGTTCTCCTTCAACAACCCCTTTGGTGCCTGTTCGGCGTGCAGCGGCATCGGAACCAAGCTTGAGGTGGACGAGGACCTCATCGTCCCGAATGGTGAGCTGTCACTTTCCCAGGGCGCCATCGCACCCTGGTCGCTCGGCACAGCCACCACGGAGTACTGGAACCGGCTGCTGGAGGGCCTGTCCCATGAACTGGGCTTCTCCATGGACACGGCTTGGGAAGATCTGGCCCCCGATGTACAGCAGACCGTCCTGCACGGCAAGGACCACAACGTCGTGGTGCAGTACCGCAACCGCTTCGGCCGCGAACGGAAGTACAGCACAGGTTTTGAAGGTGCCATCCAGTATGTGCACCGCAAGCATGGCGAGACCGACTCAGACTGGGCCCGTGACCGCTACGAGGAATACATGCGGCAGATCCCGTGCCCTGTGTGTAACGGTGCCCGCCTCAATCCTGCCTCGCTCTCCGTGCTCATCAACGGTAAGTCCATTGCCGACGTCGCCGCCCTGCCCATGCGCGAATGTGCACACTTCCTCAACAACCTGGTCCTGAGCGGCCGTGAAGCCCAAATCGCCCACCAGGTGCTCAAGGAAATCCAGGCCCGGCTGACCTTCCTTCTCGACGTCGGCCTGGAATACCTCAATCTTGAACGGCCTTCTGCCACGCTGTCCGGAGGCGAGGCGCAGCGTATCCGCCTGGCCACCCAGATCGGCTCGGGCCTGGTAGGGGTCCTCTACGTCCTGGATGAGCCGTCCATCGGGCTCCACCAGCGGGATAACCGCAGGCTTATCGAGACTCTCACCAGGCTCCGCGATCTTGGGAATACCCTGATTGTCGTTGAGCATGACGAGGATACCATTCAGGAAGCTGACTGGATCGTGGACATTGGACCAGGCGCCGGCGAACATGGTGGCCAGGTTGTTCACTCCGGTTCGTACAGTGCCTTGCTCGAAAACAGGAAATCGCTGACCGGAGACTACCTTTCCGGACGCAAATCCATCGACGTTCCGAAGAAACGCCGGAAATACGACAAGAAGCGCGAGCTGAAGGTCATCGGCGCCAAGGAAAACAACCTGGTGAACGTTGATGCAGCGTTTCCTCTCGGACTGATGACTGCGGTAACGGGGGTGAGCGGTTCAGGAAAGTCCACCTTGGTAAACGAGATCCTTTACAAGGTGCTGGCCAATAAACTCAACGGGGCCAAGCAGGTTGCGGGCAGGCACAAGAGCGTCCAGGGCCTTGAGCACCTCGACAAAGTGGTGCATGTGGACCAAAGTCCCATCGGCCGCACACCGCGTTCCAACCCGGCGACGTACACCGGGGTGTTCGATAACATCCGCAAGCTGTTCGCCGACACCACTGAGGCCAAAGTCCGTGGTTACATGCCAGGCCGGTTCTCCTTTAACGTCAAAGGCGGACGCTGCGAGGCGTGCTCAGGTGATGGAACGCTCAAGATCGAGATGAACTTCCTCCCGGACGTCTACGTGCCCTGCGAGGTCTGCCACGGCGCCCGCTACAACCGGGAAACGTTGGAGGTCCACTACAAGGGCAAGACCATCGCGGACGTGCTGAACATGTCCATCGAAGAAGGCGCTGAGTTCTTTGCAGCCTTCTCACCTATTGCCCGGCATCTGAACACCCTGGTCGACGTCGGCCTCGGGTACGTACGCCTGGGCCAGCCAGCAACCACACTGTCCGGAGGCGAGGCTCAGCGGGTCAAGCTGGCCGCCGAGCTTCAAAAGCGGTCCAACGGGCGCAGCGTCTATGTCCTTGATGAGCCCACCACCGGACTCCACTTCGAGGACATCCGTAAGCTCCTCCTGGTGCTCCAGGGTCTGGTGGACAAAGGCAATACTGTGATTACGATCGAGCATAACCTCGATGTCATCAAGAGCGCCGACTGGATAGTGGACCTGGGCCCCGACGGCGGTTCCGGCGGAGGGCAGGTCATTGCCACAGGCACCCCGGAGCAGGTTGCAAGATCGAAGGACAGCTATACCGCTACCTTCCTCGCCGAGATCCTCGGGTAAGAGGCCCGCGCCCTGAGCCAGGGGCCGTTTGGCATGTGGGACGCCTGCGACATATTCCGTACGGGGAATGCGAGTTTCAGGCTCGTGCGCACTCGTGAGAAACTAAGCCGGTGACTCATTCAACAGTGCCTGTAATCTTCGACCTGGACGGCACTCTTGTCGACCCTGCCGGTGGTATCACCGACGGAATCGCCGCAGCTTTGACTGAGCTCAGCCTTGAGGTTCCCGAACCAGCGGAGCTCAAAGCAATGATCGGTCCGAAGTTGAGTGACTCACTGTTGAACGTCGCGGGCGTCCCCGAAGAGCTGCTCCCGGAAGCCATCAGGCTGTATCGCGCGTACTATCTGGACCGCGGCATTGCACAAGGCCGGCTGTATCCAGGGATAGGCGAGCTGGTGGAAGCTTATGCGTCGGCAGGCAGGCCCATCGCTGTTGCCACCCAAAAACCGGAGGGCCTGGCGCGGATTGTGCTGGAGCATCACGGGATCGCTGAATTCTTCAAGGCCACCAGGGGCTCGGCAGCAGACGAAACGCTTGAACAGTCGGGTCCACGGGGCAAGAACGCAATTGTCGCCGCCGCGCTGGCGGATCTCGGCACACAGTCAGCAGTTATGGTCGGCGATCGTGCCCAGGACGTGGCAGGCGCCTTGGCCAACGGATTGGACTGCATCGGCGTTGGATGGGGGTTCGCCTTGGAGGGCGAACTGCAGGACGCCGGCGCCATGGTGATCGTCGATGACTCGGCTGCGCTTGCCGCGACTATCAACAGACTGGACGAAGTCCGGACAGCCATTCTGAATGAGGTGCGCAACGATGGCATTGTTTGATGCAATCCGATGGACCACTCGAGGCCTCATTTCAGGATCGTGCCGTCCCACTGTTATCGGGCTGGAAAACGTTCCTGCTGATGGCCCGTTTATTGTGGCACCGAATCACTTGTCCTTCCTGGACAGCGTAATTGTCCAGGCGTTGATGCCTCGTCCTGTGGCCTTTTTTGCGAAGGCAGAATACTTTACAACCGGCGGCGTTAAGGGCCGGGTCATGAAGTCCTTCTTCGAAGCCGTTGGCTCCATCCCCGTCGAGCGCGGGGAACAGGCTGCCAGTGTCCAGGCGCTGAAGACCCTGCTGGACATCCTCGAATCCGGAAAAGGAATCGGCATCTACCCGGAGGGAACACGCTCCCGGGACGGCATTCTGTACCGGGGACGCACGGGAGTGGGCTGGTTGGCTTTGACCACCGGCGCTCCCGTTATTCCGGTAGGGCTCATCGGGACCCAACACCTTCAACCTGCCGGGCGCAACGCGGTCAAGCCCCAGCATTTCACCATGAAGGTGGGGGAACCCCTGTACTTCGAAAAGACGGGCCCGGACCATTCCCTTCCGGCACGGAGGCAAGTCACCGATACCATCATGGACGCCATCGCCGCGCTGAGCGGCCAGGAACGGGCTACGGGGTACAACCAGAGCAAGATCACCGACTGAGCGGACGGGCCTACGGCCCCAATCCTTAAGCCGTTGCCGTAGCAGCTCCGCGAACGTGCGTTGGACTTAGTGGTCGCGGCGCCTCAGTAGACTGGTTTAGTGGCAGATCCATCAAGTTACCGTCCGCAAACGGGCGAAATTCCGACGAATCCCGGCGTCTACCGGTTCCGGGACCCCCATGGGCGGATCATCTACGTCGGCAAGGCCAAGAATCTGCGTTCACGGTTGAATTCGTACTTCGCGAATCCGGGTGGCCTGCTTCCGAAGACGCATGCCATGGTTTATGCGGCGAGCAGCGTCGAATGGACCGTGGTGGGCAGCGAACTTGAATCCCTGCAGCTTGAATACACCTGGATCAAGGAGTTCAAGCCCCGGTTCAATGTGGTCTTCCGGGACGACAAAACGTATCCCTACCTCGCTGTCACCATGGGGGAAAAGTACCCGCGCGTTCAGGTCCTGAGGGGTGAGAGGCGCAAGGGCACCCGCTATTTCGGGCCTTATACGGCCGGAGCCATTCGCGAAACGATGGACACGCTGCTGCGCGTCTTTCCGGTGCGCAGCTGCAGCGCAGGTGTCTTCAAACGTGCCCAAGCCAGCGGGCGTCCCTGTCTGCTTGGTTACATCGATAAATGTGCTGCGCCCTGCGTCGGCCGCGTCACTCCCGAAGAACACCGGGCACTGGCGGAGGATTTCTGCGCCTTCATGGGTGGCGAGGCGAAGAAGTTTATTTCCCGGCTTGAAAAGGACATGGCCGCGGCGGTCGCCGAGCTGGACTACGAGCGTGCAGCCCGGCTGCGCGATGACATCATCGCCCTGCGGAAGGTCTTCGAGCGGAACGCCGTTGTCCTTGCGGAGGACACCAATGCCGATATTTTTGCCCTCCATGAAGACGAACTGGAGGCCGCCGTCCAGGTGTTCCACATCCGCGGAGGGCGTGTTCGTGGCCAGCGGGGCTGGGTGGTGGACAAGGTCGAGGATTCCACAACTCCCGACCTGGTGGAGCACCTCCTCCAGCAGGTCTACGGTGAAGACGGCGAAAGCGAGGGCCGCATACCCCGCGAGGTGCTCGTACCGGTGGCGCCAAGCAACAGCGAGGAGCTGGCGTTGTGGCTGGGCGGTCTCCGCGGCGCCAGAGTCGATATCCGTGTTCCCCAGCGCGGCGACAAAGCTGCGCTGATGTCCACAGTCAGGGAGAACGCAGAGCAGTCGCTCAAACTGCATAAGACCCGCCGTGCCGGGGACCTGACCAACCGTTCCCTGGCGTTGCAGGAACTGCAGGAAGCCCTGGATCTGCCGGTTGCCCTGCTGCGCATCGAGTGCTTTGACGTCTCCCATGTCCAGGGCACGAATGTTGTGGCCTCAATGGTGGTGGTGGAAGACGGTCTGCCGAAAAAGTCCGACTACCGCAAGTTCGCTGTAACCGGACCTGCAGCTGCTGACGACACCGCGGCAATGCATGACGTCCTGACTCGCAGGTTCCGGCACTACCTCCAGGACAAGACCGCCCAGGTGGAAGCTGCTGAGCTTCCCGGGCACCAGGCCGCCGTCAACGCGATGGCTGATGCTGCAGTCCTGGATACCACTACGCCGGTACCGCGGGCGAAATTCGCGTACCCGCCCAACCTGGTGGTCGTCGACGGCGGAAAACCCCAGGTTAATGCTGCTGCACGCGCCTTGGCCGACCTCGGCATCGATGACGTCTACGTCGTCGGGCTGGCAAAGAGGCTCGAAGAAGTCTGGCTTCCGGACAGCGATTTTCCGGTCATTCTTCCCCGGACCTCAGAAGGCCTGTACCTGCTGCAGCGGATCCGTGACGAGGCGCACCGCTTCGCAATTTCCTTCCATCGGCAGAAGCGCGGCAAGGCCATGACAGTCTCCGCCCTGGACAGTGTTCCGGGCCTGGGGGAGTCCAAGCGCAAGGCACTCCTGGCCGAGTTTGGTTCCGTCAAGAAGATCAAGGCGGCAACGGCTATGGAACTGACAGCCGCCAAGGGAATCGGTCCGTCGTTGGCTGAAGCAATAGTTACGCACTTCACGGGAGCTGAGGAGTCCGCCGAAGCCGTTGCGCCTGCAGTGAACATGACCACCGGGGAAATCCTGGAAACTTAGCCCGGCCAAGGAATCTTGGCTAGGGTAAGGAGCGGGACAAAGATACGTGCAGCTGCGCTTGAACGGCGCGGCAGAAATGGGGCTGAACTGATGGCAGAGTCGACGACAGGATCCGAAGCTGATCAGGACGGATCCTCGCCGGTCAGGCCTGTGGAAGCGGAGTTGCTGGTAGTTACCGGAATGTCAGGGGCGGGGAGGAGCACCGCCGCCGACGCATTGGAGGACCACGGCTGGTATGTGGTGGAGAACCTCCCCCCGCAGATGCTCGGAACCCTGGCTGAGCTCGTGTCGCACGCACCCCAGTCCATCCCTAAGCTCGCTGTAGTCATGGATGTCCGCAGCAAGGCCCTTTTCGCGAACATCCGCAGTGCCCTTGGTGCGCTGGCGGCGAGCGGCGTCACGTTCCGCGTGCTGTTCCTCGATGCGAACGACAACGTGCTGGTCAGGCGTTTTGAGCAGGGACGGCGGCCACACCCGCTCCAGGGCGGAGGCAGGATCCTTGACGGCATTGCCGCCGAGCGGGAGGTTCTGCAGGAACTGCGGGACTCCGCCGACGTAGTTCTGGATACCTCGGAGTTCAACGTCCATGGGCTCGCGACAGCCATCACTGAACTGTTCAGCGAAACGGGTCCGGTGGCCCTCCGCCTCAACGTCATGAGCTTCGGATTCAAGTACGGACTCCCCGTAGATGCCAATTTCGTGGCGGATGCCCGTTTCATTCCAAACCCGCACTGGGTTCCTAATCTGCGGCCCCACACCGGCCTCGACGAAGACGTCAGCGACTACGTCCTGGAGGCCGATGGCGTGAAAAACTTTGTTGATCGCTATGTTCTGGCCCTGGAACCTGTCCTGGACGGCTACCGGAGGGAGAACAAGCACTATGCCACCATCGCTGTGGGCTGCACAGGAGGGAAACACCGTTCAGTAGCGGTCGCCGTCGAACTTTCCAAAAAGCTTGCCCAGTATCCCCGGGTTACCGTGACCACAACGCACCGGGACCTGGGTCGCGAATAATGGGTCTGCTTACCGGTCCCTTGCCTTTGGTGCCGCCAACCGGCGGCACGGGAGGCCAGCAGAAAGGCCCGACCGTAGTCGCGCTGGGCGGCGGCCACGGGCTGTCCGCATCGCTGTCCGCACTCCGGCTCCTGACCTCGGAGCTCACGGCCGTTGTTACCGTCGCGGACGACGGCGGATCCTCCGGGCGGCTCCGAGAGGAATACGGTGTGCTTCCCCCTGGGGACCTCCGTATGGCCCTCTCCGCCCTGTGTGACGATACCGATTGGGGCCGGACCTGGCGCGACGTCATGCAGCACCGCTTCAGCCCCGTTAACGGCACGGGCGGTTCGCTGGACAGCCATGCCATGGGAAATCTGCTCATCGTGACCCTGTGGGAACTGCTGGGGGACACCGTAGCCGGGCTTAAGTGGGCGGGTGCTTTACTTGGCGCACGGGGTCAGGTTCTTCCCATGTCAAGCGTGCCCCTGACCATCGAAGGTGATGTCCGGGTTCAGGCTCCGGATGGCAGCACCGTCCTGCACACCGTTCACGGCCAGGCGAAATGTGCTGTCGCCGGTTCACTGGACCGGGTCCGTTTGCTCCCCGAAGGCGCGCCCGCCTGCACCGAGGCACTGATGGCGATTGAGCTCGCTGATTGGGTGGTCCTCGGGCCCGGGTCCTGGTACACCTCTGTCCTTCCCCATCTTTTGTTGCCCGAAATGCGCCAGGCTCTCTGTGATACACCAGCCAAGCGTTGCCTTACCATGAACCTGGCGACGGACACGAAGGAAACGTCGGGAATGTCCGCTGCTGACCATTTGAAGGTCCTGCGAACCTACGCTCCTGAGTTCACCGTTGATGTTGTGCTCGCCGACCCCGCTTCAGTCCCGGATGTCAAGGAATTCGAGCAAGCTGCCGGGATGCTGGGGGCCGAGGTGGTCTTGGGTAAAGTAGGGGCGTCGAGCCGCCGTCCGATCCATGACCCTCTGCGATTGGCAACAGCGTATAACGATATTTTCGGGAACAGTTAGGAAGGCCCCATGGCACTGACAGCATCGGTCAAGGAAGAACTGTCCCGTTTGGACATCAAGAAGTCCTCGGTACGCAAGGCCGAAGTGTCAGCAATGCTGCGCTTCGCCGGGGGACTCCACATCATCTCCGGGCGCATTGTGATAGAGGCCGAGGTGGATCTGGCATCCACTGCCCGGCGGCTGCGCGCGGCCATCGCGGAGGTCTACGGCCACCAGAGTGAGATCATCGTCGTGTCCGGCGGCGGCCTCCGCCGCGGGAACCGCTACGTGGTCCGGGTGGTACGGGATGGTGAAGCACTCGCACGCCAGACCGGCCTCCTTGATGCCCGGGGCCGTCCCGTACGGGGGTTGCCTTCAGCCGTGGTCAATGGCTCAGCAGCAGACGCGGAAGCGGTGTGGCGGGGAGCGTTCCTGGCCCACGGCTCCCTCACGGAACCCGGGCGGTCCTCGTCCATGGAGGTGACGTGCCCGGGACCGGAATCAGCGCTGGCGCTTGTTGGTGCAGCGCGGCGCCTCAACATCCAGGCCAAGGCCCGCGAAGTCAGGGGAGTGGATCGGGTGGTGATCCGCGACGGCGATACGATCGCGGCGCTGCTCACCCGCATGGGCGCGCATGACGCGCTGATGGTGTGGGAAGAACGGCGGATGCGGAAGGAAGTCAGGGCCACTGCCAATCGGCTCGCCAACTTCGACGACGCGAATCTGCGCCGCTCCGCCCAGGCAGCTGTTGCCGCGGGAGCCAGGGTAGATCGCGCCCTGGAGATTCTCGGCGACGATGTTCCGGATCATTTGAAGTACGCCGGTGAACTCCGGGTCGCTCACAAACAGGCCAGCCTGGACGAGCTTGGCCGGCTGGCCGATCCGCCCATGACCAAGGACGCCATCGCCGGGAGAATCCGCCGGTTGCTGGCCATGGCGGACAAAAAAGCGCTTGACCTGGGTATTCCCGGGACGGAAGCCAATGTGACGCCTGAAATGCTGGACGAGTAGGCCCGCCCCTAGAATCTAGAACGGACGATGGAAATACCCTGAACCAACCGGAGGTTATGCCCCCCGGGAGGCCACCGGAACGTCAGGGTTCAGCCACCGCAGTTTTCCGGGTGCCCAGCCATCCGGATGCACAATCCGAGAGTTACCGAACCGGACAACCGTCCACGACATTGGAGGATTTTGTGACCGAGTACGTACTGCCCGAACTCAGCTACGACTATGCAGCGCTGGAGCCCCATATCTCCGCCCGAATCATGGAGCTGCACCACAGCAAGCACCACGCCGCCTACGTGGCTGGCGCCAACAACGCCTTGGCACAGCTTGCCGACGCCCGGGATAAGGGTGACTTCGCCAACATCAACAGGCTCTCCAAGGACCTGGCCTTCCACACCGGCGGGCACGTCAACCACTCCGTGTTCTGGAACAACCTCTCCCCGGACGGTGGCGACAAGCCCGAGGGCGAGCTGGCAGCAGCAATCGACGACGCCTTCGGCTCCTTTGACGCCTTCCGCGCCCAGTTCTCCGCCGCCGCCCTGGGGCTCCAGGGCTCAGGATGGGGTTTCCTGGCCTACGAACCCGTTGGCGGCAACCTTGTCATTGAGCAGCTTTACGATCAGCAGGGCAACGTTGCGCTTGGCACCACCCCGCTGCTGATGCTGGACATGTGGGAGCACGCCTTCTACCTGGACTACGTGAACGTCAAGGCTGATTACGTCAAGGCATTCTGGAACATCGTCAACTGGGCCGATGTGGCCAAACGGTTCGAGGGCGCGCGCGCCAACGCAACCGGCCTCATCACCCTCGGCGTGTGATCAGGACTATACGGAGATGTAACAAACTTCACATTTAGGTTGATTCTGACCGAATCGTGGAAGGTCGGCCCCCGCACTTGCGGGGGCCGACCTTCTTAAACGTAAGATGGATCACGGAAGGCGGTTAGCCTTCAGCAATGTGGCTGGTCGCCCTCCGATCTGGTAATCATCTCTGCCCAATGGCGTGCGGGATCTGTTAGTTGGCTTTGAACGCCCGACTCAACTAAGTGTGCTTGCAAGAGCACCAAGGAGACTACAAGTGACGACCCGTATTGGTATTAATGGCTTTGGCCGCATTGGCCGCAACTACTTCCGCGCTGCCCTCGCGCAGGGCGCTGACCTCGAGATTGTTGCAGTCAACGACCTCACCAGCCCTGAAGCACTGGCCCACCTGCTCAAGTACGATTCTGTCGGCGGCCGGTTGAAGGAAACCGTTGAGGTCAAGGACGGCAACATCATCGTCAACGGCAACGCCATCAAGGTGCTGGCCGAGCGCGATCCTGCCAACCTCCCCTGGGGAGAGCTCGGCGTCGACATCGTTATCGAATCCACCGGCTTCTTCACCAAAGCCGCTGCCGCACAGAAGCACATCGATGCAGGTGCCAAGAAGGTACTCATCTCTGCACCGGCCTCTGACGAGGACATCACCATCGTGATGGGTGTCAACGACGGACTCTACGACTCCGCAAACCACAACATCATCTCCAACGCTTCCTGCACCACCAACTGCCTGGGCCCGCTGGCCAAGGTCATCAACGACGCCTTCGGCATCGAGCGCGGCCTGATGACCACCATCCACGCTTACACCGCTGACCAGAACCTGCAGGACGGCCCCCACAACGACCTCCGCCGCGCCCGCGCCGCTGCCGTCAACATGGTTCCAACCTCCACCGGTGCAGCAAAGGCAATCGGCCTTGTTCTGCCGGAACTCAAGGGCAAGCTCGACGGCTACGCCATCCGTGTTCCGGTCCCCACGGGTTCCGCCACGGACCTCACTGTCACGGTTTCCCGCGAAACCACAGTCGAGGAAGTAAACGCTGCCCTGAAGAAGGCAGCCGAGTCCGACGAGCTGCAGGGGATCCTCACCTACACCGACGAGCCGATCGTTTCCTCCGACATCGTTGGCGACCCCGCGTCCTCCATTTTCGACTCCGGCCTGACGAAGGTCATTGGCAACCAGGTCAAGGTTGTTTCCTGGTATGACAACGAATGGGGCTACTCCAACCGCCTCGTGGACCTGACGGAGCTCGTGGCAGCGAAGCTGGGCTAGGGTTAGCTACATGACATTTCACACCCTCAACGAACTGATCGCTGAAGGTGTCCGCGGGCGGTACATTCTTGTCAGAAGTGACCTGAATGTGCCGCTCGACGGCTCTACAGTGACTGACGATGGCCGTATCAAGGCCTCCCTTCCGGTCCTGGCAAAGCTCACGGACGCCGGTGCCCGCGTGCTGGTAACAGCCCACCTTGGCCGCCCCAAGGGCGCTCCCGACGAGAAGTACTCGCTTAAGCCCGCCGTAGCACGGCTTGCCGAACTTGCTTCCTTCAATGTCGCCCTTGCAGAAGACACTGTCGGGCGATCCGCCAAGCAGCTGGCTGCCTCCCTGCAGGACGGTGAAGTCCTCGTTCTGGAGAACGTCCGCTTTGATGCCCGCGAGACCAGTAAGGACGACGCCCAGCGTGGAGCGTTTGCTGATGAGCTCGTAGCGCTTACGGGTGGCAACGGAGCTTTCGTCGACGATGCCTTCGGTGCCGTGCACCGCAAGCACGCCAGCGTTTACGACGTCGCCACCCGGCTTCCGTCCTATCAGGGCGACCTCGTCCACGCCGAAGTGGAAGTCCTCCGGAAGCTCACCAGTGACACGCAGCGGCCCTACGTTGTGGTTCTGGGTGGCTCCAAGGTTTCCGACAAGCTCGCGGTGATCGACAACCTCATCGGCAAGGCCGACACCATCCTGGTGGGTGGCGGAATGCTGTTCACCTTCCTGGCCGCCGAAGGGCACAAGGTTGCAGGCAGCCTGCTGGAAGAAGACCAGATCCCGGTAGTCCAGGAATACCTGAGGCGGGCGGCAGACGCGGGAACCGAATTTGTGGTGCCGAGCGATGTTGTCGTCGCAAGCAAATTCTCCGCTGACGCCGAGCACCAGACCGTGCCTGCCGATGCCATCGAAAGCAGCAGTTTCGGGGCCGAGGGTATTGGCCTGGACATTGGCCCTGACTCTGCCGCTGCATTCGCCGATCGCATCAAGGCCGCCAAGACCGTTTTCTGGAACGGACCCATGGGCGTCTTTGAGTTCGCGGCATTTGCCGCGGGTACCCGGGCGATCGCCGAGGCCCTGACCGTCACGGACGCTTTCACAGTTGTCGGTGGCGGGGACTCCGCGGCAGCCGTGCGAACCCTTGGTTTCGAGGACAGCCAGTTCGGTCACATTTCCACGGGCGGCGGCGCCAGCCTGGAATACCTCGAGGGCAAGGAACTCCCCGGCCTGAGCGTTCTGGACCGCTGATTCTGCTCCGGCCGGCAGGGCACCCTTTGGTGCCCTGCCGGCCGTTTACATGACCATGACTTTTGGAGAAAACGTGACAACGTCAATGAACGGCACCTTCGACCGTACGCCCCTGATTGCTGGCAACTGGAAGATGAACATGGACCACGTCCAGGGCATCACCTTGCTGCAGAAGCTGGCGTGGACCCTTTCGGATGCCAAGCACGACTACAACCGGGTCGAGGTGGCAGTGTTCCCTCCGTTCACCGACCTTCGCGGCGTCCAGACCCTCGTCCAGGGCGATGAACTGGACGTCGTCTACGGTGGACAGGACTTGTCCCAGTTTGAATCGGGCGCCTACACCGGCGATATTTCCGGCCAGTTCCTGAAGAAGCTCGGCTGCAAGTACGTTCTTGTGGGCCACAGTGAACGACGGGTTGTCCACAACGAGACCGACGACGTCCTGAACGCCAAGGTCAAGGCCGCTTACCAGCACGGCCTTGTTCCGATCCTGTGCGTGGGTGAGGGACTTGAAATCCGCCAAGCGGGCACCCACGTAAGCCACACACTTGAGCAGCTGCGTGCGGACGTGGAGGGCCTCTCGGCCGAGCAGGCCGCCGAACTGGTTGTCGCTTACGAACCCGTCTGGGCCATCGGAACAGGCGAGGTTGCCGGGCCGGAGGACGCACAGGAAATGTGTGCAGCCATCCGTGCCGAACTTGCCACCATCTTCGGGGACGAGATCGCCGCCAAGATCCGGCTCCTGTATGGCGGCTCGGTGAAGGCCAACAATGTTGCAGCCATCCTGAACGAACCCGACGTCGACGGCGTGTTGGTGGGCGGTGCAAGTCTTGATCCTGCCGAGTTTGCTAATATTGTCAGGTTCGAGAGTCACCTGTTGACGGATTAGTCCGGACACAGGTCAGACTCCCGCAATTTCCATCTTCTGAAAGGCCGTCGTGGACGTTCTTCATGTCATTCTGCAGATCCTCCTGGGCATCACCAGCCTCCTGCTGACGTTGCTCATCCTCCTCCATAAAGGACGGGGCGGCGGTCTGTCGGACATGTTCGGTGGCGGTATGAGCTCCGGACTCAGCTCCTCAGGCGTGGCGGAACGTAACCTGAACCGGTTCACCGTCATCCTTGGCGTCACCTGGGGAATCGTTATCATCGCTTTGGGCCTGCTCATGCGGTTCACCACGGGTGGCGACTCCTAGGCATAGCCGGGCCTGCGCCTCCTTCCGCATCTTCACCACCCGCGGGCACTGACACCGTCGGGAACTCCGCCTAAACTATGGCTGTTGACGTTTTATGAGTCGTCCAGCCGAGTAACAGGAGTTCCCGATGGTGCATGCTGCTTCAGGCTTCAGAGGCACCCGTGCCGGGGCCGCAGAGGGCTTCATTCCCAAGAATCAGCCCGGAACTGCCGGCGGTGACAGTTTGCCGCGTATTCGTGTCTCCTATTGGTGCTCCAAAGGACACGAAACGCGGCCTGTTTTTGTTAAGCTCCCGGAGGATCAGATCCCGGTAGTCTGGGACTGCCGCCGGTGCGGCGGAACGGCGAGTCGGGGCCAGTCGCAGCAGGAAGCCCCTTTGGAAGAGCCTGAGGACGGCTACAAAAGCCACCTTGAGTACGTTAAAGAAAGACGCTCCAGCCAGGACGCCGAAGACGTCCTCGCTGGAGCGCTTGAAAGACTACGCGCTGGCGGGGCTCTTCCGGACTAGCTGCTCCGGGACCCGGGAGGCAGCGTTCTCGTCGATGAGCCAGAGAGTCCGGGAGCGGCCGGCGGGACCAGCCGCCGGAACCTGCACCGGATTAGCGCCGGCCAAGGCAAGGCCAACGGCTCCGGCTTTGTCCTCGCCTGCAACCACCATCCAGACTTCCGCTGCTGTGTTGATGGCAGGCAAAGTCAAGGAAATACGCTGCGGCGGCGGCTTGGGCGAATTCCGGACACCCACCACGGTGAGTTCCTTCTCCCTGATTCCTCCCTGCTCGGGAAACAATGACGCAACGTGCGCGTCCGGTCCTACCCCCAGCAGGAGGATATCGAACCGGGGGAGCTTCCCTGGTGTCTCCGGACGATCATCCGAGGCATCTGCCGCATGCTCAGCCGCTGCCGCTTCTGCCAGCCTCCTGGCATAATCCTCGGCCGCTTCCTCGGGTGTCGCAAACTGATCGGTGGACCCAGGCTCGTGGACCCGTGCAGGTTCCACGCCTATGTGCGATAACAGGGCAGCGTGCGCTTGGCGGGTGTTCCGATCGTCGTCGTCGGCCGCGACAAAGCGCTCATCGCCCCACCAGAAGTTGACCTTGGACCAGTTGACTGCCGGGGCAGCGGCGGAATCGGCAACGGCCTTGAGGGTACCGATTCCCACTGTGCCTCCGGTGAGAACAACCGTCGCCTCGCCGTATCGGTCCTGGACGTCCACAAGTTTGGTGATCAGGCGGGCAGCGATCGCCGCCATCAATACCGAGGAGTCAGGATGAATACTTACTCTGGGCTCAGGCCTCACTTGGATGGACACTCCTTAGATTAGTAAGTGGAAGTCCAATAGTAATCACTTCGCCGAACACATCGTCGGGATCCAGGCGGCGGAGTTCCTCGGCGAGGCAGTCCTTCAGGCTCCGGCGGGGGAGGGAGATCCGTTGTGAGGGCTGCCCTGGCTGGGTGAGTTCAGCAACGGAAAGGCCCGGCCTGAACAGCTGTACGTCGCCGCTTGCCCTGCTGAGGCGTACGCGTCGGATACCGGTGCCCGCGGGATCGGCAACGATTGTGACGGGTGCATTCAGCGCCAGCGTAAGCCACGCGGCGAGGAGCAGCGTGCTGGGGGAGTCGGAGGCACCCTCGACGGCGATGGCCGTGACCGGAGAGGAATCCACCTGGTCCAGGACTGCCGCTAGTTGGATCCGCCAGTTGGTGAGGCGGGTCCATGCGAGGTCCGTATCGCCTGCCTTGTAGGTTCTGCGGATGTTCTCCAGCGCAGTAGCAGGATCGGGCTCGTTGGCGGAGTCAGTAATCCTGCGATGGGCAATTCTGCCGATGGAGGTATCGCAGGCGCTCTTGGGGGCACCGTGCGGCCACCACGCGACGATGGGGGCGTCCGGCAGCAGCAGGGCCGCCACGAGGGACTCGCTTTCTTCAGCCAGTTCTCCGAAGCCCCGCAGCACGATAACCTCGGAGGCTCCCGCGTCCCCGCCGACACGGATCTGGGCGTCCAGCCTGGTCGGGGCGGAGGCCCCGGCATCGGCGAGCACGATGATCCTGCAGGGGTGTTCCCGGCTGGCTTCATTGGCCGCCTCGATGGCTTCTTCCTCGAGCCCGGATTTTGTGACGACGACGAGCGTCAGCACCCTGCCCAGCGCGATGACGCCGCCCTGCTCGCGCAGGGACATGATCTTCTTGGAGATTTTCGAGGTGGTTGTGTCGGGAAGATCTACGATCATGGCCTTCTCCAGGTTCGTCCGTCGCGGGCAAGCAGTTCATCCGCCGAGGCAGGTCCCCAGCTCCCGGGGGCGTACGGCTCAGGCTGTTCGTCCAGGCCCTCCCAGTACTCCTCGAAGGGATCCAGGATTCTCCAGGACAGTTCCACTTCCTGATGCCGCGGGAAGAGCGGCGGTTCGCCCAGCAGGACGTCCAGGATCAGCCGCTCGTAGGCTTCCGGGCTGGACTCAGTGAAGGCATGGCCGTAGCCGAAGTCCATAGTGACATCCCGGACTTCCATCTGCGTGCCGGGGACCTTGGAGCCGAACCGGATAGTGGCGCCTTCGTCCGGCTGGACGCGGATGACTACGGCGTTCTGGCCGAAATCGTCCTCGGCATGGTCGCGGAACAGCAGGTTCGGCGCGCGTTTGAAGACGACGGCGATCTCGGTCACGCGCCGGCCAAGGCGTTTGCCTGCACGGAGGTAGAAGGGAACGCCGTTCCAACGCCGGGTGTTGATGTCCACACGGATGGCCGCGTAGGTCTCAGTGGTGGAGTCTGCAGGGATGCCGTCTTCCTCGAGGTACCCGAGGACCTGTTCCCCGCCCTGCCAGCCACCGGCGAACTGACCACGCGCGGAGTGCGTGGAGAGATCTTCCGGCAGTTTGACGGCGGCGAGGACCTTTTCCTTCTCAGCACGCAGATCATCAGCGTTGAAGGAAATGGGCTCTTCCATGGCCGTCAGAGCAAGGAGCTGCAGCAGGTGGTTCTGGATGACGTCCCGGGCTGCCCCGACGCCGTCGTAATACCCCGCTCGTCCGCCGGTACCGATGTCCTCTGCCATGGTGATCTGGACGTGATCCACATAGTTTGCATTCCACAACGGCTCGAACAGCTGGTTCGCGAAACGCAACGCCAGGATGTTCTGCACCGTCTCCTTGCCGAGGTAGTGGTCGATCCGGAAAACGGCGTCCTGCGGAAACACGGACTCCACGATGTCATTGAGCTGACGTGCGGATTCGAGGTCGTGCCCGAACGGCTTCTCAATGACAACACGACGCCAGTTGTCCCCGCCGGCCTGGGCCAGCCCGTGCTTGGACAGCTGCCGGCATACCTGTTCGAAAGCTTTCGGCGGGATCGAGAGGTAGAACGCATGATTGCCACGGGTTCCGCGTTGTGCATCGAGCTCGTCAATAACGTCGCCGAGCCGCTCAAAGGCTGCGTCATCGTCGAATTCGCCCTGTACGAAGCGGATGCCTTCAGACAGCTGGTTCCAGACCGCTTCATCGAATGGAGTGCGGGAGTAGGCCTTGACCGACTCCTTTACTTCCGCCGCAAAGTCCTCGTTCTCCCACTGACGGCGGGCAAACCCCACCAAGGCGAAGCTCGGAGGGAGCAGTCCGCGGTTGGCGAGGTCGTATACGGCCGGCATCAGCTTCTTGCGGGCGAGGTCTCCGGTAACTCCAAAAAGCACTAAGGACGAGGGTCCGGCAATGCGGTTCAGACGGCGGTCACGTGGATCCCGCAGAGGATTCCGCAGGGCCCCACGCGACAGTGGAGCTGGCCGTCTGCCGCCGTTTTCAGTTTCTGGCATGGTAGCTCGGTGCCTTAGCTTTCGAGTCGGGACGCGGCCTGGCCGGCCAGCGCAGCAATGATCTCCTGCAGTTGCTGCACACCGGCTGCACGATCCGTGAGGTGGAGGCGAAGGACCGGACGGCCATGCTCGCTCAGGACCTGTGCGTCACCTGCAGCTTGCGCGGCAATGAGTTCGCCGAACGTGAAGGGACGCTCCGGAATGGGCAGATCCTTTGCCGGGGCAGCCGTAACCTGGAGGAATGCACCGATTGCGGGTCCGCCCTTGTGGAACTGGCCGGTGGAGTGCAGGAACCGGGGCCCCCAACCGAACGTGACAGGACGGCCGCTGACGGCTGCCAACTGGTCCCGGACAGCCTCGAGGGACGCGAAGGCCAGGCGGTCAAAATATGCCTGCACGCTAAGGTAGCTGTCTTCGCCCAGCTGGGAAAGCAGGGACTTTACGGCGTCGGCGGCAGTGGCAGACTCGCCAAGCCACTCCCCGCCGCGAACCTCGATAACCCCGTCCACAAAACTGGCCGGAGTGGGTTCGGGCTGGGCGTCCAGGAGACCGCGGGCAGCAATCTTGGCAGCTTCGACGTCGGGCTGATCGAACGGATTGATCCCCAGGAGCCGGCCGGCAACGGCTGTTGCGAACTCCCACACCATCATTTGGGTGGGAAGCCCGCCGGCGATTGCAACTTCGTTTTCCCCGAGTTCGACGTCGGCATCCGCGGCTACGAGCCGCACTACCAGGACGTCGTCGGCACCCCCGGTGACCTCAGGAGATTTCGGTCCTGCAACTACGGGAAGGACGCCCGTTCCGAGCTTGCCGGTGGACTCGGCGATCAGCTGCTCTGCCCAGTCTGCGAAACCGACGATTCCTGAGCCGTCCTCGGCGATGACGATCTTGTTCCGCAGAGGCGTGGTGCCGCCGAGGGCAGCGCCGAGCGCAAGGCCGATGTTTTCAGGCGCGTCGTCATTGAGAATTTCCGCGGCTTCCTCAGCTTCGTCAAGGAAGGCCTGAATGTCGACGCCGGCAAGTCCACAGGGCACGAGCCCGAACGCGGTAAGGGCGGAGTAACGCCCACCCACGTTGGGATCCGCGTTGAACACCTGCCGGTAACCTGCTTCACGGGAAGCGCTATCAAGAGGGGAACCGGGATCGGTGACGATGATGATCCGGCTCTTCGCATCGATCCCGGCCTCGGTGAAGGCCTGTTCGAAAATACGCCGCTGGGAGTCTGTCTCAAGCGTTGAACCTGATTTTGAAGACACCACGATAGCGGTTTCGGTGAGCCTGTCGGCGAGGACAGCGCTGACCTGTTCAGGGTCGGTGCTGTCGAGCACACTCAGCTCGACGCCTGCAGTTCCTGCCATGACCTCCGGAGCAAGTGAGGAGCCGCCCATGCCACAGAGAACGATCCGGGTGATGCCCTCCGCACGAAGTGCGTCCCGGAGTTCCAGGATGGGGGCGACCAGTGCTTGTGAAACGGTGGCGGCCTCGACCCAACCCAGGCGGACGGCAGATTCCGCTTCCGCATCAGGACCCCACAGCGTGTGGTCCTTTGCAAAAATACGGCTCGCTATCCGATCCTCAACAAGGATGGGGACGTGCTGTTCAAGGGCCTGGCGTGCTGCGCCGGTAGCGTCGTAGCTGAGTGTGCTCATGGACTAGGAAGCCTTCCGTGCAGCGGCGAGGGCGCCCTCGACGTCGGCCAGCAGTTCCTTCCAGCTGGCGACGAACTTGTCCAGTCCTTCGGACTCGAGGAGTGCGACGACCTCGTTGTAGGAGATGCCAAGGGCGTCCAGGGCGTCAAGGGTGGCGTTGGCCTCCTCGTAGCGGCCGGTGATGGTGTCACCGGTGATCACTCCGTGGTCGAACGTGGCGTCCAGAGTCTTCTCCGGCATGGTGTTCACGACGCCGGGTGCGACGAGTTCGGTGACGTAGAGGGTGTCCGGGTAGGCCGGGTCCTTCACACCGGTGGAGGCCCACAGCGGGCGCTGGGGGAGCGCGCCGGCGTCGGCCAGCAGGGCCCAGCGCTCGGTGGAGAAGAGCTCTTCGTAGACCTGGTAGGCCAGGCGGGCGTTCGCGACGCCGGCCTTGCCCTTGAGGGCCTTGGCCTCCTCGGTGCCGATGGCGTCGAGGCGCTTGTCGATTTCGGAGTCGACGCGGGAGACGAAGAACGATGCCACAGAGTGGATTTTTGAGAGGTCGTGGCCGTTGTCCTTGGCCTGCTCCAGGCCGGACTGGAACGCGTTGATGACGGCGCGGTAGCGCTCGAGGGAGAAGATCAGGGTCACGTTCACGCTGATACCCGCGGCGAGGGTGGTGGTGATGGCTTCGAGGCCCTCGAGGGTTGCCGGGATCTTGATGTGGACGTTGTCCTTGTTGACCTTCTTGTAGAGGTGCTGGGCCTCGGCCACGGTTCCGGCGGTGTCCCAGGCGAGGCGGGGGTCCACCTCGATGGACACCCGGCCGTCGACACCGTTGCTGGCCGCGGCGACCGGGGCGAAGAGGTCGCAGGCGTCGGCTACGTCGGTGGTGGTGATTTCGAAGATCGTCTCCTCGATGGAGGCGCCGGCTGCTGCCTGCGCCGCGATCGTGGCGTCGTAGTCCGTGCCGGTGGTGATGGCGGCGTGGAAGATGGACGGGTTCGTGGTGACACCGACAACGTTCTTCTCGTCGATGAGCTTCTGCAGGGTGCCTGTTTCCAGACGTCCGCGGGAAAGGTCATCAAGCCAGATGGAAACGCCGGCGTCGGACAGCTGCTGTGTGGGGGTAGTCATTTTTTATCTCCTGGAATTCGTGTTCAGGCCTGCAGGCCAGCGAGGGAGTCCTTGGCGGCGGCGGCAACGGCCTCCGCTGTGATGCCGAACTCCTGGAAAAGGCGCTTGTAGTCAGCGGAAGCGCCGTAGTGCTCGAGTGAGACGGAGCGCCCGGCGTCACCGACGAACTCCCTCCAGCCCAGGGCGAGCCCGGCTTCAACGGAGACCCTGGCCTTGACGGCGGCGGGCAGCACGGATTCGCGGTAGGCGGCATCCTGCTTGTTGAACCACTCGACACAGGGCATGGAGACAACGCGGGCAGCGATGCCTTCTGCCTGAAGGGCTTCGCGGGCCTGGACGGCCAGCTGGACCTCGGAGCCGGTGCCAATGAGGATGACGTCGGCCGGGACCGTTGCGCCCTCCTTAGAGGCCTCCGCCAGGACGTAGCCGCCCTTGGCGACTCCCGCCGTCGAACCGAAAGTGTCGCCGTCGGCGGTGCCTTCGCCACGGGCGTAGGTGGGAATGTTCTGGCGGGTCAGCACGATGCCGGCCGGGTTCTCGTGGTTCTCCAGCATGGTCTTCCACGCCGCTGCCACCTCATTGGCGTCACCGGGGCGGACAACGTCCAGGCCGACGATGGCGCGCAGTGAGGCGAGCTGTTCCACAGGCTGGTGGGTGGGACCGTCTTCACCGAGACCGATGGAGTCGTGGGTCCAGACGTACAGCGACGGAACGCCCATGAGCGCGCCGAGGCGGATGGCCGGACGCTGGTAATCGCTGAAGATCAGGAACGTACCGGAGAACGCCCGGGTCTTGCCGTGCAGGGCAATGCCGTTCACGATTGACGCCGCGGCATGCTCGCGGATACCGAAGTGGAGCACACGCCCGTACGGGTTGCCGGACCAGGCGTCAGTCTGCTTGGACGCGGGGATGAACGACGGCGAGCCCTCGATGGTGGTGTTGTTGGATTCGGCAAGGTCAGCGGAGCCGCCCCACAGTTCCGGCATGACCGGGCCAAGAGCGTTGAGCACCTTGCCGGAGGCTGCGCGGGTGGAAACGTCCTTGCCGGCCGGGAAGAGCGGAAGTGCGGCGTCCAGGCCTTCAGGCAGTTCGCGGGCTTCCACACGCTCCAACAGGGCGGCGTTTTCCGGGTTGGCTGCCTGCCAGGCGTTGAAAGATTCTTCCCATTCCTTGCGGGCCTCCGCTCCCCGGTCCACTACGGAGCGGGCGTGGGCCAGGACTTCCTGGTCAACGTCAAAGGACTTGGCGGGGTCGAAGCCCAGAACCTTTTTGAGTCCGGCCACTTCCTCAGCGCCCAGGGCGGAACCATGGATCTTGCCCGTGTTCTGCTTCTTCGGGGCGGGGTAGCCGATAATGGTGCGCAGCGAGATGATCGAGGGCTTCGACGTTTCGGCCTTGGCCGCCAGCAGTGCCGAGTACAGCTCCTGCACGTCTTCCTTGTATTCGCCGGTCTTGGTCCAGTCCACGCGCTGGGTGTGCCAGCCGTAGGACTCGTAGCGCTTCAGCACATCCTCTGTGAAGGAAATGTCCGTGTCATCCTCGATGGAGATGTGGTTCTCATCGTAGATAACAACGAGGTTGCCCAGCTCCTGGTGCCCGGCCAGCGAGGAAGCCTCAGAGGTCACGCCTTCCTGGAGGTCGCCGTCGGATGCGATGACCCAGATGGTGTGGTCAAACGGGCTGGTGCCGGCGGCAGCATCGGCGTCGAACAGGCCGCGCATACGGCGCTGCGAGTATGCGAACCCGACCGAGGATGCCAGGCCCTGACCCAGCGGGCCGGTGGTGATCTCCACGCCGGCTGTGTGCTTGTACTCCGGGTGTCCGGGGGTCAGTGAACCCCAGGTGCGGAGGGCCTCAAGGTCCTTCAGCTCCAGGCCGTAGCCGGAAAGGAACAGCTGGATGTACAGCGTCAGCGACGTGTGGCCGGGGGACAGGATGAATCGGTCGCGTCCCAACCAGTCAGGATTACGGGGATCGTGGCGCATCAGCTTCTGGAAGAGAAGGTATGCGGCAGGCGCCAGACTCATGGCCGTCCCGGGGTGGCCGTTACCCACCTTCTCCACGGCATCCGCGGCCAATACCCTGACGGTATCCACGGCGCGTTGGTCCAAGCTGGTCCATGACAGTTCTTGCTCTTCCAAATGTGGCACGAAAACCGGGCCCCTCTCTGTGCTGACGGCAATTGGTACGGTCAGGCCGGAGCAGGGCACATGATGGCGCCTGCTGCAGTGTGTACCAGCCGTTCACCATTGAAACGTTGATCTATCTTCAGTCGCATGGCAGAGGCGGGAATACGCTTTCCAGCGCTACCCCTTGCGTGCTGATCTGCAGACAGCTTAGCCCCAATCCACACTCTGGTCAGCGTGAATCTCACTAAGTGGACTGAATTTTCCTTATATGAATCACCGTATAGCAGGGAGGTTGTGAGAATCAGTTAACCTCCCTGAATCATTGACAAAGTTGCAGGAAAACCCCTGGCTAATGCCGCAGGCAAAACAACGACGCCGACGGAAGGCTGAGTGAACAATGCCTGCTGTAGCTCCACGGTATGATATTCGAAGGCCTCCGAAGGGGTGCGCAGGCCCGTTTTGCGGGTCCCGCATTGAGGTCCACCGGAAATAAACCGCCAGACAGAACAGAGTGACTGCAACGTGAGTACAACCGATACGCCTCTCAACGCTGCCCGGCTTCCGGGGAAGGCAGGCATCGCCCGCAAAGCGAAGGCGTACCTGGCCCTCACTAAACCAAGGGTCATTGAACTCCTCCTCGTCAGCACCCTTCCCACCATGATCTACGCAGAGCGCGGCTTCCCCTCGGTTGGGCTCATCCTCGCGACGCTGGTTGGGGGAGCCTTCGCCGCAGGCAGTGCGGGCGCCTTCAACTGCTACATTGACCGCGACATCGACAAACTGATGCACCGTACCGAGAAGAGGCCTCTCGTCACGGGCGAGGTCACCCCTCGGGAAGCGCTGGTTTTCGCGTCGCTTCTTGGTGCCGCGGCGATTGCCATCCTCTGGTTCGGAGCAAACCCGCTGTCCGCCTGGCTGGGCCTCGGCGCCATCCTTTTCTATGTTGTCATTTACACCATGATCCTGAAGCGGCGCACTGCCCAGAACATTGTGTGGGGCGGGGCCGCCGGGTGCTTCCCCGTCCTGATCGCCTGGGCTGCCGTAACCAACACCGTTGAGTGGCCCGCCGTCGTGCTCTTTATGGTGATATTCCTGTGGACGCCGCCGCACTACTGGCCGCTTTCCATGCGGTATGGCGAAGACTACCGGAACGCCAATGTGCCTATGCTTGGTGCCATCGCGGGCGCCAGGGTGGTTTCTGTCCAGGTTGTCCTTTATGCGTGGGCCATGGTGGTGTGTTCACTGCTGATGGTCCCGGCCGGCGGCGCCGGTTGGGTCTACACAGCAACTGCCGTACTCGCAGGGGCATGGTTCCTCTACGAATCCCACGCCCTCTACAGCAAGGCGCAGGCCGGGGACGTTTCGAACAAGGGTGCCATGAAGGTTTTCCACGGCTCCATCAGCTACCTCACCCTGCTCTTTATCGCCCTTGCCATTGATCCGTTTGTTGGCACGGCATTAATGGCCGGCTAGCCCCTCCCCGACGCTCCCTCACATCTCGCGGCCGAATCGCAAACGCTCCCTCACATTTCGCGGCCGAACCCCCGACGCTCCCTCACATTTCGCGGCCGAATCGCCGACGCTCCCTCACATTTCGCGGCCGAATCGCAAACGCTCCCTCACATTTCGCGGCCGAATCGCAATCGCTCAGGCACAGGAGCTGAAGGAGCGTCCCGCATAAAGGCACAGGACCTGAAGGAGCGTCCCGCATAAAGGCGCAGGACCTGAAGGAGCGTCCGGGTTATTTAACCGGGCTTGAGCGGGAGAGGTCCGCGGCGTTAGTTGCTGCGATCATCAGCAGTGCCGCACCGAGCATATGTGTGCCAACCAGCAGCGCCGGGATCCCGTTGTAGTACTGACTGAAGCCAATGACAGCCTGCAGCAAAGTTACCGAGAGCAACAGGAAAACGGCGGAGCGGAACGGGCCGTTGATCTTTCCCTGGAGGACGAGGTACAGGGCCAACAGGGAGCCTGCGGTGATCAGGTACGCCGGTACGGCGTGAATGTGCGAGAACAGATCCCAGTCGAGGTTGTTGCGCGGGGCATCGGCATCGCCGGCATGCGGACCGGCGCCCGTCACCACAACTCCCAGGCATACAGCAACAGCAGAGAAGAGGGCGACGGCGGCCATCAGCGGGCGCGCCACGCCAGGCAGAGGGGCCAGTTGTATTGAGCGGAACCTGCCCGTCCTGCCATAGGCCCGGTTAACCAGCAATGTTGCCAGCACCACCAACCCCATGGAGACGAGGAAGTGCAGGCCCACAACCCACGGGTTGAGCTGGGTGAGGACAGTGATACCCCCGATGATGGCCTGTGCCGGGATGCTGGCCAGCAGTCCGAGGGCCAGGAGGAACAGATCGCGACGTTCCTTGCGCAGGTTCCACAAATACACCAGCATCAAGGCCGCAACGGCCGCCAGGGCGAATGTGAGAAGGCGGTTGCCGAACTCGATGAAGCCGTGGAGTCCCATCTCGGGGGTGTTGACCAGGGAATCCTCAGTGCAACGCGGCCAGGTGGGGCAGCCCAGGCCTGAGGATGTGAGGCGTACGGCTCCACCGGTCACCACCAGAATGGTCTGGCCGATGAGAGACAGGACCGCAAGGCGAAGCACCGTCCCGTCCACCGACACGGGGAGCTTGGAAGTAAACCGGGACACGATCCCGGTGAGGCGCGACGCCGTACTCACAGTTTTCTCAATTCCACTTGAACCAACGGGTGGCTGCTGCACCGGCGAGGGCCGCCCACAGCAGCAGGACAAGGACGGCGGGGGTGTTGACGCCGCCATGCAGCAACGCGTCCCGCAAGGCCTCACCGAGGGCGCCGGACGGCAGAAAGTGCACCACGTGCTGCGCCGGGCCTGGCAGCCGTTCGGCCGGGATGACGATGCCGCCAAGCGCGCCGAGCAGAATCCACAGCAGGTTAGTGATGGCCAGTGTTGCTTCCGGGCGGACCGTTCCGGCGACGAGCAGGCCAAGGGCAGTGAAGGCGGCTCCACCCATCACCAGCAGGACGAGGCCCGGGAGCAGGCCTGCCGGGTTGGGCTGCCAGCCCAGGATCGCGGCTACTGAACCGATCACCAGTACCTGCAGGGCGAGGACTGCCAGCACCGCAAGGATCTTGCCAGCGATGAGCCCGGTCCGGCCGAGCGGCGTGGTGGACAGGAACCGCAGGACGCCGTAACGGCGGTCGAATCCTGTGGAGATGCCTTGACCAGTGAAACCAGTGGACATGGCGCAGAGTGCGAGGATGCCCGGCACTGCGACGTCAACCCGGCTGCCGCCGAGCCCGTCCAGCAGCGGCGTGACGGTCAGGCCCACCAAGGCCAAGAGCGGCAGCACGATGGCAAGTATCAGTTGTTCGCCGTTCCGGATCATGGTCAGGGCCTCATAGCCGCCTTGCAGCGCGATCCGTCTGAACAGGGGCGCGGGTGCGCCTCCGAGTGTCTCGTTCATCGGATATCCCTTCCCGAAATGTCCAGGAATACATCTTCGAGGCTCCGCGCTTCCAGGCTCAGGGATCCGGGCATGATGCCGCGCGCTGCCCACCAGGCGGTGAGGGCAGCAAGGTCCTCCGGGCTGAGCGCACCCGTGACCGAGTAGCTGCCGGCCCTGCTCTCTCTCACATCAATTCCGGCGGGAAAAACACCGGTGAAATCAAGGCCGGGCCGCGCCTCGAAAAGGAGCGTGCGGATGTGGGGCTGGCTCGGGTCAGGCGAAACGTTCCGCTGCAGCAGTTGCGCCACCGTTCCCTCGGCCACGTTCCTGCCGGCGTCAATGATGTAGACGTAGTCGGCGAGACGCTGTGCGTCGTCCATGAGATGGGTTGTCAGAATGATTCCCATCCCGGCCGAACGCAGTTCGGTGATGAGTTCAAAGACGATGTTCCGGGACTGCGGATCCAGACCGGCGCTCGGCTCGTCAAGGAAAAGCGCCTCGGGCCGGCCCACAAGAGCGGCAGCGAGGGCCAGGCGCTGCTTCTGCCCACCGGAAAGACGTCGCACGCTGGTCCTGCTGAAGGTATCGATCCCCAGCCGCTGAATCAGTTCGTCCAGAGCCCACGGATCCCGGTACATTCCCGCTATATGGCGGAGCAACGGGATAGGACGGGCCGACGGCGGCAGTCCGCCATCCTGCAGCATCACACCGACACGGGAGCGAAGGCCTGCATCTGCTGCATCCGGGTCCTGCCCCAGCAGCGAAATGGTTCCACCAGTGCGTTTTTGAAGGCCTTGTGCGCATTCAATCGTGGTCGTTTTGCCTGCGCCGTTGGCGCCCAGGAGGGCAGTGACTTTGCCGCGCTCGGCCACGAGGGACAGGCCACCCACTACCCGGAGCATCTTGCCATCCAGGGCCGGGAGCGGACCAACGTCCTTGACTAACCCGTCTATGGACAGAACAGTGGATTGGGGGGATTGCACCAAAGCATTCTACGTGATGTAGTAGCAGTGCACTCAGTTCGGGTGCCGGGGTGTCCGATGTCACAATGAGGCAGCGAGCAGGCGAGCCTTGCCTTACTGGATGCCGGGACTAAATTACGACATCATTATGTTGTGTATTCCATGAGCTCATCCACTTCTGCGCGCTTGATCAGCCGCAGCGCGCCAGCAGGCGTGCCGGCGGTGCTCCAACCTGTTCCGGCTTCGGCAATCGCCGAGGCTGAGGACCGTACCCGCGACCGCGTTCTGAACGCCGTTCTGGAGCATGGACCGGTAAGTGCCGCTGAGCTTGGCGACCTTCTGGGCTTCACCCCGGCTGCAGTCCGCCGCCACCTTGATCACCTCGCCCGCAGGGGAGTGATCGAAATAAAGCGCGTGGCCAGGGCCGGCGCCGGTGCAGGCCGTCCCGCCCGCCGTTATGTTCTGAGCTCACAGGGCCAATCGAGCCTCGGGGACGACTACCTGAACATTGCAAGCTCTGCACTCAAGCAGCTCGAGCACATGGCTGGCTCCGAAGCGGTCCGGGAGTTCGCCGTCGAGCGTTTCTCCGATATGGAACGCCGCTACGCGCCGGAAGTTGAAGCAGCCGGGGCTGATATCACTGCAAGGGCGCGGGCCCTGTCCGCGGCCCTCTCCAAGGACGGTTACGTTTCATCGGCAGCTTCCATTGAAGCCAAGGCGCCCCTTCCCGCCGCGCTCTCCAGCGTCCAGCTCTGCCAGGGCCACTGCCCGATTCAACAGCTCGCTGCCCAGTTCCCGGTGTTCTGCGACGTGGAAACCGAAGTTTTTTCCCGGCTGGTAGGCGTTGACGTGCGCCGCCTCTCCACGTTGGCCCGCGGCGGGCATGTTTGTACTACCCACATACCTACGGGTCGACCGGCGGTTCAGGGGCGGGAAACACCCGCAGCACCCGGAACCTCAGAAGTATTGCCGGAAAACCCGGACGAAGTATCCAACCATCTGCAAGAAAGGCCGTGATGACGGACCAACTATCAGAGAAAAAGGTTGCTGACTCTACTGTGATTTCGGAGATTCTGGAAAAGAATCCCGAGCTCCACGGAATCGGCACCTACGAGTACGGCTGGTCCGACAAGAACGACGTCGGCGCCAACGCCCGCCGTGGAATCAATGAGGACGTTGTCCGGGACATCTCGGAGAAAAAGAGCGAGCCCCAGTGGATGCTGGACCTCCGCCTCAAGGGCCTGAAGTACTTCGACCGCAAACCCATGCCCACTTGGGGTGCGGACCTGTCGGGCATCGACTTCGACAACATCAAGTACTTCGTGCGGTCCACCGAGAAGCAGGCCACCAGCTGGGAGGACCTGCCGGACGACATCAAGAACACGTATGACAAGCTCGGCATCCCCGAGGCCGAAAAGCAGCGGCTGGTCTCCGGCGTCGCCGCCCAGTACGAGTCCGAGGTCGTCTACCACCAGCTGCGTGAGGACCTTGAAAAGCAGGGCGTCATCTTCCTTGATACCGATACCGCGCTGCGGGAGCACCCTGAGATCTTCCAGGAGTACTTCGGCACCATCATCCCCGTGGGCGATAACAAGTTCGCGTCGCTGAACACGGCTGTCTGGTCAGGCGGGTCCTTCGTGTACGTGCCCAAGGGCGTCCACGTAGACATCCCCCTGCAGGCATACTTCCGCATCAACACGGAAAACATGGGCCAGTTCGAACGCACCCTGATTATCGCGGACGAAGACTCCTATGTTCACTACATCGAGGGCTGCACGGCGCCGATTTACACCTCGGACTCGCTGCACTCCGCCGTTGTGGAGATCATCGTGAAGAAGGGCGCCCGCGTCCGCTACACGACCATCCAGAACTGGTCCAATAACGTGTACAACCTGGTCACCAAGCGCGCCATCTGTGAAGAGGGCGCCACCATGGAGTGGATCGATGGCAACATCGGTTCCAAGGTGACCATGAAGTACCCCGCTGTCTACCTGGTGGGAGAGCACGCCAAGGGTGAAACCCTGTCCATCGCTTTCGCCGGCGAGGGCCAGCACCAGGACACCGGCTCCAAGATGGTCCACATCGCGCCCAACACCAAGAGCTCGATTGTGTCCAAGTCTGTGGCCCGTGGTGGAGGCCGCGCGGCCTACCGTGGCCTGGTCCAGGTGCGCGAAGGTGCCAAGCACTCCGCTAACACGGTCCGCTGTGACGCGCTGCTGGTTGACACCATCAGCCGCTCGGACACGTACCCGTACATCGACATCCGCGAGGACGACGTCGTTATGGGGCACGAGGCAACGGTGTCCCGGGTCAGTGAAGAACAGCTCTTCTACCTCATGTCCCGCGGTATGCGCGAAGACGAAGCCATGGCGATGATCGTCCGCGGCTTCATCGAACCAATTGCCCGCGAACTCCCGATGGAGTACGCACTCGAGCTGAACCGCCTGATTGAACTGCAGATGGAAGGGTCCGTCGGATAACGATGACTGAAATCACCACCGAAAAAGCGCGAATCGGCGCGCCCTCAGCCCAGCCGTTCATCAACGGTTTCACCGAGGAGGGCGAGAGCCTTTCGCCCATCAATTCCACTGAATCGAAGGCCCCGCTGGCTGGAGCTTCCGCCAAGAGCCACTCCCACGGTGGCGGCGTCGGGATTCCCGACAGCTCACGGGCCGGACGCCTGACGTCCTACAACCTGGCCGACTTCAAGCCGCTCACCGGTATGGAGGAAGACTGGCGCTTCACGCCGCTGAAGCGCCTTCGCGGGCTCCACACGGACGCGTTGACCGGAACTGCCCCTGAGGTGCTTGTCACAGCACCCTTGGGAGTCCTGGTGGAAACGGTTGACCGCAACGACAACCGCATCGGTTCTGCTGCGATTCCTGAAGACAGGGTTTCGGCCAATGCCTGGGAGAACTTCACTGAGGCCACCGTCATCACGGTCCCCGCTGAAGCGCAGGTAGCGGATGAAATCAGTGTCCTGATCACCGGCCAAGGCACCGAGGCTTCAGCACAGCACATCGTCATCGAGGCGAAGAAGTTCTCCAAGGCCGTGGTGGTCCTTGATCACCAGGGCACCGCCGTCGTCTCGCAGAACGTCGAAATCCTGGTAGGGGACGGCGCTGACCTCACCGTCATTTCGCTCCAGGAGTGGCATGACGATTCCGTGCACGCGTCCTCACAGCAGGCAAAACTTGGCCGCGACGCGAAGTTCAAGCACATCGTGGTGAGCCTCGGTGGCGACCTGGTGCGCATGACCCCGTCAGCACGCTTCACTGCCACCGGCGCCGAAGTTGAGCTCCTGGGCCTGTACTTCGCCGACGCCGGCCAGCACCTTGAGCAGCGGCTGTTCGTTGACCACTCTGTGGCCAACTGCAAGTCCAATGTTCTTTACAAGGGTGCACTGCAGGGCAAGAATGCCCACACCGTCTGGGTAGGCGACGTCCTCATCCGTAAGGAAGCAGAAGGCACGGACACCTACGAGGCCAACCGCAACCTGGTATTGACGGATGGCGCCCGCGCCGACTCCGTCCCGAACCTGGAAATTGAAACCGGCCTGATCGAGGGTGCGGGGCACGCAAGCGCCACCGGACGTTTCGACGACGAGCACCTGTTCTACCTGATGGCCCGCGGAATCTCGGAAGAGGTTGCCCGCCGTCTGGTGGTTCGGGGCTTCCTGAACGAAATCATCCAGAAGATCAAGGTGCCGGCGCTCGAGGAGCGCCTCACTGCTGCTGTTGAGCGCGAACTCGCCGCTACCAATAACTGAACGGGCACGGAAACAACCACATGACTGAACAGCCGAAGGGTGAGCTCGTCTGCAGCGCCAGTGAGATCAAACTCAAGCAGGCACTGCGCATCCTGATCGACGACTACCCCGTCGCCATTGTGAAGGACTCGATGGGTGACATCCATGCAATTGGCGACACCTGCTCGCATGCGGACGTCTCCCTTTCGGAGGGTGAAGTCGAGGGTTGCATGATCGAGTGCTGGGGCCATGGATCCCAGTTCGATCTCCGCACGGGGGAGCCACTTCAGCTGCCTGCCTACGACCCGGTACCGGTTTTTGCGGTCACCATCGAGGGCGACGACGTCTACGTGGACTTCACAAACGTACTCAATGGCGCTGAAGCCCCCAACTTCAGCTAACCGTCAACCGCACATCAAAAACTTCAAGCCAAGAAACCGCACCGCAGCCAGAGGGCATGGTGCAGAGGAGAACAAGACACATGTCTACTCTTGAGATCAAGGACCTGCACGTCAGCATTGACACCGAACAGGGCACCAAAGAGATCCTGAAGGGCGTCAGCCTGACCATCAAGACCGGTGAAACCCACGCCATCATGGGCCCCAACGGCTCGGGCAAGTCCACACTGGCCTCCACCATTGCCGGCCACCCCCGCTATAACGTCACGGGTGGCACCATCACCCTCGACGGCGAGGACGTGCTGGCCATGAGCGTCGACGAGCGCGCCCGGGCAGGCCTCTTCCTGGCCATGCAGTACCCCGTGGAGGTCCCCGGTGTCAGCATGACCAACTTCCTGCGCACCGCGAAGACCGCCATCGACGGCGAAGCACCGTCCCTGCGTCACTGGACCAAGGACGTCAAGGCTGCAATGGCCCAGCTCCGCATCGATGCTGACTTCACGCAGCGCAACGTCAACGAGGGCTTCTCCGGCGGCGAGAAGAAGCGCGTCGAGATCCTCCAGCTGGAACTCTTCAAGCCGCGCTTCGCCATCCTCGACGAAACCGACTCCGGGCTCGATGTCGACGCGCTCAAAGTCGTGTCAGAGGGCGTCAACCGGGCTCACGCCGAGGGCAACATGGGTACCCTGCTCATCACGCACTACACACGGATCCTGCGCTACATCAAGCCGGACTTCGTCCACGTGTTTGTTGACGGACAGGTAGTCGAAGAGGGCGGCCCGGAATTGGCCGACCGACTCGAAGAAGAAGGCTACGACCGCTACGCTAAAGGCGCCGGAGCAGCGAGCATCGCAGCCGCGGCAGCAGCAGCACAGGCCTAGTAAGGACCAGTCATGACCGAAATCAATACCGCCCGGACGGGCCTTGAGGATGTCGAAGAGGCCCTCAAGGACGTCATTGACCCGGAGCTCGGGGTCAACATTGTTGACCTCGGTTTGCTCTACGGGTTGAAATACTCCGACGACGACGGCGCACTGCTGATCGACATGACGCTCACCACCGCTGCCTGCCCGCTGACGGACGTGCTCGAAGAGCAGGTCGGCAAGGCACTGGACGGTGTTGTGGACGAATGGCGCCTGAATTGGGTGTGGATGCCGCCATGGGGTCCGGAACGCATCACCGATGACGGCAAGGACCAGATGCGCGCCCTCGGGTTCAACATCTAAGTCCCCACCGCCTCCATGGCCTCGACGGCGGCCGGTTACCTTCCCGCGAAGGTAACCGGCCGCCGTCGCGCTTAACCATCGATTGCTCCCCATCGGCCCTTTTCGAGCATGAAAACGGCGCCTACGGAGCAATCGATTGGGTTCAGAGAGTCGCGGCCGAGAAGGTATCGCATTGGTTGATGTCGCCGGTGGAATAGCCTGTGTAGAACCACCGCTGGCGTTGTTCACTGGAACCATGCGTCCAGGCTTCAGGGGTGACCCTTCCCGTTGCGGCCTCCTGGATTCGGTCATCGCCGACGGCGGAAGCGGCGGACAGCGCGTCCTTCAGGTCCTGTTCGGTCAGCGGGTCCAGGAAGGGCTGGCCGGAAGCAGGGTCCGGCTGGGTGGCATGGTGGGCCCAGAGGCCGGCATAGCAATCAGCCTGCAGCTCGACGCGGACAGCGCCTGATTCAGGCCCTTGCGGATCCTGCTGGGCACGGTCCAGGTAACCCAGCACGTTCTGGACATGATGGCCGAACTCGTGGGCCACCACGTATTCCTGGGCAAGCGGGCCGCCTGATGAACCGAACCGGTCCACGAGTTCCTGGAAGAATCCAGGGTCGAAGTACGCCGTGGTGTCGGCGGGGCAATAGAACGGACCCACAGCTGACGTGGCCGCTCCGCATCCGGTCTCTGTGGCATCCCGGAAGATGACAGTTTCAGGTTGCGGGTACTGCCGGTTGTACCCGGCAAGGTAGGCCGGCCAGAAAGCGTTCAGGCTGTTGACCGTCCCGACGATCCGGCAATCAAGACGTTGGTCCGCGTCCGCTCCGGTCCTGCAGGCCGGCGCTGTTCCCTGGCTCTGGGCTGAGGGGTCCTGCACGGTTCCCCCGAGGCCTTCCAGCAACTGAGGATTAACACCGAACAGCAGCGCCAGCAGGAGAACGATTCCGCCGCCTATGCCGCCGCCTATTTTGGTGCCTCGCCCCATGCCCCGGCGGTCCTGCACCTGTGATGGATCCAAGGGGACATTGTCGTTGAAACTCATAACGTCACAATAGTCCGGCCGGGCGGTGAGGGAACCTGGTGGCGGCGGTAAAGTGGCTCTGATGCCTTTTCTCGACCAACTCCAGCGCTGGGCCAATGAACGTCCCGACGACACTGCCATTGTTGTTGGCGCCCAACGGCTGACCTGGGAGTCCCTGCAGAAGCTGGCGGCTGATCTGGTTCCGCAATCCCAACAGGTGACTGTGCTGACGGAGGGGAATTCTGTCGAATTTGTCGCCCGTTTCGCCGCGGCGGTAGCGGGGGAGCGGCAGTGCGCCGTGTTGGATCCGTCCTGGCCAGAGCATTTGAGGAACGAGGTTCGTTCCCGCCTCGGCGCACCGGCGCCGGCGTCGGGAACTGCACTGGACGACGGCCCGGCGGACTCCAGCTTCCTCATCGGAATGACATCCGGCACCACATCTGTTCCCAAAGCCTTTACCCGGTCCCGGCAATCCTGGGTTCGTTCCTTCCAGGCCTCCATGGCCTTCTTCGGACTCGAATCAACAGACAAAACCATGGCCCCCGGGCCGCTGGCATCGAGCCTGAACCTCTATGCCCTGTCCGAATGTCTTTACGCGGGTTCCGAGTTCCATACCCTCGACAGCTTCGACGTCGGGGATGTTCATGCCGCCATCACCCACGACGGAATCACCCGCCTGGTGCTGGTACCCACGATGCTAAGGCTCCTGAGCGAGCGCGGCCTCTTAGGAGGAGTAGATGCCTCCGGAGTCAGGAGCATCATTTGCGCCGGGTCCAAGCTGGACGCGCGGACCCTTGAGGCTGCCCGCAGGTGGGCGCCCAATGCCACCCTGTTTGAGTACTACGGCGCCTCCGAACTCAGCTTTGTCTCCGGACTCGGCCTCGCTCCGGGCCAAACCCCCTCGCCGGGCGGGTCCGGAATCGGCCGGCCGTTTCCCGGGGTGGAAGTCCTGATCATGGACGACGACGGCGGAATCCTGCCTGATGGCGCCGACGGCAACATCTGCGTCCGAAGCGGCATGGTGAGCAACGGCTATCTGTGGGGAGACGACGGCCAGGCGCTTCGACGCTTTGGTGACTGGTTCACCGTTGGCGACCAAGGCTACCTGACGGACGGGGAGCTCCATATCCTGGGCCGCCGCTCGGACATGATCATCACCTCAGGCAAAAACGTCTACCCGCACGAGGTGGAACTGGCCCTGGCCTCCGTGCCGGGAGTCGCAGCCGCCGTAGCTGCCGGAATGCCGGACGATCTTCGCGGTCAACGTGTTGTAGCTGGCATTGTGCTTTCCAACGGCGGCCTCACTGCCACGCAGGTGAGAACAGGGCTCGAAGAGGTCCTGGCCCGGGACAAACGGCCCATTCAGTACTACATCCTGGACGAGCTCCCGCTGACTGACCGCGGCAAGGTCAGCCGGCAGCTTCTGCTTGATTGGATTGGCGAGGGCGACCGGAAGGCGCGACGCCTTGCCTGAGACTGGACGCTACGATTTCCGCGGTGTAAGCCCTCTTCCTGCCGATCGTCAGCCGGTGATTATCGAAGCCCGGCGTACACCCCTTTGCCGCACAGGAGGAGCACTCAGTTCACTGCGTGCGCACGAACTGCTGGCGCCCGTACTGGCCGGCCTGCTGGCGGAAACCAGGCTTAGCGCTGACGCCGTCGCCGACGTGGTGATCGGCAACGCTGTAGGAGCGAACGGTAATGTTGCCCGGCTGGCCCTGCTGGAGGCCGGACTGCCCGTCTTAGTGCCGGGAGTCACCGTAGACCGCCAATGCGGTTCGGGTCTGGACGCCATCGTGCTCGCCTCCCGCATGGTGGCCGCGGGCGGCAACGGTGCCTACCTGGCTGGCGGTGTAGAGAGTATCAGCACTGCCCCGCTCCGGGCCCACCGCGGGATTGCGGGTGAGCCTGAATTTTTCGGCCGGGCACAGTTTGTGCCGCACACCTACGGGGACCCGGATATGGGCGTTGCCGCGGACAATGTCGCAGCGCGCTACGGCATCAGCCGGGAACGCCAGGATGCCTTCTCGCTGGAGAGCCACCGCCGTGCGCTGGAAGCGGCAAAGGCCGGATTCTTCGAGTCCGAAATACAGCCCCTTCAGAGCAGCGGCGGCACAGGCATTGTCACGGACGATGACGGGCCCCGCCCCAGGCTCACCGCCGGCGTGCTTGCAAGGTTCCCTCCGGCCTTCAGCAACGAGGGAACTGTAACGGCCGGCAACTCCTGTTTCGACGCCGACGGAGCAGCCGCCGTCGTCATCACGTCCCTCCAGCGGGCACGCGAGCTGGGGGCCAGGGACGGGCTTCTGGTGCTCGGAACGGACACTGCAGGCGTGGATCCGGAGTTATTGGGCATTGGAGCTGCTTCAGCTGCTGCCAGGGTCCTGGCGACTCAAGGCGTCACAGCCCAGGAGCTTGACCTGGTGGAATTCAATGAGGCCTTTGCCTCGCAAACGCTGGCCTGCCTCGATCTACTGGGCCTGGATCCGGGTCAGGTCAACCGGGACGGGGGCGCACTAGCGTTGGGCCACGCCTACGGTGCTTCCGGGGCTGTCCTCGTGACCAGGCTGCTGGCCCAGTCACGGCGGAGTCCAGGACAGGAGAGGCTTGCACTGGCCATGATCAGCATCGCTGGAGGCATGGGGACAGCGGCTTTACTCCGCTATGGGGCCATCGGCTGACAGGCAGGGGCAATGCGGCTGGCCCTGACCGCTGGCAACTGTCAGTCGTCGGCTTCGCCCAGGCCACGGGCTGCCAGAGCGTCACCGGTCTGGCGCGCGAAGGCCACGGTGGTGATGATGACGGGAAGAATGCGTGCCCGCGGATTCCGTTCAAGGCCCCGCGCCCGGGCAGAGTCCCGGACCTCTGAGTAGGCGCCGGCGATGTACGGGATACTCCTGAGCATGATGGCAATGGTCAGGGCGAAGCGTTCAGGGTCAGCCCCGAAGCGCTGGAACGGACGCGCCGAGCTGACCACACCATCCAAGAGCCGCTGAATGGGAGTGGTTGCAGTCAGCAGCGATGCAGCCACAATGCAGACCAGAATATTCAGGACGATCCGCCCCGCTGTCGGTGCCCCCAGCTGCCACCACTGGAACAATCCGATCACCAGCAGGACGGGCAGGACGGGACGCACGGCACGGAAAAGTCTCCGGACCCCTGCCCCGCTGACCAGAAACAGGGCGCACATGAGTGCCAGGGCGCCGGCGGACACCGCCCAGTCCACAATCAGGAACGAGGCCAAGCCACAGGCAAATACGCCCAGGAACTTCAGCCAGAGCGGTGCCCGGTGGATGGGAGAGGCTCCGGGCACATAATTGACCAGCAGGAAGTTGGAACTGCTCACCGATACTCCCCAAGGTGAGCCTCTAACGGTTTACGGACTTCTTCCACAGCCGGCGTCGGCAGCGGGGGTAGGGAAGCTGCGCAGAGCTGACGGTAATGAACGACGGCGGCACTTGGGGCGCCGTCGAACACTATCCTTCCGTCATCCACCACCAGCACCCGGTCCATGTCCTGAACGAGGTCCAGGTCATGGGTGGACATCACCACCTGCTGTTCCAGTCCGGCAATGGTGCGGCGCAGGAGTTCCCGGTTCCGAAGGTCCAGCAGAGTGGACGGTTCATCGAGTACCAGTACGGACGGCGCAACCGCCAATACCGTCGCGAGGGCAAGAAGCTGCCGTTCCCCACCGGAAAGTTCATAGATGCTTTGGTCAGCAAGGGGCAGCAATCCAAAGCGCTCCAGGGTTGACTCAGCGGTCCGTCGACGCTCGTGCGGGTTCCGGATGGAACGCCTGAGTGACAGCTCCACGTCCTCCCGCCCGGTCGGCATCACCAGCTGGGAGAGCGGATCGGTAAAAACAAAACCCACTTCCCGGCGAACAGAGCGGACGTCCCGTACGGTGTCTTTTCCCTTGACGGTCACTTTGCCCGTGCTGGGCTCCATCAGGCCGTTCAGAAGCCTAAGCAGGGTTGACTTCCCTGAACCGTTCGCTCCGATCACACCCACACGCTGCTCAGTCAGCGTCAGGGAGATCCCGCTCAGCAGCACCTTGGATCCGGCGGTGCCGTCCGCGACGACCTCGACGCCCACCTGGTTGAGGACTATGGATTTCACGGCAGGCGGCTTTTGCTCCTGGCCGGACGGACCAGGAGGTCGGGGAAGGCTTTGTGAAGGGCGAGGGCGATGGTTACAGCGAGAACATTCTTAATGATGTCGCCGGGGTAGAAGGCAAGGTCGGCAAGAACAGCCTTCGACAGTTCGAGCTTGGCGTTGACCACCATTCCCAGCACTCCCAGAGCGTGAACCAGCACGATGCTGCTGACCATGGCAGCGCCAAACAGCAGGACGCCGCGGTTCTTCACTGTGCGCTGGATGATCACGACAGCGAGCCAACCCACCGCGGCGGCGGCTAGCGGGAACGCAATAATGTAGCCCGCCGATGGTCCGGCCAGAATACCCAGACCGCTGCGCCCGCCACTGAAGATGGGCAGCCCGGCCAGGCCCAACAGCACGTAGAGTCCGACGGCGGCAAAAGCACGTCCCGGTCCCAGCACCAGTCCGGTGAGCATGACCGCCAACGTCTGCAGGGTAATGGGTACGCCGAGCCCGCCGACGGGAATAGCGGCAATCAGAGCCGAGCCCGCAACGAGCGCGGCGAAAACAGCGATGAGACCGAGATCCGTGGCGTTCCAGCGCTTGCGTTGCACCGGTGAAGGAGTGGTGACGGCATTGTCAGTTTGGGTCATGGTTAATCCTGTTCTCGGGTGCAGGCAGGAACCGCCGGCACATAACTACGTCTGGATTCTGACGATACGTCCCGCCGACTACGCGTTTTTTGTAGGGGGTCTACTAATCCCGGGACGCGGCATTGTTTTTTGTGAGGACCAGCTCCATGCATACGAGCCCTGAGCGGCTGTCCCAGGACTGAACATCCGCGAACCCGAGGCGTCGGTAGGAACGCAGCGCAGGCTCGCGCCAGGGCCATACGGTCAGGCGCACTGCCGGCGATTGGAAGTCCTCCGCGACGCGCAGTGCCTGCTGAAGAAGAGCCGAGCCGATCCCGAGGCCTCGGGCTGACGGCACCACCCACAACCGCTTCACCTCACTTGCGTGGGCGTCAACCGTGAGCACGAGCATCCCCACAACGTCAGGGCCATCGGCGGCGATGAGGACGTGGGAATGCGCGAAGGCTCCTTCCGGATCATCGATTTCATCCTGGTATTTTGAGGGCAGCGGCAGTCCTTCGGCGTGTACGCCGATCCCGTGGATCGCCTTCTCCCGCTCGGTTTGGCGGTGATACTGCTCGAGGAGTTGTCCCACCGCCGCTTTATGCTGTGCTTCGGATACGTTTGCTGGGATTACGGTGTACATCCGCCGAGCCTAGCGGTATAGGAGGAGTGTGGCCCATTCTGCCGTTAACCTCTGCGTTTCAGGCGTTGCTTGCCCTGCCGGTAGACTGGTAGAGGCCGTTCTCTCGGCTACCTGCCCCGGCCCCAACAGATCCCATCCGTTGTGCTGCGGCGTTCCCTGTTGTGAAAGGCATTACCTGCTGTGATTACCGTCCAGGATCTTGAACTGCGCGCCGGCGCCCGTCTCCTTATGGACCAGGTGAGCTTCCGGATCGACAAGGGAGACAAGATCGGCCTGGTAGGCCGGAACGGTGCAGGAAAGACCACTCTGACCCGCGTCCTGGCGGGGGAAGGCCTGCCGGCTGCGGGAAAAGTAACGCGCAGCGGTGAAATCGGTTACCTGCCGCAGGACCCGCGCACCCCGGACATGGAACAGCTTGCGCGCGACCGTATCCTGTCCGCCCGTGGCCTTGACGTCGTGGTAGGCAAGCTCAAGCAGACCCATGAGGATATGGCCAGCGATGACGCCACCATCCAGCGCAAGGCCATGAACCGTTACGACCGCCTGGAGGCCGAGTTCCTCGCGGGCGGCGGCTATGCAGCAGAAGCTGAAGCAGCGTCAATCTCCTCGAACCTTGCACTGCCGGATCGCATCCTCAATCAGCCGCTCAAAACGCTGTCCGGTGGCCAGCGCCGTCGCGTTGAGCTGGCCCGGATCCTCTATTCAGGCGCCGAGACCATGCTCCTTGACGAACCGACAAACCACCTTGACGCCGATTCCATCTCCTGGCTGCGCGACTTCCTCAAGAACCACCAGGGCGGGCTGATCGTGATCAGCCACGACACCGAGCTACTCGAAGCCACCGTCAACAAGGTCTTTCTGCTGGATGCGAACCGGGCGCAGATCGACTTCTACAACATGGACTGGAAGCGCTACCTGCTCCAGCGGGAGACCGACGAGCGCGCACGAAAGCGCGAACGCGCAAACGCCGAGAAGAAGGCCCAGGTCCTGTTTGACCAGGCCAACAAGATGAGGGCCAAGGCAACCAAGGCCGTCGCCGCACAGAACATGGCGAAGCGGGCCGAGCGCCTGCTCAAGGGCTTGGAGGCTGTGCGTGAAAACGACCGCGTTGCCGCCCTCCGGTTCCCCGATCCCTCACCCTGCGGCAAAACGCCGCTTACCGCCGAAGGCCTCAGCAAGTCCTACGGCTCACTGGAGATCTTCACCGACGTCGATCTTGCCATCGACCGCGGCTCCAAGGTGGTCATCCTCGGACTCAATGGAGCGGGCAAAACCACCCTGCTCCGCATGCTCGCCGGCGTCGACAAGCCGGACACCGGCGAAATTGTCCCCGGGCACGGGCTGAAAGTGGGCTACTACGCCCAGGAGCATGAGACGCTCGACGTCGAACGCACGGTCCTGCAGAACATGCGCTCTTCTGCTCCGGACATGCAGGATGCCGAAGTGCGTGGCATCCTCGGCTCGTTCCTGTTCTCGGGGGACGACGTCGACAAACCGGCAGGCGTCCTCTCCGGCGGCGAGAAAACCCGCCTCGCCCTGGCCACCATTGTGGCGTCCAGCGCGAACGTACTGCTCCTTGACGAACCCACAAACAACCTGGACCCCGCCAGCCGCGCCGAAATTCTGGGTGCGCTGCGCAACTACAGTGGCGCCGTCGTCCTCGTCAGCCACGATGAAGGGGCAGTCGAAGCACTCAACCCGGAGCGTGTGGTTCTGTTGCCGGATGGCGTTGAAGACCTCTGGAACGAGGACTACCTGGATCTGATCACGCTGGCCTAGCAGGCCCTCGCCCGCAAACCAGCACCGGTCCGAAGGACAGCGTCCGGGATATTGTGGGCTGAGGTGAGCCCCGGTAGGCTGGGCGGAGGTCAAGCAGCGGCCCATGACTCTTCCTCACAGGGGTAAGAACATGGACCGTGAAATGCCTGTTGACCCATCCCACCGAAGCCTGCGCCCAACACTGACGCATCGCGCCGTGCTGCCCCCAGGCGGACAGACGTGAGCGGAACATTCGAACTCCTGACCGACGACACTGGCCAGTTCCGGGTGGTGCTCCTTTCAGATCAGACAGTGACGGCCTACCCGGAGCCGGTTAATCCTGCCGCAGGCGGCGCTGGCCTACGAATTTATCCCGGCCTGAAAACGAGATGGAAGGCGTCATGAACCTCAAAGACGAGTGGGAAAGGCTGGATTCGGAGACACGGAAGTGGCTGCTGGAGAATCCGGGATGCGTGATTCTCCCGCGAACCATGTCAGCAAGAATCCGCAGGGACGCCGCCGGGAAGATTGCGTGCGACAGGCACGGCCAGATCCCGCTCTCCAGGGAGGACCTGGACTTCATCCGGGACCAATCACACGGCGCCGGCTCAGTCACGGCGGAGCACCGGTTCTTTGATGCAAATCAGCCCTAAGGAATGATCAGCGACCGCCCGCGCGGAACTCCGGCGATCCAGTCAGGATCAGCATCAGGCGATCCGGGCGACGCGGCTTTGCTGGCACAGCGGATAGTCCTGCAGGAAAGGCGCCAGGCGCTCCTGCATGACCGCAAAATCGGAGCCGTACATGTACAGAGCGGGTTCCTGCGGCCCTTGCCAGTGGAGTGCCGCCACCGACGACCCGAATCCCTTGGCGTGCCGTGACATCGCTGCGTCGAAGGCATCTTCGATATCAGCGCGATTCAGGGGCTGCAGACGGGCGTTCAACGTGGCGATGACGATCGAGGGTTCCTTCTTCTTCTTCTTGGACGGTCCAACTATTTCCCGTGGGTTCCTTTACGGTAGAAGGGCTTTCGGCACAGGACAAACACCGGCTGCGGGGCCTTCTGAGGGAAGTGCCGCGAGCCCGGGCCAGGTGAAGGATATCCTGAAGGGCCGCGTTTTCAGCGGACGTCCATAACCTCTGCGTCAGTAATTCGCTGCAGGTCCCGGTAGGTGATGGAGAACATGGAGTTGTGGTCTCCGGCTCCGGCCCAGAGGATCTCGTGCTGCTCGAGTGTGGAGTCCAAAAGCGTCCGTATCTTGTGCGGGTGACCCAGTGGGGCTACTCCGCCGACTTCCTGCCCTGTGTGTTCACGGACGAAGCGGGCCGTGGCGCGCCGTATCCGTCCGGAGCCCAGCTGTGATGCGACGTGGTCCGTGTCCACCCGCGCGGCTCCACTGGCAAGGATCAGGAGCGGGCCGCCGTCGAGTTCGAATATCAGGCTGTTGGTGATGGCCGCGAGCTCGCAACCCAGCACCGATGCTGCAGCGGACGCCGTCGGCACTTTGGTCTCAAAGACCTTCACCGTGTCCCGGACCCCGGCCTCAACCAGGGCTCGCTGCACATTGGCAACAGCGTCCGGATTCATCGCAGATACTTCCTGTCAGTAGCCCTGCGCGTCCAGAATGGCATCTTCCTCTTCCTCGGAGGTTGCTTTCCTGGCTTTTCGGGGGAGCGGACGACGACGGTTCGGCGCTACGACGGCATGCTCGTCGTCAATGTCGCTCCCTGAGTGTCCTGCCAGATCTTCCTCGGCGTCAAGTGCCGCGTTCCTTGCCTGCTGCCTTGCCGCATAGCCGAAACCGACGAACATCAGGATGCCGAACGCAAACCACTGCAGGGAGTAGGAGAGGTGCGTGCCTTCCTCCACGGACGGTTTCGGGAAGGCGACCGGCATGTCTGCTGCGGAAGGATTTTCACCGGCGAGTTGGCCGTAAGCGCCGGTCATCAGGGGATAACCGAGCTCTGCTGCGTAAGTGGGGAGATCAATGCTGGCAAGCTGGCCTTCCGGGGCGCCACGTTGAAGTTGCGGTTCACCTGCCTTGAGGCGCACCACGACTGTGACTTTTCCTGCAGGAGGGTCCGGTATGGCATCCGGCCTGCCCGGATTGTTGTTCCCGATGGGCAGCCAGCCGCGGTCCACCACCACCGTCTCACCCGTCTCAAGCCGGAAAGGGACGAGCACCTCATAACCGGGCTGCCCGTTGAGAGGCCGGTTGCGCACAATCCGCTCGCCCTGAGTGTCGTAGGAGCCTTTCAGCTCAACCTGCGTCCACTCACGTTCCGGATCCAGGTGCTCAAACTGGTCACGGGCTTCTGAGAAGGCCAGCGGTTCTGCTGAGTAGTTGCTCGTCACCCTGTTGATCTCCGCCAGGGTTTCCGCCCGCCTGTCCATCTGCCAACGGCCCAGAAAGACACATGCCGAGGCAAACACTGCAGCCAACACCAAATAGCCCAGCCACTTGCTGGAAAAGAGAAAGCGGTACATTCAGTGGTCCCTGCCTGCCGGGAGATTTGCGCGACCGGAAGGAAGTTCACCAAGTTCCAGGGTTTGCTTCCAGAGTCCCCGCGTCTGCAGGTATTCCTCAAGCCAGGTCCGGTGCTCCTCGCACGCCAGCCAGATCTTACGCCGTTCCGGAGTATGGATTTTCGGATTGTTCCAAAGCAGCTGCCACGAGGCTGCGTTACGGCAACCCTTCCGTGAACACCTGGCCTCGGGGATAACGGTGTCGCCCCCGGCAAGATCAAAAATACTCATGAAGCTGCGCGTTCCTCGCCCTCTACGTTGTCCCCGTTGTCTTCCAGGAGTTCTCCCTGCAGCACCACAACCTGGTCATCAGCGTCCGAAGCCTCTTGCGCGAGATCCGGCATGTCTAACTCAGCCAAGGGGGCTGATTCCAACAATGAATCGCTGTGAATTTCCGCCTTATCGCCGCCGTTTGCAATGACAACAGCAATCCAAGGAAGGAACACAGCACCGGCAACAGCAATGAGCTTCAACCAGCCGTCCAGAACGAAGACGAGGACAAGGCAAACCATACGGATACCCATGGCCACCGCATACTTGATCATCCGCTGACGCATCTCTTCAGAATGCGCCGTGGCGGCATCGGTGATGCTGTGTACCTCGGCGTCACCTGAGGCGTTGTCCGGCTCCCTGGCTGCCCGGGAGGCCCGTCGGTGTTCAAGTGTCACGGCTGATAATCACGCTCCAAAGGCTTGCTTCAATTCTCTCACCATCGGAAGGGCCACCCAAACGGAGGCTAAGATCGGAGGCGGTAAACCCAGCCCTCACCGCGGTGCCGTACGCCGCAGAAAACCGGAGCCCCACATGACTGAAGCAGTACCCGCCGGCCGCAGCGTCCTCATCACCGGGGGAAACCGTGGAATTGGCCTTGCCATAGCCGAGGCGTTCCTGGCTAATGGTGACCGGGTGGCCGTTACCTTCCGCAGCGAGTCAGACCTTCCGGCGGGGATCCTCGGGGTCAAGGCGGACGTAACGGACGAGTCCTCAGTGGATGCAGCCTTCACTGAAGTCGAAGCCGCCCACGGACCTGTTGAGGTCCTGGTCGCCAACGCCGGTATCACCAGGGACACCCTGCTGATGCGAATGAGCGAGGACGACTTCACTTCCGTCATTGATACCAATCTCACCGGCGCCTTCCGCGTCATCAAACGGGCTTCAAAGGGCATGATCAAAATGCGGAAGGGGCGTGTGGTGCTCATCTCCTCCGTCTCCGGCCTCTATGGTGCGCCGGGCCAAATCAACTACTCCGCTTCGAAAGCGGGGCTGGTTGGCATTGCGCGTTCCCTTACCAGGGAACTCGGCTCGCGAGGCATCACGGCCAACGTGGTCGCACCCGGTTTCATCAACACTGATATGACCGCTGAACTCCCTGAGGCGACCCAAAAGGATTACCTGACCAAGGTTCCCGCAGGCCGCTTTGCTGAAGCCACTGAAGTCGCCAACGTGGTCCGCTGGATCGCCGGGGACGAGGCTGCCTACATTTCCGGCGCTGTGATTCCGGTCGACGGCGGCCTGGGAATGGGACACTAGCCGGGGCCCTCCCGACCAGGACGTCTGACCGCCTAACCCCCCGGGACTTTCTGCCCTAAGCACCACGTCTCTGCGGGTGTGTAATGGGCGTATCGACCGGCCCCAAAAGCACAGGCCGGATCCCGAGGAGGAACACAATGGCCGATCTCAAGTGGGCGCCGTCAGACGTCATGGAACCCATCCGGCGGTTCCTGGACGGCGATCTCACATTCTCGTCCATCCGGGTGGAGCAGTATATGGAGGGCGACAGCATGGTGGTCAAGGCTGAACTGCCGGGCATCGATCCTGAGCAGGACCTTGACGTCTCAGTTGCCGACGGCATGCTGCAGATCAAAGCTGAGCGCCAGGAGAAGTCTGAGCACAAGGCCAAAAACAGCTACCGTTCTGAATTCCGTTACGGCTCATTTAACAGGAGTATCGCACTACCGCCCGGCGCCAGGGAGGAAGACATCACGGCCCAGTATAAGGATGGTGTGCTGGAAGTGCGGGCACCTGCCAAGGAGCCGTCGGAAAGCGGGGAGAAGCGCAAGATCCGAATCGACCACAGCTGACGCCCCTCCCGGCAGGAGAAATCCCGAGTGCAACAGGTTTCACGGCGCGGGCAGGCGGTTAAGTCTGCCTGCGCCATTTCATGCCTTCAGCCAATGCCGATGAAAGCCGGCGAGCGGGAGCCCGCGCCTCAAACTAGGGCGGGCGTTCTTCTTTGTTGAGGTCGCACAAGCGAATTCATGCGGGCCGCTGGCATGATGGACTGCGGACGAACTGACTTCAGAGATTGTGACAAGAGGAGCTTGTATGGGACTGCTGGACAATAAGACCGCCATCGTGACGGGTTCGTCACGGGGTATTGGTGCTGAGGTCGCCAAGTACCTGGCGGCAGAAGGTGCCGCCGTCGTCGTGAACTACAGGCAGAAGGCCCCTCGGGCGAACAAAGTGGTGGCTGAGATTGAGGCTGCCGGCGGGCGGGCAGTTGCCGTAGGCGCGGATCTGACCACCCAGGAGGGTGTGCAGGCCCTCGTTACCGCCGCGATGGAGAACTTCGGCTCCCTTGACGTGCTTGTCCTGAACGCCTCCGGCGGAATGGAGTCAGGCATGGAGGAAGGCTACGCGCTGAAACTCAACCGCGATGCACAGGTTAACCTGCTCAACGCAGCTGCACCGCTCATGGCCGAGGGTTCCCGTGTGGTTTTCGTTACAAGCCATCAGGCGCACTTCATCGACTCCGTCGCCACCATGCCCGAATACGAACCTGTAGCCCGAAGCAAGCGTGCCGGCGAAGACGCACTGCGCGAGCTGGTGCCGCACCTGGCTGGGAAGGGTATCTCCCTCGTAGTGGTATCCGGGGACATGATTGAAGGAACCGTCACGGCGACCCTCCTGGACCGCTCAAACCCGGGTGCTATTGAGGCACGCCGCGCCGAAGCAGGCAAGTTGTACTCCGTCTCGGAATTCGCTGCTGAGGTTGCCAAAATGGTGACGGCCGACGTCGAATCCGGTCACACGGAATATGTCGGTGGCGCCGACTACTTCGGTAAGACCCTGAGCTGACCTCAGGAAGCGGCTGATCTCTAACGGCGGGGCTGGTTTTCTGTTTGCAGCCAGCCTCGCCGCAAGGGTCACACTCCGGCTATGTACCGGACTGCATCCAGGTAGGGCATGTTGATCGCGGAATCAGCAACGGCCCGCACGGCGGGCTTTGCGTTGAAGGCGACCCCGATCCCTGCCGCACCCAGCATGTCCAGGTCATTGGCTCCATCGCCGACTGCAATGGTATTTTCCATGGCCACCCCGTCCGCCGCGGCCCATTCACGCAGGTACTTTTCCTTTGCTGCACGGTCAATAACGGTGCCGAGGACTTTCCCGGTCAGCGCGCCGTCCACGATCTCCAATTCGTTGGCGATCCAGTGGTCAAGGCCCAAGTCTTCGGCGATTGGCTGCAGGATCTGGTTGAATCCGCCGGACACGACAGCCACTGTATGGCCAGCTGCTTTGAATGCGGCGACCAGCTCGGCAGCACCCTCGCTAAGCTTCACTTCGGCCCGAACGGAATCGACGACGGCGGCAGGCAGCCCGGCGAGTACAGCCACCCGCGCGTGAAGGCTTTGCGCGAAGTCCAATTCTCCACGCATGGCCGCCTCGGTGACTGCAGCCACCTCCTCGCGTTTTCCGGCGTAGCCGGCCAGGAGTTCAATGACCTCCTGTTGGATCAACGTGGAGTCGACGTCCATGATCAGGAACTTCCGCGACGCGTTCCGCAATGACGCCGGAACGATCGCAATATCCATGGTTTGCAGGCCGGAGCCGGCGATGCTTTCCCGAAGTTCGGCGATGTCAGAGGCCATGCCCTGCTCCACAGTGAAGTCGATCGTATGGACTTCGTACCGGCCATCTCCCGCGCTGGATTCGGCGGTCAGAGTTGCTCCCGATTCAACCAATACCGAACGCAGCTGCTCAAGGCTGTCGGAGGACAATTTCAGGCCGTAGCTGACCGCAGTCACGTTCGGAGTCATGCCTGTAATCTTAGTCAGCGCCGATGCACAGCCCGAATTCGTTTCGTTCAAGGTCCGGTTATCAGTCGCCCCCCATTTTGTCCTAGTGTCTACTCCTATGAGTGATGTTCTTGAAATGGCTGCTGTCAGCGTTGTCCGTGGAGCCAAAACCCTTCTGAACAAAGTCGACTGGCAGGTCAGGGAAGGCGAGCGCTGGGTCATTCTCGGCCCCAACGGAGCCGGCAAGACCACTCTGCTTCAGATCGCGGCCGCCCGCCTTCACCCCACGAGCGGCATGGCCGGGATACTCGAGGAAATCCTTGGTGCCGTGGACGTCTTTGAACTGCGCCCCCGGATCGGGTTGTCCTCCGCCGCCTTGGCCACTCAGATCCCCGAGCACGAAAAAGTCCTTAACGTTGTGGTGACTGCGGCCTACGGTGTCACTGGCCGTTGGCGTGAAGGCTATGAGAAGGATGACGAACGCCGGGCCTTCACCTTGCTCAACGAATGGGGGATGGGCCCCCTGCTTAACCGCACCTTTGCCTCGCTGTCCGAGGGTGAGCGCAAACGGGTCCAGATTGCCCGCGCCCTTATGACTGACCCCGAGCTCCTGCTCCTGGACGAGCCCGCGGCGGGGCTGGACTTGGGCGGGCGTGAGGACTTGGTTCACCGTCTCAGCGAGCTCGCCAAGGACGACGCCGCGCCCGCCATCGTGCTGGTCACGCACCACCTCGAGGAAGTCCCTCCCGCATTCACTCACGCCATGCTGATGCGGGATGCAGCTGTGGTGGCTTCCGGCCCCATCCAGGAGGTTCTCACTGCCGAGCACTTGAGCGAGACCTTCGGATTGCCGCTGGACGTGAGTGTGAACGCCGGGCGCTACACGGCGACCGCGCGCCGCTAAGCGCCGGCTCACAGCCACAGCGTGGAGCTTCTCAGCGGTATCTTTATCTTTTTGGCCGGCCTATGGGCGGGAACCATCAACAGCGTTGTCGGTTCAGGCACGCTGGTTACGTTCCCCGTGCTGATCGCCTTGGGAATGGCCCCTGTGACAGCATCCATCAGTAACGCCACCGGACTTGTGGCAGGAAATGCCGCCGGAGCCTGGGGTTACCGCAAGGAACTGGTTGGCCGCGGAAAGCAGTTGATTAGGCTTTTGCCGGCCTCGCTCCTGGGAGGAATTACCGGGGCATGGCTGTTGCTGCAGCTTCCAGAGCAGGTCTTCCACTATGCGGCACCCGTGCTGATAATCCTCGCGCTGCTGATGGTTGTGTTCCAGCCGAGGCTCCAGCGGTGGGTCCGGGAGCGTGAAGAGAATCCGGAGCACGCTCTCCGGGACAAAAGCCATGGCATCATCCTCTTGGTGCTGGTTTACCTGGCCGGCGTCTACGGCGGCTACTTCGTTGCAGCCCAGGGCATCCTGCTCGTGGGCATTCTGGGAATTTTCCTGACAGGCACCATCCAGAACGCCAACGCAATGAAGAACATTCTGGTGCTTGGGGTCAACATGGTGGCCGCAGTGTCCTACCTGATCTTTGCTTTTGGAAGGATCAACTGGGCAGCTGTAGGCATTATCGCGGTCAGCTCGGTGATCGGTGGTTATTTCGGGTCGAAAGTGGGCCGCAGGCTTTCCCCGACGGTCCTGCGAGGCGTTATCTTCACCCTGGGGCTGGTTGCCCTGGGCTTCATGATCGCGAATCTGCTGGAATAATCGGGCAGTGACTTTCCATTACCTTGAATCCGCCGATGACCCTCTGGTGTCCGATTACACCCAATTGACGGATGTGCACCTCCGCAAGATCCGGGAGCCTGCCGAGGGTATGTACATCGCGGAATCATCACGGGTACTGCGGAGGGCTTTGGCTGCCGGTCACCGTCCCAGATCCTTTTTCCTGGCGGAGAAATGGCTTGCCAATCTCAGCGATGTCTTCGAAAAGTATCCCGATGTGCCTGCCTTCATCGGAAGCGCCGCCCTGCTGGAAGAGATCACCGGCTTCCACCTGCACCGGGGCGCCATGGCCGCCATGGAACGTCCTGCGCCCATTCCGCTCAGCGAGCTGCTCGCCGGGGTCCGCCGGGTAGCCGTCCTTGAAGACATCGTGGACCACACCAACGTCGGCGCGATCTTCCGTTCCGCCGCCGCCTTGGGAATAGACGCCGTCCTGGTTTCCCCGCGCTGTGGCGACCCCTTGTACCGCCGAAGCGTCCGGGTGAGCATGGGCGCCGTGTTCCAAGTGCCCTGGGCGCGGCTCGAATCCTGGCCTGGCGACCTGGCTGCGCTCCGGGACCAAGGCTTCACCCTGGCAGCGCTGGAACTCACAGAGGACGCCGTCGACGTCGATGCCCTGGCAAGGGAGAACCCCGACAAACTCGCCCTGGTGCTGGGCACCGAGGGCGCCGGAATGAGTTCGGAGGCACTGGCCGCCGTCGACCTGGCCGTGAAGATTCCCATGCGCGCCGGTGTTGATTCCCTCAACGTGGCTGCTGCCTCTGCGGTAGCGTTCTGGGAGTTGCGTGCCCGGCCCTGACGTCCAGGGACAGTTCGTCAGCACTGCACTTATCGGGTAGTATTGATAGCTGGTTGTTGTGCGCCTTCAGGCGTATGCCCGGCCATCCCATTCATACCTGGCAGCTGGCCAAATCCAGTTGCGTGAACGAAGGTCCCATTATGAAGTCTGATATCCACCCGAAGTACGAAGCTGTTGTTTTCAACGACCTGGCTTCCGGCGTCAAGTTCCTGACCAAGTCCACCGTGTCTTCCAAGAAGACCATCGAGTGGGAAGACGGCAACACCTACCCGGTCATCGACGTCGAAATCTCTTCCGAGTCCCACCCGTTCTACACGGGCAAGCAGCGCATCATGGACTCTGCAGGCCGCGTCGAGCGCTTCAACGCTCGCTTCAAGGGCTTCGGCGGCAAGAAGTAACACTTCTCCCCAGAATTCTCTGAAAAAGCCCGCACCGGCAACGGTGCGGGCTTTTGCGTTCCTGGGGCAGGATTGAGGGTATGACTTTTCAGCCTGAAGCCGGCCCCGCAGATCACCACAGTAACGGCGATTCCCGCCGGCATGGAGAGTACAAGGTGCCCGGCGGCAAACTCGTGGTGGTGGACTTCGACGTCCACAACGGCCGCCTTGCCAACGTTTCCGTGAGCGGCGACTTCTTCCTCGAGCCGGACGAGGCCCTGCTGGACATCAACGGGGCCCTGACAGGGTTGCCCGAGGACGCGGCTGCAGCCGACATCGCGTCGACGATCACCGCCGCGCTTCGGGGGGATGCAGCACTTTTCGGATTCTCGGCCACAGCGGTGGCCGTGGCGGTCAGGAGGGCCCTGGCGAAGGCGACCTCCTGGTCCGATCATCATTGGAACGTCATTGCACCCGTGATCCTGCCGACGCACGTCAACGTTGCCCTCGATGAGGTCCTCACGGAGGAAGTAGGAGCGGGGCGGCGGAATCCCACCCTGCGGTTCTGGGATTGGGAAGAACCGTCCGTTGTGATCGGGAGTTTCCAATCGGTGCGGAATGAGATAGAGCCCGACGGCGTTGCGCGCCATGGCGTAACGGTGGTCCGCAGGATCAGTGGCGGGGGAGCGATGTTCATGGAAGCAGGGAATTGCATCACCTACTCGCTCTACCTGCCTCAAACCCTTGTGGACGGCATGAGCTTCGCCGATTCCTACAGCTTCCTGGACGCCTGGGTCCTGGCGGCATTGGAGAAACTCGGTATCAGTGCCTTTTATGTGCCCCTCAACGACATCGCCACTGACCAGGGCAAAATCGGCGGGGCAGCCCAAAAGAGGCTCGCGAACGGCGGAATGCTCCATCACGTCACCATGAGTTACGACATCGACGCCGACAAAATGGTGGAGGTGCTCCGGATCGGCAAGGAGAAACTCTCCGACAAAGGGACCCGCAGTGCCAAGAAAAGAGTGGATCCCCTCCGCCGCCAGACCGGACTGGCCCGGGGCGAAATCATTAAGGCGATGATGGATGTCTTCACCGAGCGTTACTCAGCAACCCCTTCAGAGCTGAGTGAAGCGGAACTCGAGGCGGCGAAGCAACGGGTGGAAGCCAAGTTCGGCACGCATGAATGGCTGCACCGGGTTCCGTAGAAGCATCGATTGCTCCCCACCGCCCCCTCGCCTCACAGGTTCGGCCGGAACCCCTGCCGACGTGGGCCCCCGGGCCGTTCTGAGCGGTCGAAACGGCAGTCAAGGAGCAATGGACGCTGTTTTTGCTGCACGAGCCTGGGCCACGAGTGCACGATGCAGATGGCTTCGTTGTTCGATGATGATCCGGCGCAGTGCTGCGGGGACTCGCGGGTGCCGGGCGAGCCAGTCGTCGGCACGGACAATCACAGGATGGGCTTCGGGAGCGGTGATATTACCACTAAGGTCCTGCCCCAACGGGAACAGCCCGCGAACGATCCGGGTGGCTATTTCGATGCTTCGTTCGGCCCACACTTGCTCCAGGCAGAGGAAGTAGGGTTCCACATAGTCTTCGAGTAGCCCGGCCGGTGCTGTATTGAAACCGGCGATGGTCGCGCTGAGGAGTTCGTTGGACAGTGACCTTCCGTTGACTGCCTGGTCCCAGGCCGCTGCCTTTGCTGCCGGTTCAGGGCGTGCCGCGAGGGCAATGGCGTGCCCGGCACGGCCTGATGCCGTTTTATCCCGGGCCAGTTCGCTGTCCAACTGCGTCGGGCTGGCCTGCCCCAAGGCGGCCAGAGCGTGCCACAGATTCCAGCGAAGGTCAGCGTCCACAGCCAGCCCCTCCGGAACGGAACTGCCCTCGAGGAGGTTCCGGAGCAGTTGGAGCTGCCCGGGGTCCCTGCGGCTGGTGTCGGCCACGGTGCGGGCCCACGCGAGCTGCTGGTCCGAGCCAGGAGCCGCCGCCTGCAGTTCAGCCGCGGCGGCAGCCAAAAAACGTCTCCGCGTCGATTCCCTGTCGATCGCCGGGACGTAACGCTCCAGGGCCGTGCTTGCATTGTTCAGCACCGTCGAGAGAACACCGCTGCCGGTCTCTGAAGGGGCAAAGGCAAGCACTGCGTCAACGTATCCGGCTGCCGGGGTCACGCCATCGCGCGCGGAATCCCAAAGGGCGGTCCAGCAAAGGGCCCGTGCCATGGGGTCAGGAATGGTATGGAGGGAGGCACGAACCGTGGCCTCAGAGGCAGGATCGAGCCGGACCTTGGCATAGCTCAGGTCATCATCATTGACGAGCAGGAGTGCCGGCCGGCGCTTGCCCTCAAGCCCGGGAACATGGGTCCGGCGCCCCTGTACATCAACGTCTATGCTGTCCGCACGCACCAGGGAACCGGCGCTGTCAAAGTCATAGAGGCCCACCCGCAGGCGGTGCGGCCGCAGTTCTTCACGTCCCGTCACCGGGTCCTCCGCCTCCTGGACGAGGTTCACAGACCCAAGGACGCCGTCGTGCTCCTCAAACTCTGCCCGGACGGTGGAGATCCCGGACGTCTGGAGCCACTGCTGCGCCCAGGTGCCGAGGTCGCGGCCGGAGGCTGTGCTCAGGGCGGCAAGCAGGTCAGTCAGTGAAGTGTTGCCGAAAGCATGATCGCGAAAGTATTGGCGGGAACCGGCGATGAAGGCGTCAAAGCCCACGTACGCCACGAGCTGTTTGAGCACTGAAGCGCCCTTGGCATAGGTAATACCGTCAAAGTTCTGCTTGGCCGCTTCGAGGTCGGGAATGTTCGCGACGATCGGGTGCGTCGTGGGGAGCTGGTCCTGGACATACGCCCAGGCTTTGCGTTTGTTGGCGAAATTCACCCAGGCGGTGTCCCAGTTGGTTGCACGGTCAACCCCGAGAGTTCCCATGTAATCGGCGAAGGATTCCTTGAGCCACAAATCGTCCCACCAGCTCATCGTGACGAGGTCGCCGAACCACATATGGGCCATTTCGTGCAGCAGGGTATTCGCCCTGCCCTGATATTGGGCGCCGGTGGCGCGGGACCTGAAAATGTAGTTCTCCGTGAAAGTCACCAGTCCCGGGTTTTCCATCGCGCCCAGATTGTATTCCGGAACGAAGGCCTGGTCGTATTTGCCCCAGGGGTACGGGTAACCGAAGAGATCATTGAAGAATGCCAGGCCGCTCTTCGTCAGGCGGAAAAGTTCGGCAGTGTCAAAGGATGCAGCCATTGACATTCGGCAGTACAGCGCCAGGGGGACCTCGAGACCTGTCCCGTCGCTTGCGGCGCCACTCCAGTGGTCCGCGGCACGGAAGTAGGGTCCGGCGAGGACTGTGGTGATGTACGTGGACATGGGTTTTGTCGGGGAAAAGTCCCAGCGGCTCGTGGCGGGGTCTCCCGGAAGCGGCACACAGCTGCTTTCGGTGCCGTTGGACGCCACAAGCCATCCTGTGGGCGCCAGAACGTGGAAGGTGAATTCGGCCTTGAGGTCGGGCTGTTCAAAGTTGGCGAACACCCGCCGGGCATCCGCCGGCTCGTACTGCGTGTAGAGGTAGCACTGGCCGTCTGCCGGGTCGAAGAAGCGGTGCATTCCTTCCCCGGAGCTGCTGTAGAGCGCCGTGCCCGCGACTGTCACCTGGTTTTCTGCCCGGAGGTCGTCCAGCCGGATCCGGGCACGGTCAACAACGTCCTCGACAACAAGGTTCTTGCCGTTCAGGACGACGCTGCTGACGTCTCCGCCAATGAAGTCCAGAAAGGTTGAAGCTCCTGGTTCAGACGCCGAGAAGCTAACGACGCTTCGACTGGGATACCCGGCGACATCGGGGTTCGGTGCCTGCGAGAGATCCAGGGCAACGTCGTAGCTCCGGGTAGTGATCAGGGCTGACCGTTTTGCCGCTTCATCCCGCTGCAGATTCTCATTTGACACCCAGCTATTGAATCACGACGGAATCATCAGCAGGGCCGCACCGAGCCCCAGCACAGCAATGAGAAACCACGAGGCAAGAGCCGCCAGCAGGGCCCTGGAACCAGTGTGGAGGAGTGTCCGGATACGCACGGCCGATCCGAGACCAAAAAGGGCCATACCGAGCAGGAGTTCCTGGACCGCATTCCCCACGTCCAGCCATCCCGGGGAGAGCCATCCTGTGGACCTCAGCACCACCATGGCCAGGAATCCCAGCACAAACAGGGGCACCAGGGGAGGGAACGCCCCGTCACCGGATACCAAACCGGCGGCGGCGTCACCTGACCGCTTGCGGGAAGCCTTCCTGGACACAAACCGTTGCTGGAGTCCGGCAGCGGCAACCATTGGGGCCAGCAGGATGACCCTGGTCAGTTTGACGACGACGGCGATTGCCAGGGCGGACGTTCCTGCCGTCTGCGCTGTTGCCACCACCTGGCCAACGTCGTGGACTGATGCGCCCGTCCAGGCGCCGAAAACCTCCGGGGAGAGCCGCAGCGGATGGGTCAGAAGCGGGAGCACTCCGATGGCCAACGTGCCGCACAAGGTCACAAGCGCCACCGGCAGGACAGTGTCTACGTGGCGGATTCGCCGGACGGCAGCCATGGCTCCGATGGCCGAGGCGCCGCAGATGGAGAAGCCCGTGGCGATCAAAAGCGAAGCCTCCCTCGGAAGCCTGAACAGTCGCGATATGCCGTACGTGCCGGCGAAGCTTGCCAGTACTACTGCGGCGATGAGCAGCAATGAGGTCCAACCAAGTCCGAGCACCTCTGGCACACTCACTTTGAGGCCGAGGACCACAATTCCCGCCCGCATCAGGTGCTTGCCGGAAAAGTCCAGCCCAGGCCTCGCACGGCCTGCCACCCAGGTTCCGGACCCGGGGAAGTTCGCGGCGAGAAGTCCCAGGACAACAGCCAGGGTCATGGCCGGGAGGGCGGGGATGACGGCGTGCAGGGCGAAGGCGGCAGCCACCGCAGGCAAGCCAGTCAACAGTCCTGGCAGCAGCCTCGTGAGCTGCCATCTCTTATGACCGGCAGGGAACGAGCGGAAACTGGGCGGTGGCACTCACCTACCATGCCGGAAGGGCGCAGTTAAACACGAACCGGGCTCAAGACGTCAACGCGCCACATTGGGACGCGGTAATGATTTCGCAACAAAAAGATGGTTGGCTATTGGACATGTCTGACCTATTCCAGGATTACTCCGCAGCCGCAGGGCGTAGCGGCGCCTACGACGAGATGTTCGCACCCGGCCAGCTGGCACGCGACTCGTACGGACAGGTGGCCGACGCGCTGAGCGAGCTGTCCCTCGCAGATGTCAGCGCCCGCGCCGATTCCATGGCGCGGACCTTCCTGGACCGCGGCGTGACGTTCGACTATGCGGGGGAGGAGCGGCCGTTCCCCCTGGACATCGTCCCCCGTGTAATCCCGGCGGACGAGTGGAGTGTCCTCGAAAAGGGAGTGGCGCAGCGGGTCCGCGCCCTCGAAGCATTCCTCAACGATGTCTACGACAAAATGACTGTCGTCTCGGATGGCGTCATTCCCCGGCAGCTGATCACCACGAGCGCCCACTTCCACCGCCAAGTACACGGCTTCGAGCCCGCTGGTGGCGTACGTGTCCATATCTCCGGCATTGACGTGGTCCGCGACGCTGAAGGGACATTCCGGGTGCTGGAGGACAACGTACGTGTCCCCTCAGGCGTGAGCTATGTCCTTGAAAACCGCCGGGCGATGGCGAAGGGGCTTCCTGAAGCCTTTGGCCAGCAGCTCATCAGGCCGGTGGAGGAGTACCCCCGCCGCCTCCTGTCTGCCCTGCGCAAGACCGCACCGTCCGGCGTCGACGATCCCACAGTTGTGGTTCTCACGCCTGGAGTCTTCAACAGCGCCTACTTTGAGCACACCCTGCTGGCCGGCCTGATGGGAGTCGAGCTCGTCGAAGGCCGTGACCTGATTTGCCGTGGCAACCGCGTCTACATGCGGACCACTGCCGGTGAACAGCGCGTGGACGTGATCTATAAGCGTATCGACGACGAATTCCTGGACCCGTTGCAGTTCCGTTCGGATTCCATGCTCGGCTGTCCCGGCCTGGTGAACGCTGCCAGGGCAGGCGGAGTGACAATCGCGAACGCGGTGGGCAATGGAGTGGCCGATGACAAGCTCGTCTACAGCTACGTTCCGGACCTCATCCGGTACTACCTCAACGAAGAACCCGTGATTGCTAACGTGGATACCTTCAGACTCGAGGAGAAGGAAGCCAGGGAACACGTCCTGGACCGGCTGCACGAGCTGGTGGTCAAACCTGTAGACGGTTCGGGAGGAAAGGGCCTCGTCATCGGTCCGGACGCCTCCAAAGACGAACTTGAGGCACTTCGCAAACGTGTTATCGCTGACCCCCGCGGCTGGATTGCCCAGCCCGTGCTTCAGCTGTCGACGGTTCCTACGCTCAGCGGTGATAGGTTTGGTCCCCGGCACGTTGATCTCCGTCCTTTTGCTGTCAATGACGGCGACGACGTCTGGGTGCTTCCCGGTGGTCTCACCCGTGTGGCGCTCAAGGAAGGGTCGCTCATAGTCAACTCCAGCCAGGGCGGCGGCTCCAAGGACACCTGGGTGCTCGCGGATTCGCCGCAGGTCCCGGTGGAAACCCTCCCGCGTCCCACTGTTACCGTTCGCGAACGCGTGTCAGTCTGGCCCGTGGAAAGCAACTGGCGCGATCGCCAGAGCGAGCAGCAGCAGCAGTGAGCCGGGCCGTTGACGTGAACGCACTTCCCCCAACACAGATTTCGGACCCGCAGGAGGTAACCGCGAATGCTTAGCCGAATTGCCGAGTCCCTTTTCTGGATCGGGCGCTACGTCGAACGGGCAGATGGTACAGCCCGCATCCTTGACGTCCACTTGGAGCGGCTTAACCATCTGCCCATGGAGGAGCAGCGCAGCGTCGCCCAGGCGCTGCTGGCGGTCATGGGTGCCCGGCCTCAAAGCGAAGAGTTCGGGCTCAACGAGCTCCTGCATGCCTTGGCTTATGACAAGCACAGCGCCACCTCCATCGCCGGCTCCCTCGGGGCTGCCCGCGAGAACGCCCGGCGCGCCCGGGAAACTGTCTCGTCGGGACTCTGGGAGAGCCTCAACACCACGTACTACGGGCTCAACCAGCACCGAAAAGACGTCGTGGGCACGTACCGTTTCTGTAACTGGGTGTTGGAGCGTACGGCCATGGTCAGCGGCCTCGCTGACACCACCGTGAGCCATGACGACAGCTGGCTGTTCCTCGTCCTTGGCAGATCTCTGGAACGCGCCGATATGACTGCCCGCATGCTTTCCACCCGGGATGTCCTCTCGGCCGGCATGTCCTGGGTCAACATGCTCCGGTGCGCCGGCGCCTATGAATCTTTCCTCCGCACCCGGCGGGCGGCCTTCGGCGACCAGCACGCCGCCGAATTCCTGCTGCTGGACAGGCTGTTCCCGCGGTCCATCGTATACGCGCTGCGAGATGCCGATGAATGCCTCGCCAAGCTGGACCCGTCGGCCCAACGTGTCGGCTTCATCAACGACGCCCGCCGGATCGTGGGCCAGGCACGCACGTTCCTGGAGTTCCACCGCACTGATGACCTGATGTCTGAGCTGCCCGAGCACATGGAGCGTGTCCAGAAGGCAGTCTCACAGGCATCCGATGCCATTTCCCGTAAATATTTCAATCAGGCGGACGAACTTGCCTGGGTGGGAGAAGTTTCATGACCCGTCTCACGATCGTCCACAAGACCGGCTACAAGTACAACAAGCGGGTCACCCTGTCTTACAACGAGGCCAGGATGACCCCGCTGACCGATCCGCAGCAGGTAGTCCTGGAATCGTCCATGAAGGTCTCTCCAAGCCAGGCGGCCGTCAGCAGCTATCGCGACTACTGGGGTACCCGGGTCACAGCGTTCGATGTGCAGATGCCGCACGAGCATCTGGAGGTCCTGTCCACCACCACGGTAGAAATCCATCGGGTGGAACGGATTCCGTCCGAAGCTGACCTTGTTGGCTGGGAAGTACTTTCCGAGCCCGAAACGCTGAACAGGTTCAGCGATTGGATCCCTCAGTCCCAGCTCACAGGACCGGGAACGGAAGTCCTCGGCATCATCCCCGGAGTCGTCGCCGGCCTCACGCCGCATGAAGCGGCCTTGGCCATCTTTGAATGGATGCGCGGCGAGATGACGTATATGAAGGGCACCACTGGCGTGACCACAAACGCCGAGGAAGCCTGGAGCCAGCGCCAGGGCGTCTGCCAGGACCTGGCGCACCTCGCCATTGGTGCACTGCGCAGTTGCGGTGTCCCCGCCCGGTACGTCTCCGGTTACCTGCACCCGCGTTCGACGGCGGAAATCGGCGAGGCGGTGGCCGGCCAGTCCCACGCGTGGCTGGAGTGGTGGGACGGAGAATGGCGCAGTTGGGATCCGACCAACCATAAGCCGGCTGGCGACTTCCACGTCACTGTGGCCCGGGGCCGGGACTACCGGGATGTACCGCCCCTGAAGGGGATCCTGTCAGGTGGCGGCGGGTCGGTACTCAATGTCAGCGTGGAGATCACCCGCTTCGCCTGACTCGTCCGCTGCAAAGCCCGGCCGGCGTCCCCGCATCAGTCTGGCGCACTGAAAACAGTGCCAGGAGGCCCGCAAGAAACCCGGCACGGAGTATTCTGGCACCAGAGGCGGGGCACTGTTCCCGCAAGGAATTGGGGTTGGAGATGCACGCGGATGACGACGCCGCCCAGCCATATGTTTCAGGCAGCCTTCGGATCGAAGACCTCCTGAAGGATTTTGTTTCCAGGGCGGGCGAGCTTCTCCAGTCCCAGGAACGGATGGCAGGGCTCCTCGAAGCAGTCGTGGCTGTAGCCGAAGACCTCAGTCTGGATGCCGTGCTTGAGCGGGTTGTCCAATCCGCATGCCGTCTCCTCCAGGCCCGTTACGGAGCCCTCGGCGTCATTGGCGAAAATCAGGCCCTCAGCACTTTCGTCAGTGTGGGGATCGACGGCGAGCTGGAGCGCCGTATAGGCCCGCTTCCCACAGGGCACGGCGTGCTGGGCCTCCTGATCCGGGAACCGCGCCCGCTTCGCCTCCACGACCTCCGGCAACATCCGGAGGCTTACGGTTTCCCTAAGCACCACCCGTCAATGCGGACCTTCCTTGGTGTTCCCGTACGGGTCCGTGGTGTAGTTTTTGGCAACCTGTACCTGACTGAGAAGCACGGTGGGGGTGATTTCACGGTCGAGGATGAGGAACTTGCGATGGCGCTGGCCGCTGCGGCGGGGGTGGCGATAGAAAACGCCCGGCTCTACGACGACGCCCGCCGTCGGGCCCTGTGGCTGGAGGCGTGCATGGAGGTCTCGGGCCTGATGTTGGGCAGTGACCACTACTATTCCTCTGGAGGCCTGGATCCCATCGCCGACCGGGCCCTCCACGAATCCGGATCGGTACTGGCTATCATCGCTGCGCCCTCGGAGGATGGCTCCGAATACATTGTGGCGGGAGCCGCAGGAAAGCATTCCGCCCAGTACCAGGGCAAGCGGCTTGAACTCGACGTGAAGAAGCTGGAAGGCGTGCTGCACGGCGGGGATCCCGTTGTTTTCGACAAGACGGCGGAAGTGCTTGGCCCTGTCAGCCTGACAGCAAGAGGCCCGCTCCTGGCCGTCGCCCTCAGCACTCAGGGCGCGCACCACGGGCTGTTGTTGCTGATGCGCGACGGCGGCCAGGGCCCGTATTCCCGCACAGATGTGGAGATGGGGGCCGTGTTCGGATCCCATGTTGCACTGGCCCTTGAGCTGGCGCGCGTGCATAGGCTCCGGGAGCAGCTGATCGTATTCACCGACCGCGACAGGATTGCCCGGGACCTGCACGACCTCGTCATCCAGCGGCTTTTTGCCGCAGGCCTCAGCGTCCAGAGCCTTAATCGCTTTACGGGGGATGCCCGGGCACTCGAACGCATCCGCGCCATCACTGGAGAGCTGGATGAGGTTATCAGAAGCCTCCGCGACACCATCTATTTCCTCAGGACAAGCGGAGGGGAATCAGAGCCCCTCAGCAGCAGAGTCCGTCAAATCGCCATGAGCGCGGCGAAGTCATTGCCCTTCTCACCGGGCCTCACTATCCGGGGACCAGTTGATTCTCTCGCTGGGGAACTTGCGGACAACATAGTGGCTGTGGTCTCGGAGGGATTGAGCAATGCCATCCGGCATTCGGGTGCGGGATCCATCGAGGTCTCGGTGACTGTCCGAGACGGACGGGCGGTGGTTGCCATTGCTGACGATGGTATGGGTTTTACCGAGCTCAAGCGACGAAACGGCCTTACGAACATGGAGGACCGGGCGCAGCTGATGGGCGGCACCTGCACGATCTCCAGTGGAGAAGGAACGGGGACCAGGCTGGAGTGGTCAGTACCCGTACAGCCCGGCTAATGAAGTCCCGTTTGATGGGTGGACTCTTACCTGCCGGGTTTGGTCCCGGGAGAGGCCATCGCGGTTTTATTGGCGATGTATACGGCGGCCTGTGTACGGCGTTCGAATCCGAGCTTGGCCAAAAGGGACGAGACATAGTTCTTGACGGTTTTTTCTGCAAGGAACATTTCCGTTGCTATTTGCCGGTTGGTCAGGCCGCCGCCCACAAGCTCAAGAACGCGCTGTTCCTGCGGAGTCAGCGCGGACACATTAGGGTCCGGCGGGGAAGCCGAGACCAGTTTCTGAACCGTACTGGCAACCACGCCTTGCTCGAAAAGTGACTCTCCGGCAGCGGCACGCCTGAGCGCTCCGATGAGATCCGTCCCGCCGATTTCTTTCAGGACGTACCCCCGGGCTCCTGCCAGGATCGCCCCTCTCAAGGCCTGCTCGTCGTCGTAACTTGTCAGGATGAGGCAATTGATCGTCGGGTCCACTGAGCGGACGTCCCTGCAAACCTCAATGCCTGTGCCATCAGGAAGCCTGGCATCAAGAACGCAGACGTCAGGCCGCAGGGCAGGAATGCGTCTGGTCGCCTCCACAGCGGAGCCCGAACTGCCCGCCACAAGAAATCCTTCGTCCTCCAGCAGTTCCTGCAGGCCGCGTCGTACCAGTTCGTGATCATCGAGAATAAAGACCCGGATCAGATCCGGGGCCTGGGCTGGTGCCTCTGACGGGCTGTCTTGACGAGGAAGCATGATCCTTCTGTCCGGCCATGTTGGCCATCTCCGAGTGAACAGAACCTCCGCTGCTTAAGGGCTCACGGAAGGCACTGCGATGCGGCTTCATTGTCGCCGCCCGATGGAAAAAACAATAAGGTTCCCGCATCCGGCTCTGCAATTCTCGGTCACCGGGGGATTGGCGGACAAGGGCCGTTGGTCCTGCTATTCAAGGGCGGATCGACGGACATCGCTGACCCTGATGTTCCACCCCACTATCAATGGCAACCCTACCGGTTCCTGCAGTAAGAGGTCAGTGACCCGCGCGTCATGTCGCGGTTACCAGGGACTGGGCCGGTAATCCTTGAGGAAGACGCCGTATTGGTCCTCCCCGTTCTCGCCCATCACGATGGGATCGTACACACGGGCGGCGCCGTCCACCAGGTCCAAGGGTGCGTGGAACCCTTCCTCCATCAAGCGCACTTTGGTGAAGTGAGGGCGCTCATCCGTTATCCAGCCCGTATCAACTGCAGTCATCAGAATGCCGTCCGTGTCCAGCATTTCCTGAGCACTGGTGCGGGTCATCATGTTCAGAGCAGCCTTGGCCATGTTTGTGTGGGGATGGCCGGGACCTTTGTAGGCACGTGAAAACTGCCCCTCCATCGCGGAGACGTTCACGATGTACTTACGGTGTGCCGTGGACCGCTTCATAGCTTCACGGAGCCTGCTCACGAGCAGGAAGGGCGCCGTGACGTTGCAGAGCTGAACCTCAAGCATTTCCAGCGGATCCACCTCATCCACCACCTGGGTCCAGCTGTTGATGGTCGCAAGGTCGGGAACCAGGCCACCGGCGTCGATCGCTGTTCCTGATGCGATCCTCTCCAATGACGCTGAACCGGTGGAGAGTGCAAGGGACGTAATGGCATCACCGGCAAGGACTGGATGCTCCAGAACACTGCTTGCCAACGCCAGCGGATGTTTGTCATGGGCGTGGCCGAAGGTGACAAGCTCGGGGCCGCCGTTGGCGGCTTCCAGCGCAACAGGCAGGGCCTCGTCCTCAGCATCCACCAAGGGCTTGTAGGCGTTTCCGGTCCGTCGGACGGTCTGTGCGGCGTTGTTGATGATGATGTCCAGGGGACCGGCTTCGTTCAATGAATCCGTCAGCGCCATCACCTGGGAGGGGTCACGCAGGTCAATGCCGACTATTCTGAGCCGGTGCAGCCACTCCCCGCTGTCCTCCGTGGCAGCGAACCTGCGGGCAGCATCCTTGGGGAACCGGGTGGTGATGGTCGTGTGGGCGCCGTCCCTGAGGAGCCGGAGCGCAATGTACATGCCGATCTTCGCCCGGCCGCCGGTCAGAAGTGCCCTGCGGCCGGTGAGGTCGGTCCTGGCGTCCCGTTTGCCGTGGTTGAAAGCAGCGCACTCGGGACACAGCTGATGGTAAAACGAGTCCACCTGGGTGTAATGCTGCTTGCAGATGTAGCAGGGACGGGACCTGATCAGGTGCCCTGCCACTTTGCCAGTGGCGGAAGGTTCCAGTTTGTTGCCCCGGGTCTCGTCATCGATACGGTCCGGGGCTGCGGTTGCAGTCTGCGCAATCACGGCCCGGTCTGCTTCGGAAATCAAATCCCGTTTGGTGACCCGGCGGTGCCTTTTGACGGCTTTGAACATTTTTCCCGTGGCGCGGCGCACCGAGACATAGTCGGGGTGCTCTTCGTCATAGGCGTGAATCGTGTTCAGAACCTTGAGGCAGGCCTGGATTTCCTCAGGCGTCAGATCGGGGGAGTTCATTGTTCCGATTTTACAGCCTGAGGAGCACCGGCCTGCCCTGCTTCAGGTAGGGCGTCCTTCAGGAACGCGTAGTGACGGACTCCTTGGCGGGCGCAGGTGCGGCTGCCCCGGCTGCCTGGACCTCGGCGGCCCTTTTGACGGAATCCCGGACCTCCGGGTAGTTCTCGGTCGCAGCCTGCACAGCATTGGGCACAAGGTGCAGGTTTGCTGCAGCCAGTGCCTTCTCATCGTCACCCGGTTCCGGAACCTGCTGGCCTTTGGAGAGCACGGTAATGCCGGATTCAGTAACTTTGAAGCCGCGGGCCCGGTCCAGTTCGGGGTCCAGCCCGATGGCGGCGCCCGCAGGTACCTTCACGTTCTTGTCGAGAATGGCGCGCTTCACCACGGCGCCTTCGCCTATCTGTACCTTATCCATCAGAACCGAATCCAGAACGCGGCTGGCGGTGCTCACGTAGACGTCGTTGGAGAGCACGGATCCCTCGACGATGCCGCCGGAAATCACAACGCCGTTGGCAACGATCGAATCCAGGGCGGTGCCCACGGCATTGTTTTCACCGCGCACGAACTTTGCCGGCGGTGAGACGGTCTGGCGGGTATAGATGGGCCATTCCGAGTTGTAGAGGTTGAAGACAGGCAGGGGCGAGATGAGATCCATGTGGGCGTCGTAGAACGAATCGATAGTACCCACGTCCCGCCAGTACGTACGGTCACGCTCAGTGGAGCCCGGGATGTCGTTGAGGGTGAAGTCGTAAACTCCGGCTTCTCCACGGTCAACAAAGTAGGGGATGATGTCCCCGCCCATGTCGTGCTTGGTGTCCAAACGCTCCGCGTCGACCTGAAGTGCGTCCACCAGGGCATCCCGGTCGAAGACGTAGTTGCCCATGGAGGCAAGGAACTGTGTGGGATCAGCCGCCAGGCCAGGAGTGCTGGAGGGCTTTTCCACGAATGCCGCAATCTTGCGCGGATCATCCTGGTCCACTTCGATGACACCGAACTGGTCGGCCATGTTCAATGGCTGCCGGACGGCAGCGACGGTGGCTTTGGCCCCGCTGGCGACGTGGGACTCCACCATCTGCGCGAAGTCCATCCGGTACACGTGGTCCGCTCCAACCACGACGACGATGTCGGGGTTGGCGTCGTGGATGAGGTTGAGGGACTGGTAGATGGCGTTTGCGCTGCCAAGGAACCAGCTCTTGCCAACGCGCTGCTGCGCCGGCACCGAAGCAATGTAGTTCCCGAGCTGCGTGGACATCCGCCACGTCTCGGAGATATGTCGGTCAAGGCTGTGGGATTTATATTGAGTAAGAACCACGATCTGCAGGTATCTGGAATTCACCAGATTCGACAATGCAAAGTCGATGAGCCGGTAGCTGCCCGCAAAAGGAACCCCGGGTTTGGCCCTGTCCGCCGTAAGCGGCATGAGGCGGTTTCCCTCGCCGCCTGCAAGGACAATGGCCAAAACTTTCTTATTCAACGGCATGTGGTCGCTCCCTGTACGCCTTCGTCACTCCCCAACAAGCCCGGTAAGCCCGGACTCCTTCACACTAGAACAGTTAAGCGGGAACGACTACCTTGGGTAGCGTGCGTATAGACATTGTGACCAAAGAATTCCCGCCCGAGATCTATGGCGGCGCCGGAGTCCACGTGGCTGAACTGAGCCGCGTGCTGGCCCGGCACGTGGATCTTCAGGTGCGGGCCTTCGGAGCTCCGCGGGACACCGACTACCACGGTGCCGGAGTGACCTCCTACTCCGTCCCGGACGATCTTGGGGGTGCTAATGCTGCCGTCCAGACCCTGGGCGTCGATCTGCGGATAGTCCCGGACATTGCGGGTGCGGACCTGGTGCATTCGCACACCTGGTATGCAAACATGGCAGGCCATCTGGCATCACTGTTGCACGGTATCCCGCACGTACTCAGCGCCCACAGCCTCGAGCCGTTGCGCCCTTGGAAAGCCGAGCAGCTGGGCGGAGGCTACGCATTGTCCTCGTGGGTGGAAAAGACTGCCTACGAGGCCGCCGCCGCCATCATCGCTGTGTCTGAAGGTATGCGCCAGGACATCCTGCGCAGCTACCCGGACGTTGATCCTGGAAAGGTCAAGGTGGTGCACAACGGCATCGATGTCAGCCTGTGGAGCCGGGACGAGGGCACCGATGCCATTCGGGCCCTGGGCATTGATCCTGAGCTGCCGAGTGTGGTGTTCGTGGGGCGCAACACCCGCCAAAAGGGCGTGCCATATCTGCTTCGTGCGGCGGCCAAGCTCCCTGCCGACGTCCAACTGGTCCTCTGCCTTGGCGCCGCCGACACGCCCGAGCTCGCAGCGGAAACTGCCCGGCTGATCGAGGAACTGCAGAAACAGCGCACCGGAGTCGTGCTGGTGGAGCGGATGCTTCCCCGGCATGAGCTCATCCAGGTCCTCAGCCATGCAACAGCCTTCGCCTGCCCCTCCATCTACGAGCCTTTGGGAATCGTGAACCTCGAGGCGATGGCCTGCGGTGCCGCGGTTGTGGCAAGCGCAACGGGCGGTATTCCCGAGGTTGTCCAGCACGGGGAAACAGGGCTGCTTGTTGAGCTGGAGCAGGTCACTGACGGCACTGGAACCCCACTGGATCCCGAGAAGTTCGTAACAGAATTTGCAGCAGCCCTTACCGAGGTAGTGTCGGATCCGCAGCGCGCCCGCGCCATGGGCAAGGCCGGCAGGCTCAGGGCTGAGCAGCACTTTTCCTGGGAGTCGATCACGGAAACCACCCTTCAGGTTTACCGCTCTGTTCTGTCCTGAAGTCAGGCGTCTGATTCGCCCGGCTCGCGTAACATGCGCGGCCGGTCGGGGTAAAAGCTAAACGACGACGACGGCGCCGTTCCCCTCAACAGGGGAGCGGCGCCGTCGTTGTCCGCCCGGCAAATTGCCGGAACTGTGTTGGAGTCAGCTCTGCGTTGGCTTTCCAGCAGACTGGCGGCCGAGGATGGCTCTCTCGTCAACAGGTGCCCGCCCGCAGGCCCGCTGCGCCCGGAAATAGTCGCGGGCTTCGTCCTGGCGGGTCTGCTCAGCGCCTGTAGCAATGGCTGCACGCAGATGCTCGGGGCCGTAGCCGAAGGCGTCAACCAGGTCCAGCGCGTGGGGGCGGATCTTGATAAGCAGCCGGTTGATGTAGTCGCCCACAGTGCGTCCGCGCTGCATGGACAGCCGGCCGTTCATCAGGTACCAGGAAAGGTTCTTCTCTATCAGCGAGAGGCCAAAGAGATCACGAAGCCAGGTAAGCACAGTTTTAGTGCCCGGATCAGCTACCTGGCTGAGTGCTTCCGTAAACGCCTCCCACTGGAGCAGCTCGGCATGGGCCTGTGCAGCATCGATCAAATCGTCCTGATGGAGGTTGAAAACTGCCGCGGCCTGGTGCTGGGGCAATTTGTTGGCACCCTTGAGCGCTGACCCCACCTCGGCGACCATCGATTGGACGCGCTCGGTCAGCAATGCGCGCTGGCCCTCTTCATGCCGAAGCGCTATGGCCGCCTTCTGGGGTGATCCGGTGTCAGCCACGAACTGCGCCACCTGGCGCAGGCCGGTGCGGTGGATCGCGACGTCGGCCGCCTGGCCCACAACGTACCGGGCCAACACGCCGAAGTCCACGTTGCGGAATTCGTTCGCGTAGTCGGCGAGGAGCCGCTTGGCAACAAGCTGCAACAGGACAGTGTTGTCACCCTCGAACGTGACGTAGACATCGAGATCTGCCCGCAGTGACGCAAAGCGGTTTTCAATCAGGAAGCCGGCCCCGCCACAGGCTTCCCTGCATTCCTGCAGGGTGTCCAGCGCGTGCCACGTGCTCAAGGGTTTGAGGGCAGCGGCGAGGGTTTCCAGATCCTGGCGGTCCCCGTCGGAGTCGTGAGCTCCGGAGAAAACGTCGTCGAATTTCTGCAGCAGCTGTTCGTGGGCAAAGCTCGCGGCGTAGGTGGTTGCCAAGCGGGTAAACAGACGGCGCTGGTGCCGTTGGTAATCCAGCAGCACCTCCTCCTCGGTGGGGGAGGAGGCGTTGAACTGGCGCCGTTCTGTGGCGTATTGGATGGCCGTCTTCAGGGCAACCTTGCTGGCTGCCACGGCGGCCCCATCAAGGGACACCCGTCCCTGGACCAGGGTTCCCAGCATCGTGAAGAACCGGCGGCCCGGGCTGGCGATGGGAGAGGAGTAGGTCCCGTCGACGTCGACGTTTCCATAGCGGTTCAGGAGGTTTGTACGGGGGATCCGGACCACGGAGAAGTGGAGACGGCCGTTGTCGATGCCGTTGAGCCCGCCCTTAACGCCGTCGTCCTCACCACCGATGCCGGGAAGGAACTCTTTGGTGTCAGGATTACGCAGGTCGACATAGAACGCGTGAACCCCGTGGTTGACGCCCAAAGTCACCAGCTGGGCGAACACCACGGCACCCAGGCCATCGATGGCCGCATTGCCGATGTAGTCCTTCCAGGCTGCCCTGAACGGCGTGTCGATCACGAATTCCTGGGTAGCAGGCTCGTAGGTGGCAGTTGTGGCGATGCTGGCGACGTCCGAGCCGTGGCCGGTTTCTGTCATCGCAAAGCAGCCGGGAATGTCCAGGTTCATGATGCCGGGCAGCCATTTGCGGTGGTGCTCCTCAGTGCCCAGGTGCATCACTGCGGAACCGAAGAGGCCCCACTGCACACCGGCCTTGATCTGCAGCGACGGATCCGCCGTCACCAGCTCCTCAAACCCTGCGATGTTTCCACCGTGGTCATCCGATCCGCCAAGCGACGCTGGGAAGGCACGATGGACTGCGCCGTTGTCCACGAGGTAACGGAGCTGGCCGAAAGTACGTTTGCGATGCTCTGTGTGCGTGAGGCCTTCAGTTTTGTGTAGCTCTGAACGGGCGGAGAGCTCACGGGCCTGCCTGCGGATATCCGCCCACTTGCCCAGGAGCTGTTCGCCCAGCGCTGCAACATCAACGGCCGGGTGGCCTGCGATCGCCCGTGGCGCACTGACACCTGCGGAGTTGGTGCCGACGCGGTCCACTACTTCTGTCATGTCTGTTCCTTCTGTTTTTCTGGCAACGTCCTGAAGAGTTTTTGACAGGTTCTTCTACGTTTTTGATGGTGGCTGGGACAAAGCGAGGGTGGTGATTTCCAGTTCCGGGGCGATTCCGACGCATAACCAGGACGTGATTTGACGAGCCATGGCCTCCTGGTCGGGCTTGTCGGGTGAAGCAGGGCTTGCCAGCCACTGTTCACCCGCGTTCCTGACCAAGCCAATCGCCGCATTGGGCCAGTAGCCGATGACGGCCTCCTTGCCGCTGCCTCCACCCAGATGCGCGCGCATGGGACGGGCGATCATGTCGCTGATCGCTTCAAAGAAGTGGCCCAGTGCGCCCGCTGTGGCAATGGCAGCCCCGGTGCGGTCCGACTCGGCCGCGGAGTATTTCGTGACAAAGGTGTAGACACGGGGGCTTGTTTCAGCCATCTGCAGATACGCCGAAACCATTGCGAACAAACCTTCCCGGGGTGTCTGTGCGCTTTGGGCCGCCTCCTGGATGCGGCGTTGCATCTGGTTCAGGACCACCTCTCCAACGGCTTGCTGGAGTCCTGCCTTGTCCCCGAAGTACCGGTAAAAGACTGACTTCGAGGTGCCGGCTGCAGCAGCGATTTCCTCCATGGAAGCATCACTGCCCAGCGCGTGAACCGCCTTACGGGCGGACTTTATGAGTTCACGACGGCGTTCCTCACGGTGGGTCTGCCACCGGGAAGCCCTGCCGTCCACGGCGGCGTCGGCAGACTTCTGGCCCTCAACTGAAAGGATGTTCACGATACCCAGCGTATCAGGTACGCTGGGTATCGGTAATCAGCTTCGTTTGAAGGAGAGAGCACATGTCCGAAACCGGACGCGAGGAATCATTCGTTCAGCCAACCCAGGGGATCCAGAGGCAGCTACGGAAAGCCGTGGTGGTTGGCGGCAACCGTATTCCCTTTGCCCGCACCGGAGGGGCGTATACGAAGTCTTCAAACCAGGACATGCTGACGGCTGCCCTGGATGGACTGATAGCCCGTTTCGGCCTGCAGGACGAGCGGATCGGTGAAGTGGCTGCAGGTGCAGTCCTGAAGCACTCGCGCGACTTCAACCTCACCCGTGAGGCAGTCCTGGGATCCCCTTTGGCGGCAGAGACGCCCGCTTACGATGTGCAGCAGGCTTGCGCAACAGGGCTTGAAACTGTCCTTGGACTCGCCAACAAGATCAAGCTCGGGCAGATTGACTCCGCCATCGCCGGCGGCGTGGATTCTGCCTCGGACGCCCCGATCGCGGTCAGCGAAGGTCTCCGTGAGGTCCTCCTTGACCTTAACCGTGTTAAGACCCTTCCGCAGCGGCTTAAGGTACTAAGCAAGCTCAGGCCCAAAGACCTCGCGCCGGATGCGCCGAACACCGGCGAACCGCGGACAGGACTCTCAATGGGAGAGCACCAGGCGCTTACCACTGCTCAATGGAAGATCACGCGGGAGGCCCAGGACGAGCTCGCCTACAACAGCCACCGCAACCTTGCTGCTGCCTACGATGCCGGTTTCTTCGACGACCTCATTACCCCATACCGCGGCCTGACCAGGGACTCGAACCTGAGACCCGACACATCCCTTGAGAAACTCGCTACGCTCAAGCCTGTGTTCGGCAAGAGCCTTGGCTCCGAGGCGACCATGACTGCCGGTAACTCCACACCACTGACGGACGGGGCTTCCACCGTACTGTTGGCCTCCGAAGAATGGGCCGATGCCCACGATCTTCCTAAGCTGGCCGCTGTCATCGACGGGGAAGCGGCTGCTGTCGACTTTGTCCATGGCAAGGACGGACTGTTGATGGCGCCCGTATTTGCCGTCCCGCGACTCCTTGCCCGGAACGGGCTCACGCTCGACGATTTCGACTTCTTCGAGATCCATGAGGCATTTGCAGGAACCGTGCTGAGCACCCTCGCTGCCTGGGAAAACGACGAATTTGGCCGCAGCCGGCTTGGCCTGGAAGGTGCCTTGGGTGTCGTGGACAGGTCCAAACTCAATGTAAACGGCTCATCGCTCGCCGCAGGCCACCCCTTCGCCGCCACCGGAGGACGCATTGTGGCCTCCCTCGCCAAGATGCTGCATGCCAGGGGCCACGTGGATGGACGGCCCGCCCGCGGACTCGTCTCGATCTGCGCTGCTGGCGGCCAGGGTGTTGTGGCCATACTGGAATCACACTAGGGGGAAGCAATGACCGATACCTACACTCAGTTCGTCAGCAGCGGGCCCGGCCGGAAGGTTGCCCGGAAGATCGGGCTGCCGCAGCCGGTGATCCTCCGGCGACACAAACCCGGCCAGCCGCTGATCCCCGGCCCCGTCCTCATCGAAGGTTCTACCAAGGGGGCAGATGAACTTGCATCAACGCTCTTGTCTTGGGACATCGACGTCCGCCGGCACCCTGTGCCAAAAGAACGCCTCGGCGCCGTCATCCTGGTACTGGACGAGTTGACCCACCCTGACGACCTGGAAAAACCCGTACTCACAGCCGCAACCTCCCTCAGGGACCTCGCTCCCAACGGCAGGGTGATCACAATCTCCCGGCATCCGGGAAGCGCCCCCAACGCCGCTACAGCGGCGGCCCGTCAAGGAGTGGACGGATTGCTGCGCTCCCTGGCCATGGAGCTGCGATCCGGCGCCACCGGGAACGGCGTCCTCCTGGCGGACGGTGTGTCCACCACCAGCCCGAGCGTCCTGGCGGCTGTGCGGTTCCTGCTTTCCGGAAAATCCGCCTTCATCGACGGTCAGACCCTTACGGTTCGTTCGCCGTTGGGCAAACTTCCCGACGACGTCGAGAAACCGTTGGCAGGGAAGGTTGCTGTCGTCACCGGGGCGGCACGCGGCATCGGCGCCGCCATCGCCCGCACCCTTCACCGCGACGGCGCCACCGTCATAGCCGTGGACGTACCGGCGGCCGGCGACCACCTTGCCGAGGTCGCGAATCAGGTCCACGGAACCGCCTTGCAGTTGGACATCACACGGGAGGACGCGGGGCAGAAGATCATCGACCACGCGGTGTCGCGCTACGGCCACCTGGACATTGTGGTCCATAACGCCGGCATTACCCGTGACAAGCTGTTGGCGAACATGGACCACAGCAAGTGGTCGTCCGTTTTGGCCGTCAACATTTCAGCACAGCTGCGCATCAACGAGGCATTGCTGGCATCGGAGTACTTCCGCAGCTCCCCGAGAATCGTGTCGGTGGCGTCCACCAGCGGAATCGCCGGCAACCGCGGCCAGACCAATTACGCCGCTTCCAAAGCCGGCGTCATGGGGATGGTGGGGGCAACCGCTCCTTTGCTCGAGCCTTACGGGGGCACTATCAACGCTGTCGCCCCCGGCTTCATCGAAACAGAGATGACCCGGCGTGTTCCATTAGTGCGGCGGGAAGTCGGGCGGAGGATCAACTCCCTCAGACAGGGCGGCCAACCCGTTGACGTGGCCGAGGCCATTGCGTTTCTGGCGAGTGATGCGGCTGGGGGAATATCCGGCGTAGTGCTTCGGGTATGCGGGCAGAACATGGTGGGGGCATGAGCGATCCTGGCCCCGTTGTCATGGGGGATATGCCCTCCCTGTCAAAGCTCTACGTCAACGCCGCTGCCACAGCTGCGCGGCGCCGCCTGCTCGGGACGGATCTGGGCACAGCCTTGCCCGAAAGCAGCCACGAGGTGCGAGGGGTGAAGGTCGACGTCGAGAAACTCACTGCCTACCAGCACCTCATTGGCGAGCCCGCCACTGACGTGCTGCCGGCTGGTTTCATTCATGCTCTTGCCTTTCCCGTGGCTATGAGTGTCATGAACCGGGATGACTTTCCGTTGCCGCTGCTGGGCATGATCCATCTGCGGAACAGTGTGGAGCAAAGAAGGGCCATCAGTTTTGCAGAGCCTCTGGATATCACCGCCTCAGCGATGAATCTGCGGGGCCACCGGAGCGGCACACAACTGGACATGGTTGCTGAGGTCCGCAGCGGAAAAGGCGACGACGTCCTTTGGCGTGGGGTCTCCACGTATCTGGCCAAAGGCGTCTTCCTGCCAGGCATAGACAAGCAGTCGGCGCACAAGGCCGCTGCCGATTTCAGGCCTCCGAACCCCACTGCGCTCTGGCAGCTTGGCGTGGATACCGGCAGGGCGTACGCCGCAGTCTCAGGTGATTTCAATCCCATTCACCTCAGCGCGTTGAGCGCCAAGGCCCTGGGTATGCGCAGATCCATTGCCCATGGAATGTACCTCGCTGCCAGGGCGCTGGCGGATGTGGGGGCAGTCAAAGGCGAGGCCTTTAATTGGGAAGTCTCCTTTGAAGCGCCGGTTTTCCTTCCCGCACGGGTGGCCCTTGATATCACCACTGTCCAGGCCGATGGGGGCGCCTGGGAGCGGTCTGATTACGTGGCGTGGAGCCCGAAGGCCGGGCGAAAGCATTTCACCGGCTCAGTCACCGTCCGGTGAATCCGGTTGTGCTTTGATCTGACTTATTCCTGATCTGAGTACGCGCAGGATTCTGTGCAGGCTGAGCAGAAGGGATTCAGCCGCACTTGGCGCGTCCGGGTCCGTATCATCCGAGGCCAGTCGTTGCGCAAGGGTACGCACTGCTGTGTCGGCCTCGTCCCGTAGGTTTTCCAGCCGTTTCGTATCGCCTTCCTCCACAGCCAGCAGCAAAGCCCCGACGGCGGAAAGCCCCTTACTCAGGGGTTCGCTGTAGGGAAGCGGAATGACAAAAAGAGTGTCCTGGTCCCAGATAACGTCGGCCAGGACCTCAGTCATGTCCTGGACATGGAAGGTTATCCGTTCCAAATCTCGGAGGTTCCGGTAGTCCAGGTTTACGTCCCTGGGGTGGAATTTCCGCCGAGGATTCGCTCGGCGGCTGGCGTCGGCTTTTTCCACAGCAGCCCTCAGCGAGCGGGCCGATCGGGCAAGCTCATCCGAACGGCGGGACCAGTCCTCATGCTCCGGTGGCCACTTTTCTTCCACAGCCTCAGCCATGTCGGAGATTTGCTGAGCCAAGGCCCTCCGAAAGTCTGTCAGGCTCACGGCCACGGCATTGAAATGCAGGGGCGGGAACACAAGCAGGTTGACGGTGATGCCTATGGCAACACCAGTACCCATCTGCAGGAGGTAACCGAACGAAAAATCATCAGGGTTATGCCCGCCCACCAACAGCACCAGCAAGGCCGCGGTCGGGATCCAGTCCCGGCCCGCGCCCAGACGGGGGAGGCCCGCAAGCATGATGCCAAGGCCCATGACCACCGCAACTGTAAGAGGGGATGGCTGGCCGAGGCTCACCAGCATAAACGCCAGGCCAATGCCAAGCCCGAGCCCGATGAGTGTTTGGAGACCCTGCCGCATGGAACCCGCAACGTTCTCGTACATCACTACGAGGGCGCCGAGGGGCGCGTAGTACGGGTATTCAGCAGCGGAGCCGGGCATCCACGGGGCAATCAGAAAGGCCAGGCCCGCCGCCAACGCCGCCTTTGCTGCAAGCTGGAGGCGGGACAGCGCGAACACCCCTGAAACGCCGTCCGCCACCAGTCCCCACCCAGGAATCCGCGCGAACCCCCGGCCTCGTACTCTCGGTATTTGTGTGCTCATCCGGCCCCACCCTAGGGCGGGCCCTTAGATGTTACAAATGGATTAACCTGCTAGCTCCTGATAGCTGCTTCTCCAGAGGTGGAAGAAGCGGCGACCGCTTGCCGAACAGCGTGGGCGAGACGGTGTGCCCGCCCCGGGGTCCGCCCTTCTTCCTGCCGCCTGGGAACGTATCCGAAACCGATGCCGTACGAAGGGTCGGCAAATCCAAGCGCTGCATTCGCTCCCTCGTGCCCGAAAGCGCGGTAGCTGCCGAAGTTCCGGCTCGGATGAGCCTTCATAAACCCGACGGCGAAGGCGTTGTCCAGCCCTGATGACCTGTCCAGACCCCAGACTTGTTCCTGTGTCATGGCGCTGATGGTGGCTTCCGTCAGGAAGCCCGCACGGCCGTCGACCCCTGTGCTGGCGGCAGCATACAGGCGTGCCAGTCCCTCGGCGGACCCCACACCTCCCGCGCTGCTCATCCCGTTTGCCCGAATGACCCTGTGGTTGGGAAGCTCCATGATGGAGCTGACTCCGCTGTTGCCGTTCAAGCCCTCCAGGCTCAGCGGGTCCTGCCACGGCAGGCCGTCATCGACGTCGTACAGAACGTCACGGTAACGCGGCTCCTGGTCCTCAGGGAGGCCAAGGAAAAAGTCGATGTCAAAGGGTAAGCGCAGACGGGAATCGTACAGTTCCTGAAGGGAGATGCCCGTGGTGCGGCGGCAGAGTTCCTCCATGAGGATTCCGATGGTGAGGGCGTGATATCCGAAGGTACTTCCCGGTCGCCACAGCGGTTCCGCAGCAGCCAGCCTTTCAGCCGCAGCTTCCGTCGTAAACTCGTCCAAGCGGAAGCCGCCTTCAAGCCCCATTAGCCCAGCCTGATGTGAGAGGGCCTCGGCCACTGTCAGCCGGTCTTTGCCGTAGACAGCGAATTCGGGCCAGTAGTGGGCCACAGTCTGTTCAAGGTCCAGAAGCCCGTCCTGCAGCAGAAGCGCAACCACGCAGGCAGCCACCCCCTTGGTGCAGGAGTAGGTTCCGGTGATGTCGCCAGGAACGAAATCGGGGCCGCCGACCAGATCCAGCACCTTGCGCCCATGAACGTAGGCCGAAAGCTGCGCGCTATAAAGAGGGTCCTCGGAGAGGAACGATTCGAACAGGTCCAGTACGCCCACGAATTCGGGGTCCGCGAGTCCATCTGAAAGTTGCATGGTTCCAACATACTCACAGATGCACGGGGATCCTTTTCACCCTGCCCCGTGCCCGGGAGAGACTTCCTCCCCTGCCTTCACCGGACCGGGCGGAGTGCCATCGCCAAAAGGCCTGCCGCCAAGGGATTCACGCCCGTGTGGTGTGAGCCAGCCCGAAAGCTCCGGGCCTCGGGGGACTATGCCGGTGGGATTAATATCCTCATGGACGATGTAATAGTGCTGCTTGATCTGTACGAAGTCGATGGTGTCCCCGAAGCCCGGGGTCTGGAACAGGTCCCGCGCATAGCTCCAGAGAACAGGCATCTCGCTCAGCTTCTGGCGGTTGCATTTGAAGTGCCCATGGTAGACAGCGTCAAACCTGGCCAGAGTGGTGAAGAGTCGGACGTCAGCCTCGGTAATGGAATCACCCACGAGGAACCGTTGTCCCGCCAATCGGTCCTCCAACCAGTCCAATGCAGTCCACAACCGGTCATGGGCGGCATCGTACGCTTCCTGCGATCCGGCAAAGCCACAGCGGTAGACCCCGTTGTTGATTTCGGCGAAAACCCTTTTGTTCACCTCGTCTATTTCCTGCCGAAGCTGTTCGGGATACAGGTTTGGGGCTCCGGGACGGTGAAACTCGCGCCATTCTATGGAGAAGTCGAGAGTAATCTGCGAAAAATTATTGGTTACCACCTGGCCGGTGGCAATTTCTACGACGGCAGGAACGGTGATGCCCCGCGGATAGTTGGGGAAGCGCTTAAAGTACGCCTCCTGGAGCCGCTCGATGCCAAGAACAGGATCCCGGCCGCCCTCGTCCAGGTCAAAGGTCCATGACCGGGAGTCATGTGTCGGCCCGGGTTGGCCGAGGGAGATGACCTCTTCCAGGCCCAATAACCGCCGCACAATGACCGAACGATTCGCCCAGGGGCATGCCCTTGCCGCGATGAGCCGGTAGCGGCCGGGCTCCACTGGCCATCCCGGTTCACCATTGGGCCCGGCTGCACCACCGGACGTGATGCGGTCCTCAATGTAGGTCGTGTCCCGTTTAAATTCACCACCCGTAACGTAGGCACCCTTGGTGCTGAAAGCCGTCGAGGTGGTGGATTCCGTGCTCTGACCTGTTTCCTGGCTCATCTTTACAGACTAAACCCGGGTCCCCTGGGAGCGGCAAGCTGGGAAGGTCAGGGAATTACGGCCGCGAAGACAGCTGAAATGGGTTGCCAGGCAAAGAACCAGGCGGCGCCCACCACGCTGCTAAAAAGTACGATCCACACACCGGAGGGGATCGACGTCGCCCGATACAGCAGATACGCATCCGAGGTGGCCAGTTGTTCCCTGCGTCTGAAATGTACGTGGATAAGTTTTCCGAGGTCCCGTACCGCAGCAACCAACAAGGCCAGGCCTAGAACGATCACCAGATGGCTGTTCAACTCCGGCGGCACGAAGAGAATCAGGGAGCAGGCCAACAGGATTGCCGCGGCCATGATCAGCACTCCCGCTGCGTTGCGGATAAAAAGAAGCGCGGCCAGCAGGATGAGCACGCCAAGGGACATTGCAGCCGGACCCCAACCGTTAAAACCTGCCCAGACCAGGGAGGCCCCCACCATCGCCGGCACCGGGTAACCCCAGAATCCCGACCAGATGGCAGGGAAGCGGCCACGGCTGAAAGACACGGTGGTCCCTGAATGATTCAACCTCAGCTGGATGCCGCCCAGGCGCTGACCGCTGGACAGCGCCGCAAAGGCATGGCCCAGCTCATGGACAACCGTGGCCAGGAGTCCGAAATATCTCCAGGTGGCCTTGGGCACGGAAAGCACAGTTGCCGCAGCAACGACCACAAGGAGTTCTGTGACGGGCACGACGGGAACGGCTGCCTGGGAGAATCCAGCAACGATCCGCTCCCACAACATCTCCAGCGGGTTCATTCGGAAAGGAATTCGAAGTCAGCCATAGGAACTTAGGCTAGCGCGGGCGACTCCAGCGAGTCTAAAGCTACGGTTCGTCGTCCCAAGGCCCTGATTCTTCAACGGCCTGCTCCGGCTTGTGCTCCTGGCCGGGGTCTCCGCTTCCCACGTAGGCAGCTGGGACAGTTCCTCCGGCATGAGTCTGCTGTTCTTCCCGGATATTGGCTGGTTTCGAGGCTTCCGCCGGGGGCCGGCCTTCAGGATCAGCAGCGTCCTCGGGAGGCTGCCCGGCGTTGTCACGTTCGTTCACGGAGAACCTCTCTGGGCTGGAGGATACGGATCATCGTGTAGCAAGCCTACCGAGAGCCAATAGAGTAGGGCCATGGCGGATCACACGGGAACTGATCAGACGGAAAACTCGCAGGCGCTGCTCAGGGAGCTGGCAGCGGCCCATGGAGTCGGAACAGTGTTCCAGGGCTGGGATGGTGCAGAACGGAAGGTATCTGATGCCACGCTGAAAAGCGTACTTGGTGCCCTGGGAATCAATACCGATACTGATGACGGGCTTCGAAGAGCAATTCACGACGTCGAACTGGCACCATGGCGGAGGATTCTGCCACCCGTGGTGGTGGTCCGGGAAGGCCAGGAATTCCGTGTCGAGGTACACGTACCGCAAGGAAGGGCGGTCCGGGTCTCTGTAACGAGCGAAGATGGCCTCCACCACGATGTCCTTCAAAAGGATGACTGGGAAGAACCCCGCTTAATCGACGGCATTCCCACCATTCGGGCAACCTTCGCCATTCCCGATTACCTGCCCCTTGGCTGGCACACGCTTCACGCGGACGTCGAAGGCACAGCTGCCGAGTGCGCACTGGTGGTCACTCCGGAAATTTTGAAGACAAGCACCGACCTGGTCCAGAACCGGAGTTGGGGTTTGCTGGCCCAGCTCTACTCGGTGAGATCCAGCCGCTCCTGGGGGATCGGCGACTTCAGTGACCTCACAGATCTGGCGGCAATTTCCGGCGAGGATGGGGCTGGCTTCATTCTGGTCAACCCGTTGCACGCAGCCGAGCCCCGCACCCCCATAGAAGACTCACCCTATTTGCCTACAACCAGGCGCTTTTTCAATCCTCTGTACATCAGGGTGGAGGAGATTCCCGAGTACGCCTATCTCGAGCCGGGCAGCCGGGCTCATGTCGAGAAGTATGCAGCCCAGCTCTATCCTGCGAATCAGGCAAGCGACCTGCTGGACCGCAATTCCAGTTATGGCGCCAAACTGGCAGCGCTGGAACTGATTTTCGACGTTGAGCGCAGTGCCTCGCGATCCCGCCAATTCAAAAAATTCCGTGCAGACCAAGGATCGGGACTCGCTGACTTCGCGCTCTGGTGCGCGCTTGCTGAAAGGCTCCACCCTTCGGCGCCTGAATGGCACGCTGAGGCGGCGTCACCGTCCACCCCGTATTCAAATGAGCAACGCGAACTACTGGCAGACCGCGTGGAGTTCCACAGTTGGCTGCAATGGATCTGTGACCAGCAACTGGAGTCCGCACAGCATGCAGCCAAGCAATCCGGCATGGCACTGGGAGTCATCCACGACCTCGCTGTAGGCGTAAAGACAGACGGCGCAGATGCGTGGATGCTCGCAGATGTATTGGCGCACGGTGTGACGGTGGGCGCTCCTCCCGACATGTTCAACCAGCAAGGGCAGGACTGGTCCCAGCCCCCGTGGCATCCGGCAAGGCTCGCCGAAGCAGGGTATGCACCCTACCGGGACATGCTCCGAACCATCCTCCGGCATGCAGGGGGCGTGCGGGTGGACCACATCCTGGGGCTCTTCAGGCTCTGGTGGATTCCGCAGGGGAGTGGACCCGAACAAGGCGCCTACGTCTACTACGACCATGAGGCATTGATCGGCATCCTGGCTCTTGAAGCCCAAAGAGCCGACGCTGTGGTGATCGGTGAGGACCTTGGTGTCTTTGAGCCCTGGGTCCGGGGCTATCTGTCGGAGCGGGGGATTTTCGGAACGTCCATTCTGTGGTTCGAGCAGGACGCCGACGGACCCTTGGGGCCCGACAGATACCGGCAGCAGTGCCTGACCAGCGTCAATACCCATGATTTACCTCCAACAGCCGGCTATCTCGCCGGCGAACATGTGACCCTCCGCGAATCCCTCGGCCTGCTGCGCCGTCCGGTGGAGGAAGAACGGGAAGAAGCGGCAGCTGAACAGGAGGCTGTGCTGGCCCTTCTTCGCGAACAGGGGGTGCTCCAGGACGCACCGGATTCCCAGGATTTGAAGGATCCACAGGAACCGGCCCTGCCGCAACATGAAATTCAACGGATTGTGGAGGCCTTGTACGCCTTCACGGTGCTGACGCCGTCGTCGCTTCTAGGTATCGCACTGGTGGACGCTGTGGGGGAGACCCGCACGCAGAACCAGCCCGGAACTCATGAGCAGTATCCCAATTGGTGCATCCCGCTGGCAGGCCCGGACGGTCCTGTTCTGATTGACGATTTGGAAGAGAACCTGCGCTATCGTTCATTGGTTGACGTCGTGAGAAACAGGCTTTTAAAGCGGGCTTGACCGCGGCCAGGAAAATTGCCTCTGTTGACTTCCTCACACTTGCCCCGTCCTTGCATTTTCCGGCTTCAGGCAGCCCCATACTGGATCTTGAGCGGCATGGTGGCGCGGTTGAGCGAGGGAGGAACTTCGTGGTTAAGAAGGAATATGTTCCAGGAGCGGCAGTGGCTGGGGGCGTCGTCTTGTTCTGGCTGGTTGGACTTTCGGGTGGATTCTCATTCCTCAGCGATCCCAAGCCGCTTCTAATCACGCTGACCTGGCTGATGCTGGTTTATGTGGCAGTCGCGGCTACATTGATTGCCGGTTCCCTAGCGGTGACGGACCTCGTCCGTCGCAGGTTGCGCAACAGGCAATAGTCCAGGTTTCCCAAGTACCCGAAAGGGGCCCAGGAACCCGCCTATGGGCCCTTCCTCCGCTCCATCTGCAGTCCTAAACTGAAGGCATCAGCAGCCGACACCAATCGGCTCGGAGCAGGGGAGGACCAGCAATGGGACTTGGCGACAAGATGGAGAATGCCGGCGAGAAAATGACCGGTAAGGCCAAGGAAACAACAGGCAAGATGACCGACGACGAGCGGCTCGAAGCTGAAGGTGAAACAGACCAGACCAAGGCAGATCTTAAGCAGGCAGGCGAGAAGGTCAAGGACGCCTTTAAGCGCGACTGACGGACCTTGATGCCGGGGGTGCTTCCAGCGAACGGGAAGCACCCCCCTATTTTTGCCCCGGCGCCGAACCAAACCTGGTACATCTGAACCGCAGCGCGGGCGGGTCGCGGGACGAAATACGGTGCACCAGCCCATGATCCGACAGAATAATGAGGGCACGTGGATTATTTGGGGGATGCCGTCTTTCGGCGGTGCTGCAGCCCGGAGTCCTTGGGCTACCTCACCATTTCATCGAAAGGCACCACCATGACCCATCCTCCCGCTGAGTACCCTGCGGATAACAGCGAGTCAACAGCACCGGTTTCGGGCCAATCGGCACCGGTTTCGGGCCAATCGGCTCCGGTCGGGTCACCGTACCCGCCGCAGGCACCACCCCAGTACCAGGCTTACCCGCCGGCCGCGCCGCAGTACCAGCAGCCTCCCGCTGAACAGCCGCAGTACCAGGCCTATCCGCCGGCCGCGCCCCAGCAGTATCAGGGCCAATACCCTCAGATGTCCCAGCAGCCTCCGATGCCAAACCCGGCCTACGGCTATCCGCAGCCGAAGTCCAAGATTGCCGCCGGGCTCTTGGGGATTTTCCTCGGCGGACTCGGCATCCACCGCTTCTATCTTGGGTACACCACTATCGGGGTCATCCAGCTTGTCCTGACAGTCGTTCTGGGAATCTTCACCTTGGGCCTGGTAGGGCTTTGGGGCGTCGTGGAGGGCATCATGATTCTTGCTGGTGCGAGCTACTTCCAGCGGGACGCCAAGGGCATCCCGCTGCGCGAGTGATTCCGACGAATCAGGATTAAGCCGGGGAGCACCAATGACACAAATCATCTATGACAGGCAAGAACAGCTCGAGCAGATAAACGCGGGGCTGTTGCAAGGGGAGACGGTATACGCGGTCTACGACTGTATCGGCGTCGGAACAGGCTTTGTAGGCATCACGAACATGCGCATCATCCTGCAGGACAAGAGCTTCGTGGGAAACAAGGTCGCGGTAGTTTCCGTGCCCTACAAGAACATTCGCTCGGTCTCCATGCTGTCCAACAAATCCATGCTGGGCCGCTTCGCATCGTCCTCAAGCATCGGGATCGATACAGGCGGCAGCATCAAAGAAGCCGATTTTCGCGGTGACGACAAAGCTAAGCACGCCCACGATCTGATTCTGTGGAACGTGCTGCAAACAAGGTAGAGCTTTCCGCAAAGGGCGGTCGGGTGAACCGGCCGCCCTTTGTTGTCGGTGGCCCGTGTTAGGGTGCCTTGGTTATGGGCCCCTTGTCTCTAGATGGTGCCCACCAGATGACTACGGGACGACTTCCTCTGCCAAGTCCTCCATCGACTTTGGCGTCTGGCGTCCGAGGCGTCGGTCCAGGGCGACACGCAGCTTCGCTGCCGCCGCCCGCGCGCGCTGGTCAGACGCTACTGCCGAGGCGCTTTTGGCGGTATTCGGCTTCGCAGGGCGGATTTCCACGTCCTCGTCCTTTGCAATCACAGACTTCCAGGCGACGTCGAGCAGCCGCAACTCTTCGTCCCGGGCCAGCTCGCTCTGGCTGAGGACGGAAAGGGCTGACAAACCAAGAGCTTTTACATCGGCGTCGCTGTCCAAGGCCCTGTCCATTGCCCACTGCGTGCGCCGCCACCATTCTGACCGGCTGTCAGCATCAGACTTCTGCGCCAAGGCGAATGCATCGGCTTGGGCTTTTTGGCGCAAGGTCAGGAGCCCGATGACTGCTGCGGCGACAGCAGCAAAGAGGATAGCAAGCGGTCCCAACGCGGCGACTATCTCCCACCATTGGGCTGAAGCAGGCTGAGCGACGACAGTGGATGCGGCGATGGATGGTGAAGGTGTCACAGGGACAGCCTACGGTGGGCCAGGGCGCCAGTTCCGCAACCGCGCATGCGGTTCCCGACTGCGTGCTTACTTACTGGCTCCTGGGGCAGAACTCCCCAAAGTTCTTCTGGGCCACGGCCTGCAGCTCACCTTGTTTCTCGACATCGGGCGAGTCCTTGGCCGATTCGTCCGTCAGTTCCACCAGCGCCTGCACAGTGGACTTGAGGTCATCCGAGGAAACGGGCCCAATGGTCCGAATCTGGTTGGCGAGGTTGACCGCCCCGGTCTTGCCGGTCGGAGGTTTGGACATAACGTCACGGATCCGCTCGCAGGTTTCTGCATTGGTTAGTTGCGGATGTGCGACGCAGGCTGAGGCTGAAAGTGTGAGCGCGGCAGCAAGTAGGGCTGTGGTGAGTTTCTTCATGATTCCCTTATTGTAAGCAGGGCTGGGCGCGTTGGGAGATCGTCGACGACGGGGCCTTCGTCGCGTTCCTCATGGCCTTTCTCGCCGTGACCTTGACTGCAGCCTGGGCGGCGTGGCTCTTATGGGGCGAATCCCGGGCCGGTATGCTGCTGGCGTTGGCCATCTTGCCGGTGGAAGCGGTTTTCGGGCTGGGTTTTGCCCTACCGTTTCCGTTGCTGATTGGTGTCCTTCGGGCGGCGCTTCTCATCCGGACATGGAGGTCCTTAAAGCCAAGATGCACGAGTTTTTTCAGCGCCGCCGGACATTCCTTAGACCCCATCCACAAATGCCAACCAGACGCAACGGGCACCTTCGGTGCTGATCAAAACGAGGAGCATCATGTCACTGAAAGAACGGCTGCACGGCGACGTCGTCGTCCACATGAAAAACCGCAACAAGGTAGCGCTCACCACAGTGCGGAACGTCCTTGGCGAAATCGAAACCCGCGAGAAGTCTGGCAAAACGCCGATTGAACTCGACGACACCCAAGTGACGTCGCTGCTGCAGAAGGAAGCGGCCAAGCGCCGTGACACGGCCCGTATCTACTCTGAGGCCGGAGAATCGGACCGCGCTGCTGCGGAAATTGCTGAAGCGGAAATCATCGAGGCTTACCTGCCCAGGGCACTGACACGTGATGAGGTGGAGGCTATCGTCGACGAGGCGATCACAGCCTTGAAGGCCGAGGGACAAGAGTTGTCCATGCGCTCAATCGGGGCCGTCATGAAGCTTGTCACCGCCAGGGTAGCAGGCCGTTTCGATGGCAAAACCGTCAGCGAGATCGTCCGCGGCCGACTGGCCTAGTCGAGCCCGAGGAGCACGCGCAGCACGTGGAGCACGTGCAGCACCAGGAGTGTCTTGAATTTTCCTTGTGAGCGCCAGCGAGCCGCGTATTCTCGTAGCTAGAACAGCGAGCCTGGGGGAGTGATGACAGAGACATCAACCGAGGAGCCACAGACTGTTGAAGACGGCGGCTCCCTTCAGCAGGTCCATGTCCCCGCTTGGGAGGCCAAGTACAAGCTGAGCGAGAACCCGGAGGAGCTCGCCCACCTTGTCTGCTGCCGAGACCTCGACTGGCGTCAGGCCATCTGTGGTTACATCGAGGAAGAACCGACACTCATGTACGAAGCGGACAACATCTGCACGATGTCCATTGAGACGGCCGAAAGCATGGGATCGGTCATGGGATCGCGCCGGTGCCCCATCGACAACCAGGAATGTCCACCGGAGGACGAGGTCGACAGGATGATTGCGGAGCGCGCTTCCAGGACCTGATTTTCCCGCTGCACGACCAAGGTAATATCCTCACACCCCGGCGTCGCCCGCATGCCGTCATCATGATACAGACAGAAAAAAGCCCCGGAAAATCATTGATTTTCCGGGGCTTTCCCTTTGTGCGCGGAGGGGGACTTGAACCCCCACCCCCTTTCGAGGACTAGCACCTCAAGCTAGCGCGTCTGCCATTCCGCCACCCGCGCAGGTGGTAATTCGGAGCACGATTTCCGCCCTTCGGCGGTTCGCTTCTCTCCGAAGCAGCGAGAAAAACTCTAACACGAACTCTGGGGAAAGTTGGAATCGGGACGAATGGGGCCCACTGGGTAGGCTTGGGACCACGAGCCCACCGATTTGAGGAGAGAGCCATGACTGTCATCCGCCCCGAGGACGAAGTCGTCCGGATCTGCCAGGAATTGATCCGCATCGACACGTCCAATTTCGGTGACGGTACGGGCCCGGGAGAGCGGTCGGCTGCCGAGTATACGGCCGGGCTCATAACAGAGGTCGGCCTGGAAGCCGAGATCTTCGAATCCGCCCCGGGCCGCGCCAACGTGGTGACCCGTATTGCAGGAGAAGACCCCTCCGCCAGCGCACTGGTGGTCCACGGCCATCTTGATGTGGTGCCGGCCCTCAAGGACCAGTGGAGCGTGGACCCATTCGCGGGCGAACTGAAGGATGGCCTGATTTGGGGCCGCGGGGCGGTAGACATGAAGGACATGGACGCCATGATCCTTTCAGTCATGAGGCAGTTTGCCCGGACCGGCCGCAAACCCAAGAGGGACATCATCTTTGCGTTTTTTGCGGATGAAGAGGCTGGCGGAACCTTCGGTTCCCGCTATGCCGTCGAGCAGCGCCCTGAACTCTTTGAGGGGGCTACGGAGGCTATTTCCGAAGTCGGCGGTTTTTCCGCCACCATCGGAGGCCAGCGAACCTACCTGCTGCAGACAGCCGAGAAGGGGCTCTCCTGGCTGCGCCTGGTGGCCCACGGACGGGCAGGGCATGGCTCGCAGATCAGCACCGACAACGCCATCACCCGGCTGGCCAGCGCCGTCTCACGGATCGGCGAGTACCAGTGGCCGATTGAGCTGACCCCCACCACCCGGCAGTTCCTCGATGGTGTGACCGAACTCACCGGCGTCGAGTTCGATGCCGACGACCCCGAGCGGCTCCTCAAGGAACTGGGTACATTGGCGCGATTCGTAGGAGCGACCCTTCAGAACACCAGCAACCCCACACTGCTCAAGGGCGGCTACAAGCACAACGTCATCCCCGAGTCCGCGGAAGCCCTGGTGGACTGCCGGACCCTTCCCGGCCAGGAAGACCAGGTCCTCGAGATCGTCCGCGACCTTGCGGGCAGCGGAGTGGAGGTAAGTTATGTTCACCAGGACGTTTCGCTGGAAGTGCCGTTCGCCGGAAACCTGGTGGACTCGATGATCGACGCCCTCCATGCCGAAGATCCCGGTGCGAAGGTTCTTCCCTACACACTTTCCGGAGGCACGGACAACAAGGCCCTCAGCAGGTTGGGGATTGCAGGCTATGGCTTCGCACCACTCCAATTGCCTGATGACCTGGATTTCACGGGCATGTTCCATGGAGTGGACGAACGGGTTCCCGCCGACTCGCTCAAGTTCGGTGCCAGGGTCCTCGACCGGCTCCTGACGACTTACTGACCCCTGACGCCGCTGAAGTTCCAGTCACCGAAGGTAGAACCGTGATGATGGATGAGATCCTGCCGGACAGGCTGCTCGAACGGATCCGGAGCCGCGCCGCCGGCTACGACCGGGACAATTCGTTCTTTTACGAAGACCTGGACGAGTTGCGCCACGCCGGCTACCTGAAGATTTTCGTGCCCGTGTCCGACGGCGGCCTGGGCCTTGGGCTCGAAGCGGCAGCCGGGCTGCAGCGCAGGCTCGCTACGGCTGGTCCTGCTACAGCCTTGGCAATCAACATGCACCTGGTCTGGACCGGGGTGGCTTACGTGATGGCAGCCAGAGGTGATAACTCGCTGGATTTTGTTCTCCGCGAGGCGGGGGAGGGGGAGCTGTACGCCTTCGGCAATTCAGAGGCAGGCAATGATGCAGTCCTGTTCGACTCCATCACCGAAGCCCTTCCGCAGCCCGCCGGCGGATACAGCTTCACCGGCCGAAAGATCTTCACGAGTCTTTCCCCTGCCTGGACGCGGCTCGGCATCTTCGGCAAGGACAACGCGGCCCGTGATGGCGAGGGCGAACTTGTTCACGGATTCATCCATCGTGACACTCCCGGATACAGGATCCTCGATGACTGGAACACGCTCGGCATGAGGGCCAGTCAGTCCTGCACCACCGTCCTGGAAGGTGCCTACGTCCCGCCTGAACGGATCTTCCGGAAGTTGCCGGTTGGCCCCAATGCGGACCCTCTGATTTTCGCCATCTTCGCCTGTTTCGAAACGTTGCTCGCAGCCGTCTACACCGGCATCGGCGAACGCGCTTTGGAACTCGGAGTCCAGGCAGTCAAGCGCCGCACATCATTGAAGAACGATGGCCGTCTGTACTCGCAGGATCCCGATATTCGCTGGAAGGTGTCGGGGGCAGCAATGGCCTTGGAACGCCTCTACCCGCAATTGCAGCTGATTGCGCGTGACGTGGACGAGAAGGTGGACCACGGAAGCCAATGGTTTCCCAAACTCGTGTCCCTCAAAGTGAACGCCACCGAAACTGCCCGGGCAGTGGTGGACGCGGCCATCCGGGTCTCCGGCGGTTCAAGCTATTTCAAGGGAAGCGAACTGGAGAGGCTCTACCGGGATGTGCTGGCAGGGATGTTCCATCCGTCTGACGACGAGTCGGCCCACAACACAGTGGCTAACGCTTGGCTGGGACCGCTGGAGAGTTTCTGATTCGCTTTCGGGCAGCAGCGGACCACCCGTCCTGCTAAACCGTTCGCTGCACCTGGGTCACCCGGCGTCGCAGCCAGAACCGTCTCCCGCCGCCCACATAGAGGCGGCTGCGCTCTAATTCCCACTTGCCGTACTCGGAATGTTCAACAAGTCTCCGCCGGGCCTCAGGCAGCGAATCCTCAGGACCAATCGTCAGTACGAGGTACTCGTACTGCCTCACATAGTCCCGCTCGCGTTCGACGGAGCTGCGCAGAAAATGTTCCTTCATTGCTCTCCATTTTCGTCTTTTTCCGGCTAACGTGAAGTCATGAGCATCGATCCGCGTGTCGCGCTTCAGTCTTTGACCACTGCTTTGGAAGAACACCTGATCGCAGCCTCAGCACGGCGGGGTGAGGGTGACCCCACGGTTGAGGCTGCATTTTTTGCTGTCGCTGATGCTTTCGAAGTCTACGACGATTCCCTGTATGAAGCGTACGGAGAAGTCACGCCTCTCGAAGTTATCGATGAGGTCGAGGACGATGAGGATGACCTGGAAGAAGACGTGGACGACGACGATCTTGAGATCGTTGAGTCCGACAGCTAACTGCGCGGAGATCGGCAGCTAACAAACGTCCGGCAGCTGACTGTCAGGACGCGAGAGAAACATCCTCCAGGGCGCGGGCAATCTCTGGCGGCAGGGGAGCCAGCTGGGATGCCAGGATCTCCTTCAGCTGGACAGGAGTACGCGCACCTACCAGCGCGCTGGCCACTCCATTCTGGGCAATCAGCCAGCTCAGGGAAACGTCGACGGGAGTCCTGCCGAGGCCCCTTGCCGCCATGGCAACGGCCTCCACTATCCTCGATGACTCCGGCACGAGATAAGGTTCCACATAGCCGGCCAGCCTTTTGTGGGCTGCACGGGAATCTGAGGGGATGTGGCCTCGGTATTTGCCGCTCAGGACTCCCCGGCCCAAGGGCGCCCAGGCCAGAAGACCCAGGCCTGCGTCCTCAACGGCTGGAAGGATCTCGTCTTCGGGCCCGCGTTGCAGGAGGGAATACTCTGACTGGTTGGCGACCAGAGGGAAACCCGCAATGGCTGCCGCCTTGGCCGTTTGCCAGCCGTTAAAGTTCGACACGCCCGCATACCTTGCGCGGCCGCTGCTCACAGCGAACTCCATGGCCGAGAGTGTTTCCTGGAGCGGGACATTGGGGTCCCAGGCGTGCGCAAACCACACATCGACATAGTCGGTGCCCAGACGTGCAAGGCTGGCGTCAAGCCCCGCCAGCATTCCGCTTCGGGAGGTGTCCACCCGGCGTCGGCCATCCGACGTCGAAAGTCCAGCTTTGGTGGAGATGACCACTTCGGAGCGGGCGACTACGTCTCCCAGCAAGCCGCCAAGGACCGCCTCTGCCTGGCCCTCTGCATAGGAGGCAGCGGTGTCGATCAGCGTCCCGCCGGCATCAACGAAAGTCCGCAGCAGTTCAGAGGCGTCCTGCTCATCGGTTTCACGCGCCCAGGACATGGTGCCAAGAGAAAGGGCGGACACGCGCAACCCACTGTTGCCGACATAACGCTGCTGCATAGCAGCAAGCTTACGGGGATTCCCCAGGTGCAATGACGTAGGGTCTATAAACGTGAACTGGATTGAAGCGGCCCTGCTGGGCCTTGTACAGGGACTGACGGAATTCCTCCCGATCTCCTCAAGTGCCCACCTCCGGATTGTCGGTTCCTTCCTGCCCAACGCCGCAGATCCCGGTGCAGCCTTTACCGCCATCACGCAGTTGGGTACGGAGACAGCGGTGATCGTGTACTTCTGGCGGGACATTGTGCGGATCACGGGAGCCTGGTCGGCATCCCTCCGGGGCAAGGTCTCGCGCCAGGACCCAGATGCCCGGATGGGTTGGCTGGTGATCCTCGGCAGCCTGCCGATCATCATCCTGGGGCTGCTGTTCCAAGACCAGATTGAGTCCGTCCTGAGAAGCCTCTGGATCGTGGCAACCACCCTCATCGTCTTCGGGATGATCCTTGCTGTCGCTGACGCCGTCGGCCGCCAGCAGACGGACCTCACCAGACTGACCTACAAGCACGGCATCATCTACGGATTCGCCCAGGCAATGGCCCTGATTCCAGGCGTTTCCCGATCCGGTGGGACCATCACCGCCGGACTTCTGATGGGGTACACGCGCGAAGCCGCCGCCAGGTACTCGTTCCTGCTCGCCATCCCAGCCGTTTTCGGAAGCGGCCTGTACCAGCTTTACAAGGTGGTCTCCAAGGACGGTGTGTCCGGTCCCTATGGTCTACCTGAAACTGCCCTTGCCACGGTCATTGCGTTCGTCGTGGGTTACATCATCATCGGCTGGTTCCTGAAGTTCGTTTCAACCCGGAGCTACAGGTTGTTTGTCTGGTACCGCATCTTCCTTGGAATGGCGCTCTACTTGCTGCTCGGTTTCAACGTCATCAGCGCCTAGCACTAGGCTTGGGCTGTGAAATCCTGGAAATCCCGTCCCGTCCCACAGCTGCCCGGGCGTATGCCCACCGTTCGGCTTTTCGACTCGGCTAAAGACTCCCTTGTGGCTTTCGACGGGCCGGGGGAGCCGTCGATGTATGTCTGTGGCATCACGCCTTATGACGCCACGCACATGGGTCATGCGGCCAGTTATGTGGCTTTCGACCTTCTGAACCGCGTGTGGCGGGATGCCGGCAAGAGGGTCTCCTACGTCCAAAACGTGACGGATATCGACGATCCCCTGCTGGAGCGCGCCACCGCCACCGGGATGGACTGGAAAGAACTGGCTGCCAGCCAGATCGAGCTCTTCCGCTCCGATATGGAGGCCCTCAACATCCTGCCGCCCGATCATTACGTTGGCGCCGTCGAAGCCATCCCCATGATCGTTCCGGCCATCGAACGGCTGTTGGAGCTTGGACTCGCCTACCGCGTTCCGGGAACCGCCGGAGAGCCCGACGGCGACGTCTACTATGACGTCGAAGCCGCCAGTAAGCATTCGGTAGGAGCGGACGCCTGGACCCTCGGTTCCATTTCAGGCCTCGGCGAGGCCGAGATGCTGGAGTTGTTCTCTGAGCGGGGCGGCGACCCTGGGCGCGCGGGAAAACGGCAGGCATTGGACCCGCTCCTCTGGCGCGTGGCCAGGGAGGGTGAACCCAGCTGGGCCGGAGGGGAACTTGGCCAGGGAAGGCCGGGATGGCACATTGAATGTACCGTCATCGCACAGCAATACCTGCCGGCTCCGTTCACAGTGCAGGGCGGCGGATCGGACCTGATCTTCCCGCACCATGAGATGGGCGCAGGTCATGCCTACTCGCTGTCAGGGCTGCCCCTTGCCCAACACTTCGCACATGCGGGGATGGTGGGGCTCGACGGCGAAAAGATGAGCAAGAGCAAAGGCAATCTTGTCCTGGTTTCCAAGCTGAGGGCCGCAGGGGAGCAGCCTTCCGCCATAAGGCTCGCCATCCTGGCACATCACTACCGCACTGACTGGTCCTGGACAGAGGCGGAATTTGAGGAAGCGAAAGCCAGGCTTGCCCGCTGGACGCTGGCTGTTTCGGTAGCACCGGAAGGATCCGGAGCAGGCCTGGTAGCCACATTGCGGAGTGAGATGTCGCAGGATCTCAATGCACCCGGCGCCCTGGCAGCTGTTGACCGCTGGGCAGCCAGCGCCCTGGACCTACACGAATCGAAGCTGCATGACGCGGAGCTCCAAGGCGCAGGTTCAGAGCTGGATGCAGCGCTGATAAGCGACGCACTCGACGCCTTGCTCGGCATCCAGCTCTAAACACCTCTAGGGCTTGTCCTTGCCGCGACGCTTCAAATAACGCTCGAACTCACGGGCTATGGACTCCCCGCTGGCCTCCGGAAGATCGGCGGTGTCCTTCGCCTCCTCGAGTTGGCGCACATACGCGGCAATTTCCGGATCCTCCGTTGCGAGCTCGTCCACACCCCGCTCCCACGCGTCAGACTCCTCGGAAAGTTCGTGGGTATCCAGGGGAATCTGCAAGAGTTCCTCGATACGGTGCAACAGGGCAAGCTGCGCTTTAGGTGAGGGAGCCTGTGCAACGTAGTGGGGCACGGCCGCCCAGAGGGAAATTGTAGGCAGGCCTGCCAGCAGGGCAACTTCCGCAAGTACGCCCACTATGCCCACTGGTCCTTCGTACTGGGAGGCCTCAAGGTCCATCCGTTCGCGCAGCGCGTTGTCATCGGTGGAAGCACTGACGGGAATCGGCCGGCTGTGCGGTACATCGGCCAGCAGAGCTCCTACAAGAACCACGTAGTCGACGTTGAGGGCTTCGGCGTGTACCAGCAGCTCTGCCGTGTAGGCGCGCCATTTATATGACGGCTCTGTGCCCTGCACGAAAATGATGTCCACGTTGGTGTCGGGCGCACTGGCCTTGTAGATCCGCGTTGATGGCCATTTGATCTTGCGCTCACCGGATTGCGTACGCCGGATGGTGGGACGGGTGAACTGGAAATCGTAGTACTCGTCCGCGTCAATGGCGGCAACCTTCTTGCCGTCCCAGAGCTTGTTAAGGTAGCGAAGCGCATCGCTGGCGGCTTCTCCGGCGTCATTCCAGCCTTCGAAGGCGGCAAGCATCACAGTGATGCGCTGCCCTTCGGGCACAGGCTGTAGCAACCGGTCCGGTTCGACCGTACCCTCCGGCGCCGTGATGTCTCCGTCAAAGCTATTCATTCCTTCACCCTACGTCCAAGAGCCGACGCTACGCATTGAATGAATCGCTGCAAATCAGGATGGAACCAGCGGGGAACCCGGAACCTCAGTCCGGAATTCGCCGAGGGCGTAGCGCGGACAGCCAGCCATTCGCTCCCCGTAGACTTGAAGGCATGCGATCGTCAGCCTCCCCGCCAGTACTGAAAGCAGCCTTGTGGGACATGGATGGCACCATCGTGGATACTGAGCCCTACTGGATCGAGGCCGAGTACGCACTGGTGGCAGCGCATGGCGGTGAGTGGTCGCACGAACAGGCGCTCCAGCTTGTAGGGCAGTCCCTGGTTTTCTCAGCCGGCATCCTGCAGGAGGCCGGGGTGAAAATGTCCCGCAGGGACATCATCGACACTCTGACCGCCCAGGTCATCAGCAGCGTACGGGAGACCGTCCCGTGGCGTCCCGGGGCGCGAGAACTGCTGGAGCAGATGCATGCCGCGGGGATCCGCTGCGCACTGGTGACCATGTCTGAAGGACCGCTGGCCAGGGAAATAGTGGCCAGCCTGCCCAGGCCTTATTTTGAATATCTCGTGACGGGTGACACGGTGAGCCGGGGGAAGCCCGATCCCGAGGCCTATCTGAAAGCCATTGAGCTCCTCCAACTAAATGATCCCGAACTGATTGCTGATGACTGTGTTGCGCTTGAAGACTCCGAACCGGGAGTGGCCGCAGCCGTAGCATCGGGAGCCGTAACTGTGGCCATTCCGCACATCATGGCTCTGGCGGAAGACCCCCGCCATGCCATGTGGGACACACTCGAAGGGCGCAGCGTCGCGGACCTGGAGCAACTTGTGGAGCGTCGACGGAAATTCCCGTTGGCCCCATTTCCGGTGGAAGCCGCAGAACCAGGGAGTAACAGCGTTGACTGAATCCACAACAGGTGCCCGTAACGGCCGGCGAAACGGGTTCGGCGAGGGTATCGCCCTGGGCCGAATCGCGGGAATCCGCGTGGTGCTTTCTTATTCCTGGTTTGTCATCGCTGCCTTTACAGTTTTTGTCTACGGGCCCGTCCTTGCGCAGGATTTTCCGCGGCTCGGAATGACCGCCTACTTCGTGGCGTTAGCTTATGCCTTGCTCTTACTGCTCAGTGTCCTGGTTCACGAGCTCGCCCACGCGCTGACCGCGAAGATTTATGGCTGGACCACGGAAAAGATCGTGCTGAACCTCTGGGGCGGGCATACGAGTTTTGAGGAATTCACGCCGACACCCGGACGGTCCCTGATAGTTGCCCTGGCCGGCCCGGCGGCCAACTTCGTGCTCGCTGCCGGTGGTTGGGCTGTGATTTCCGCAGGATCACTGACGGGAGTAGCCGATATTCTCATCAACATCTTCACGTGGGCCAACTTCGTGATTGCGATCTTCAACATCCTCCCAGGGTTGCCGCTGGACGGGGGCAGGCTGGTTGAATCAGCCGTCTGGGCTGCCACCGGAAACCAAGCCAAGGGCACCATCGCCGCGGGCTGGTCGGGAAGGATAATCGTCGTCGCCCTCATCGCCTTGTTCGTCGGCCTACCAATGTTGCGCGGCGAGCGGCCTGACATCACCCTAATGATTGTCACGGTTCTGGTGGCCGGTTTCCTGTGGGTTGGTGCTTCGGCTGCCATTCAGCACGGCAGGCTGCGGAGCCGCCTGCATTTGGTGGCCGCTGCCGCATTGGCGGAACCCGCCGTCGGCCTCTCCGAAGCGTCCACGGTGGCGGATGTCCTGCGTCTCTCACCTGCCGGTTTCCCGGCGGTGGTCCTGTTCGGAA
>NZ_JAPSHJ010000011.1:43206-108634 GCF_031179985.1 Arthrobacter sp. | reverse complement strand
AAACCGAACCAACAACGGGAAGCGGACCAAACGCGGAAGTGGCTCAAACGCGGGAGCAGATCCGAGGCGAGCACAAAGCGACAGCAAGCCGGCCATAACTGCCGATAACACTGCACATGCCGTCGAAGCCGCGCGCGTGGCTCAAACAGGTGGGCGGCCAGGACACAAGAATGCCCCAAGCGGATCCCTCAATAATCCGGTTGGGGCAAACTTGCTTCGCTGCGCAGTTTCGTCAGAAGCACGACACCTGACGCGGCGACGTCGTGGCTAAACTATTTGCTGATAGCTGCTGCCATCTCGTCGACGGCCTTCTTTCCGGCTTCATCGGTGGACAGCCGGTCGAAAAGCACCTCCGAGGTGTAGCGTTTGACGATTTCCTGAATGGCTCCGGCTCCCTTCGGCGGCGGGGCCGGTGCTTCACCAAGTTCACCCTTGATCTGATCAATGAACTCCACCACCTTTACATCGGCAGGTGTCAGCTTGGGGGCGATCGCTTCGCGTACCTCTGAGTTGGGGTAAACGCCCCTGTCGGCAAGCAGAGCTTCGCCGGCTTTCACATCGTTCGCCAGGAAGTTGATGAACTTGGCCACTTCCTCCGGGTGCTTCGTCCGGGATGAGGCGGACCAGAACTGAGAGGCCTTGTACCAGAGCTGGGCGTCGGATGCTGAACCGGTCTTTGACGGGAAACGCAGGACCTTCAGCTCACCTCCAGCAGCCTTTTCCAGTGCTGGCAGCTGGTTGGACCACCAGAAGGCGAGGCCGTTCTTGCCTGTAGCCAGACCACTCTGGTCCAATGGTGCCGCTTCGGCTTCAACCACTTCTGCCGCTGACGGCACAGCCTTCTTTTGGCTCATTTGCTTGAGGAAGGCCCACCAATCAGCGATGTCGCTGGGCTCAAAACCCAACTTTCCGTCCGAGGTATAGAGGGACTTGCCATTCTGCCGCAGCCAGACTCCCAAGGAAGCCTCGTCGGTCCCATAGGCCGCGGCCCCGTATGTCCCCTTCGGCGATTTTTCAGTCACCTCGGCTGCGATCCGCTCGAAGTCCGCCCAGGTCCACTTGCTGTCGTCCGGAAGTTCAACTCCTGCAGCCTTGAAAACTGCCGGATTGGCGAGGATCGTCGCAGCATTGATGCCGGCCGCAATCCCTGTCAGTCCGTCTTCACTCTTACCTGCGTTCAGGGCAGCTTCGTCAAACTTGCTGGTATCGACGTCGTACTTGGAAAGGTCCAGGAGAGCGCCCCTACTGGAGTATTCCGTAATGTACTTTTCGTCCATCTGAATGATGTCCGGGGCATCATTTGCTGCCACTTGAGTGGCCAACTTGTCCCAGTAGCCGTTCCAGTCACCGTACTCGGCCTTGATCTTGATTCCCGGGTTCTGCGCCTCAAACGCGTCAATGGCTGCCTGGGTGACCTGGGCCCGCTTGTCGCTTCCCCACCAGGAAAAGCGCAGCTCCACTGTTCCATCAGCACTCTGCGGGGAACCTCCTCCGCCACAAGCAGTGAGAGCAAGTACGACGGCGGCAGCTGCAGCGGTTGCGCTTACGCGCCTGAATCGCCGGCTGGCCTTGGCAGGAGTTGGTATGGCTGCCTGATGAGAGGCACGAAAGGGAAATAGCGGCACTTGAAACTCCGATCTTCTTTGATCTGGAACGAATAAATGAGAAAACGCTTTCCGACTGATGTTACAAGGTGGAAACTTGTATTACAAGTACTGATTTGGAGTCCCGTTGCTGTTGCTACAGACGCAGCTGGCGGAAACTTCTGAGGCTACTTGATGCCTGTGGTGGCGATTCCCTTGATAAGGAATCGCTGGCCGAAGAGGAACACCAGGAAGACGGGGAGCAGGGAAACAATTGACATCGCGAACAGGGATCCCCAGCTGGTGCTGGATTGCGAATCGACGAAAGCCCGCAGGGCAACAGGCACTGTGAACATGTCAGGATCCGTGAGGTAGATCAGGGCCCCGAAGAAGTCATTCCACGTCCAGATGAAGGTAAAGATCGTGGTGGTTGCCAAGGCCGGCACCATGAGCGGCAGGATGACGCGCAGGAAGATGCGGGGGTGCCCGGCGCCGTCGATCCTCGCAGCCTCGTCAAGCTCCTTTGGAATGCCCCGGATGAACTGCACCATCAGGAAGATAAAGAAGGCGTCCGTGGCCAGGAGCTTCGGCACAATCAGCGGCCAGAAGGTGTTCACCCAGCCGATCTGGGAGAACAGGATGTACTGCGGCACGATCACCACGTGGAAAGGCAGCATGATAGTCAGCAGCATGATGCCGAAGAACAGCTTCTTGCCGTTGAATTGCAGCCGAGCAAAGGCGTAGGCGGCCATCGAACAGGAGATCAGGTTGCCCAGTATGGAGCCAACCACCACGATTGCCGAGTTAATCATGTAGTGACCGAACGGGTGCGTCAGGGCTGACCAACCATCCGTGTAGTTGCTCATTTCCAAGCTGTTGAGCCACAACCCCGGTTCGCGGAAGATCAGATCGTTGGGACGTAGCGAGGAAACCACCATCCATACCAGCGGATAGATCATGAGTCCGCCGGTCAGGATCAGAATTGCGTGCTTGACCAATCCCTTGGTGCGGGCACTGCGGCTGAATGCCAGATTTCCCCTGGATTCGCGCGGTCGACGGGGCGGCAACGGCTTGCTTGTGGAGTCGACGGACTTGCTGTCCGCCGCGGGAAGGGTCTGAATTTTAGTCATCGTAGAACACCCAATACTTAGCAGCGATGAAGTTGACGGCAGTGAATGCGCCGATGATTACCAGCAGGAACCAGGCCATGGCTGACGCGTAGCCCATGTCGAACTGGCCAAAGCCCTTCTGGTAGAGGTACAGCGTGAAGAACATCGTGGAATCGGACGGCCCACCGTTGCCCCCGGAGACGATGAATGCCTGCGTAAAGGACTGGAATGACCCGATGATCTGCAGCACAAGATTGAAGAAGATGATGGGGCTGAGCATCGGAAGCGTGATGCGCCAGAATTTTTGCAGAGTACTGGCCCCATCCACTTCCGCGGCCTCGTAGTACATATGGGGAATCTGGCGGAGGCCGGCGAGGAAGATAATCATGGGGGCACCGAAAGTCCACACATGCAGCAGGATGATGGAACCGAGGGCAGTGCTGGGGTCAGAGATCCATCCCGGCCCCTGGATGCCCACCATCGCGAGGGCCTGATTGACCAGCCCTGTAGTGCCGAAGATCTGCTTCCACAGGATGGCCACCGCCACGGACCCTCCCAAGAGGGACGGCAGATAGAACACCGACCGGTAAAACGGCAGACCACGAAGCCCTTTGTCGAGCACCAACGCGATCAGCAGGGCGACCGCCAACTGCAGGGGCACGCCCACGAGTACGTATGTGAATGTGACACCGAGTGAATTATGAAGGCGGGCGTCGGTGAGCATCCTGGTGAAGTTATCCAGGCCCGTCCATTCAGGGGGCTGCAGCAGGTTGTAGTCAGTAAAGGAAAGGTACAGGGACATGATCATCGGGCCGATAGTGATGGCGAGCAGCCCCACCAGCCACGGCAGCAGAAATATATAGGCCGCCTTGTTGTCCCGCCCGTTTGCTTTTCTTTCAGCGGCCGAGATTGGCCCCTTGCGCCGGGTCAGTGAGGAGAGCTCACTGATTGCGCTCATGTCGGCTCCTGCGCCGTCGTTGTGGAGCAGGTCCGGCTCAGCAATGCCGCCCCCTGCATGCCATGTGTTGTCACGGCCATCTTGTCTCCTTTATCATCGCGGCCCCGCTGGTCACCTGGGGGAAGTCAGCGGACTTCTTCAACCGGCCGAAGCGTTCAGGTACCAAAGTAAACGCTTTCTTGACTCCTGTATAGCCTTTTGCTAGCTTTCGAGAAAGCGTTTTCTGTGGTCTGGATCACTGTAGAGCCAAGAACGGGAAAACCACAAACGAGGGGTAGGACAATGAAGTTTGGTCTCGCGAGAACTTTCCTGGGTGCGGTCGCGGCGGGGGCCGCCTCGGCACTCCTGTTCACCGGTTGCGGCGCCGGCTCATCGGCTGACCAGGAAGGGACGGTTGAGAAGCCGGTTACCATCCGCTTTTCCTGGTGGGGTAACGACGCCCGGGCTAAAACAACCCAGGAAGTCATCAAGGCCTTTGAGGCAGCAAACCCCACCATCAAAGTCCAAGGCGAGACGACAGAATTCAGCTCTTACTGGGACAAGATGGCGACCCAGATCGCAGGCGGCACAACCCCTGACATTTTCACGATGAGCGGCTCGTACCCGAGCGAATACGCCACCCGCGGCGTCCTTCTGGACCTTGAAAAAGTCCGGGAGGAGATCGACACCTCCAAGTTTGCCGACGGGACCCTCGAACTCGGGCAGATAGAAGGAAAGCAATACACCGTCACAGCGGGCGTCAACGCGATGTCCATGGTCATCGACCCCAACGTCTTCAAGGCGGCCGGCGTCGAGCTTCCCGACGACGAAAAGTGGACCTGGGACGACTACGCGGACATTGCTGAAAAAATCTCCAAAAACTCCCCGCAAGGCACCTTTGGCACCACCTCCATGGCCAACGATTCCTTCCTCGCCGTCTGGGCCCGCCAACACGGTGAAAAGCTCTACGCCGACGACGGCAAGAAGCTTGCCATCAGCGAAGACACAGCCACCAAATGGTTCGAGCTGAACAAGACGCTCATGGAAACGGGTGGTGCACCTAGCGCTTCACAGACGGTTGAGGATGCGTCTTCGCAGCCGGAGCAAACGCTTCTAGGGCAGGGCAAGCAGGGTATGAAGCTCTCCTGGAGCAATCAAATGATCTCCTACTCAGACGCCCCGCTGGAGATGCTCAAGCTGCCCGGAGAGTCCTCAAAGGGCGGAACCTGGCTACGCAGCTCCATGGAATACGCCATCTCCGCCAAGTCGAAGCACCCCAAGGAAACCGCCAAGTTCCTGAACTTCCTGGTCAACAGCCCAGATGCCGGCAAGCTGATCAAGACCGACCGCGGGATGCCCGCCAACACTGACACCAAGGCAGCCATCGAGCCGCTGCTGAAGGAAGGGCAGAAAAAGGAAGCAGGCTACTTGGACCGGGTCGCGGAGATGAACCTTGAAGCTCCCCTGCCCTTCCCCGCCGGATCTTCCGCCACCATGGAAGTGTTGACCCGCCAGAATACTGACGTGCTGTTCGGCAAGATCAGCCCGCGCGATGCCGCAAAGGCCCTCATCTCCGAGGTGAACCAGAACCTCGGCTAGCCCGTGCCTGCAGCCCTGCCTCAGGGTGTCCACCAACCATTTCGGAGTCCTTTCTTGTCAGAGCAGCAATCCCACCAGGCCCAGGCCGCCCCAAGACCCAGCGCAATTCCCGGTTATGAGGACTGGCCGGACTACGTCCGGGGAATCGTCCGCGGAACCGGGGTGCACCGGCCCGATTCCGCGGCAGCCCAAGGGCTCGCAGATGCACTCGGGGTTCCTGAGTCTCCCGGCATCCCGGTTTCGGTGTGGGATTGGGAAGAAGAGTACGACGGCGTCATCACCTCTCGGCTCAGCTGGCAGTTGGGCTTTGGGCCCAAGACCGGAGCCTGGTACCTGCGCCCCAGCGGAGTCACTGAGCCACTGCCCGGGATTCTGGCTATGCACTGCCACGGCGGCAACAAGTTCATTGGGGCGGAGAGGCTGGTGAACCTTCCCACTGGTCATCCATTGGCAAAAGCGTCCCGGATGGCCCACTACGACGGTCGAGGCCTGGCAACAGAACTGGCCAAAGGCGGCTTCGCGGTGCTCGCCCATGACACCTTCGCCTGGGGCAGCCGCCGGTTTGACCTGACCACACCACCATGGCGGACAGAGGCGGCCCTGGAGGCGAGACTTGCCCAGTGGCGGGAGGCCGGCGTCGTGCCTTCACAAGCGGACCTGTACAACGCAGCCGCAGCCATCCATGAGGACACTGTGGCCAAGGCTGCCGGGCTACTAGGGACGAGCTTCGCCGGCATGGTGGCCCACGATGACCTGGCAGCGCTGGAGATTCTGGCAGGACTGCCCGGTGTGGCGGCCGACAGGCTGGGGTGCATCGGTTTCTCAGGCGGTGGGGGCCGCTCTCTGACCCTTGCCGCATTGAGTCCAAAGGTTCGGAGTTACGTGGTCATCTGCATGATGACTACCTTCGATTCTCTGGTTCCCGCCTACCTTGATGCCCACTCCTGGCTGCTGCAGACGCCAGGTCTTCGGCGCCTCGGCGATTGGCCCGAGCTGGCTGCGCATTCCTCGGCCGAAAGCTTGCTGGTCCAGTACGCCTTAGCTGACGAGCTGTTTCCAGAGGAAGGAATGCGCGATGCCCACGCGCAGCTGCTAGCGCTGAAGATGGCCAGCCATTACAGAGGAAGCTTTTGGCCGGGCGGGCATGAGTTCACGGTTTCGATGCAGGAGGAAGCAACTCAATTCCTGCAGGACACCCTGAGCAGTACGCCCGCGACCAAGGGATAGCTGGGCTCAAGAGCCCCAATCCAATCAAGGGACGGAAGCTGCACTGCGCATGAGAAACCGCTTTCTGAGCTACTCTTACAGGCAGAGAATGCTTCAGATTCAACACCAAGGACCAGGTCATGACTGAAACGACTACGGCGAAGAGCCCTCCGGAAACTGTCCGCTCCGAAGTTGTATCTTCCCGGAACGTATCCCCTGCCCGAATCGCCCTCGTTGGCGCCCACGGTTACGGGCTGCACCATCTGGATAACCTGCAACGGCTTCAGGCCGAAGGCTTGGTGGAACTCGTCGGAGTAGCTGATCCAAATCCCCCCGCCACAGGAACTCTGGGCAAGGATGTGGGTGTTTACAGCTCACTGGACGAATTGCTCAGCGCCGGACCGGTTCCGGATGTGGTTATCCTCGCGACCCCGATCCAGACCCACGCCCCACTCGCCCTCGCAGCCATTGCTGCCGGTGCCGACGTATACATGGAGAAGCCTCCTGTGGGCTCGATGGCCCAATTCGATGCCGTCCTGGCAGCAGCGGAAGAAGCCGGCAGCCTGGTACAGGTGGGATTCCAGAGCCTGGGCTCCCATGCACTTCCTGCCATAGAGCGCCTCATTGCATCGGGAGAGATCGGCGAAGTCCGGAGCGTGGGAGCAGAAGGAACGTGGGTGCGGAACCTCGCTTACTTCAAGCGCTCCCGCTGGGCCGGGAAGCGCAGCCTGGAGGGCACCGATGTTGTGGACGGCGTGGCCACGAATGCCCTCGCTCACGCAGTGGCCACGGCATTAAGCATCGCGGCTGCTCGTACGGTATCCGACGTCGCTTCTGTTGAAACAGACCTCTACCACGCTCACGACACCGAAAGCGATGACACCTCCGTCATCCGGGTGCGCACCTCTGCCGGGACACTGGTGCTCTGCGCCTTGACACTGTGTGCGGACGAGCAAACCGCTCCTTCCATTACCGTCTTCGGGACACAGGGCAAGGCTGAACTCTTTTACACCGAGGACCTCTTGGCAATAACCACTCCCGACGGCGAGCGCAGTGAAACTTTCCCGCGAACAGACCTGCTGGAGAACCTGCTTGAAGCACGTCGAACCGGCGCTGCCCTGCTAAGCCCGCTGAAAGGAACCGGAGCGTTTATGACGGTGCTGGAGGCGATCCGTACAGCAGAGCCGCCGTTGCCAATCGGCGGCGAGCACGTGAAGTGGGAGGGCGACGGCGACGCTGCCCGTCCGGTGATTCATAACATCCGTGCACTTATCCGCCGCGCCGTCCTTTCGCAGTCGACCTTCAGCGAGCTCGGGGCCTCCTGGGCGAAGCCTCCTGAAAAGGCTGGCGTAAGGCTCATCCTGGACGGGACCACCCTGGCTGTCGAAAACGATGGCGGCAACATTATGCCCACCTCCTCCCCTCGTCCCTACCTTCATCCGGTGTCTACCCTCTCGGGGACGGTAGTGACCGATCACCTTCCAGAGGACCACGTGTGGCACCTCGGCGCAGGGGTGGCAATCCAGGACGTTGACGGCGTCAATTTCTGGGGCGGGCGGACCTATACCCGGCAGTCCGGCGCGTATGTTTGGCGGCCCGATCATGGCCGGATCGTGATCACCTCTGCGGAGCAGGTTGAAGGATCGCTGACCCAGAATCTCGAGTGGCTTGCACCGGACGGTCACGCTGTCCTCCGCGAACGACGCGAGTGGAACTGGTCCGCCGTCGACCCCAACACGTGGCTCTTGAGCCTTGGCTTCACGCTCTCTCCTGCCGGTGACCGGCCAGTCAGCCTGGGAAGCCCCGGGTCAAACGGCCGGCACGAGGGCGGTTACGGCGGGTTTTTCTGGCGGTTGCCCGCTGGCCAAAACGTTGACGTACGCACGGCCAGCGGCTCCGGGGAAGCAACGGTGCACGGGAGTGTCTCGCCATGGTTGGCCTGGAGCGCCGAGGTAGGGGGCAAAGGGGCTACTCTCGTCTTCGTCGCAGCCCCGGGTTCTGTGGACCCCTGGTTCGTCAGAGTCTCGGGTTATCCCGGGGTCGGTCAGGCCCTGGCTTGGGAAGAACCGGCGATAGCAAGTGCCGGTGACCCGGTTGAACGGAGTGTCACGGTGCTCGTGGCCGACGGACGCCTGGACACCTCCGGAATCCAACATCTCATTGACTCCCTGGGGGACAACTCATGAGCAAGATCATCATCGACTCCACCGGTCCGAATACTTCGGCGGTGGAAGCGTCAGCCCCGGATACATCGACGGAGAACACGCCAGCTGCACCGGGGAACGCTGCAGACCGTGCCGTCAAAAGACGGCGTGTGCTCGACATCATGGACGCCGCGGGGACCGACTCCCTGCTGCTGACGAGCAACACTTCGCTCTGCTGGTACCTGGACGGCAGCCGTGTGCACATCAGCCTGGCGGGAGCCCCGATAGCAGCGATGCTCGTGACACACAGCGGCGATCATCTGGTGACGTTCAACAACGAGGCCGAGCGGATGGCCGCCGAGGAAGTGCCCCCCGAGGTATCTGTCCACGCTGCACCCTGGCACGGTTCCCTCGAGGCCGTCGCGCGGGAATTGGCTGGCAGCAACCCCTTGGCCGAGTCCGAAGTTGCAGCACAGCTGCGGGGCGCCCGCCAGGCCTTCCTCCCGGCCGAAAGTACCCGCTACGCCCAGCTCAACGCGGACACGGCTGCAGTCCTGACGGATGTCCTCTCGCGTGCCACTCCCGGGACAACTGAGCTCGAAATCGCCGCCCAGCTTGCCAGCCGGATTGTGGCCATGGGCGCGGAACCCCTGGTGCTTCTCTGCAACGGGACCACCCGCAGCACATTCCGGCACCCTCTTCCCACCCACAACCCCCTGGGCCGCAGGGCAATGGCAGTGGTGTGCGCCCGCCGGAACGGCCTTGTTGCCAACGCCACCCGCTGGGTCAGGTTCGACGGCGGCACCCCCGCCGAGCTCGACGCCGAGTCCCGCCTTACGGCTGTTGAAGCGGATATCTTTGATGCGACAGTTCCCGGCGTCAGGCTCAACAGCATTTTCCGGGAGATCCAAAGATCGTACGCACGGAATGGCTTTGGGCCGGAGCAATGGACACTGCATCACCAGGGCGGCGTGGCCGGCTATGCGGGGCGCGACCCGCGGGCTACCGCAGCTACGGAGGACGAAGTAGTCCTGAACCAGACGTTTACGTGGAATCCCTCCGGGCCAAGCGTCAAGATCGAGGACACCGTGCAATTGACCGAATCAGGGATCGCCATCCTCAGTGTTGACCCGCGTTGGCCCACAACGTCAGTCAACGGGCTTCAACGGCCCCTGACGCTGGAACTGTAAGGAGGTTGCAGATTGAGGAACCTGTGCAGCCCTAAACGTAAACCCCTTCTACGCTGACGAGAACCAAACATGGTTTGGATCCATGTTTGGCTGCTCCACACGCTGGGGGCCGGCTGCCGCCTGGGCCTTCGGCGGATCAGACAGCACCACATCCAGCGCCTCAACGTCCAGGAGGCGCCGGGTTCCCGATGTGAGGTCTTCCATCCAAAAAAGCCCGGTGGACGGAAGCACCCTTGTCACCCGTCCGCGGTGAAATAGTCTTCCTTTATGCCACGCCTCGATGTCATCACCTGCTGAGAGCTCCGCGCAGTCCCGGACACGCACTTTCCCCTGCCCTGCCATGGTCATTCCTCCCCTGAAGCCGCATCACTAGGTTTCATCAGCATGGCGTACCGACGTTGCTGCTTCGTTTCCGCCACATGATTTTTCTGTGTCACCGTGACTGCAGTTTCGGCCGGGTCTCGGACGGCTGAGGGAGGTCTCGAACGCATAACAACCTTGTTATTTCCCATCAAAGGACCTGTTACGCGGCATTACAATATTGGTGTAAAAACCACACCGGGTAGAAGGAATCGGCAAGGAGCATGAGCAAGCCTGAAAAGGCGACACAGCGCTTCTGTGACTACTACTCCTTTATGTCCTATTCAGATTTCGCCGCCTGGGTGGATGCAGATGACGACTCGGATCCTGTGGTTGTGTACTGACCGCGCAAGTTCGCCACAGACGCGCTCCACTCCTGCGCGTAGACTGCGAACATGCCGGAAGACAATCCCGAGGTCCCGCTGCTGGGCTACGCAGAGATAGCAGCAGCCACGGGCCAGGACATCGGGCTGATCCGGGTCTGGATGAACCGAGGAAAACTTCCCAGCCCGGACTTCAGGCTAGGCCAATCGCCGGGCTGGCTTGAAGAAACCATCGATCCCTGGATCCGCGCGAACCGGAAATAAGGCCCACCAGAAGTCACCAGCAACTTCCCGCGCAACAATACACGTGCCGATGGAAGCTCTCCCGCCCCTCTTACGGGAGAACAAGACGTCCATCCACCCGCCGCGGAATGTTCAGTGGGTTGTCTTCCTTCAATGCCGGGTGCAGCACGGCCTCGGGAGCATCCTGATAGGCCACCGGCCGCTGGAAGCGGCGAACCGCCGTCGCCCCCACAGAGGTGAAAAGAGTTGTAGTGGCGGGGTACGGGCCGCCATGCTGTTGGGCCCAATTGACGGCGACCCCGGTGGGCCAACCAGCGAAAAGCACCCTGCCTGCAAGGGCGGACAACTGATCAACGAGTCCTGCAACGTCTTCCCCAGGCTCGGAATGCAGAGTGGCTGTGAGGCTGCCGGGCACCTTGGCCAGGACCGCCGCGAGCTCCTCACCGCTGCTGTACTCGATCAGCATGGTGGTGGGTCCGAAGCATTCTTCGAGCAATTCAGCGGGGTGATCCATAACGTTCGCAGCCGTCGTCGAGAAGACTACTGGCGCGGCGCCGTCGACCTCGGCATTCTGCTCCACAGCGCCGCTGATCACCGACACATCGGGTAGTTTCGCAACGCTGCGGAGGCCTTCAGGGTAGGCAGCGGCGATGCGTTCCGTCAGCATGGGGGAAGCCGGTGCGCCGGCAACGGCCTGAACAAGATCGGAGCCGAAATCGGTACCAGCCGGAATGAACACGAGTCCGGGCTTGGTGCAGAACTGCCCGGCGCCCATGGTGAAGGACGCAGCAAGTCCGCTGGCGAGCTGTCGGGACCGGGTTTCAAGGGCTTCGGCCGTGATGACAACGGGGTTCAGGCTTCCCAGTTCCCCGTAGAAGGGGATGGGGTCAGGCCTCGAGGTCGCGAGGTCGAATAACGCGCGGCCGCCCGGGATGGAGCCAGTAAAGCCAACGGCCTTGATCGCAGGATCCTGAACCAGCGCAGTACCCACTTCGCGTCCGCTGACCAGTGAAAAGAGGCCCTCGGGGGCGCCTGCAGCCTTCAAAGCATCTGCGACAATTTCAGCCGTCCGCAGCGATAACTTGAGGTGGCCGGAGTGGGCCTTGACGATCACAGAGCTGCCCACCGCCAGGGCCGAGGCAGTATCGCCGCCCGCCACCGAGAAAGCGAACGGGAAGTTGGACGCCGAGAACACTGCCACCGGACCGATGGGCTGCAGCATCCGGCGAAGATCAGGGCGGGGCGGAGTCGCGGTGGGATCGGCGTGGTCGATAACGGCTTCGAGATAGGAGCCCTCCGTGATCACCTTGGCGAAGAGCCGCAGCTGGCCCGAGGTCCGCGCAACCTCCCCCGTAAGCCTTGTTTCGCCGAGGTTTGTCTCCTCGTTCGCAATGGAAACCAGTTCAGCCGCGTTTTCATCAAGGGCAGCGGCGACGGCGTGGAGCCAGGACGCGCGCTCGGCATCACTCGCTCTCGAAGACTCTTTGGCGGCCCGGGTGGCCGCCGCCGTCAGTTCCGTTAAGTCAAGAGTTGCTGTTGTCACTGTTTGATCCTGTTCTGCGGTTGATGCGGTGCCGGCAAATACGAGGCGAACATGTGCCGGTTTACCGTGAAACGAAGCTGGGCTGGTCTGTGTTGCTGGGCTGTTCCGTAAACGTGAGGCCGAGCCCGGGCTGGTCCGTGGAGTTGAGGAGGCTGTTGCGGACGCGGACGGGCGACGGTCCGCCCAGCACTCCGAGCTGTTCAAAGGAGGCGTCCTCCACGTCCTCGACGAGGGTTGGCTCGGCCATGGTGAGCGCCAGTTGCCCGGACAATTCTGGAAGCAGGTGCGGCATCACCTTTATGCTGTTGGTCCTGGCCAATTCCACGATCCGCCGGAAGGGCGTTATGCCGCCAACCCTGACGATGTTGGGCTGGATAATATCCACAGCCTCCGCTTCGATGAAGTCACGGAAGCGGTAGATCGTGTGGAGGTTTTCTCCCAGTGCGATGGGTACGGGTGAGTGCTTTCGAAGCCGGCGGTAGGCCCACAGATCGTCCGCCCGAATGGGTTCTTCCAGCCATTCCAGCCCGTAGCCTGTCAACACATCAAGGGCCCGGAAGGTTGTGGGAAGATCCCATCGCTGATTGGCGTCAATCATGAGTTTCCGGTCCGGCCCCAGCACAGACCGGACCGCCGCCACTCGCTCTGCGTCCTCCTTGATATCCGGTTTCCCCACTTTGATCTTGACGGCCTTGTGGCCTGCCGCCACCCAGCGCTGGACCTGCCCGACCAGTTCGTCCAGGGTGTAGTGCAGGTTCACTCCGGAGCCATAGACCTCCACTGATTCCTGACGCTGGCCCAGAAGCCTTGTCACCGAAGATTCCGCGCGCCTTGCCTGCAGGTCCCACAGAGCCAGGTCCACGCCAGCCATCGCGATGGTGGTCAGGCCTCCGCCGCCGGCTTCATGCAGTCTCTTCCAGAGCTGGTCCCACACCAGCTCCGGGTTGGGCTCTAGCCCGGTGACGAACGGCGCGATGTCATACTCAAGCAGTGCCTTCACCGCCTGGGGGCCGATCGTGGGGGTCCACGAAAAGCCGTGCCCCACGCCGCCGTCGTCCGTCCTGATTTCCGTTACGATCACGTGGTTATCCGGGGCGTCCCCACCCCAGCTGCGCCGCAGCGGAACAGTCAGGAGCCGGGCCGAGAGCCCCGTGATCCTGGTGGTCATTGCCCTGCCAGCTCGTAGCCCTTGACCAGGATGGACTTCAGCTGCAGCAACTGATCCTCGCTGGGGTCCACGAGCGGCGGACGTACGGAACCCACTGGCAGCCCGCCCAGGCGCAGCCCGGCCTTGATCAGGGAAACGCCAAAACCGGGGGTCTGGTCCCGAAGCCGGACCAGCGGTGCGTAGAAACCTTCCAGCAGGGCGTTGCGCCGGACCTCGTCGCCGGACATGTAGGCGTCGTAGTATGCCTTGGCGATCTCCGGAGCCATGGCAAAGGCTGCAGAGGAATACAGCGGAATGCCGAGGCCGCGATAGGCACCCTGGCTCAGTTCGGCCGTCAGCAGGCCGTTGAACAGAGCGAAATCGCTGCGTCCGGTGGCTTTAATGGCGGAGACGATCTCCTGGGCGAGCCCCACATCCCCCAGCCCATCCTTGAAGCCGATCACTTTGGGGTTTGCCGCGAGGCGGGTCATGGATGCCGCCGTGTACTGGGCGTTTCCCCGATGGTAGACGATGACAGGCAGGCTGCTGGCCTCGGCCACTGCCTCAATGTAGGCAACCAATCCCGCGCTGGGGCCTGTGACGAGGTACGGCGGAAGAACCAGCAGGGCATCGGCTCCTGCTTCCTCTGCGGCCCGGGCAGCCGCCAGGGTATGGCCCAACGGTCCGCCCGCCCCCGCGACGACCGGCACTTGCCCCGCCACCGCTTCCACAGCGGCGGTAACTACAGTGCGGACTTCTTCGATGCTCAGGGCATGAAATTCCCCCGTGCCGCAAGCAGGAAAAACGCCGCCCGGTCCGAACGGGAGCCGGGAGGTGATGTGCTCCTTGAGGATGGCCACATCGACATCACCCTCGGGAGTGAAGGGTGTGACCGGGAAGAATAGAACGCCGTCGAATTTCACTTGTTCTCCTTGGATCCGGTCCCTGCCGTTATGAGGTCGGCGGCACCTTCTGTCTGTGTGGCAGCGGGTGGTTCAGCATTGCGGGGTGGTTCATCATTGACTGGTTCATCAACTGGTGATCTGTCGCTAAGGGCAGGGCTGAGCTCGGTCCGCCAAGTGCGTCGAGGCTCCCAGCCGAGCATCTCGCGCGCCTTGGCGATGGAGAACGCCGGGCTGGTCCCCGTCAGGCCACTTGCTGCTTCGCCGCTGCCTGGCAGGAATACCGGCATCAGCGTGGCGAGCGGCTCTGTGGCCAGCGCGTCCGCAGCCCCTACAAAGAACGTTTGGCCGTTGGGGATGGAATCCATCTTGCGCAGGAGAGCATCGAGGAAGTCGGCCACGTCCCGGGCATCCACGTAGTTGAACAAGGCTGGAGCGGACAGTGCAGGATCCTCCAGCCGCTCCCGGACCGTGTGGCCCTGCTGCGTTGGCGCTCCTTGCCATTCCTCGGGAGAAATGACGTAACAGGGCCGGAACGCCGCATACCGGATGTTCTCACCCTGCGCAGCGGCGAACATCTGGACGGTCTGCTCAGCGATCAGCTTGGACAATGCATAGGCATTCCAGGGCCGCGTCACCGTTTCCTCATCCACCGGGAACCGCTCAGGCAGCCAGCCGGCGGGAGAGCCGTAGCCCAGGACCGTGGGGCTGCTGGCTGTGACGATCTTGCGCACGCCCAGCTCAGTTGCGGCGCTTACAACGGCGAACGCGAGCCGGGTATTGGTGCTGAAGATAACCTCCTCAGGGGCGCTGAACGGTACGGCAATAGCCGCAAGGTGGACGACGGCGTCGGGCAGGGTTGCGCTGATGATCCGGCGCGCTTCCCCCGGAGCAAGGAGGTCGGCAGTTTCCTGCTCAACGCCGGATGGCAGCTGGGAGGAGGGAACGGCGTCGCGGTCCACCGAGATAATCCGGTGTCCGGCCGCGGCAAGGCCTGCGACGACGCTGCGGCCCAGCCTGCCCGAGCCACCTGTGACAAGTATCCTCATGGCTGACGCCGCAGATCGACGCCGAGGTCCAGATCCTCAATGCGGACCGGCAGTGTTGACTCAAGGGACCGATTTCCCGCAATGCCCACCGAGACCGAACGCAGGCCGTCCAGGTAACCGGACGGACGTCCCAGTGGATCTGCGCCCGGTCCATTGAACAGGTCTGACAGAAGCAGGATGTCTCCCCCGCCATGGCCTCCTTCACCGTTGATAATTGGCACTTCATACGCGGCTTCCCAGTGGCGCTGGATCACCAGGCGCTCACCGTTCCGGCGAACGGCGTCATCCTCCTCCACCGGGGTCGCGCTCGGATCGACTACGGTCTTTTTATCGGTGCTGCTTACGACGGCGGCACGCTCCACCACTTCCAGTTCCGCGCGGCCTTCGGTGCCGTTCACCGCCACGCGGTACCCTTCCCAAGGGCTGTGTGCGTTGAGTGAGTAGCTGAGCGTGGGGCCACCCTGGTAGTCGACGATCAGGGCGAGATTGTCCTCAATGGTAATCCCGGCCGTAAAGACGTCCTGGTCGCGGCGGTAGCCGTCGTGGTGCTCATTTTCGTAGTACAGCTCCCGCAATTTCTCGTCGTCGCGAAGATCCAGAACAAACGGATCCTTCGCTCCGCCGTCGGCAGGTGAAGCCTCCAGCGTGCCGCGTTCAGGACGCGCGCCCAGCCCGCGTTCGGCTGCGTTCTTGTCACCGTAAAATTTGAGCCCGCCCGAAGCGAATACGCGCTCGGGGACGTCGTCGATCCACCAGTTCACGAGGTCGAAGTGGTGGGACGCCTTGTGGATCAGCAGCCCGCCGGAGTTCTTCTTCTCGCGGTGCCAGCGGCGGAAGTAGTCAGCACCGTGAACCGTATCCAGCACCCAGCTGAAGTCGATGGATGTTATTTTTCCGATCACTCCGCTCTGGATAATTTCCTTCAGGGCGCTGTTGCGGGGGGAATAGCGGTAATTGAAGGTGACCACTACATTCCGTCCCGTTGCAGCCACCGCAGCGGTAATGCGGCGGCAACCATCGGCGTCGATCGTCAGGGGCTTTTCGACGACGACGTCGGCACCCGCCTCGAGCGCCTCCACGATGTAGCCGGCGTGGGTGTAGTCAGGGGTGGTGACGATGACACGGTCGATGCCGTTTTCCTTGATGAACGCCGTCAGCTGTGCAGGCTCAAAGGACCGGACAGGACCGGTTCCGCCCAGTTCTCCGATGAGCTTCTGGTAGTAGTCCACCCGTCCGGGGTTCACGTCGGACAGTGCGACGAGTTCTGCGGTGTCCGAGTGAGTGCCCAGGATGGCGCGGATATACATTTCCGAACGCCCGCCGGTGCCGATAAGGGCGATCCGGGCCCGCCTTTTCTGCTGCCCGTGCTCCTTGGCTGCCGCCCGTGATCCGGCCGGCTGCGAAGCCGGCGGTAAATCGGCGGTGTCAACGTTGACCATTGGGATGCGCCCCTTTCGAAAGGCAGGAAGCCTGGCCGCTTGACGGCCGATGATGATGCGGGAAGAATTATGAGAAAGCGTTTTCTCAGTCCGTTATAAACTTTGTACCAAGACTCCGGTGGTCACGTCAACCATCAGCCAGTACGGCCCGGATCTTAGATTCCCGGAAAGGGGCCCCATGGGCAGGAGATCCACCACACGGCGAATCGGAATAGCCGACGTCGCACTACTGGCTGGGGTTTCACATGCCACAGTTTCGCGTGTAATGAACGGCAACTTCACGGTGGATGCAACCATCGCGGAGCGGGTTCGTGCGGCTGCGGTTGAGCTGAACTACCAGCCGAATCCCGTGGGCCGCAGCCTCGCGCTGGGTAAGACCGACACCATCGGCATCGTGGTGCCGGACCTGTCCAACCCCACGTTCCAAGCCATCCTCCGGGGCCTCAGCATGGCCGCCGCCCAGGACGGTTATCGCGTGCTGATCGCCGACTCCTCGGAGGTCTCCAGCGAAGAAGCGATCCTGGCCGGAGAGGCCAGGCGTCGCTGTGATGGCCTGGTCCTGTGCGCCCCGCGCATGAGTGACGCAGAGCTGGAGGAGCTTGCCCCCTCGCTCCACCCCATGGTGCTCATCAACCGCAGCACTGAGTCAACGCAGGCACCTAGCCTCATGGTGGACTACGGCCAAGGGATCCAGGAGCTGGCAGAACATCTGGTCAGCCTGGGGCACACCCGGCTGGCATTCCTGGCCGGTCCTGCCCGCAGCGCTTCAAACGGCATGCGGCTCAATGGCCTGGAGAAGTTCTCCGCGGCCCATCCGGACATTGAGCTGCAGATGCTTGAAGGCGGCTCAAGCTTTGAAGCAGGCCATGAAGCGGCGGACAAAGTCATTGCAAGCGGAGCCACAGCCGTCCTTGCGTTCAACGACCTTGTAGCAATGGGACTTCTGAGCGGGCTGCACGAGAAGGGTGTGCGGGTTCCCGAAGATATCTCCGTGACAGGCTTCGACGATATTCCCTTCGCCCGCTACACCACGCCCCCATTGACCACTGCAGCAGTGCCCATTACCGAGCTTGGCCAGCAGGCATGGCACAGCATGCGGGCCCTGATCCAGCAGGCAGAGACTCCTGCGACGCCCAGCACATTCCAGCCGCAGCTGGAGGTCCGGGGCAGCACAGGGCCAGTGAAGGGGTAGGTCCCACCCACCTCCTCTGGCCTCCCCTGCCCCTCTGGCCTCTACCTCTCTGCCCTCGCTGCCTCCACCCCGCCCCTCTGCCCTCTACCTCTCTGCCCTCAAGCCCTCCCACCTCTCCCGCGAGATGACATTTCGCGGCAGTGTTGGCGACGGACACTGCCGTGAAGTGCCATCTCGCGTAGGGGGTGGTGTGCCGGCGGGAGGGGGTGCGCTGTGCCCGTTCCGGGTCAGCGTCCGGAGCCCAGGCCGGCTTCCTCGTAGTACCCCTGAATGTGGTCGGCAACCAGCTTGGCCGCAGCGGCGCCGTCGTTCTTGTTGATGGCGGCGAGAATCGACCGGTGCTCGCCCCGAAGCCGGTCGGCGGTGGCATCCCAATCCGGAAGATTCGCCGTCAGGCGGCCGGCATAGCTCTGGATGGCTTCGCGCAGGGAGCCCATCATGGCACTGACCACGGCGTTGCCCGCAGCTTCAGCCAAGGCGAGATGGAAGCGCACATCCAACGCCAGGAACTGGTCCGTTTCCGTGCTTTTTTCCATCTCGTCGAGCAGCGCCGCAGCCTCCGCCAACGCGGGCGAACCAGGGGTGGCCCGGGCCACGGCCCAGGACTCGAGGAGCACGCGGGTCTGGACAATGTCCGCCACAGGAAGGTGCGAGGTTGCAACATGAAGCCTCAAGGCCGAGCCAAGGGCTGTGGTGGGGTCTGCAATAACCACCGTGCCGGCATCGGGTCCGGAACCCACCCCCGCGCGGACCACCCCCATAGCTTCCAGGATCCGAATGGCCTCCCGCACGGAAGTACGCGAAACCCCGAGCTGTTCTGCAAGGGTCCGTTCAGCGGGAAGTCGCCCGCCCAATGCAAGGTGGCCGCCGAGGAGCTGGCTTTCGATCCACTGCAGGACAAGCTGGTGCGTGCGCATGGAGCCATGGTACTTGATGTGGTTGGACCACATGCCCTACAGTGTGGTTAGACCACAGCAGCTTTCCTTCGCCCAAACCCTGGCCGCGGATGATCTACCGCCCTTATCCCTTGACGAGGCACCACATGACGCAGACTGTTCAACCCACAAATCCAGAAGCACCCACCACTCCTGATGCCACCACACCCGGCGGAAGTGCGAACGCCGTCGAAACCTCCAGCTCAAGGGAGCGCGTCCCGGCGGCCCTCAAGCGACGGGTACCTAAATACTCAGACCTTGCTCCGCTCATGCAATTCAAGAAGCCTGAGTTCAGCCGGGAGGCCAAGCTCCGCCGGGCAAGCACCATCTGGGAGCTGCGGGATATCGCCAAGCGCCGCACCCCGCAAGCTCCGTTCGACTACACGGACGGCGCTGCCGAAGCCGAGATCACGTTGCGCCGGGCCCGGGAAGCGTTTCTGGATATTGAGTTCCGTCCGGGCATCCTGCGGAACGTTTCCAGCATCGATCTGAGCACCGACATTCTGGGCAAGTCATCCCGGCTGCCTGTCGGTATTGCTCCCACCGGCTTTACCCGGATGATGCAGTCCGAGGGCGAGTATGCCGGATCCCGGGCCGCCGAAGCCGCAGGTATTCCCTACACCCTCTCCACCATGGGCACCGCCTCCATCGAGGACGTGGCCGAGGCCGCCCCGAACGGCCGGAACTGGTTCCAGTTGTACCTGTGGACCGACCGTGACCGCTCACTTGAGCTCATCGAACGGGCCGCCAAAGCCGGGAACGATACGCTCATGGTCACGGTGGATACCGCCGTTGCTGGAGCCCGTCTCCGAGATGTCCGCAACGGCATGACTATCCCTCCGGCGCTCACACTCAAGACCGTCCTGGATGCCTCGTACAGGCCGGCGTGGTGGTTCAACTTCCTCACCCACGAGCCCCTGACCTTCGCCTCGCTCTCCCGCTACACCGGAACCGTCGCGGACCTGATCAACTCGATGTTCGATCCGACGCTCACATTCGAGGACCTGGACTGGCTGCGCGAAACCTGGAAGGGCAAGCTGGTGGTCAAGGGCATCCAGACCGTCGACGACGCCCGCAAGGTGGTGGACCACGGAGCCGACGGCGTGGTGCTCTCCAACCACGGAGGACGCCAACTGGACCGCGCACCGATCCCGTTCCATCTGCTGCCTGAGGTTTCCGCGGCATTCAAGGCTGACAACAGCGACGCCGCGATCATCCTCGACACTGGCATCATGAGCGGCGCCGACATCATCGCGGCCCTCGCCCTCGGCGCCGACTTCACGCTGATCGGCCGCGCATACCTTTACGGATTGATGGCTGGCGGCCGCGCCGGGGTGGACCGCGCCCTCCAGATCCTGGAAAAGGACATGACCCGCACGATGGCGCTCCTGGGCGTCACCAGGCTTTCGGAACTGACCCCGGACCACGTGCGGATCCTCGGCAAGTAACCGCTCTCGAAACCAGTCCCCCGCCGAGATGGCACTTCATCGCAGTGCCGATGCCGGACACTGCCGGTAAGTGCCATCTCGCGGGGTTGGACGGCAGGCTACTTCTTTCGGCCAAACTTGGGAAGGTTGGAGAGAAGGTCCGACGCCTTGGCGGCAGCACGCCCCACGGTACGGCCAATCTGTTGAGGCACAGTTCCGTCGGGACCCACGGCAACCGGAATCGCGACGGCGGGGCTCAGCTGACCCTGTGCCGAGCGGGGGGAGATCGATTGGGCCTCGGAACTTACGGCAGCCGCTAGGCCAGCCTCGGAACTTTCCCGCTGGCCAGCTGGCAGCGCCTCCGCCTCGGACAGGAGCGCAGCATCCGCCGCCGGTGACTTTCCGGCGGCAGCTGCATGTCCGACGTCGAAAGTCTCCAGCCAATTGGCGATACTGATCAGCGGTTGCGGGTTCAACGCGTAATAACGCTTCTGTCCCTGCGCCCGCATGGTGACCAGGTCAGCTTCCCGGAGAACTTTCAGGTGCTTGGAAATGGTGGGCTGGCTTGCCTCAAGCTCCTGGACCAGTTCACCCACTGCTTTGTCCCCTGCCCGAAGGGATACCAGAATGTCACGCCGGGTTGCCTCAGCAATGACGGCAAAAACGTCGTCTGTCACCATGGGTCCACCCTAGCGAACATATACCTGAGATGGCATCACTTGCTGTTCATCGAACCGTGAATTCAGTCGAACCAGGGATCCAGCCCGTGAAGTGGGAAGATTTCCTTCCGGGAGGCCATGACGCTCCGGTCTACAGCGTCATTGGGGTCGAAGCCCACTTCCCAGGAGCGCCACCACAGATCGACGTCGTCGCCCATCAGCTCAGGGGCGTGGATGCCATATTTGTCCTGCACGTAGGTGCGCCAATCGTCCGGAACGGGGGCCCGGAGCGGAACGGGGCGCCCGGCCGCGATGGCGATCAGGTGGCTCCAGGAGCGCGGCACAACATTGGTCACGCTGTAGCCGCCGCCCCCGGTAGCGATCCAGCGGTTGCCGCAATGGCGGGCCGCCAGGTTCCCGACGGCGGTGGCTGCCTCACGCTGGCCGTCAATGCTGATGTTGAGGTGCGTCAGCGGATCCAGACGGTGCGCATCACAGCCATGCTGGCTGACGATGACTTCGGGTTCAAAGGCGCCAACCAGTTGGGGAACGACGGCGTGGAAGGCACGCAGCCATCCGGCATCCCCCGTGCCGGCCGGCAAAGCGACGTTGACCGAGGTGCCCAAGGCGTTGGGTCCGCCGATCTCGTTGGCGAAACCCGTGCCGGGAAACAGCGTCATGCCGCTTTCATGCAGCGAAATGGTCATGACGCGGGGATCGTCCCAAAAAATGCTTTGCGTCCCGTCCCCATGGTGAGCGTCCACATCGATATACACAACACGGTTCACTCCGCCGTCGAGCAGTTTCTGGATGGCCAGGGCGGCATCGTTGTAAATACAGAACCCGCTGGCGCGTTCGCGGGAGGCATGGTGCATGCCTCCGCCGAAATTCACTGCATGCACCGCGCTGCCGTCCAGGATGGAGGTTGCGGCCAGCAGTGAACCCCCGGCGATCCTTGCGCTTGCCTCGTGCATACCCGCGAAGGCCGGATCATCTTCAGTGCCCAGGCCACGGTCGAGATCCGGCATGTTTGGGGCTTCGCTGACACGGCGAACGGCGGCAACAAATTCCGGACTGTGGACTGTGAGAAGCTCTTCGTCCCCGGCTACTTCCGGCGCGGCGACCGTGACGTGCTCCAGGTCCAGCAGTCCCAGGCTTCTGGCAAGCCGGGCGGTCAGCTCCATCCGCTCCGGAGCCATCGGATGCCCGAGGCCGAAGTTGTACGAGGTCATGGCAGAATCCCACACCACCGTCGTTGGCAGTGCGGGCAGGCTGAGTCCGGGCAGGAATGTCATCATGGACAGGCTACCCGAGCGTGGCGGGCAGACAGCCCCGCATTCGTGCGAAAATAAGTGGTTTACTACTCAAGGAAGCAGTTTCGACCGAGGAAAAGCCACACATGACGCAGATCCAGCCGAGGTCAACGAGCCCGGCCAACTGGCGCCCCGGCGCCCCGGAGAGCGAACGGCTGGGAGTCCTGGTAAGGCTTCGCGACTTTGTTGACAACATTGCGAATACATCACCAGCCCGCCTGGCTTTAACTGCCTTCGCCTCAGTCGTCCTGCTTTTCACAGGCCTGCTCTCCCTGCCGGCAGCATCGGCCAGCGGTGACGTCACACCGCTTCACCAGGCTTTGTTCACCGCCGTTTCCGCAGTCTGCGTGACCGGTCTAACCGTTGTTACTACTGCCACCCACTGGTCCTTTTTTGGTCAGCTGGTCATTCTGATCGGGATTTTCGTGGGTGGCCTGGGCACCTTGACACTGGCTTCCCTGCTGGCCCTGATGGTGGGCAAGAGGCTTGGTGTACGGGGAAAGATCATTGCTGCCCAGTCGATGAACAATGCTGGCCGATTGGGGGAGGTCGGCACCCTCCTGCGGATCGTTATCACCACGTCCGTGATTATCGAAGGCGTGCTGGCGCTGGCTCTGATCCCTCGATTCCTCATGCTCGGTGAGACATTCTGGCGTGCAGTGTGGCATGGGTTTTTTTATGCCATCTCGGCATTTAACAATGCTGGATTCACGGCACACGCTGAGGGCATCGTGCCCTTTGAGAATGACTTATGGATCCTTGTCCCCGTCATGGTTGGCGTATTCCTGGGCAGCCTCGGCTTTCCTGTGGTGATGGTCTTGCAACAGAACGGGCTCAATTGGAAGAAGTGGAACCTTCATACAAAGCTGACCATTGAGGTCTCCCTTATCCTCTTTGTTGCCGGCAGCCTGCTCTGGGCAGTCATGGAGTGGGATAACCCCAGGACAATCGGCGCACTTAGTTTCAATGACAAGCTGCTGCATTCGGTCTTCGCTTCAATCAACACCCGCTCCGGCGGGTTCAATCTCGTGGATCAAAACCAGATGGAATCCACCACCATGCTGCTGACTGATGCCCTGATGTTTGCGGGCGGTGGTTCCGCATCAACCGCCGGGGGTATCAAGGTCACCACAATTGCCGTGATGTTCCTCGCCATCTTCGCCGAAGCAAGAGGCGACAGGGACGTCAAAGTCCATGGCCGCACCATCCCTGAGGGAGCCATGCGAGTGGCCATCTCGGTGATTGTGGCGGGTGCCACATTGGTGTCCGTAGGAGCGTTCCTGCTCCTCTCCATCACCGGAGAACCACTGGACCGGGTGCTCTTCGAAGCAATCTCTGCCTTCGCCACTTGTGGCCTGAGTACGAACCTGAGCGCCGAAGCACCTCCTGCCGGCGCCTACGTCCTGACAGCCCTCATGTTTATGGGGCGCATCGGCACTGTAACCCTTGCCGCCGCTCTGGCGTTACGCCAGCGCAGCCAGCTGTACCACTACCCCGAAGAAAGGCCGATCATTGGCTAATTCGTCAGGCGCGACTAACCGCCCCGCCCACAATGCCCCAGTCCTGGTAATCGGTCTTGGGCGGTTTGGATCCGCTACAGCGGAGCAGCTCGTCAAGCAAGGCCGTGAAGTCCTGGCCATTGAGCGAGACCGCAACCTGGTCCAAAAATGGGCACCGGTGCTCACCCACGCCGTGGAAGCCGACGCCACCAACATTGACGCCCTTCGGCAGCTCGGGGCACAGGAATTCAGCTCCGCGGTGGTTGGCGTGGGAACGTCCATTGAATCTTCAGTTCTGATCACAGTGAACCTGGTGGACCTGGGGATCGAGCACCTTTGGGTCAAGGCCATCACGCCCTCGCACGGCAAAATCCTGACCCGGATTGGCGCCAACCACGTGATTTACCCGGAGGCCGACGCCGGTGTCCGGGCCGCCCACCTGGTCTCCGGGCGAATGTTGGACTTCATTGAGTTCGACGACGATTTCGCCATCGTGAAGATGTACCCGCCGCGGGAAACAGTGGGCTTCACCCTGGATGAGTCAAAGGTCAGGTCCAAGTACGGCGTAACCATTGTGGGCGTGAAATCTCCGGGCGAGGACTTCACCTATGCCCGGCCGGAGACAAAGGTTTCAGCCAGGGACATGCTCATTGTGTCGGGTCACGTGGACCTCCTGGAACGGTTCGCGTCCAGGCCCTGACGGCCTGCGGGCGGCGTCCGGCTCAGGCGAGCTGCTTGGTGATTTCCGCTGACCGATCGGCAGCGGCGCGGGCTGCATCCGCAATGATCGAGGGCAGGTCGCGCTCGTCGAAGGTTGCAATGGCACGCTCGGTGGTTCCTTTCGGACTGGTGACAGCCTTGCGGAGCTCGGTGGGGTTAGCCCCCGGCTCGGCCAGCATGAAGCCGGCACCGGCAACCGTCTCGGTAGCCAACAGAAGGGACAGCTCCGGGTCCAGGCCGAGCCTGACTCCGGCAGCGGCCATTGCCTCGGCAAGGTAGAAGGCGTAAGCGGGACCGGAACCGCTGATGGCTCCGAGCGCATCCACTTGATCTTCCGGGATCTCAACTACCCTGCCTGCCCCTCGGAGGACGTCCTTGGCCAGCTGCAACTGCTCCGAGGAACAGCTTGTGCCCGGTGACACTGAAACCACTCCCCTGCCAAGCTTCGCAGGCGTGTTGGGCATACTCCGGATGACCGGCTGGCCTGCGGGCAGGGCAGCCTCCAGCTGAGCGATGGACACTGCCGCGGCAACACTGATCACAATGGTGGAGGGAGAAATGGACGGGCTGATCTCCCGCGCCAAGCCTGCAATGCCCATCGGCTTCACACCCAGAATCACGACGGCGGAACCCCGCGCTGCGTCCTTGTTGTTGTCTGGCTCTTCCTCACCGGCGATCGCAGTGATGCCATGGTGGCGCTCGGCGAGTTCAGCCGCACGCTCGCCACGACGGACAGTGGCGACAATATCGGCAGGATCCGTTCCGGCCTCCAGGAGTCCGGTCAGGATGGCCTCGTTCATGGATCCACAGCCCAGGAAAGCAATTCGGTTACTCATTGCTCCATCATTGCAGTTCGCCGGGACGGACGCAGGAGATTACTCTGCCGTGACCGGACGCAGCCGGATGATGACCGCAACATAAAACCCGCATTCCCAGCTCATTCCCACCTTGAGCGCAGGCTCTACACAAGGTGGGCCCCTAACGTAGGAACTACCTCATTGAGGGTGCGAGTGATGCAGCAAGCATGGGGATGCTTGCCTTGGCACCGGTGATCCTGCAGCAGGTTTCCCCCCATTTTCCTGCAGCGGATCGCCGGTGCTTTCGCATTTAAAGCAGTCCCTGGGCAGGCCTAAACCCTTTAGTACGACGGTTAATGTGCTGCTTGGTTCAAGGGCGTGCCGACGACTACGATTCCCAGCCTACTCACAGGAAAATCTCCCCGAACCTCCAAAAAGGGCAAGTAGGTTTATAAGTGCCTGAAAAGGTGCGAGTGATGAAGCCGGTTCCCCCCGAACCGGCGAACGCGCCGGGTGGTTGTAGAAGCGTTCCCCCAACTTCTTCTGCGAAACCACCCGGCGCTTCTCTCGTTAAGGGGCTCTCGTTGCAACGGGAGCCTACGAGTCCTTGTCGGAAGCTCCTACCAGCGGAAGGCCCAGATGCTGGCGGGCAAACCGTAGCGTCTGCTCAAGCCGCTGCTGCCGTTCTCCGGCGGTCCGAACCCTGCGAGTGGAAATCTCCGCCACCACCACACCATCAAAGCCGGTGGCGGCAAGATACTGCAGTGCCTCTGCACAGGGCTGGTTGCCCGTACCCGGAACCAGATGCCCGTCCCGCCTGGATCCCAGCCCATCCGACAAATGCACGTGGCGAAGCCTGGGGCCGAGGCCCTTGATCGCATCAAGACTGTTGGAACCGGCAGTGGAGGCGTGCGAGAAGTCCCAAGTGACGTCGTCGTAATCCTGGTCCCGTGGGTCCCAATGGGGCGCATAGCCCACCGCTTCCCGGCCGCGTACCCTCCACGGGAACATGTTTTCGACGGCGATCCGGACCTGGTACATTTCCGCGAGCTCGCGGATTCCCGCAACAAACTTTCCGGCGTAGTTTCCTTGCCAGCGGAAAGGCGGGTGGACAACGACCGTACCGCAGCCGACTTCCCTGGCCATCCGGCAGGACATCTCGATCTTGTTCCACGCCGTGCCCCACACCTGCTGCGTCAAAAGCAGCGTGGGTGCGTGGATGGAGACAATCGGCTTCCGGTAGCGGTGGCTTAGCTCCAGAAGGGCGTGGGCGTTCTGGCTGGTGGCGTTATTGGTCACCATCACCTCGACGCCGTCATACCCCACTTCCTGGGCAGCAGCGAACGCATCATGAACGCTCAAGGGATAGACGGAAGCACTGGACAGCGCCACCGGAACGGCAGTGTCCTTTCCCTGCGACAGCTCTTCCATCTAGCCCCCGGCCCGGCTGCTGGCGGGCACCGTGGAAGCGGCCATCGTAGCGGACACCGCCTGCCTGGCTTCCACGTGCGGGGCGGGCCCAAGGGGGCCGTCCATGACCAATTGATCCAGCCGGCGAAGGATAAGGCCCTCCCGCAAAGCCCAAGGGCAGATCTCCATGCTGGGGAACTCGAAAAGCTCCAGGGCAGCCTCCGCTACAAGCGCACCAGCAAGCAATTGCGGCGCGCGGGCCTCCGAAACACCGGGCAGGTGCAGGCGGTCCTCCACCTTCATGGCCGAGATCCGTTGCGCCCACAAACCTAGGTCAGCCGCGAAAAGCTCACGTTTAACATAGGGCCCGGCACCACTGGGCGCTGCCCCGGCGATTCGTGCCAGGGACCGGAAGGTTTTGGACGTACCCGCCACCCGATTGGCCCTGCCGAGGGCTTCGAAGCTCCTGACGGCTGGCTTCAGCGTCGAGCGTATGTACCGGCGCAGCTCCTTGACGCTCTTCGCTGTGGGGGGATCCTCGTGCAGCCAATCACGGGTAAGGCGGCTCGCGCCCAGGGGGACTGACAAGGCCAGCTCGGGAAGTTCGTCATGCCCGATGGCCATTTCGAAGGAGCCGCCTCCGATGTCCAGATCGAGGATTGGCCCGGCGCCCCATCCGTACCAGCGCCGGACGGCAAAGAAGGTCATGGACGCTTCCTCGCTGCCGGTAAGTTCCTGCAGCGTCACGGTGGTTTCATGCTTCACCCGGGCCAGGACCTCGGCGCCATTGGTGGCTTCACGGATAGCGGAGGTACAAAAAGCCAGCAGGTCTTCGGCCCTGTGCTTGGCAGCGAATTCCCAGGCTTCCAGAACGAACTCAATCAGTTCATGCTGGCCGTCCTCGTTGATGTTGCCCTCCCCATCGAGGAACTGCACGAGGGACAGTGGCCGCTTATGGGAGGCAAAAGGTACCGGCCGGGCGCCCGCATGGGCATCCACCAGGAGTAGATGGACAGTATTGGAACCGATATCGAGGACGCCCAGACGCATTCTGCCATTATTGCCGGAGATCAGGCGGCAGACCCAACTGCGTCCCTTCGAAGTCTTCGACGCTTACTCCTCCGCGGCCTGGTCCTCCGCCGTCGGTTCGTCTTCCCGTTTGAAGTCGCGGCGGATGTTGGCCACACCTTCGGGATCGATCTCGAAGCCGAAGGCACTGCCGGGGTTGATCACCATGCCCAGCTCGTCGCCGAGATTGCCGATGATGGCAGCGCCCTGGGTGCCGAGAATGTTTGGTGCTGCGGCAAGATACTGCTCGTTTACCCTGCTGGGGTGCGAGAAGACAGCAAGAACAGGCTGGTCTTCCGCATTGGCCAGAACCAGCGGCTCAACCTGCGAATCGGGGCCTTCGACTGTGTCTGCGCTGATGATGTAGACCTCGTTGTTCAGGAAGGACAGGATGACGTCCACCGGGCTTGCGTCCGGCTGGTCCCCCTTTGCCAGCTTCTCCTCAAGGTCGTTCAGCGGCCGGGTATCCATAGGATCAGGCTGTTCAGTCATGTCTCTACTCGATCATGTTGACGAGTGACGCGCAATTCGTCTGATGGCCAGCCGGTCGATGTCCTGTCCCAGGGACAACCATCGGTACAGCATCGGGAGCCCGTGACCCTGTATTTCACTCCGGGATTGCCCGTATCATGCTTTCCATGCTTACGGGGGGAATATTCAGGGGCCGGAGTTTTCGGGCCTTCGGTGGTTACGCAATCGCTGGCGTGGTCCTGCTGCAGATCGCAGTTCCGTCCATCGCTTCCCTGTCACCTCCGTCCCGTTTCGGATTCCAAATGTACTCAGGCCTGGGTGGCCTCAGAGTGACGGGTGTTGATGACCGAGGCCAGGAGATACTGCTCAATGTAAGTGCTGAAGTTGCAGGCACTCCCAGACCGGACCTGGATTGGACAACTTCACTACCAGAGCGGATGTGCGCGGCCACTCCTTCCGTGGCGCAAGTCACAGTGGAACAGTCGGGGCGGCAGAGAACTGTTCGATGCGACTGACGGATATTCAGGCTGATGGCCGGCCCATAGCAGTAGCCCGTATTGGCTTAGGCATAGCCACGGTTTTTAACGCCGCCGAAATGTCCACGCTCCTGACAGAGATCGCAGGCGGCAAGCTGGCGATGCCCGTCCACACGCTCATACCTCCCCCGACGGTGCCGGCAGCCTCCGCTTACCTCCTCCTCGCCGTTCTCGCCGGGATTGCCCTCACCATCGGATGGCGTACGGCAAGCGCAGCCGTTGTCTCCACACTCTTGAATGTCCTCGTGTTCCTTTGGGATCAGCAGACCTACAGCAGTCACCGTTTCCTTGCGACCTCCTCGTGGCGTATCTGGTCTTCGCACGATCCGATGCCGCATGGTCAGTTTCGCGGCACGGGGGCACTGTTCCGTGGTGGCCACAGTTGCTCATGATGGCCCAGCTCTCGGTCTGTTACTTCTTCGCTGCCATCAGCAAGATAAACCTCCCCTTTATGTCCGGCTGGGCATTGTCGCAATGGGTCTGGGCGCCGCTGCCGGGCTGGATGTTCGCTCTTATGTCAGTCGGCACTATCGGGGTTGAACTCGTTTTGGCTCTTGGGCTTTGGTTCCGGCCTTCCAGGAGGGTCGCCATCGGGCTGGGACTTCTCCTGCACGGGTCCATCGTCGTGCTTATGAAAGAGCAGACCTTGCCGCTCATAGCGTTCGCGATCTCCTGCGTGTCCCTCTACGGACTGTTCATTTACCGGCCGGCATTTCAGCTTTTCCGGAAACCGGAGACAGTTGCCGAGGCGCGATCGTCTTAGCTGGCAGCTCCCGGTTGGAGGCGGAGCTTTCCAAACGTCGAAGTTGCAGGAAAAAGCCGGAAACGTGCGGGTTCGCCGGTAGTTTCCGGCGAACCCGCACGTTTCCGGCGAACTCGGCTGCAAAGGTTACTTTTTCGCGGCTGCCTTCCGCGCCGGAGCCTTCCGGGCGGTAGAGGTGCGCTTCACTGGTCCCTTGGCGCGCTTTTCAGCAAGAAGTTCGACGGCGCGTTCCCGTGTCAGCTCCTCGAGCGAGGTGGTCCGAGGCACGGTGATGTTGGTGACGCCGTCGGTGATGTAGGGCCCAAAGCGGCCTTCCTTAACCACGATGTTCTTTTCAGACACGGGGTCCGGCCCGAATTCGGCCAGGGGTGGAACTGCGGCCCGTGCCCCGCGCTGCTTCGGCTGGGAGTAGATCTCCAGTGCTTGTTCCAGCGTGATGGTGAAGATTTCCTCTTCGGAGCCGATGGAGCGCGAGTCCGTTCCCTTTTTCAGGTAAGGACCAAAGCGGCCGTTCTGCACCGTGATGACGTTCCCCTCGGCGTCCTCCCCCAGCACACGCGGCAGGCTCATGAGCTGAAGGGCCTCATCCAACGTGATGGTGTCAACGCTCATGGAGCTGAACAGCGAGCCGGTGCGCGGCTTGGCCTTTACAGGCTTCTTCGCCGGCTTCGGCTTCCCGTTCTTGTAGTACTCAACGGGCTGGTTGGCCAATTGCTCATCCGTCATCTCAGGAATGATCTCGGTGACGTAAGCGCCATAGCGGCCGTTCTTGGCGACGACGGTGTGGCCCGTGTGCGGATCAGCACCCAGCACGCGCTCCTCGGGAGCGGCGGTCTCCATCAGCTCAACAGCCTTCGAGGCAGTGAGCTCATCGGGCGCAAGGTCCTCGGGAACGTTGGCGCGCGCGGACTCAACCACTTCGCCGGTCTTCGGATCCACGGTGGGTATGGAGCTCTCCAGGTACGGGCCGAACTTGCCCACGCGCAGGGTGATGCCCTCAGCAATCGGCACCGAGTTGATCTCCCTGGCATCAATTTCGCCGAGGTTGTTCACGATGCTCAACAGTCCGGGATCGGAGTCTTCACCGTAGTAGAAGTGCTTCAACCAGGCGGAACCAACAGTTTGTCCGTTGGCGATCTTATCCAGGTCGCCTTCCATGTCAGCCGTGAACTCGTAGTCCACATAGTCCGTGAAATGCTGCTCCAGCAGCCGGATGACCGAGAAGGCGATCCAGCTGGGTACCAGGGCCGAGCCCTGTTTCCGGACGTATCCCCGGTCCTGGATGGTGGAGATGGTGGAGGCATAGGTGGACGGGCGGCCGATGCCCTTCTTCTCCAGCTCTGCGGTCAGGGACGCTTCCGTGTAGCGCGGCGGGGGCGAAGTCTCATGCCCGACGGCGACGAGGTCCGTCGCGGTGAGGGAATCGTCCTTGGCCACGTTCGGCAACCGGCGCGCTTCGTCGGATTCGTCATCCCCACGGCTCTCGTCCTTGCCTTCTTCATAGGCGGCGAGGAAGCCGGGGAAGGTGATGACCGTTCCGGATGCGGAAAATTCTGCGTCCCGGCCATCCGATGCCACAGCACCGAGGCGGATCGTGGCGGTTGAACCCTTGGCATCGGCCATCTGGGAAGCGACGGTGCGCTTCCAGATGAGCTCGTAGAGGCGGAACTCGTCGCCGGACAACTGCTTGGCAACCTGCGCCGGTGTGCGGAAGGAGTCACCGGCGGGCCTGATGGCCTCGTGGGCTTCCTGGGCATTTGCTGCCTTGCCGCTGTAGACCCGGGGTGATTGCGGAATGTATTCCGGACCGTAGAGCTCTGAAGCCTGCCGGCGGGCAGCAGTCACGGCCTCGTTGCTCAGTGCGGAGGAGTCCGTACGCATATAAGTGATGTAGCCGTTTTCATACAGGCGCTGGGCTACCTGCATGGTGCTCTTGGAGGAGAACCGCAACTTTCGTCCGGCTTCCTGCTGCAATGTCGAAGTGGTAAACGGAGCGGCGGGACGCCGCGTGTACGGCTTGGTGTCAACGGACCTGACCCGGAAGTCGGCATCCTGCAGCGCTGCTGCCAGGGACGTCGCAAGCTCCTCGTTGAGGTGCGCTGCATTGCGGGACGTAAGTTCGCCGTCGTCGTTGAAGTCACGGCCGCTGGCCACCTTGGCACCATCAACGGAGGCCAGCTTGGCCTTGAAGGAACCGGTGCCTGCGCCGAACTGTCCGGTCAGGTCCCAGTAGGAGGCTGCCTTGAACGCCATGCGTTCCCGTTCACGGTCCACCACCATTCGGGTGACAACTGACTGCACGCGGCCGGCCGAGAGTCCTCGGGCCACTTTGCGCCACAGCACAGGGGAAATCTCGTAGCCGTACAGGCGGTCAAGGACTCGGCGGGTTTCCTGGGCATCAACCAGAGCGGTGTCGACGTCGCGCAGGTTGTCCATGGCTCGGTGGATAGCTTCCTTGGTGATTTCTCCAAAGGTCATCCGGTATACGGGAACCTTGGGTTTGAGCACTTCCAGGAGGTGCCAGGCAATGGCCTCACCCTCCCGGTCCCCATCGGTTGCGAGATAAAGGGCGTCGGCGTCCTTGAGCTGGGCCTTGAGTTCGGCGACTTTTTTCTTCTTGTCGGGGGACACCACGTAGTACGGCTTGAAGCCATTTTCGATGTCGACGGCGAACTTGCCCACGGAGGTCTTCTTGAGTTCCGCGGGGAGCTCTGAAGGCTGCGGCAAGTCACGGATGTGACCGATGGAGGCCTCCACGATGAAGCCCTCGCCGAGGTACTTGGCGATGGTCTTGCTCTTGGCAGGAGACTCCACAATGACGAGTTTCTTGCCGGTTTTGGCCTTGCTTGGCACGGTGCTCCTACAGAAAAAGATTTGCTCGGGCAGATGAGCCCATATTGGCCTAGTTCACCATATTTTCCGGAATGATGCGCATTCATGTGGAAAACGCACGGCAAAAACCGCTGAATGGGAAGGCGTTATTCGACTCAGTCAACCCCGGTCTTCGCCCTGGGTGGCCGCGAAGGAGAGCATCAGGTGGCACGCGGGCGGTCATCAGGAATCATGGACCACAGCGTAGCTATCCGCTCCGCCTGTTCGGGGATGAGGCCCGGATCCTTCAACTCATAGTCCCTCAGTAATTCAAGGATCCTGCCATTCAGCTCCCTCCGCTGCTCCACGGTCAGGTACAGAAGATTGCTGGCCAGAACCACAGAGGTGGGGGCCGCCGGGCCCTCGATGCCTGCTGGCGGATCCTCAGGCTGGGGCTGGGACTGCGTGGACTCCACCTTGGACTTCGCGTAGGCGGTTGCCCGGCGGCGAAAGGCATCGAGTTCCAGGTCGAGAACTGCGAACTCCGGATGGGCCAGGCTGCCGCCCGAGTTGATCGTGACATCGCTTCCGGCTGCCCGCCATCGTCTTTCCCTGGCGTCTCCGGCCGTCTCCGCGGGCACCACTATCCCCCACTTCTGGAGGGCGCGCAGGTGGTAGCTCATGGCGCTTGGCGTCAGCCCGGTCTGGCCTGCAAGCTCAGTTGCTGTCCGGCTCACCTGGGTGGAATACAGTTCGGAGATCACCTCAAGCCGGGCGGCGTGGGCAAGTGCGCGGATGGCCTTGGGGTCGGTGATTTCCACCTTCTCACTGCCGGCCTGAGCCGCAAGTTCGGACCCCAACGCTGGTGTATTCACTGCTCCAGTCTATCCAGCAGCACCTAACCCTGAAATAACCGTTTGATATCTCCCGCTTGTCAGGCGGGCAGGAGGAATCCGTCCCGGACGAGGTTGCCCACTTCGGCCAGGAGCGTGCTTCGGAAGGTCCCGGCGTCGAATCCGTCTTCCCCGCCCAGCAAGGCAATCAATGCCCCGATAATCTGTTCCACACTGAGGTCACCGTCGCATGCCGAAACAAACCCGGCCAACTCCGTACTCAGTAAATTAGTGCGCCGGAGCCCGGCTCCTTGGCGAAGCAGGATCACCCCCGGGTGCTCTGCCCCCGGACGCTGGTGCCGTTCTTCGGTCACGTCGTCAGCCACCACAAGATGGGCAGCGGCAAGGTCATGGGCAACCAGCCAGTCGGAGCGTTCGACGGCGGAGCCAAGGTGGGGACCGACGGGCTGTTCTATCGGGTAAGTGATCTCCTCGAACCGTTCGATCGCCCTGCCGGCCTCTCCCGCCGGCCGACGCAGCCACACCATGCCGAAACCAATTCCGGACACATCGCGGGACGCAAAGTCCTCCAGATAAGCAGAGTAGGCCTCCTGGTACCTCCTGCGGTCCCGGCTTTCGGAGGCATCGCGAAGCCAGGTTTCCGCGTACTGATCTGGTCCCAACTGCTCACGCTGGATCATCCACACATCAGTGTCCGGGCTGACCCAGCTCTGCGGCCTCTCCTCCCAGGACGTACCCGCCGTGATTTCCCAGTTACCCAGCATCTGCGCTGTTCCTCCAGGCGCCAGGATTTTTGGCAACCCTCGGATCAGCGATGACACAATCTGGTCACCGGGAAGTCCGCCATCCCGGTAGGTGAACTGGTTGGGCGCCGAGAGGTCCAGACTCCGGGGCGTGATAACGAAGGGCGGGTTGGAGACCACCAGGTCAAACTCCTCGCCCGCCACAGGTTCCAGCAGGGATCCCAGCCGCAGCGTCACGCGCTCATCCAGGTTCAACGGATTAATGTGCAGCGGCCCGGCGTTGAGCAGCAGGTTGAAGCGGGTAAAAGCGAGCGCCCGCACGGAAATGTCAGTTGCCGTGACGTGCCTGACATGCTGCAGCAAATGGAAGGTTTGAATTCCACAGCCGGTCCCGAGGTCCAGAGCGCGGGAAACGGGACGACGGATGGTTGCCTGAACCAACGTGGTAGACGCCTGGCCGATACCAAGCACGTGATCGTGGCGCAGCACTCCGGGCCGCTGGTGGGCGGCAAGATCGCTCGCCACCCACAGTTCCACATCGTGGGTATCAACGCCGGCATGCCCGACGGAAACCTCCGCACCGCCCTCCCAACCGTACGGCCGCAGATCCACCATTGCGTTCACGCCGACGTCGCCGTGTTGGACCAATCCCAGCGTCACGAGACCTTCCGTCCGGAGAGTGGGGAACGCGGCGTCGAGCGTTGCCGGCTGCTGCGGCTGGGCCAGGAGAAATAAACGGACGACGGCGGCCAGCGTGGCTGTTGCATGCTCACCCTCGGCGGCGGATTCGGTGGCTATCAAAGCGGGGATGAGCTGGTCCCTGTTCAGCGCCTCCGAGGCTGATTCGCCCAGTAAGCGGGCTACACCATCCACGGTGTAGCCGAGGCTTTGCAGGTCGGCTGCAAGTGCCTCAAGAAGGCCAGGCATATCGCTGCGCGGAGCATCCGACGTATTTCCGGAAATGAACGATACGGGCGAAAGGGCAGTTGGTTCGGTCACGGGTGCAAGTCTATTCGCGGCCCTGACAACGCACGGAAACAAAAACGAGGCTCGGAGACAAGAAGGCACGGTCGGATGACCGGGCAGGAAGGGGCGCGCCCTTCCTGCCCGGTTGTGCTTACAGGTTCAGCTCGGCGTAGATCCGCAGCGAGTCCCGTACGAACATGGCACCCTCTGTGCCGCCGTAGTTGGCGCCAAAGCGGGGATCAGCGACGTACATGTCCCCCAGGCCCGTGACATAACCCTTGATGTCGCCACTGTTGACGCCGTTTTGGCCGTTGGCCGCTGCCGGAGTGCCCGGGATGTCCTGAAGCCACTCCACGTGGCGTTCTGCCAGTTCCTGGGCTGCCTCGCTGTCCGGAGCGATGCCGGCCTTAGCAGCAGCGATCCAGTCGCTGCCAAGCTTCTGAGCTCGCTGCTTCCATGCCTGCTTTTCGTCCTGGCCCATTCCCCGCCACCAGGCGTCGCCCATTGCGTAGGCGTCCTTACCCCATCGTTCTTCGACTTCGTCCTTGTAGCGCGTGTGGTCGAAGCCATCCAGTATTTCTTCTGCCATGAGATTTTCACCTCCTTCCACTGCTTTGATGGTCCGGCGGACCGATGCTATTTGCCGGCCCAACCTGTTCTGTTCCTGCTCAAGCCAGCCGAGATGCCCATGGAGGGCCTCCGCGGTGTCCTGTTCACGGTCAAGCACCTGGGCGATGACCGGCAATCCGAGCCCAAGCTCCCGGAGGAGCAGGATGCGCTGGAGCTGTACCAGGGCCGACTGGCTGTAATAGCGGTAGCCGTTGTGACCTGTACTGCTCGGCTTGAGAAGCCCGATGTCGTCATAGTGACGAAGCGTCCGGCTCGTGGTGCCGGCGATTTTGGCGATCTCCTGGATCGACCACTCCATAGCTGCTCCTTTCTGTGCGACGACCCGTACTTTCTCTTTGCGACGACCCGTACTTTCGACTGTAAAGGTTGACGTTACGTCAAGGTCAAGGTTTTTTAACCGGTGTCGGTTCCCCGCCTTTACAGCAAGAGGGTGTGCAGAAGGTCAGCAACGGTCAGTGAGGGACACCGGGTAAGTTGGGAGCATGTCCCGATCTGAAGTACTGCTGCGACGCGCCCTCGCAGCTGCAGCGCTGACCGCACTCATAGCAGGCAGCATTACGGCGTGCTCTTCGGCGGTCTCAATCGAAAATGCTGATGTCCCCGCGTGGAAAGCCACTGCATTGCCGTCTGCCACCGGCGCCGTGCTGGAGGACTCCGGGAAGATTCTGGATCGGCAGGCTTTGATGCAAGAAGCGACCGACGTTCAGGCAGGGGTCTACACGCTGACGATGACGTGCGAGGGCGGCGGCAAGGCCTTTTTCGCAGTCATGCAGCAGGGCCGGGAGATCGTCGATGCCGGAGCCGCCTGCAACGGAAGCCTCGAGCGGGCCAAGGTCTCTGTCCCTGAATCGGGGTTCCTGCAGATCAGCACGTCCAGCGTGGACGCACCCCTGATCTTCGCATATCAGCTGACCCCCGGGAGCTAGCCTGCTCCGGGCGACAGACCGCTCCGGAAGACAAAAGCTCAGCGCAGGTCCCGGCGCATCAGTACCCGCGGGAAGCCATTGATCAGCGAGTCGGTATCGGCGGCCTTGGTGAATCCGGCTGCTTCGAACAGCTTGCGGGTGCCCACGTACGCCATGGTGAGGTCAACGTGTTTGCCTTGGTTATCCACGGGGTAGCCTTCGATGGCGGGAGCGCCATAACTGCGGGCGAAATCCACGGCGCCTTCGAGAAGATGGTGGGAGATTCCCTTGCCCCGATAGCCCGGCCGGACGCGGATGCACCAGACTGACCAAACGTCGAGATCGTCCACGTGGGGAATCTTCCGATTGCGGGCAAAGCTTGTATCTGCACGGGGGTGGACGCCTGCCCACCCAACCACCTCGTCGCCGTCGTAAGCGAGCACCCCGGGCGGCGGCTCCTGCCCGACCAGTTGTTTGACCAGTTCTCCGCGTTCGGTGCCCCGCAGCTCCAGGTTCTGCTTTGAGGGGATGCGGTAGCTCAGGCACCAGCACACGTTCGCGTCAGGCCGTTTCGGACCGACCATCGTCTTCACGTCCTCGAACTGCTTTGCAGGACGAATCTCGATCGCCACTTGGTGGAGTCCTCTCGACTGGTTCCCCGGATCCGATGCTGAAGCCCGCTACTTTCGATTGCGTCTAGGCCCAACGATAGTGACCTCGTCCCGGAATCCAAGAGAGTCCGCTGCTGCATTTGAGGCGTTGACTAGTAGGCTCGTCGTCTACGGCAGCATTTGGGGGAAGGCAGCTCATGAACGAACGTATTTCTATTGCGTCTATGGCGGTGGCGATATCGCTCGCCGGCCGTTTACGTGCCTGCGCATATTCGTCAGGAGATAGCCGGGCGATCGGCGGTTCAGCTGACCAGCCATCCCACTCAACCCCGGCTCCGGTGAATCCAACAGGGATGCCTTGATGAGGGTTCCGGGCCCGCTGACTCCACCGGACTACCCTATGCGACCGGCCCGGAAGCGACCCTTGAGGCCAGCTCTCAGGATGCTGCGTCCGCCGCTTTCAGCGCTGTTGATGGCCGGAGTCCTTCTCCTCGGCTGCGGGGGCTGCGCATACGACGACGGAGCTCCCGTTCTTGCTTCCCCCACGAGCACAGATCCCAGTCTCCCGCCCTCTTTTACCGCATTTCCTACCCTTGATCCGGAGGAAGCAGCAGCTCAGGACAGGAACGCGGCGATCATGCGAAGGCACCTGGTGGCTGCGGCACCTGACTTCGTGGCTGCGGCGGACGGGACCGCGCGTGGCGTTTCCACCAGCACCAGGGCGCTACCGTCGGGCAAGTACATTGTGGCTTCAGAGTGCTTGGGCGCGTCCGAAGCCGAATTGGTTGTTGTGGGGGCAGAGGGTGCTGTGCTTCTCCAGACAACCTACATGTGCGGAGAACCAGTAGTGCACGAGCTGGAAGCGGCCGGGGATCTCTCAATCTCAACCAGGGTGACGGACGAGAATCCCGGGGAACAGGCGGGCGTGAGGGTGGGATTTCATCTCGCCAGAGCAACCGGGGCCCACTCCCGGCCCTGAGCCCAGACGGTTCTTGGAAGGGCAGGGATAGCGCTGGCGTCCCCCAGTACTACCTATGGATTAGCGACTTTTCCGGGCTTAAAGTCAGAGTATGCCCAGAGTGCGGGCACCGCGGGCGACGCTCAAGCGCCGGCCGGGCGCCGCCGTCGTTCTTTCCGTTGCCTTGGCAGCCGCGGCGATCACCAGCGGCTGCGAGTACGTGTACGACGACGGGCGGCCGCTCATCGCGACCCCCACACCGATCTTCACGGATGTAAGGCTCCCGCGGGACCCGAGGATGAATGAGCCTGTGTCGGGGGACGAACTGGAGCTATGGGTGGCGTCAGTCCTGCCTGACACGCAGGGGCAAGTGTTCCACACTGGCTTTGGTTCAATGGAGCGCCGGGCAACCCTGACCGAAAGCACAGCGCAGTTGCCCAGCGGCACCTATGCGCTGACGCTGGCATGCCGAAGCCACTACCGGATGAGCTTTATCATCCGCAACGGGGACGCTGAATTGATCAATCTGAGCCTGCGGTGCGGCACTGCGCGCGTCAATGTGATCCAGCTGACGAAGGACTCAGTGCTGACCGTCCAGATGGAAACAGTTCCCGCCGCAAACTACGCCTATATCGTGAGCCGGATCTGAACTGTCCCACGAGGGGAGTCAGGCGGCGCGGTCGTCAGTTTTCAGGCCGCGCAGCCGTCGGGGCAGCGGAGGGTCTCGGGACTTGCGGCGCACTCGGCGCAATACAAGGTCAGCGTACGGCAACTGAGGTTTGAGCAGTTTTCGAACTTGCTGGTGGGGGCCGAGCAGCGGGTGCACTGTCCGATCGTCTTGGCGTCCTCGCTGAATTCGAGGTGCATGCGCTTGTCAAAGACGTAGAGGGAGCCCTCCCAGAGCCCCTGATCCTTGAAGGTTTCGCCGTAGCGGACAATCCCTCCATCCAGCTGGTAAACCTCTTTGAAGCCGCGGTTGACCATGAGGCTCGAGAGGACTTCGCAACGGATGCCGCCCGTGCAGTAGGTCACGACGGGCTTGTCTTTCAGCGCATCGTATTTTCCGGAGTCCAGCTCCTTGATGAAATCGTGTGTCGTGGCGACGTCGGGGACTACAGCATCCTTGAATTTCCCGATCTGGGCCTCGAAGGCGTTCCGGCCGTCGAAAAACACCACGTCTTCGCCGCTCTGCTTTTTGGCGTCAACCAGGTGGTGCAGCTCTTCAGGCTTGAGGTGGGTGCCACCGCCCACAACGCCGTTTTCATTAACCTTCAGTTCGCCGGGTGCCCCGAACGACACGATCTCGTCGCGGACTTTCACGCTGAGCTTGGGGAAGTCCTCCGAACCGCCGTCGGACCACTTCACGTCGACGTCGTGGAAGCCCTTGTACTCCCGCGTGGTCTTGACGTACTGCTTCACTGCGCCGATCTCTCCGCCGACTGTGGCGTTGATGCCGTCCTTGGAGATGATGATGCGCCCGGTCAGTCCCAGCTTCTCGCACAAGGCACGCTGCCAGAGCCGGACGACGTCGGGGTCCGGGAGAGGGGTAAAGCCGTAGAAAAGTACAATTCGGTTCAAAGCCACGTATTTAAGGGTACTTGGTACGGGAAATCGTCGTTGGTGCGGTGCCCGGTTGTGCCGGTGTTCCGTTGTGCTGGGTGGGGGGCGCCTTGCCTCGGTCACAATTTCATAAGCAAGGCCTTTCTCCTCCGCCTACCCCTGTTGCTTGTGACAGCGCTGGAATACCCTCATCACATGACTCCGGACGCCATGGTTGAAGACATCACCCACTTGCTGGAAGTCTGGGTAGCCGGCTGGGCCGGCTGCCGGGGCTACGAGACCCGCAACGAGGGCCGCTTCCCGGCGGTCCTTAGAGCCGACGCCAACAGGGACTGGGTCTACTTCGCCCATGATCCCTCCCATGCCGAATTCGCCGAGTTGGTGTCCAAGGCAGCGGAATCCCCAACCAGGATCATCACGGTTTTCACCAACGACGCCGCCCGGTACAGTTTCCTGGCCCAGGAGCACGGGCTGAACGTCACCTCGGCGTCGCAGACCATGATGTTCGTTGACATGCAGACCCAGGACTCTGAGGATCCCTGGCTTGCCGATGATGACCTCAGGCTCGAGACCTCCCAAATGGACGGAGTGCACCATGCCGTGGTCTGGGGTGGCGACGACGTGGCTGCCAGCGGCCGCGTCTATGTGGTGGGTAATACCGCTGTATTTGACAGGATCGTCACCGAACCGGGCTACCAGCGCCGCGGTCTGGGAAGCTTCATCATGAAAGCGCTGGCCGCACAGGCCTTTGAGCACGACGTCGAAAATGGACTGTTGCTGGCGTCCCTGGACGGACAGAAGCTGTATTCGCACCTGGGCTGGAAAACCGTCTGCCATGTCCTGATGATCTCCGGCTCTGATGAGGGCGCAGACCTCTCCGTCGCCTAGTCTGAAGGCCTGGTGGAAGCCGGCGATTTGAGCCCGGGTGAAACAATGTTTAGGTGAACCCACATGACTCGCTGATCCCGCTTCTGGGCCGGGGCCCGGACCCCGAGCAGCTGCGTCATGTGCACACCATTCCTGCCCGACAAGCTATCCACGAAACTTGGCCGGAGTGGGCTCACCCTGACCTCATCGCTGCCTACGGCTCATTGGGAATCCATCAGCCTTACCGGCATCAGGTGCTCGCCGCCGACCTCGCCCACTCGGGGGAACACGTGGTGATAGCCACGGGGACGGCCTCAGGAAAGTCCTTGGCCTACCAGCTCCCGGCGCTCGACTCGATCCATCGCTCGGAGCTGGAAGTACTGTCCCAACCGGGAAAAATCCACGACGACGGCGCCGTGACACTGTACCTCTCCCCCACGAAGGCTCTGGCCGCTGACCAGCTCTCCGCTATTCGCGCTCTGAAGCTCCCGACAGTCCGGGCCGAGACGTACGACGGCGACACAGATCCGGCCTCAAGACGCTGGATTCGTGACCATGCCAACTTCATCCTCGCCAATCCCGACATGCTGCACTTCGGGATCCTGCCAAACCATGCCTGGTGGGCAAGCTTCTTCCGGCGGCTCCGCTACGTGATTGTGGATGAAGCGCACAGCTACCGCGGTGTCTTCGGTTCGCATGTGGCCAACCTGATGCGACGGCTGCGCCGGATCTGTGCCTACTACGCCGGAAACGGATCCCCTGGTCCCGTGTTTATTGCTGCCTCGGCCACGGCTTCCGAACCTGGCGAATCATTTGGACGGCTCATCGGCGCTCCGGTCCGGGCAGTAACCGAGGACTCCTCACCCCACGGTTCCACCACAGTGGCCTTCTGGGAACCGGCGCTGATGGAACTCCGTGGCGAAAACGGCGCCCCGGAGCGGCGGACCGCCGTAGCTGAAACTGCAGATCTCCTGGCCAATCTGGTTACCTCCCATGTCCGGACGATTGCTTTCATCAAGTCCCGCCGTGGGGCGGAAACCATTTCCTCCATAACAAAGCGGCTGCTTGATGAAGTGGATCCCAGCCTTCCGCAAAGAGTGGCAGCGTATCGCTCCGGGTATCTGCCAGAGGAGAGGCGTGCGTTGGAGAAGGCCCTCCGGTCCGGCGAGCTCTTGGGTGTCTCCAGCACCTCGGCCCTCGAGCTAGGTATCGATATTTCCGGTCTCGATGCGGTTCTGGTGGCAGGCTGGCCCGGTACTCGAGCCTCTCTGTTCCAGCAGATCGGCCGTGCCGGACGGACGGGTCAGGACGCCATCGCAGCCTTCGTAGCCAGCGACGATCCGCTGGACACCTACCTGGTGAATCATCCCGAAGCCATCTTTGACCTCTCGGTTGAGGCGACCGTCTTTGACCCCTCCAATCCCTATGTCCTTGGTCCGCATCTCTGCGCGGCAGCGGCCGAACTCCCTCTCGGCCACGGCGAGCTGGAACTTTTCGGCGATACATCTGAGAAGCTGCTGGACCAGCTGGTGACCCAGGGATACCTGCGGAAACGTCCGGCAGGATGGTTCTGGACGCATTCCCAAAGTGCTGCGGCCATGGTGAACCTTCGAGCCGACGGCGGCGGGCCGGTGAGCATCGTGGACGCCGACACCGGCTCCCTCCTCGGGACAATGGATTCGCCGCAGACTCATTACCAGGCCCATACCGGGGCCGTGTACGTTCATCAGGGCGAGAGCTACGTGGTGGAGGACCTGAACGAGGACGACCATTGCGTCGTGGTACGGCGGGCGAATCCGGACTACTACACAACGGCCAGGGATGTAACGCAGATCGAGGTCCTGGAGAGTCAGCGTCACGTTCTGTGGGGCGACATTGGGGTGCATTTCGGCGATGTAAAGGTAACCACCCAGGTTGTCTCCTTCCAGCGTAAGGCACTGATTTCCAACGAGATCCTGGGCGAGGAGCCGCTGGAGCTCGGCGCCAGGGAGCTCTTTACCAAGGCGGTGTGGTTTGAGGTGGACAACCGCTCACTCACTGCCGCGGGCCTCATCGAAGCACAGTTCCCCGGTGCGCTGCATGCCGCTGAACACGCCGCGATCGGACTTTTACCCCTTGTGGCATCGAGTGACCGCTGGGACATCGGCGGCGTTTCCACTGCCCTCCATGCCGATACCGGGATGCCCACCATTTTTGTGTACGACGGGCACCCCGGTGGCGCCGGATTCGCGGAACGTGGTTTCGACAAGGCCAAAGTGTGGTTGTCAGCCACCCGCGAAGCCATCAAAGCGTGCGAATGCGAGTCTGGTTGCCCGTCCTGTGTGCAATCGCCCAAATGCGGCAACAAGAACAACCCTTTGGACAAGGCGGCCGCAGTCATCCTGCTCGACGTATTGCTTCGGGATGCCGCCGAGGCCCCTCGTTTGGAGACGCTTCAGACCACCCCGGATCGCAGTTAGTAGGGCGAACCTCACTTTAGGGCGGCGGGCCGGCTAGGGCATGACCTGTGGCTGCCCCAACAACAGTCCGGGCCTCCAGCTCGGTGCGGACCTCGACCGTCTGGCCTGTTCCTTCTGCACAGGCTGTCACTCTTGCGTTGTGGCGGGCCGCAACAGCCGCTGCAACGGCACAGGGTTCCCCTACGGTCAGTCCCCGCGCCGCATCGGCCGCGGCTAGAGCTGCAAGGTCGGCGGCCGATGCGGCCCTGGATGCCATGACTGCTGACTGCGCGAGCAGCAGCACAAGTACCATCGCCGTAATGACTACAAGGCCCAGGGCCGCGGCCAGAACGGTGCCGGAACCACGCTCGGGGTGGGAATCAGGGTGCACTGCCGGACTCTCCCTTGGCCGTTGCCTTCGCCGACAAAGTCCACGGGACCAGCGAACCCACTGGCCCGCCACTCCTGCCTGACACGATGACGCTCAGCCATTCCCCGTCTGTGCTGGTGGCAGCCGAAGCGGAGCTGCCTGCCACTTGCCTGACAATGCCCTCGACGGCTCCGGGATCCTCACCTCTTGCAAGCGCCCTGGCCCCTGCCCTTGCTGCCTCCTCCAGCCTGAGCTGGGTCAGGCCAGCGGCGGAACCGGCCAGCAACATGGCCAACAGCAACAACACGGCGGGCAAGGCGACTGCGAATTCAGCCGTTACAGCACCCCGGCACTTCCCCGCGCCAGGGACTGGGAGCAGTTCCAAGACGGGCGTCATGGCAAGGCCAGAGCCGTACGGATGAGGTTGAGCAGAAAACCCCTGACCTCCTCACTGCGGAGAATAAAGACCAACAGGCCGGCGAAACCCACGGCAGCCAATGTAGCGATGGCATATTCCGCCGTCGCCATGCCCGCTTCCGAACTCCATGAGGTGTCACGGCGAAGCCTGTACCGTCGAAAACCAAGCCGGCGGATGCGACCATGCCGGTTGCGAAGGCCAGCCACGTTGTTCCGGACCTGAGGAGCAGCGCTTGCCCCCGGGTAAATTTCACTGACCTTGGCTTCAGATTGCTCCGCCCGGGCATGCTCTGGCTTTTCGAGGGGATGTGCTGTGGTCGACATGATGTGTCCTTCCGTAGGTAGGGTGCCGGCTGTAGCACCGGCTGCTTCGACTCTTCCGGCTTGATCTCCGGCAGATAAGTGACCATGACGGCTAAGTGGATAACCGCGGAATTCCATCGCTGTGGAGGAAAACTGGAGTACGCCTCTAGCCCGCTGACGGAATCATCGCGAGAAGAACGGGAACAACACCAAGACAGACAAAGGCAGGCAATGAGCACAGCCCCAGAGGGATGACAAGCCTCACGCCCAATGCAGCCGCTCGTTTTTCGGCCGCCCTGAACCGCTCCCTCCGCATCCGGGAGGCCTGGGCATAGAGGATCGAGGATGAAGGGGCGCCAGTGAGCGCCGCGAAGCCCAAGGCATCACGGAGTTCAAGTATTTCCCGGGTCTGAACGGCTGAACTGCGCCACGCCGTATCCCAATCCGCACCGATCGCAAGCGCTGAAACAACCGGCCGCAGGGACAGCGCGTGCTTGGCCGATGAGCAGTCCGCCACAAGTTGAAGTGAGCGCCCCACTCCGGCGCCGGCATCGAGCATCGCGCCAATAAGTTCAAGCATCATCGCGGTGTCTGCCAGGCCGTCCCCTTCGGAGGTGGCGGCACCACCTGCCGGCGGCCCCCGCTTCCCCAATAAGTCAGCGCTGTTTCCCGTCAGATCCCGGCCATTTCCCGCGTGCCTGTATCGACTGTCGTCCTCAAGGGCGGAGCGCTCTTCGCTAAGTGCAAGTAGCCGGGCGAGCCGTCTCCGCACCCTCTCCGGGCCTGCCAAGGCCAACAAAGCAGCCATGGCAACCAGCGCTGCAACCGCAACAGCAGGGAGCAAGGCAACCGTCATGGCGTCCCTGCCGCGTGCTGGACGAGGCGGGCCGACCAAGCTCGTCCTGCCACAGTCAGCAAGATGCCGGCAACGAGGGCGGCGATTCCGTACGGTGTTCCCAGAAGGATCTTTAGCGGATCCACTCCCAGGGCCGTGCCAAGAGCCAATCCCAGGAAGGGCAGCCAAGTCAGCAGCTTCACGGTGGCCTTTGGCCCTGCCAGCGCCGTTTGCCGGGCTGCTTCGGCGTCGTCCTCGGCTTCCAGCTGGGCTGCGAATCGGGTGAGGATATCGGCCAATGGACATCCACTGGCTTCCGCGATGTCAAAGCAAGCGGCGAGTTCGCCCCAAATCCGGCGGTTCCGCGACCTGCCCGGGTAGGCGCTCGTTGTCGCTGACCGGATAGCGTCCGAGACAGGTGACCCCCGAAGCGAAGCCGCCCTGGCTGCGGCCAGGACGAGTTGAAAAGCAGCCCCCGAGACTTCTGCCTTAGTCCGGCCGGCGCCTTCAGGAGCAGCCCGACCAGCAGGAGCAGTCTGGCTACCATGAGGGACCCGGTCAGCACGAGGAGCCCGGCCTGTGGTGAGTTCGGACGATCCTGCCGGGTAAAGAGTAACGAGCTCGTCCCATAACCGGGAGGGAGTTCGGCCGCCCTTCAACAGGGCGGCGAGCTGTTGAACTACCACCGTCATGTGGCGGGACTCCTGGCTGCGGTTCCGGTTCCGAAAGCGGACACTTAAGCCAGGAGCCACTCCATCTGCAGATCGTCCGGGAGACCCTGGAACGGCCGCCCCAGCCCGTCTGCCGGCAGCAGGAAGGGTAAGTCGGAGGCGGTATGCGGAGGTTCGCCCAGGACGAATGAGGAGCCAGAGTGCAGCTCCAAGGGCAACCGCCATCGCGAAACTCACGCCGGTTCCCTACCGTACCCAAACCCAAACCCGCGCCCTTCCAGTCCCAGGCGTTTCGCCAATCCGGACCACGCCGGCCCCGGGCCCAGCTCACTGCCACGGATTTCCAGTGCTGCGGAAACGGTCAACCCGTCCGCCCCATCCTCAATAAGGCCGATGCATGCCAGCTGCCTGCCATGGACTGATCTTTCAACATGGACCACGACGTCCAAGGCGCTGGCAGCCTGCAGACGCACCGCATTCTGGCTTAGTCCCGCCAGCGCACCCAGCGCCGTAAGCCGCGCAGGAACGGCTGCCGCCGCGTTGGCATGAATGGTGCCGCCTCCTCCGGTATGGCCCGTGTTCATTGCTGTCAGAAGCTCACGTACCTCCGCCCCGCGGCACTCACCTACCACCAGCCGGTCCGGCCGCATCCTCAGTGCCTGCCGGACCAGTTCGCCCAGATCGATGGCGCCTCCGCCTTCCAGGTTCCCGTGCCTCGATTCCAGGCAGATCACGTGGGGATGCACGGGATTCAGCTCCGATGCATCCTCGATCAGGACCAGCCTCTCACTGGGATGGCACAAGCCCAGCAGTGTTGAAAGGAGCGTGGTTTTCCCGGATCCTGTGGCCCCGCTGATCAGAAAACTCAACCGGTGCGTCACCATCCGTTCAAGCACCTGCTGGCCAAGGGGCCCGAACATTCCGCCTTGCCTGAGTTCGTCGAGCGAAAACACCTGATCCCGCCGGATCCGCACCGATAAAAGTGTTCCCCTGGTAGAGATTGGAGGAAGAACGGCATGGACGCGATAACCGCCATCGAGTCTGACGTCCACGCACGGAGAACCGTCATCCAGCCGGCGCCCTCCGGCAGCTACGAGCCGCGCGGCAAGGGCACGTACCTGGGCCTCGTTGGAAAAGGTGACCGGAGCCCGCTCGAGGCCCTTGCCGCGGTCCAGCCAGACGGAGTCCGGAGCATTCACGAAGATGTCAGTCACTGCCTGGTCCCGGACCAACGCCTGCAGCGGCCCGAGTCCGTTGAGCTCAGCGCTGATGCTTTCCACGGCCGCCAAGGAACCTGCTGTTCCGAGCAGCCGCCCCGAAGCCTGGACTGCCGATGCCACCCGCAAAGGGGTGACGGGTCCGGAATCGGCCATGACAGATTCACGGACGGATTCAAGCAGCCGGGCATCGACCAACCGGCTTTGCCTGCGACGACTGAGGCCACCATCCGAAATGATGGGGGCAGAAGGAAAACCGGGCTGGTTTCGGCGGGGGGTCATGCCCCCTCCTCGTCGAAAAGCTCCAGGACCGATGCCACAAACCGGCGGACATTCCTCCGCTGCCCGACTTCCAGTAACCGACCCTGTTCAGTAGCCCCCGCAGTCCCCCTCACCTCAGGCAAGATGGCTTGGAGGGGCAACCCCACCGAATCCGCTATCAGGCCGGCGTCCAGTGCTGCCCCCGCCTTTCCCCGCACAACCAACGACGTTTCCACCGGCGGAAGCTCCTGCACGATCCTTGCTGTAGCGACGGTGGCCTTCAGCTGGGCAGGCACGACGAGCAGAAGCCGATCGCAATCCCAAGCGAAGTTCCGGAGCGGTTCTGCACCCCGTCCGATATCCACGACCACAAGTTCATAGCCGCGTCTGGCGGCGTCGAGGACTCCTGCGACCGTGCCGGGCTCCACCACTGCGGAGCGGTCCCGGCTGCCGGGCCAGGAAAGAAACGAAAAACCTCCCGCCACAGGCAAAGCATCGCTCAGCTGCTCGGGATTTATGCTCCCGCGTGCATCCGAAAGGTCGGGCCAGCGCAATCCCGCCGATTCCTCGGCTGCGAGTGCCAATTCAAGGCCGCCTCCCCAGGAATCCCCGTCCACCAGGAGCACCCGGGCTCCGAGCCCCGCCGCCGCCTGGGCTATCCAGATAGCTGCGGTGGTGGCACCGGCCCCGCCACAACCCCCGGTCAGCCCCACCACCAAACCTCCTGCTTCCGGTGAACCGGCCCCGCTCAGGTACTCAGCGAGCCATGTTGCCGCATCCGGCAGGACAGCCACACGCTCTGCTCCCAGGGCTGCCGCCAGGTGCCACAGGCTGTCGCCTTCTCCACTGAGGCCTACCAGGACAGCAGGCCCGCGGCGCCTTGGAGGAAGCTCCCGCACATCACTTCCTACCAACACTGCCGCGGCCGAATCCCAGAAGGGCGCGGCCTCGGTGGCGTCGCCTACTACTCGCAGTTGCCCGCCTGTTGCCGCCACAATGCGCTCCACCTCGGATCTGAGCACATCAAACCGGGTGACGAGCAACGTCTCCGATCCCTCGTCAGGAAGCCAGGGAGCCCCCGCGGTGTATGGCCTCCGCGTTCCTTGACGAAACAGTGCTTCCCTTTCCGTTCGGCCGGACACCGCACTGGATAGCACTGTCGGGGCGGCTGGTGCTGCGGGGGCGGCGATGGCGGCGCGACCCGTTAAATCTGCCTGAGCGGCTGGTGATGCCGCGCCGGACGATGGATCACTGTGGGGAGGGTGCTTGAGGTGGTGCCTGCTCATATCGCTACCCTGCCGGGGCGGGAGACTGCCCGTAAGACGAAATCGAGGCTATGTGGACAAGTCACAGTCAGGGCGGATACCCCAAAGTGCTGGACAAAGGCGAAGCAAGCTCCAGCCCGTAAGCCCGGAACAGATCCAATCAAGGGGTCCGATACAGGTAAAGAACAAAGAGTCCCCGGACCGCAGCAAATGCATCCGGACACAGAACGTCCTCAATAGAACCGGTTCTGTCAGGGACGTCCCGCACCACAAGGCAGAATTGATGCATGTATCTGCTGCTTGCCGCCCACGCCGACGGCGCAGCCCTTCAGCAACTCACTCCCGCAGGCGAACCGGCAGCAGCCCATGCGGAACCGCAACTGATAGCCCTCGGCGAGCTCCCCGACGTCGTGCGTGAATTTGAGAAGCGCCGGCCCCGCTGGATCTGGAACCGGACACAGGACTGGTACCCGCGTTTGCTGCGTTCCGGCATTGAGCTGGAGCGGTGCCACGACCTCAGTCTGTGCGGAGCGATCCTGGCCCACTCGGAGTTCACCGCCCATACTGAGTATGCCTGTACGGCGGAGAAGCTTATCCAGGACGACGATCTTCAAGGGCCACCCGCCGGGCTCCGTCCGCCTCCGCCGCCCAAGGAACAGGGGGCCCTGTTCGAACATCTTGGCCCTGCCACCACCGCGCAGCACTCAATTGAGCACCTCCGCAGGGAGTTCGCAGCGCAGCAAAACGCTCTCAACGGCGCGAGTACCGAGGGGAACAGGAGGCAGCGCCTCCAACTGCTCCTCGCCGCCGAGTCCGCCGGGTCCATGATTGCGGCAGAGATGCAGCATACCGGCGTGCCTTGGCGGGTAGAACTCCACGAGAAAATCCTGGTGGACTATCTTGGACCGCGTCCTGCGAATGGCCAGCGCCCAGCGAAACTCGAAGCCCTCACCGCCGAGCTCAGAAATCTGCTCAACTCACCGTCCCTGAACCCGGATTCGCCTCAGGACCTTATGCGTTCGCTGCACCGCAACGGGATTGAGGTCAAAACCACCAGGCAATGGGAGCTGAAGCAGTCCGGTCATCCGGCCATCGGCCCGCTTCTTGAGTACAAAAAACTCTCCCGCCTCCACACGGCTAATGGTTGGGCCTGGTTGGATGCCTGGGTGGACGGCGGCCGCTTCCGGCCTGAGTATGTGGTGGGCGGAGTGGTTTCCGGCCGCTGGGCATCGCGTGGCGGCGGTGCGCTGCAGATTCCGCACCAGATCCGCGGAGCTGTGCATGCAGATCCCGGCCATAAGCTCATCGTGGCGGACGCCTCACAGTTGGAGCCGCGGGTATTGGTGGCCCTTTCCCAGGACACGGTGATGGCCGAGGCCGCGAAGGATAAGGATCTGTACGCCGGGGTTGCAGCACAGGGTTTTGGCGGCGACCGGGCAAAGGCGAAAATTGCCATGCTTGGCGCCATGTACGGTGCGACATCGGGTGAATCAGGGCGGCTCATGCCGCAGCTCACTAAGACGTATCCCCGTGCCGTGGGCCTCGTTGAACGCGCCGCCCGCGATGGCGAGGCAGGAAAAACGGTGACTTCCCGGTTGGGCCGGAGCAGCCCGCCACCCTCAGAAAGGTGGCTCCTAAGCCAGCAGACTGCGACAGCCGATGAACAGCGCAGTGCGGACTCGATAGCCAGATCCCGCGGTCGATTCACTCGAAATTTTGTGGTCCAGGGCTCCGCGGCGGACTGGGCTGCGTGCTGGCTGGCCGAATTACGACGGCGGCTGCGCACCTTGCGCTCCGACGGCTCACCTGCCGGGGAACTCGTGTTCTTCCTCCACGACGAGGTGATGGTCCACAGCCCCGATAATGCAGTGGAGGCAAGCATCGCTGCCATTGAAGAGGCGGCAAGCGCAGCCAAGGAATTGCTTTTCGGAAGGATCCCCGTCGAATTCCCTGTCAGCATTGCTGTGACCGACTCCTATGACAAAGCGAAGTAGTCGCGAGACACTCTTTGTCACTTACCCGCCAGTAGCATTGAATAGCCCGTTACAGCAACGGAACTGTCGACTGTGGTCAGTTTGCCGTAAGAGCTCAGCCGACCAGCACCATGCGATACAAGGGGGAGCATTTGCCAGGGGGAAATAACAGCCATGGCTGGAAGATTTGAAATAGAGGGACACGAGGCATTCCACTTCCGGCTCACTGCAGAGGACGGATCAGTGGTTGCACTGTCGCCGGCTTTCAAAACACTCAAAGGAGTGGCTGCGGGGATTATGGCCGTCAGGGAGAACGCAGCAACGGGGCTGATTGTTGATTGCTCCGCCCCGAAGGTCTCCGGCTAGGAAAGGGTTTCCGGCTGAAACTCATGGCTGGAACTGCTGACTGGCCGAAGGGGGACGTTGGCTTTCAGGGTTCTACGGTTCTATCGGGATCAGCCGGGACCTGTCCCAAGGTACTGACCATCCCAGCTGATCAAACAGTTGGTTCAGGATAAGTCCTGTAAAGCCCCAGACAACCACCCCGTTGACAGTGAACGCCGGGCTGTGGAAAGTTTCGCCCCGCCTGGTCACCGTGGCCATTCGCCGGTTTTCGGGATCGAGCAGATCCCTGACCGGGATCCGGAAGACCTGAGATGATTCCGCATAGTCCACTACCCGCACCGGGGACGGTGATGCCCACCAGGCCAGGACCGGCGTCACCAGGAAGTTCCCGCGCGGAAGTGCGAGTTCCGGCATGACGCCCAGGACTTCCACGCCGGCGCTGTCCAGCCCCGTCTCTTCCTCGGCTTCACGGAGGGCGGCCTCCACCGGGGTCTCACCGGGATCAATGCCGCCCCCTGGAAACGCGACCTGGCCTGGGTGGTCCACCAGCGTGTTGGCGCGTTGCAACAGCAGGACATCAAGATGAGCCGGAGCCAGCTTCTTTTCCGAGGCCGCGGGAACCTTGTCCAGGACACCGAAAAGCATCAGGACCGCGGCTTTGCGCACCACCGCCGGGTCCACCGAAAGCTCACGCCACCGCGGATCCGGGGCAGGTCCGGCCCCGGATTCGATGGCCGCGACGAGGTCAAGAAGATCCTGCCGGGCTGTCACTGCGGCCTCTTCTGGGATTCCATCCGGATCTCGGCCGCACGGTGGGTTTCCGCCTGCAGACGGGCCAGCAACTCCTCGTTTCCGGGAGCAAGTTCGTACTTCAGCAGCTTGGCTGCCTTCTGCGGATCTTTCTCGCCCATGCCATAGCTGGGGCACCAGTCAGCCACCGCGCACGCACCGCACGCTGGTCTCTTAGCGTGGCAAACACGTCGGCCGTGGAACACCACACGGTGGGACAGCATGGTCCAGTCCCTTGGCTCGAAAAGCTCGGCGACATCCGATTCGACCTTCACCGGGTCATCGGATGTGGTCCAGCCGAAACGGCGGGCCAGTCGCCCGAAATGGGTATCCACCGTGATCCCGGGGATACCAAACGCATTGCCAAGCACCACATTGGCCGTCTTCCGCCCCACTCCAGGGAGCGTGACCAGATCTTCAAGGCGGCCGGGCACAACGCCGTCGTACTCATCAACGAGCCGGGTGGACAATGCAAGGAGGCTCCGCGTCTTGGCGCGGAAGAACCCTGTGGGCTTGATGAGAGTTTCGAGCTCCTCCATCGGTGCCTCGGCCATGCTGCGAGCATCAGGGTAACGGGCGAACAGGACTGGGGTGACCTGGTTGACGGTGACATCTGTGGTCTGGGCGGAGAGGACAGTTGCCACCAACAGCTCAAACGGGTTGCGGAAGTCCAGCTCTGCATGGGCGTAGGGGTAAACCTTCGCCAGCTCCCGGTTAATCCTGCGGGCACGCCGCTTTTGGGCCAACATGGATTCGACCGGCCTCACTGACGTTGCGCCACGGCGCGGCCTGGCCCCCTGCTTTTCCTCCGCAGGGAGCTCAGCTTCTGGCTGCTGGCCGGAATCCAGGTCCACGGTGTCCGCTAGCCGCGTTCGATGTTGCTGAGATCCCGCAAGACGCCAAGCCGGCCGTCCGTGTGCTGAACGAGGAACTCGTTGCCGCGGTCCTCAAGTGCAAGCACCCAACCGCCAGGCTCGATGATGAAGGCGGGCGCCCCGGTTGCTTCGTCAAAGGCAGTGCGGGGCTGAGCCACAGCGAACCAGAAAGCCTCCTGCACGGGCTGGTCTTCATCTTGTTCAGGCCGGTGAGCCGGATCCACGGTGGCGCCGATGGGCTCCTGGGACCTTACCTGGGGAGTCACCGTCGTCGCGGGCGTGGCCGCTGCAGGTCCGGGAACAGCGGTTGCACCAGCGGTGGAGCGGGTGGTGGGCAGCGCCGAGGTCCTGGTCTCCTCCGCTGCGGAGGAAGGAACGACGGCGGCCGCTTGGGTCTGCTCCGCCTCAGTCGGACGGGAGGTAGCAGCCGTACCTTGTCGACCTGCCTCTGCGACTCCGGCACCCGGTCCGCCCCCTGCCGGTCCGCCTACAGCTGGTCCGCCGACAGCGGTTGCGCCGGCCGTTCCAGCGCGGGCAGCGGACGGCCGCGCTGACGGACTGTCCGGCGTCGTGCGGGCTCCCCTGCCGGGCAGGATTCTGGCCAGCGCTTCTTTGACCTGCTTTGGTTCCCTGGCGGGTTTAGGTGCTCTGGCCGCATGCGGCTTCCGTACGGGAGCGACGGATTCCCTCGCCATCACATGGGCCGGCTCTTCCCGCCGGTCCAGGAAGTCACCCGCGAAATAGGGGATAAACCGTGCCAGCACTGTTGCGGAGAAAAGTCCCACGGAGCCGATCAGCCCCACCAGAAGGCTGGGCGCGAAGTCGTCCGCGACGGCCAGGAAAAAGAAGGCGAGGGCGAAAGAAGCTGTGACGGAGGCGAACTGGTCCACGGACAGCGAACCGATCCGGACCTTGGAACCGGGTGTGAGACGTCGGGCCACAAAGAGTGCGGTGACAATCAACGGGAGAATGACCCCAAGACCCAGGAAGAAGAGGCTTCCCATGTTCCAGAGGTTGTAACGCCCGGCGAACATGGGAATGAGCGATGCCACGAACAGGGTCAACGTCGAAGCGAAAACAGTAAGGTCCCGGATGGTGAAATGGCCCAGAACTGCCTCGTTTTTAGCAACGGGCTTCTTTTCGCCCGGTGTCGATGCACCCGGCGTTGCTGTACCGGGCGTGGCAGCGGTGTTAGCCGCCTGGCTTCCTGAAGCTGCGCTTCCTGAAGCTGCACTTCCTGAAACAGGGCTGCCGGCGGCTGGCTCCGCCGTCGTGCTGCGGGGATCAGAATCCAGTGGCTGGGAAGTATTCGTTGGCGAGTAGTTCGTTGGGGAGGCGCTGGGCTGGGAGATATTGGTTTGGGACGTGCCGGTCCGGGAATCCTCGGCAGACTGCGGGACCCGGTTCTCTGGGGCGGCGTCCTGCTGGCCACGTTGCTCATTCATTTTTGTTCTCCTTCGCATGACGGCACTCTGGACAGGGCCGTCTGATAGTGCCGCCTGGATAGTGCTGCCTGCGGCAGACACAAGCTGGACCGCTATCGGCCCAATGCTCCCTCGGATGGCTCCCTCGGATGTCACGATTCCATCTCAGCCTAGCCAAGTGCCCCGCCGATCACTAGCTGACTGGCCGGGAGCGCAGGGGCCTTGTGACCCGGGACAGCACCGTTCAGCGCTTAATAAATGCCGCTCGTGGCGGACTTTGTGAGCCGCGCCACTCACAGTCGTGAGCAAGCGTTAGTGTGTATTTCGGAACAGCTCTTTGCGGAATTTCCATGGCGGGCCGCTGTCCTCGGTCTACGACCGGACGGACGGCCGCGCAGGAGTTCCGCTCAGCAAAGATCGATGAATGATGAGGTTCACCATGTCCCAGGAAACGCCAAGCTCTGCTGCTATCGCCGCCCCCGCAGAGTCCGGAGGAACAGAAGCGGACGCCGCAGCCGTCCGGGCTTCGTCCGACCAGCCTGCCCGGCAGGGGGACGCATTTGAGAACCTGCTGCATGAGGATCGCCGCTTCCCGCCGTCGGAGGAGTTCGCTGCCAATGCTGTGGTGACGGAGGCGGATTACGCAGAGGCCGACGCCGACCGCCCCGCCTTTTGGTCCAGGCAGGCCCGGGAGTTGCTGACCTGGGATCAGGACTTCACCCAGGCGCTGGACTGGTCCACACCGCCGTTCGCGAAATGGTTCGTGGGCGGTAAGGTCAACGCCGCGTACAACGCCCTGGACCGGCACGTCGAGAACGGACTTGGGGACCGGGTGGCCATTCACTTCGAGGGCGAACCCGGCGATACCCGCACCTACACCTACGCCCAACTCACGGACGAGGTCAAAAAAGCCGCGAACGCTTTCGAGTCCCTGGGCGTGGCCAAGGGCGACCGGGTTGCCGTGTACCTGCCCATGATCCCCGAGGCCGTCATCACCCTGCTGGCCTGCGCCCGGATCGGCGCCGTGCACTCAGTGGTGTTCGGTGGCTTCTCAGCCGACGCGTTGCGCTCCCGGATCGAGGACGCCGAAGCCAAACTCGTCGTCACCGCGGACGGCACCTACCGGCGCGGCAAGCCCAGCGCCCTCAAACCCGCCGTCGACGACGCGTTGTCTCAAGAGGGAAGCGGAGCCGGGCACACCGTCCGGAACGTCATCGTGGTCAAACGCAACGGCCAGGGCGTGGACTGGCACGAGGGCCGGGACCACTGGTGGGAAGACACCGTCGGCGCCGCCTCAACCCAGCACACCGCGGTAGGGCACGACGCCGAACACCCGCTGTTCATCCTCTACACCTCCGGAACGACAGGTAAGCCAAAAGGCATCCTGCACACCACCGGCGGCTACCTCACCCAGACCGCCTACACCCACAGGGCCGTCTTCGACCTGCACCCCGAGACAGATGTGTACTGGTGCACCGCGGACGTCGGCTGGGTCACCGGGCACTCCTACGTCGCCTATGCACCGCTGATCAACGGTGCCACCCAGGTGATGTACGAAGGTACCCCGGACTCCCCGCACCAGGGCCGGTGGTGGGAAATCATCGAAAAATACAAAGTCTCCATCCTCTACACCGCCCCCACCGCCATCAGGACCTTCATGAAATGGGGCAAGGACATCCCCGCCAAGTACGATCTCTCCTCCATTCGTGTCCTTGGATCAGTCGGGGAACCCATCAACCCCGAGGCGTGGATGTGGTACCGCGACGTCATCGGCGGAAACAGGGCGCCCATCGTTGATACCTGGTGGCAGACCGAAACCGGGGCACAAATGATCGCACCCCTGCCAGGGGTCACCGCCACGAAACCGGGCTCCGCCCAAACACCGCTGCCCGGCATCGCCGTGGATGTTGTGGACGAGCAAGGCGAGTCAGTACCCAACGGCTCGGGCGGTTACCTCGTCATCCGCGAACCCTGGCCCGCGATGCTCCGCGGGATCTGGGGTGACCCCCAGCGGTTCAAGGAAACGTACTGGTCGCGGTTCGAAAACATGTACTTTGCCGGCGACGGCGCCAAAAAGGACGACGACGGCGATATCTGGCTCCTGGGGCGGGTTGATGACGTCATGAACATCTCGGGGCACCGCCTCTCGACCACCGAAATTGAATCGGCCCTCGTCTCCCACCCCGCCGTTGCCGAGGCTGCCGTGGTCGGCGCCACGGATCCCACCACCGGGCAGGCAATCGTCGCGTTCGTCATCCTCCGTGGGGACGCCGTTGACACCGGGGACGCCATGGTCCAGGAACTCCGCAACCACGTCGGCCAGGAAATCGGCCCCATAGCCAAACCCAAAACAATCCTTATCGTGCCGGAACTGCCCAAAACCCGCTCAGGAAAAATCATGCGCCGCCTTCTCAAAGACGTCGCCGAAGGCCGCGACGTCGGAGACGCCACCACGCTGGCCGACAACACTGTCATGCAGCAAATCGCGGCGTCCCTCAAAAAGTAAGGAAAGGCGGGGGCATTCAGCGGGGTTTCCAAGCAGCGCAGAGGGGTTGCGGGCTACTATTGCGGGTTCACGAGTGGGAGTTATCCGGCATCGTCCTCATGGGCCCACGCCGTCAGGGCTCCCTTGCCGAGCTTGCGAGGCAAGGGGAAGGCGGGGACGGAACGAGCAGCACGCGGAGGATGACCCCCTCGCGTCATCGTGATGCCTAGACTGGGACCAGCCTTGTTCCCTGCCTTAAGGATTCCGCTGAGATGCTCGCCGCAGCACGTCACCAAGCCATCGTGGATGCAGTCCAGCGCGATCGGATAGTGCGGGTCTCCGAGCTCGCCCAGCAACTGGGTGTCTCCCTGATGACCGTTCGCAGGGACATCGATCTCCTGGAAGAAGCTGGGCAGGTGGAACGGATCCATGGCGGCGCGAAACTTCCGGGCGATGCCAGTACCCACGAGCCGGGCTTCGAACTGAAGTCCACCCAGCTGACGGCGGAGAAGAGCGCCATCGCTTTGGAGGCCGCGTCCCTGGTTCAGGAAGGAATGGCCGTAGGGCTAAGCGCCGGGACCACAACGTGGGCGCTGGCGCGCGAACTCGCCGCTGGCCCACGAATCACCGTAGTCACCAACTCGGTTCGCATCGCCGATCTTTTCTACACGGATGTACCGGCCGGGTCCAACCGTGCACGCTCCACCGTGATCCTCATCGGCGGTGAGCGCACGCCGTCGGACGCGCTTGTGGGGCCAATTGCCACGGCGGCACTCCGGCAGCTGCACCTGGACATCCTGTTCCTGGGCGTCCACGGGATGGACGCAGAGGCGGGGTTCACTACGCCAAACCTGCAGGAAGCTGAAACCAACAGGGCATTTATGGAATCGGCCAGGAAAGTGGTGGTTCTGGCTGACCATACCAAGTGGGGCACTCTGGGAATCAGCACCATCGCCAGACTTGACGAGGCCGATGAAGTCATCAGCGATTCAGGGCTGGGCGCCGACGCCCAACGCAGCCTTCAGGAGCAGGTCAGCAGGCTGCGGATTGCCGAACTGGCTCCGGCTCAGGCGTAAGAACCCAGGCCTAAGAGCACAGGCCCGGGCGCCGGAGCGCAGGCTCTAGGGCACCGTCCTGCTGCACCCGCAGGACTGGCGTACCAGCAACTTCGTGGGAAACAGCTGGTGCCCGGCCGGCTTACCTCGATCGGCCCCGATCAAGGCACTGACTGCGGCTTCCGCCATGGCCTTGACCGGCTGCTCCACGGTGGTGAGGGCCGGCCAGCTGTACTCCGCTTCAACGGAGCCGTCGAAAGAAGCCACCGCGATGTCCCCGGGGACAGAGACCCCGGCCTCGTGGATCGCCCGGAGAATTCCGATGGCCTGCATGTCTGAGCTGGCAAAAATCGCCGTCGGCCTGTTCGCGGACGCCAGCAGCCGCTGACCGGCAGCATAGCCGCCCGCCCGCGAAAAGGGTCCGCGGACGATCGGCCCCTCCAGCAGCCCGGCATCCGAGAGCGCCTGCAGCCATCCCTTTTCACGGCCGTCCACGTCATTGGCGGTGTTGGTCCCCATGGCCAAGCCAATATTGGTGTGCCCATGGCCGACCAGATGCTCAACGGCGATCCGCGCTCCCTCAGCCAGGTCGACGCCGACGCTGCTGAAGCCCGGGGCCGCATCCCCATGGTTCAGGAGTACCGCCGGGATATCGGCGTCGTCCAGTTCCACGAGGTCCGGCTCAAAAAGCACACTGGCCAGCACAACGCCGTCCACCTGGCGGGCAGCCAGGTTTCGGATATGACGGCGCTCCTTGGCGACGCTTCCGTCAGAATTTGTCAGGACCAGGGCATATCCGCACTCCGCGGCAGCATCTTCCACGGCGTGGGAGAGCAAGGAGAAGAACGGGTTGCTGTTATCCGGGATCACCAGGCCGATGGTTTCACTGGAACCCAGCTTCAGTGCACGCGCGGCAGCGTTGGGACGGTAGCCGAGTACCCGGATGGCATCCTGCACTTTGGCTTCCGTCGCCGGGGCCACTTTCTTAGGACCACCATTCACGACATAACTGACGACGGCGGTGCTTACGCCTGCGTACCGGGCAACATCCTTCCGGGTTACCGGGCCGCGAGGAGCCTGCAATGTGGGAGTCGTCATGACTTAGATCCTAGCTAGAGAGTCGGCGGAGCATCGCCAAAGTCCCGGATGGGAAGGCGCTCACCGCCGTTGAGGGCAGACTCATGGGCCACGATCCCCGGCAGGGTGAACCGGGCCGCCACCCATGCGTTCACCGGCGGCAGGCTGCGGTTGTTGACGGCTGTGACGAAGTCGTCAACCAGGAAATGATGGCTTCCCTCATGGCCGTTGGGGGCACCGCGGAATTCTTCCGGAAGCCGGCCGGGATCGTGCACGGGTGCCAGGCCCGAAACGAAAGCGTCGCGCAGTTCCGGGGCAACGTTGGCAAGCGAGGGGTCATCCAGCGGAATACTGGGCCGGGTCTCCATCAGGGCGGAGATGTCCTGGACGTCCTTCTTGTCCTGCCACACAGTAACGTGGGCCAACTGCTCCAGGCTTGCCTCTGTGCCGAAGAACCTGAAGCGCGATTCACGGATATGCGAGGGGTAGCCCACACGTCGCATTTCGTTGGTCCGCATCACTCCGCCGTCGTTCAGTTCAAATAGGGCCGTGGCATTGGAGAAGTCGTTGCCGAACATGCTGACACCCTTGTCGAAAACACCGTCACCGCGGTCATCACTTACTCCGACGCAGCTCACGCTGACAGCATGGGAAGGAACGGCCCCCAAAACCCCTCCGATGGCATGCGTCGGGTAAAGCATGGGCGGGTAGCTCGCAGTCTCTTTCCAGCTTTCGCCGCCGCTGTAGCGGTAGGCATCGTAAAAGCCGAGGTCCATGTCGTGGACGTAGTCCCCCTCGGAGTAGAAGACGCGGCCAAAGCGCCCGGCGGCATGCTGCTCCCGTGCGTAGACGGTGGCCGGGTTGTAGTAACTCGTTTCGCCCATCATGTAGACGTTCCCGGTCTCGCGGACGGCGTCGATGATCCGCGAGATCTCCTCTTCGGAGACAGCCATCGGAACAGCCGAATAGACGTCTTTGCCGGCGCGCAGTGCCCGCTCCACCAAGGGTCCGTGCGTCCAACGCTGGGTAAAGACCGCAACGGCTTCGACGTCGGATGCCAGGAGATCCTCGAAACTGTCCAGAACGCCGTCGAGGCCCCACTGCTTACACGCGGACGCAGCCCTTTCCGGAAGTTCGTCCACTACAACCACGCTGCTCACGCCGGGGTGAAGCCTGAAAAGGTGGGAAAACTGCCCCCCGAATTGCCCCGCCCCTACGACCCCCAACGAAAACGCCATTGTTCCTCCATGAATGGTTTCAATCCGGCTGCCCGGGCGGGCAGCAACTGGTTCCCAGTGTTACATCGGCATCTACTCGAGTCAACAGACATGCAGCCAATGACAACTTCTTCATGGAAATAAAAGAAATTGCTCTTGCCACCCTCTTTCTACTCGTGTAGATTCACTCCCAGCTGTTATCCATGTCACACCTACGGAAGGTCGACGATGACCACCATCACTAAACTTCCTGACCCGCCAGCGGGCGGAACGAAGAAGGCCGGGACTAGTGCTCCGGTCCGCAATGGGCGCGGCATCGGTGACCTCAAAATGGCACTGGTGTTCATATTCCCGGCGATGATCGGCTTCGTCGTCTTCTTCCTGATCCCCACCATCCGCGGGATCTACCTCAGCTTCACCGAGTACAGCATCCTCGGTGACCCCACCTGGATCGGTCTCGAGAACTACACCTCAATTTTTACCGACGAGCTCTTCTGGAACTCTATGGCGGTGACCGTTCAGTACGTGGCAATCAACATCGGATTCCAGACAGTCATTGCCCTGGGCCTGGCCCTCCTCATGCACCGTGTTGCGAAGTCAACTTTCATCCGCGGCGCCCTCTTGTTGCCGTTCCTCGTGGCCAACGTGATCGTTGCGCTCCTGTGGTTCTGGATGCTCGACTACCAGCTGGGTATCGTGAACGAGATCATCAGCTGGACCGGGCTCCCCCGCATCGCGTTCTTCGGTAGCGAGCAATGGGCCATCCCGACCATCGCGGCTGTCAACGTCTGGCGCCACATGGGTTACACCGCCCTGCTGATCTTTGCCGGACTCCAGGCCATTCCACAGCACGTCTACGAAGTAGCCTCCCTGGATGGCGCTTCGCCGGCCAGAACCTTCTGGGGCATCACCATCCCGCTCCTGCGCCCCGTCCTGGTACTCGTCCTGGTAGTCACCGTGATCGGATCGTTCCAGGTCTTCGATACAGTGGCCGTCACCACAGCCGGCGGCCCCATCAACGCCTCGCGGGTGATCCAGATGTACATCTACCAGAAGGCCTTCACCGAATCTGACTTCGGGTACGCCTCTGCACTGTCCGTCATTCTCTTCGTCATCCTCGCCCTGGTGGCCTTCATCCAAATGAAGTTCCTCAAGGGCAATGAATCGGATCTGGACTAAGGAACCCCGCAATGACTACTACGTCTCCTTCCCGTCAAGATGCAGGGCAGCCCTCCGCCCGCCACAATGCTGATTCGTCGATCCGACCCGTCATAAAGCCGCGCAAGCCCATCAACTGGGGCCGAGCCGGAGCCTGGGCCCTGGTTGTCATCGCGCTGATCGTCACCATTGCACCGTTCCTGTGGATGCTTCGAACCGCACTTTCCAGCAACCACTCCCTCGCTGGCAACGCAGGCAACCTCCTGCCGGCTGACTTCAGCTGGGGCGCCTTCAAACGCGTTCTTGGCCTGCAGTCCCCGGAGGAAGCCATAGCTGAGGGCGGCTCCGGCGCCGCCATCAACTTCTGGTGGTACCTCCGAAACTCGATCATCGTGTCCACACTGGTCACTGCCGGCCAGGTTTTCTTCAGCGCCATGGCCGCCTATGCCTTTTCCCGGCTGCGCTGGCCAGGCAGAGAGAAAGTGTTCGCGCTGTTCCTGGCCACCATGATGGTGCCGCCGATCTTCACGGCCCTGCCCAACTTCCTGATGATCAAGAACCTGGGCCTCCTGAACACCTACGCCGGCATCATCCTGCCCTTCCTGTTCATGACACCGTTCGCCATCTTCTTCCTGCGCCAGTTCTTCATGAGTATGTCCCGGGAAGTCGAAGAAGCGGCCATGCTGGACGGCGCCAAAAAATTCCGCATCTTCTTCCAGATCGTGCTGCCCAACGCCGCCGCTCCACTGGCCACGCTGGCTTTGCTGACATTCATCGGCACCTGGAATGAGTACTTCTGGCCGCTTCTGGTTGGCCAGGAAGAGAACGTCCGGGTACTCACCGTAGGCCTGGGTGTCTTCAAGTCCCAGTCGCCACAGGGCGCCCCGGACTGGAGCGGCCTCATGGCGGCCACCCTTATCGCCGCCCTTCCGGTCCTCCTGCTCTTCATCGCCTTCGGCAAGAAGGTGGTCAACTCCATCGGCTTCTCCGGCGTCAAATAGTCCCACCCTTCACTCTCACCCCCAACCGCACACTGCTTCGAAGTCAATAACGAAAGGTCCATCATGAAGAAATCCATCGGCGCCGTCGCTGCCGCCGCAGCCATCGCGCTATCCCTGTCCGCCTGCGGAGGCTCTGCACCGGCATCCACCGAAGCCAAGGGCGAAATCAACTACTGGCTGTGGGACGCAAACCAGCTTCCGGCCTACCAGCAGTGTGCTGACGATTTCACCAAGGCCAATCCCGACATCAAGGTAAAGGTCACCCAGCGCGGCTGGGACGATTACTGGACCACCCTGACCAACGGTTTTGTGGCAGGAACGGCCCCTGACGTCTTCACAAACCACCTGGCAAAGTACCCGGAATTCGCCACCAAGAAGCAACTTCTGGCTTTGGACGATGCCGTCAAGAACGACAAGCTGGACCTTGAGATCTACAACAAGGGCCTCACGGATCTCTGGGTCACTGAAGATGGCAAGCGCTACGGCCTCCCGAAGGACTGGGACACCATCGCTCTGTTCTACAACAAGAAGCTGATCGCCGACGCCGGGTACACCGAGGAGCAGCTCAAGGGCCTGGACTGGAACCCCCAGGACGGCGGCAGCTACGAAAAGGCCATCGCCCACCTGACAGTGGACAAGAACGGCAAGCGCGGCGACGAGGCAGGCTTCGACAAGAACAACGTTGCTGTCTACGGTCTTGGCCTGGAAAACTCCGGTGGCGGAGATGGCCAGACGCAGTGGAGCTTCCTCAGCGCCACCTTGGGCTGGACGCACACGGACAAGAACCCGTGGGGCAAGGAATTCAACTATGACGATCCCAAGTTCCAGGAAACCATCGCCTGGTGGTCCGGCCTTGCGGACAAGGGCTACATGCCCAAGCTTGAAACCACAGTGGGAGCCAGCGTGGCTGACAACTTTGGTGCAGGCAAGGCTGCCATCAACACCAATGGTTCATGGATGATCGGACAGTACACCAGCTACAAGGGTGTCGAAACCGGTATAGCTCCCACCCCCAAGGGACCGGACGGCAAGCGCGCCAGCATGTTCAACGGCCTGGCTGACTCCATCTGGGCCGGCACCAAGAACCCTGCCGCCTCGGTCAAATGGGTGGAGTACCTCTCTTCCACAGCTTGCCAGGACGTCGTTGCCTCCAAGGCAGTGGTATTCCCCGCTATCAGCACTTCCTCCGAGAAAGCAGCAAAGGCATTTGCCGATAAGGGCATCGACGTCAGTGCCTTCACCACCCACGTGAAAGACGAGACCACGTTCCTGTTCCCGATCGCTGACAACTCCGCCAAGGTCACAGGCATCATGAAGCCTGCCATGGACGCCGTCCTGTCGGGCAAGAAGCCGGCCAGCTCGTTGAGCCAGGCCAACGACCAGGTCAACGCGCTCTTCAAGTAAAAAATCAGCTAGCAGTTCCGGGGCCCGCTTTGCGCGCTTGTGTTTCGAGCACGCAGGGCGGGCCCTGCAATGATCATGTTTTGTAAAGAAAGAGACTTATCAATGGATCCTTTGCACCTCCGTTCCACCGGCACCAGCCTGGTGATGAGCTTCGACAACGGGGAGGCTGAGGTCATTCATTGGGGGGCTGATCTTGGCCCCACACTGCCGGACCTCTCCATCCTCGGTGAGCCCATTCCCCCGTCGGCCGTGGATGCGACCGTTCCCGCAGGCCTGATTCCCCAGGCCTCCTCCAGCTGGCGCGGACGCCCCGCCCTTCGCGGCCACAGGATTTCCGACGGCGTCTCCGGCCTCGACTTCTCGGTTCGGCTGCGGGTAGTGAAAGCCTCCATGGTCGCCACGGGTGACGTTCCCGGGAAAGGTGCTTCCGCCGTCGTCGTCCAAGCTGACGAAGAAGCCGGAATTATGGTGGAATCCTCCCTCACCCTGCACGACGGCGGTCTGCTGGAGCTGCGGCACACCGTCACCAACACCGGATCATCTCCGTTCCAGCTCGACGAGCTGGCCACCGTCCTCCCCGTAGGACCTGACGCCGTCGAACTCCTGGACCTGACGGGCCGCTGGTGCCGCGAACGCCATCCCCAGCGCCGGTCCATCCAGCAAGGGACGTGGGTGCGGACCGGACGCCACGGCCGCACAGGCCACGATTCCTCATTGCTCTTCGCTGCCGGGAGCGCGGGCTTCGGCAACCGCCACGGCAAGGTCTGGGCAACCCACCTGGCCTGGAGCGGCAACCACGAACAGTTCGCCGACACCATTGCTGACGGCCGCACCATGATCGGCGGCTCGGAACTCCTCGGTTCAGCCGAAGTGATCCTCGAGCCCGGAACCGGTTACACCACCCCCGCACTGTTCGCGGCATATTCTGACCGAGGCCTGGATGGCATCAGCACGGCCTTCTACGACTGGTTCCGTGCCCGTCCCCACCACGTTCTGCCGGCGGCCGGTGGCGGAAAACCCCGGCCCGTCGTCCTCAATGTCTGGGAGGCCGTTTACTTCGACCACCGCCTTGACACCCTGATCGAACTCGCCGATTCCGCCGCTGATCTCGGAGTTGAACGCTTTGTGCTCGACGACGGCTGGTTCCTTGGGCGTCGTAACGACCAGGCAGGCCTCGGCGACTGGTACGTTGACGATGCCCTGTGGCCTGACGGACTCCATCCGCTCATCGATGCCGTCAATTCCCGGGGCATGGAGTTCGGGCTCTGGGTGGAGCCGGAAATGGTCAACCTGGACTCGGACACGGCCAGGGCACACCCGGACTGGATTGTGGGCCCGGCAAGCTCCTCTTATAAGGACGGCGGCAGGCTGGCGTTGCCGTGGCGGTCCCAGCACATCATTGACCTCGTCAATCCTGACGCCTGGCAGTTCATTTTCGACCGGATCGACTCCCTTCTCCGCGAATACAAGATCAGCTACCTTAAGTGGGACCAGAACCGTGACCTGATGGAGCACGGCCATGCAGGCCGCGCCTCTGTCCACGAACAGACGCTTGCCGCCTACCGGTTGTTCGATGAGCTCCGCAAGGCGCATCCCGGCGTCGAAATCGAGAGCTGCTCTTCAGGGGGTGCCCGGGTGGACCTAGGCATCCTCGAGCGCACCGACCGGATCTGGGCATCGGACTGCAACGACGCCCTGGAACGGCAGACGATCCAGCGCTGGACCGGGCTGGTGGTACCGCCGGAGCTGGTCGGCGGCCATGTGGGTCCCACGAAATCCCACACCACAGCCCGGACCCATGATCTGTCCTTCCGTGCGATCACCGCCCTGTTCGGTCATTTCGGGATGGAATGGGACGTCCGCGAAGTCCAGGGTCCGGAGCGTGAAGAACTTCAGCGCTTCATCGCTTTGTACAAGGAGTACCGCGGCCTGATCCACTCCGGCCAGATGATCAGGGCGGACGTGCCCAGCGATTCCCTGATGCTCCACGGAGTTATACCCGCTTCTTTGCCGGAGCCGGGTGAAACCGGTGGATTGTTTGCGGTGGTGAGCACAGGGACAGGTTTCGCCGAACAACCCGGAAGACTTGCCGTTCCTGGCCTCGTTTCCGGCCAGTCCTACCGGGTGGAAGCCATCTTCCCGGCTCCTGGCGACGCTGATTATGGACACACCTTCACCCAGACGCAGGCGCCTTCCTGGCTTAGTTCAGGAGCCGAAGCCACCGGACGGTTCCTCGCGGAGGTCGGCCTGCCGATGCCAATCCTCAACCCTGAGCATGCCTTGGTGCTGAAGTTCACCACGCTGTAGCACGCGCCTTGTAACGCGCACGTTCGCAAATGAGCCGTGGCGGGGCGGCGCGGAGGCCCAGCGGCCAGTAAA
>NZ_JAPSHJ010000011.1:5610-43196 GCF_031179985.1 Arthrobacter sp. | reverse complement strand
CCCCACCTCCCCCCCCCCCCGCGCCCGCCCCCCCCGCCCCCCCACGGCTCATTTGCTGTCAGACAGCCTCAAGGCGTGGTTTCAACAGGCTCCGTCAGCTCCGGGCATCAACGAGGACCACTTCAAACTCGGTGGCGCCCATCGTGAATTTTGCGTTCGGCAAGGCGAGCGTCCCGCCAAACAGGGCCGCCGTCGTCGGGATCACAAAGTGCGGGCTGGTGATGACTTCCTCAACAACACCGGAGGACAATGTAGCGTCGAGCTGGATGCGGCTGACCTGATTCAGGAAGTTCTGAACGGCCCAGATGGTGTTGCCCTGAGCGATGATGCCGTCAACGTTGGTCAGCACGACCGGGTTTCCTGTTGGGTCGGCGACCATGATCGGTGCACTGCCCCCGGCTTCAGGGTCAACGGTGAACAGGGTGCCCAGGCCCGAGTGGGCCACAATCAGGGTCTGGCCTCCGCGGACGGAGGTGATTCCGTTGAGGTTGAATCCGAAGGTGTTATTGGCGGCGGGGCCGCTCAAGGGGAGGACTTCTTGGGTTCCCAGGACCCCTTTGTTGCTGACGGGAACGAAGTACAAAGATCCCTCTGCCGAATTGGTGAACCATGCCCCATCGTGGGTAAGGGTGACGTCGTTGATGAAGCCTGTGCCGGCCGGTACAAGCTGATAGGTGGCAACGGTATCGCCGGTTCGGAGGTCGTAGACGTAGGCCTGGCCGGTGCCGCCTCCGGCCACGAAGAGGAGGTCATTCTTCACATCCACTTTCATGCCGGCTGCGGCCCGGCCTGCTGGGGCCGTGATGAACTCTTCGGCCGTTCCGGTTCGGATGTCTCCGCGGTAAATGTCACCTGTCACCAGATCGCCGGCAAAGAACGTGGTCCCCTTACCGGCAGCGATTCCTTCGGCACCGGAGGCTTCGGGGAGGTCGATGACACTCCCCCCTTTCGAGGCCTGGGGTGCTGCCAACGTTGCGGGTGCGGTGAGCAACAGAGCCGCCACCGCGGCAATCATTGCGGCGGCACTGCGGAATGACGTGGATTTCCTGGCTTTTGTATGCATGATTCTCCCGCTTCGGGCTCTTCGGTGCGGGGCTTTTCTGGGTACGAACGGGTTACTCCGCACGATGGTTTTTCCAGTGTAGGCAACCCCGCCACGAGTAGCCATAGTCCCCTGTTGGGCCTCTTCAGGCTGCGAGGCGGCCGAGGCGGGAGGAGATTGCCGAACCGAGCAGGAGCACGCGGAATGTCCGTTCAGCAGCTTCCCTAAGGAGCATGGCGCCTTCTGCCACTGCCCGGTCCATGTTCATAGGAATAGGGATAATTCCGGAAATTGCGTCGATGCCGGCGGCATGAACTTCGTGGGCATCCTTACCGATTGAGCCGGCAAAGGCCAGCACCGGGACGCCCGCTGCCTGAGCCATGAAGCTCCCATGAAACGCCAACGAAAAAATCTTCATCCTGCCGTCAGCACCGGAGCCGGGAACCAACATCCCCTAGAGTTGGGGGCATGAACGACGCCCAGCCAGCTACCGGACGCAGCCATGGAACCATCCTTGTCCTCAATGGACCGAACCTGAACCTGCTCGGCACCCGGGAACCTGAAAAGTACGGGACTGCCACCCTTGCCGACGTCGAGCAGCTGGCCAAAGACACCGCTGCCGCCCATGGCCTGGACGTGGAATGCTTCCAGTCCAACCACGAAGGCGCGCTGGTGGACGCCATTCATGCTGCCCGGGGCAAGGCGTTGGGGATCGTGCTGAATGCCGGGGCGTACACGCATACCTCGGTGGCCATCCGGGATGCAATATCCGCTGTGCAGCTGCCCACCGTAGAGGTTCACATCACCAACGTCCATGCGCGGGAAGCGTTCAGGCACCACTCCTACCTCTCGGACGTCAGTAAAGCGGTGATCGCCGGTGCCGGCATCATGGGCTACCGGTTCGCGGTCGAATACTTGGCCACGCTGGGTTCAGAAAACGCCTGACTCATGGCTTCCGGCGGCTCTGCAACTGCTGACTGGTACAGGACCTTTGGGACTGTTGATGCCCCGGGCTCCTCGGACTGCTACGCGGAGTGGGCCCTCGGCGTCGCGCAGGATCCGGAACTGATCCAGCGCATCGATGAGCTGCCCCACACGAAGCGTCAGCCACTGCTGCTTTTTGCCGCTGCGCGCTTCCTCGGCGCGGAGGTGAGTCCCTACCCGCAGTTCCGGAAGTTCCTGGACTCCCACTGGTCGGAAGTGGCACGGACGGTGCTCTCCCGCGCGACCCAGACCAATGAGGCGGGTCGTTGCGCCACGCTGCTGCCGTCGCTGGGCCTGATCGCAAGCCAGGAGGACCGCCCGCTTGCCCTGATCGAGGTGGGGGCCTCTGCCGGGCTGGCGCTGTTTCCGGACAAGTACAGCTACGAGTTCGACGACGGGAAGCAAGTCACGCGTCTTTCGCCGCCCGCAGTGGGAGTCAGCCCTGCAGACACCCCGCTCCTGCGGTGCGCCACTGAGGGGACGGTCCCCCTGCCCCCGCAACTGCCCCCTGTGGTGTGGCGGGCCGGGATTGACCTGAACCCTTTGGACGTCCGCAATCCCGACGACGTTGCCTGGCTTGAGGCCCTCGTCTGGCCTGAGCAGGAATTCCGTCGTGAGCGCCTGCACCAGGCCATTGCCATTGCCCAGCGGGAGCCTCCGCTGCTGCTGGCGGGGCATCTGAATGAGCAACTGCAGAACCTTGTTCACCAGGCTCCGGGGAATGCTGCGCTGGTAGTTTTCCACAGCGCCGTCATGGGCTATTTGAGCAGCAGGGACCGCGCGGAGTTCCAGGCCATCATGGCAAACCTCACCGCTCGTGGCAGTCATTGGTTGTCCAACGAGGGCAACACCGTCATTGAGCAGGAGGACGGATCAAGCGTGGTGCCAAACATTGACGAGGCCCGGCTAAAAGGGCGTTTCCTGATCTCGCACAACAGTAAGCCGGTTGCCATCGCCGGTCCGCACGGCCAAAGTCTCGAGTGGCTCTAGCTCACTCCTGAGGGCGTTACTTCTGGATGCACTGCCCCGGGGAGACGGCATCGGTGAGCGAAGGGGCCCGGGCAGCCACCGGGTTGAGGTCATCCATCGGAATGGCGAAGCCCAATGCCGCGTCCGACGTTGCCTTGGCGAAGATTACTCCAGCCACCAGCCCGTCAACAGTCAGGAGCGGACCGCCTGAATTGCCAGGTTGGACGTCCCCGGCCAGCCGGTAGACGTCGTCGGGAGTTGGATTATTGCCGTAGATGTCAGGGACCAGAACGGTGGCAATGTCCTGGACAGTGGCCGGCTTGGACTGGAAAGGGCCGCCATGGGGGTAGCCGGCAAACGCCGCAGGGCTGCCGCTGGGAAGGTCGGGGCTCAGGGCCAGAGGCGTCGAAGGCAGTCCTTCGACGGCGAGGACGGCAAGGTCACGCTGGCCGTCGAAGTACACCACACGCCCGGGATACGCCCCGCCGTCGGGCAGCTCTACAACAGGCTGCGACACGCCCGCCACGACATGGGCATTCGTCACCACCCTGTCAGGTGAAACCACAAAGCCGGTGCCGGTCTGGTTCTGCCCGCATTGGTACGCGGTTCCCGCAATTTTCAGGACCGACCGGGCCGCGCGGTTCAGTCCCGGAGTGTCGGTGCTGGCATTCGGAACCTGGACCGGTTGGCCTTGCCCGAAGCCCTCAATCAGGGTGGGGATGCCATTGCCGATGACCGTTGAACGCAGCTGCGCCATAGTGGCCTTGACCGGGGTTGGCGTCAACCCGTCTATGAACCTGATCACCCTGGACTCGGCCAGTTGCTGCGAGACAAACGGGACACCCAGCGCACTGATGCTGAAGGCGAGCATCGACATCACGAGGGCCGCCACCACAACGTTGACCGCCCCGCCTATCCCACGATCGACAGCCCGCAAAGGCTGGATTCGCACGGCACTGCGGACTCTCCGGCCGATCGCCGTCCCCAGCGCATGCCCCATCACCATAAGGACGACCGCGCTGCCAATGACCGCGGTGAGCCTCCAACCGGTGTCCTCAACGAAATCGGTGACGAGCGGTATGGAAACGAAGGCCGCAACTGCCCCGACCGCGAATCCGGCAATGCCGCCGAGGGTTACCAGAAAGCCGTTGCGCAGGCCATAGATCAGATAGGACAAGAGCGTCAGAATCAGCGCCAGGTCCAAAACGGTCAAGCCGAACACCAAGGCTCCTTACATACAGTTAGGATCCGATTCTACTGGCGAAGTCTGACAGTTTGCCCTCAATGGGGTGACGCCGGGGGCTGCTACCGGGGACTCACTAGCCGCCAGTCCGGGCCGTTGCGGAGCTCTCCTGAGCGCCATTCCGGGCGTTTCCCATGCCAAGTACGTCACAGAACCGCCAAAATTCTGGAACAATGGCAAAAGCGCCCACAGCCGACACTTTTACTCAGGAGATTTCATGGACATCGAGGTATTGCGCCGCGCACCCCTTTTCGCCACGCTCGACGACGAAGCTTTCCGTCTGCTGACGGACGAACTCACCGAGGTGGACCTGTCACGCGGAGCGTCCGTCTTCCGCGAAGGCGACCAGGGTGACCAGCTGTACTTCATCGTCTCCGGCAAGGTAAAGCTTGGCCGCACCTCCCCCGACGGCCGGGAGTCCCTGCTGGCCATCCTTGGCCCGGGCGAGCTCTTCGGCGAAATGGCACTGTTTGACCCGAGCCCCCGCACAGCAACGGCAACGGCTGTCTCTGAAACACGGTTGGCAGGCCTGAGGAACGAGAGCCTTAACGCCCTCCTCCGCACCCGTCCTGAGGTTTCAGCCCAGCTGCTCCAGGCCCTTGCCCGCAGGCTTCGTCGTACCAACGATTCCCTCTCGGACCTCGTCTTCTCGGATGTCCCCGGCCGCGTAGCCAAGGCTCTCCTGGATCTCGCCGACCGCTTCGGCCGTCCGGCAACCGACGGCGTGCTGGTGGCCCACGAGCTCACACAGGAAGAACTCGCCCAGCTCGTTGGCGCATCCCGCGAAACTGTGAACAAGGCCCTGGCCGAATTCGTGCAGCGCGGCTGGCTGCGACTGGAGGCGCGCGCCGTCGTAATCCTGGACATGCAGCGCCTCCGCCAACGCTCCCGCTAAACAAAGTTGTTCCGGCCCGAGGACGCGCGCATTCTCCTAGGACGCGCAAACGGCCTGAGGACACCCGAATATGAGTGTCCTTAGGCCGTTTCTGTGTCCTCAGCGGGCAGCAGGGAGGCACCCACAAGGCGGGCGACGGTCCTTCGTGTAGGAGCGCATCGCGGCGCATCGGGCTCCGGAGGTCGCCCGCGACCGCAGGCGCCCCTATGCGTCGTGTCTAAGCGACGACGAAGGGCTGGCGGCCGCCGCAAGCCAAAGACTTACCGCTCGCGCTGGGGTTCTCCGGCTACCGTCTTTGCGGCCTCGACTTCGAGCATCAGCTTGCTGTCCTCTTCCACGAGCTTCGGCTGGTACACGTGCGGTTTGCGCTTGTAGCTCAGGTAGGCGATGCAGCCATTGGCCGCCGCCATTTTCTCGAGCATGATTTCCGACCCCGGCACCAGGAGCTGGCCGAGCGTGAGGCCCACCGTGTTTTCCTGGCCTACTTCATCGCCGAGGGCCGATGTCTCGCGCTCTTCAATGACACGCTTGGCACAGACCCAACGGCCCCACACGCCCTTGCTCTCCAGGAGCGTTGGCTGCTGGTTGACCGGGAGAGTCGCGGCAAAGTAGCGCGTGTTGAAGCGGTGGTGGGCAAAATCCGGGCTGAGCCAATTCACCAGGGGCTTCAGCAGGTCCGTGCGAAGGGACAGCCCCCGCTTGGCAAGGACATCCGTGAACGACTTTTCCTGGTTCGCAACAGCTTCACGCGCCCGCATCCATTCCGGAGTGGACGTTGCCTCAACGGTGCTGGAAAGGTCGGGGCCGGCCAACAGCACGCCGGTTTCCTCGAAAAGTTCGCGGATGGCTCCCACGATGTGGCGGCGGGCGAGTCCGACGTCGTCCGTTCCCATCTGCTCGGCCCAATGCTGTGGTGAGGGGCCAAGCCAGCCGAGGGGGTCGTCGTCGGGGGCATCAAGGGATCCGCCGGGGAAGGCGAGCACTCCCAGAGGGGAAGACCCCGGGCGGTAGCCCAGCCAGGTCTCCAGCCCCGTGGGTGAGTCCCTAAGCAGAACGACAGATGAGGCGAGGCGCGGAGCACGTGGTGTCCGCTCGCCATGTTCGAGCCAGCTGCGTGCTGCCCCCTCAAGTTCCGGGGGCAACACAAACAGGCGACGGGCTAACTGTGGCAAAGAAAACGACCGGCCTTAGGCGAACTCGGCAATCAGGTCCACTTCAACCGGAGAGTCAAGGGGAAGGACTGAAACGCCGACGGCGGCGCGTGCGTGTTGCCCGGCGTCGCCGAGCACTTTACCCAGCAGTTCGGAGGCACCGTTGATGACTCCGGGCTGACCGGTGAAGGACGGGTCAGACGAAACGTAACCGACAACCTTGACGATCCGCGTGATGCGGTCAAGATCACCGATGACGCTTTTGACGGCGGCCAGCGCGTTGACTGCGCACACCGCAGCGTAGTACTTGGCGTCTTCAGGGGAGACTGTCGGTTCGTCGGCATACCCTTCCGAACCGGTGGACACTTTGCCCGTAGCTTCGAGTTTGCCCTTAATAAAGGGCAGCTGGCCTGAGGTGTAAACGTGGTTACCGGAAATCACTGCCGGGACGTAGACGGCCACCGGGGCAGCCACCTCGGGCAGGGTCAATCCAAGCTCGGCGAGTCGTTGCTCGACGGCGGATGCCGGTGCGTCAGACGCCGCAGCGTCGGTGTTTGCGGGGCTTGTCATGCTACTGCTTCTCCCTTTTAAGATAGGCAACCAGACCGTTGCCTTCCGGACCCGGAACAACTTGGACCAGCTCCCAGCCGTCGTCTCCCCACTGGTCAAGGATCTGCTTTGTGGCGTGAATAATGAGCGGAATCGTGGCGTACTCCCATTTGGTCATGAGAGAAAGACTAGTCCTACCCGCTAAAGTGGAAAACATGGCGACTGGTAAGAACCCTTTATTTGACACGGCCACTACCCTCGGAAAGATCCTCGGATTCCTGGGTGTGAGTGCCATTTGTGGTGTCCTGGTGGCAGGTTTGCTGGTTCCGGCCGCGGCCGTTTCGGGCAGCACAGCCAGCGGATCCATCGAGTTCTTTGACACTCTTCCGGCCGAATTGCAGGTGGACCCGCCGAGCCAGTCCACCAAAATTCTTGCGGCCGATGGCAGTGTCATTGCCACGCTTTTTGACGAGAACCGTACCCGCGTATCGCTGGACCAGATGTCGCCATACATCAAGGAAGCGGTCATCGCGGTTGAGGACAGCCGGTTCTATGACCACGGCGGGGTGGACACCACCGGCATAATGCGGGCCCTCGTCAGCACAGCCAGGGGAAATCGGCAGGGCGCGTCAACCATCACCCAGCAGTACGTCAACAATGTCCTGAACTCCAACCTTGCCGCCGAAGGCAAGGAAGCGGACATCAAGCTCAACGGCGTGAACAAAGGCGTTGGGGACAAACTCCGTGAAATGAAGCTTGCCATCGCCCTGGAGAAAAAATTCACCAAGGAGCAGATCCTTGAGGGTTACCTGAACATCGTCTTTTTCAACCGGGACGCCTACGGCATCGAAGCCGCCTCAAAGCTTTTCTTCAGCACCTCCGCGAAGGACCTGACCCTGCCGCAGGCGGCACTCCTGGCCGGTGTCGTGAACAGCCCATCGTTCTACGACCCCATCGCCAACCCGGAGAACGCCAAAAACCGCCGGGACCTCGTGCTGAACCTCATGCTCAACCAAGGCAAGATCAATCAGGCCGATCATGATGCCGCCATAGCCACCCCGGTGGAAACCAAGGTCACCCCTGCCCGTCAAGGCTGCGCCTATGCGGCCACTGCCGCGTACTTCTGTGACTATGTGCTCCACCTCCTTGAAAACGACCCCGCGTATGGGGCAACCATCGAAGAGCGCAGAAGCAAGATCTACCGCGGGGGCCTGACCATCACCACCACCCTGGATCCCAACGCCCAAGCAATTGCGCAGGGTCAGGTTGATGCTTCGGCCGGTGCGAACCCGGACAAGTGGGGCGCTGCCTTGGTGTCTGTTCAGCCCAATACGGGCAAGATCATCAACATGGCCCAGAACACCGTGTGGTTGCCGGCCGAGGGGAAATTCCAGGCGGAGCAGAACTTCAACGTTGACAAGCTGGACGCCAACGGCAACGACCTCAACGGCCTCGGCGGTGCGCAGCCAGGTTCAACCATGAAACCGTTTACCTTTGCTGAATACCTCAATGAGGGCAACTCGATGAACACGGTCCTGAACGGTGCCGTCCGCAAATATCCACAGACCTTCCCGTGGAAGAACACTTGCCCGACGCCTACCACAGGCTGGTATGACAGCAACGTTGCCGGGAGCACTGATCTTCAGAACGCTGAGGAAGGTTACTACCGCAGCATGACCGTGCTTGACGGGCTTGCCAACTCGATCAACACTATGACTTTCGCAACTGCGGCGAGAGTAGACCTCTGCGGGATCCAGAAGGTGGTGGACGCCGTTGGTATCCACCAGGGTCTACCGAGCCCTGATGGTCCAAACCCGCAAATCCCCATGACCACAATCGGTAACCTCCTGGGTTCGAAGCAGACGGCGCCCTTGACAATGGCTGCCGCTTTCGCCACGTTCGCGAACGACGGCAAGTACTGCGCCCCGATCGCCATCACGGCTGTCACAGACCAGACCGGAGCTCAGCTCCCGGCTCAGTCCACAAATTGCCGTGACGCCCTCAAACCCGAGGTCGCCCGCGGTGTGAACTACGCCCTGCAGGAAGTCCTGAACCGAGGTTCGGGTTCGCTGATTCAGCCCCGAATCTCGACCAGGACCAACTTCCCCATTGCGGCCAAGACCGGTACGTCGAACATGAATGAATCAACATGGGTGGTGGGTCACACCACGGGCCTTGCAACCGCGGCGTGGTTCGGTGACCCTCTGGGCAACCAACAGCGTCCCGGCCAGAACATCACCGTCAACGGCAAGTTCTACAAGGGGATCGACGGTTACATGATCGCCGGGCCGATGTTCTCCCAGTACATGGCTCAGGTGGCCCCTGCCTATGGGACCAACCCGTTCCCGGCACCGCCGTCGAACCTGGTCAGCGGACCCGCTCCCCGTCCGTCCACCCAGAGCACCACTCCGGCCCAGGCGCCCACCCAAGCCCCCGCTCCGGCCTCAGGCTCGGACAACAAGGGCCGCGGGAACGGATAGCCCACCGATGGCCGATTTCTCCGCATTGGCAGACCGCGCCCGCACCGTCGGGCGCGGTCTTGCCGTCACAGCCGCCGTTGGAGCCACTGCAGGGCTTGCCGCCGCAGGTTACGGGATGTGGGAAAAGAACCAGTTCGAGCTGCGCGAAGAAACGCTGCCCATCCTCCCCAACGGCTACGGTCCGTTTCGCGTCCTCCACCTGAGCGATATCCACTTCATCCCCGGCCAGAATCTCAAAGCGGACTGGCTGCAGTCTTTGGCAGCCTTGAAGCCGGATCTGGTGGTCAACACGGGTGACAACCTCAGCCATGTGAAGGCGGTCGACCCCCTCCTGGAAGCATTGCAGCCGCTGATGGAATTCCCCGGGGTTTTCGTCCCGGGCTCCAACGACTATTTCGCCCCGCGGCTGAAAAACCCGGCCATGTATCTCCTCCGGCCCTCCCAAGCCGAGCGGAAACCGTTGGAGCTTGATTGGCCGCGGCTGCGAGCAGGCTTCGGCATGGGTGGCTGGGTGGACCTGACCAACCGTGCCCAGTCCCTGGTACTGAAAGGGCTCCGCTTCGATTTCTCCGGCGTCGACGATCCCCACCTTGGCCTGGAACGGTACGCCGGCTGGCCGCGAGGCACCAAGAACCAGGACATCACGCCGCATCTCCGCGTCGGCGTGATCCATGCCCCCTACCAGCGCGTCCTGGACCACTTCACCGAGGACGGCGCCGATCTCCTCCTGGCCGGCCATACCCACGGCGGGCAGATCTGCATCCCAGGCTACGGCGCGCTTGTGGCCAACTGCGACCTCCCCACGTGGCGGGCAAAGGGCCTCAACGACTGGAACAGCAACGGACGTACGACGCCGGTGAACGTCTCGGGAGGCATCGGCACTTCGCGCTTCGCGCCGGTCCGGATCGCCTGCCGCCCGGAAGCCGTTCTGCTCACGCTGACTGCAAAAGGCTAGAGCAGGCCCTCGAACGCGAGCATTGCGTATTGCAATAACTGCCCAAGCTCCTGGTCTCTCCTGGAATTCCGTGAATCGTGTCATGCCATGGAATAAGGTTGTTGCTACGGGCCACCACATACGCAGTTGAGCGCTAAGAAGCGGGCATGACCAAGCAGACCTCATTCTTCCAATCCATCAGCCGTCTCTATCCCCATATGAAGCCCATCCTGCCGAGGCTTTTTATGGGGCTTCTTTGTGCGCTTTTGGCCAGCGTCGTGGCTTTGGCCATTCCGCAAGTACTGCGGGTGCTGGTCAATGAATCGCTCCAGCCCGGCGGAGCCACTGAGTCCGTGCTGATGGCCTCGCTGACCATACTTGTGCTCGGTATCGCCGAGGCCGGACTCGTTGCCCTGCGCCGGCAGTTCGTCATCAACCCCGCCACCACAGTGGAAACCCGGATGCGAATCTCGCTCTACCACCACCTGCAGGACCTCCCTGTTGCCTTCCACGACCGCTGGGGTTCCGGACAGTTGCTCTCCCGCGCCATGACGGACCTGAACTTCCTCCGCCGCTGGATGGCCTTCGGCGCCATCATGCTGGTGGTGACCACCCTGACCGTGGTGATCGGCGTCGTCGTGATGTTTACCATGAGCTGGCAGTTGGCGCTGATCTTCCTCTGTGCCGCCCTGCCCATCATGATTTATGGCTTCCGGTTCCGCACGAGCTTCAGCAAGGTCACCCGGCAAAGTCAGGACCAGGCCGGGGACCTCGCCACAACGGTGGAGGAGTCGGTGCACGGCATTCGCGTCCTGAAGGCCTTTGGCAGGAGCCGGGAAGCGCTGGAGAACTTCAATGAGCAGGCTGAGGTGCTGCGGCAGACCGAAATCGCTAAGGCCAAGCACCAGGCCACCTTCACCATGGTGGTCACGCTCCTCCCCGAACTTGCCCTTGGCGCCGGGCTGGTGGTCGGGGTAATGCTGGCGGCAAGCGGCGAGCTGAGCATCGGTGCCCTGGTGGCATTCTTTGCCACCGCGGCAGTGGTCGCGGCGCCTGTGGAGTTCTCAGGGATGCTCCTTGCCATGGCCCTTACCGCTAAGACCGCTGTGGACCGGCATTTCGAAGTCATGGATTCGGCCAACACCATCACCACCCCGGAGACGCAGCGGAAGCCGCAGGAGGTAAAGGGCGCACTGAGTTTCAACAACGCTTCCTTCGCCTTTGAGGATGCGTCGGACCATCCCATCCTTCGGGGCATCTCCCTGGACGTCAGGCCGGGCGAGACCCTGGCATTGGTGGGTATCACCGGCAGCGGGAAGAGTGCCATGCTTCAGCTGGTGCCACGCCTCTACGACGTTACGGACGGCTCCATCACCATCGACGGCGTTGATCTGCGCGATTTCGACGTCGAAGAACTCCGGCGCATAGTAGGCATGGCCTTCGAGGACACCACTTTGTTCTCCAGCTCTGTCCGGGACAACGTACTGCTTGGAGCCTCGGAGCGGACCGAGGAACTCCTCCACGAGTCGCTGGACGTCGCCCAGGCCCACTTCGCGTACTCCCTTCCCGATGGCGTGGATACGCTGATCGGCGAGGAAGGGCTCAGCCTGTCCGGCGGCCAGCGCCAGCGCATCGCCCTGGCCCGGGCAATCGCGGCCAAGCCCAAAGTCCTGGTGCTCGATGACCCGTTGTCCGCCCTGGACGTCCACACTGAAGAGCTCGTGGAAGCGAGGCTCCGGAAAGTCCTCGCCGATACAACGACGCTGATCGTTGCGCACCGCCCGTCCACTGTCGCGCTGGCGGACCGGGTGGCTTTGCTGGAGAACGGCCGCATCACCGCCGTCGGAACCCATACTGAACTGCTCGCAGCCAACGACCATTACCGGTACGTGATCGCGAACCTGGTCGCTGAACCCCGGGACCTCGATTCCGAGCTGTCGGAACTCGACGCCGAGGCCGAGGAGATGTCCCGATGACCACCACCACGTTCGGTACAGCCAACGAGGACAACGCCTTCCTCAGCAAGAGCGACAGCAGGACCGTCCGACGGCGGTCTCTTGCGCTGCTCGGGTCCCTCATCCGTCCGGTCCGGCTCCGGTTCTGGCTCACCCTCGCCACCGTAATCCTGTCCCAGCTCGCAAGGGTCTCGGGGCCGGTCCTGATCGCTTTCGGCATCGACCATGCCCTCCCGGCTTTGCGTGCCGGGGACGATCTCCCCCTGATACTGACCGGCGTCGCCTATCTGGCGGCTGCGATTACGACGGCGGCCCTCACCGCTCTCTATGTCACGTCGACGGCGAAACTCAGCCAGGCGATGCTCCTTGACCTGCGGCTCAGGGTGTTTCGGCACACCCAGCGGCTCAGCCTCGAGTTCCATGAAAAGTACACCTCCGGCCGCATCATTGCCCGGCAGACTTCTGATCTGGAAGCACTCCGTGAACTCCTTGATTCCGGCGTGAGCTCCCTGGCGTCAGGAATGCTGTTCATGGTGTTCACCGCCGTCACGGTGTTCGCCCTCGACTGGCGAAGCGGCCTGATCCTGCTGGGTGCAGGCGTGCCGATGTACTTCCTGTCCCGCTGGTACCAGAAGCACTCCCAGATTGTCTTCCGGGAATCCCGGGTTGTGTCGGCGAGGCTGATCGTTCACTTTGTGGAATCCATGACGGGGATCCGGGCCGTCAAGGCCTTCCGAAAGGAACGGGAGAACGCCCAGCGGTACAGCGACCTCTCTGAGAACTACCGCAAAGTCACCGTGCGCTCCATCAACCTCAACGGCATTTTCCAGCCGGGCCTGGTGCTGATCGGCAACGTCTGCGTGGCAGTGGTCCTGCTCATCGGCGGATTCCGCGTTCTGGGCGGCGATCTCGAGGTGGGGGTCCTCCTGGCCTTGATGCTGTCCGCCAAGCGCTTCTTCCAGCCAGTGGATCAGATGGCCATGTTCTACAACTCCTTCCAAAGTGCACAGGCAGCCCTCGAAAAAGTCTCGGGTCTCCTGGAGGAAGTCCCCACGGTCAGGCCACCCAAGAACCCTGTACCGCTCAAGGACGCACGCGGCACTATCGACTTCAAGGGAGTGGAATTCCGGTACGGCGACGGCCCGGTCATCATTCCCAAACTGGATCTCCACATCCCGGCCGGGCAAACTGTGGCTCTGGTAGGCCAGACCGGTGCAGGTAAATCGACCTTCGCCAAGCTGATCGCCAGGTTTTACGATGTATCCTCCGGAACGCTCACTCTGGACGGAGTGGACCTCCGCGACCTGAGCACCACGGATCTTCGCAGGAACGTTGTGATGGTGACCCAGGAAGCCTTCCTGTTCAGCGGCTCCGTGGCGGACAACATCGCGTTGGGCCGCCCTGAGGCCACGCGGGCTGAAATTGAGGAAGCAGCCAAGGCTGTGGGCGCCCACGAGTTCATCATGGAACTGCCCGAGGGATACGACACCGACGTCAACAAGCGGGGCGGCCGGGTGTCGTCCGGCCAGCGCCAGCTCATCAGCTTTGCCCGCGCTTTCCTGGCGAAGCCGGCTGTCCTGATCCTCGATGAGGCAACATCTTCGCTGGATGTCCCCTCAGAGCGGTTGGTCCAGCAGGGCCTGGCAGGGCTTCTGGAAGGGGTCGCAGGCAAGGAGTCCGGCCGCACTGCGCTGATCATCGCGCACCGCCTCTCCACCGTGGAGACGGCCGATCGCGTCCTGGTGGTCCACGACGGCCGAGTGGTGGAAGACGGCAGTCCCGAGGAACTGATCAGTGGCGGCGGGCGCTTCGCCCGGCTCCATGGAGCGTGGAAGGACTCGCTGGTTTGATTCCAGTTCGAGGGGCGGTGTGGGGAGCCTGGTGATTTCGCATCCGGTGCTCCGATCCGCTATTCTTGTAAAGTTGCTTTTGCAGCGGATCGGGATGTAGCGCAGCTTGGTAGCGCGCTTCGTTCGGGACGAAGAGGTCGCAGGTTCAAATCCTGTCATCCCGACCAAACAGTAAGAGGGTCTTCCAATCGGAAGGCCCTCTTTCGCATATCCAAGCCGTTTTCCCTGACCCCAGTGGACTTGATTCACATGCCGGCTTAAAGTCTCGAGCCCCGGGTTCATGCGCTTGGCATGGACCCGGGGCTCTGGATGGTCCCTTTCGGGCTGACGTCTTTTTACATTGGATCAGGCCAGTTGCCGATCATAGGAAGGAACATGGGGTCAGGCCAGTTACCGATTGCCTGGGGTGCGCTCATCGGGTCCGGCCAGTTGCCGATCGCTACAGTCGAGGACTCAACGGGGGCGGCGGACACGACGGCTGGAGCAGCAAACGCGAAAGCCACTGCCCCGGCCATGGCAACGGAAGCAGCAATCTTCTTTAACATGGATGTTCCTCAATACGAGTTGGATTCGTTACAAAGTTTGCGCGGCGCTTGTTGACATACATTGTAAAATGTTTTCCACAGAGGCTGTCAAGCATTTCCTTTAAGACTGCCCAAAATGAGGAGGAACCGGTGGGGAACGGATTCGGCGAGAAGCTCCGTGCGGAGCGTCTCGAACGGGGGCTGACTCAAGCCGAACTCGGGAAGGACCTCTACTCCCCCAGTTACATCTCCCTGCTGGAAACCGGCCGGCGTGAGCCTACGGCAGACGTCATTGAAGAGCTGGCCAGGCGACTGGAAATGGCCCCCAAAGCCCTCGAAGCCTGGAGCCAGCCGGTGTCCATCAGCGACGCCGAGTACGTTTTGGCCGGCTTGTATGCCCGCCAGGCGTGGGATCTGAGGGACTACCCGCTTGCCGCGAGCCACGCTGCGACCGCCGCACAAATAGCCCTCGAAGGGCGGAACACCAGCGCCTGGTGGAACATGACTTACATGCAGGCCGAATGCCTGATGAAGCAGGGGCAGTTGGCTGACTGCCAGAAAATCATCCAGCACCTCTTGGAGCACCCCATGGCCTCCGAGTCGGTAGGCCTCGGCGTCAGGGCACGGCAGATGCTCGCCGCAGTATGCCACGGCCAAGGCCAGCTCACTGCCGCCGTCGAGCACGCGCAGGAAGCCGTAAGGCTCTGTGAGCAACTGCCTCAGGGGTCCACGTTGATCATCGGTGCGATGCGCGCGCTGATCGGCGCCCTGGCCGAAAGCGGCAGGCTTGAGGAGGCCTGGAAATACTGCCAGCTCATGAACGAGCAAACGGACGAAAACTCCATGTCCCAGCTTGCCGGCGAGGTGGCCTGGGTGATCGGAAACGTGGCGTTCATGCGCCACGACTACCCGGAGGGCATTAAGCACCACGAACGCGCCGCCAGGCTGCTCTCGCCGGCCAACGATATCGAGCTTTGGGCACGGTTCAACAAAGCCTCAGCGGCCGTCCGCCTGTCCTCCGGCATAGTAGAGCCTGAGACTTTATCCGCTATCGAGCGTGCCGAACTGGCGCTCTCTATTGTGGGAGGAAACAAGACGGACCAGCTCGAGGTTGCGTTCATCCGGGCCCGCTGGCTCTACCTCACCGGCGATATCGTGGCGGCCGTCAACAAGCTCCGCGAGATCCACGCCGAACGCAAGGCCCTGGGCAAGCACACTGCCGGCGAAGTGTCCCTCCTGCTGGGAAAGTCACTCAAGGCAGCGGGCGAACCGGAAGAGGCTTTGGAGCATCTGGAAGAGGCGCGGAAAGAATTCAGCTCAGCAGGAGCTTCGGACCGGCTGCAGCAGGCCATGGACGCCATCCTGGAAATCAAGCTCGCCGAACGCCGCGCTGCTGCGGCATCCGGCGGTTCAGTTGACACTGCAGGCTGACACCGGCCTGCATAACTGCCCCGCCTAAGCGGGACTGCGGGGACTGCTTAGACGAACTTCCGGCCCGTCAGCTTCTCGTAAGCCTCCACGTAGCGGCCCCGCGTGCGGTCCACCACCTCGGCCGGAAGCGCGGGCGGCGGTGTGTCCGAGGCCCTGTCCCAGCCGGATTCCGGAGACGTCAGCCAGTCCCGCACGTACTGCTTGTCAAAGGACGGCTGCGCCCTTCCGGGTTCGTAAGTGGCGGCATCCCAAAAACGCGAAGAGTCAGGAGTCAGCACCTCGTCCCCGAGGGTAATGGTTCCGGTGACCACATCGAATCCGAACTCCACCTTCGTGTCGGCGAGGATGATGCCACGTCCCCGGGCCACTTCTTCGGCCCGGCTGTAGATTTTCAGGGTGAGCTCACGCAAGCGCTCGGCAACATCCACGCCCACCATGTCCACCACGGCGTCATAAGTGATGTTCTCGTCGTGCTCCCCCACCTCCGCCTTCGCAGAGGGCGTGAAGATCGGTTCTTCGAGGCGGGAACCGTCAACGAGGCCCTCCGGCAGCGGGATGCTGCAAACAGTGCGGGACTGCTTGTACTCGGCCAAACCTGAACCTGTGAGGTATCCGCGGGCGATGCATTCCACCGGGAACATGTCCAGTTTCTTGCAGATCATGGCCCGCCCCTCGACGGCTGCGGGAACGCCCCCTTCCACAGTGGACTCGAGGACGTGATGCTCCACGTCAAGCTGCTCAAACCACCAGAGACTCAGCTGCGTAAGGATACGTCCCTTGTCCGGGATTTCGCTGCTAAGGACGTGGTCGAAGGCGCTGATACGGTCGCTGGCCACCACCAGGACGCAGTCCTGGTGGAGCTGGTCCTTGATGCCTTCATCCGTAGGCACGTACAGATCCCGAACCTTTCCGGAGTACACGTGCTTCCAGCCCGGCAGCTGCAGGGCCTGAGTCTGGAGCCCTCCGGCCTGCGTTCCAGGCCCGTTCAAATCCACCATGCTCATGCCTTTGCCTTGGATGCTGTCGGGACCCCTGAAGCGGCTACGCGAATCTCGCCGCGGGCAGCCTTGCGGCCGATATCCGTCCGGAACTGTGAGCCTTCCAGCTGAACCAGCTCCACGCCGTCGTACGCGCGTTCCCGCGCCTCCACAAGGTCCGTTCCCAGCGCGACGACGGCGAGCACCCGGCCGCCCGCGGAGATGACCTTGCCGTCATCGTCGAGCGCGGTCCCTGCGTGGATGACATGCACGCCCTCGAGCTCCTCGACCTTCTTAAGTCCGCGGATACGGTCTCCGGTGCGCGGGGTGTCGGGATAATTCTCAGAAGCCACGACGACGGCCACCGCGGTTTCCTTGGTCCACCGCAGCTCTTCTGCCTTGTCCAGTTCACCCTTGGCGGCGGAGAGCAAGAGAGACCCGAGAGGCGTCTTCAACCGGGCCAGTACGGCCTGCGTTTCGGGATCGCCGAAGCGGACGTTGAATTCGATAACACGCGTGCCGCGGGAAGTCAGGGCGAGACCGACGAACAGGACACCAACAAAGGGCGTTCCCCGGGCGGCCATCTCGTTGACGGTGGGCTGTGCCACCCTGTCGATGACCTCCTGCACCAGGCCTTCAGGTGCCCAATCCAGGGGGGTGTAGGCTCCCATTCCACCGGTGTTGGGGCCTTCGTCGTTGTCGAAAATGCGCTTGAAGTCCTGCGCCGGGGAAAGCGCCACAGTGTTGTGGCCGTCGCACAGGACAAAGACTGAAACTTCCGGGCCGTCCAGGAACTCTTCGATAACCACGGTTCCACCGGCGTCGAAGCAACTTTGAGCATGGGCGAGCGCCGCGTTGCGGTCGCGAGTGACCACCACTCCCTTGCCTGCAGCAAGTCCGTCGTCCTTCACCACATAGGGGGCGCCGAACGTATCAAGGGCGGCTTCGGCTTCCTCTGCGTTGGCGGCAACCAAAGCCATGGCTGTCGGAACGCCGGCCTCGGCCATGACCTGCTTGGCAAAGGCCTTGGACGCCTCCAGCTGGGCCGCGGCCTTGCTGGGGCCGAACACGGGAATGCCTGCGGCACGTACGGCGTCGGACACCCCGGCGGCCAGCGGCGCTTCGGGGCCGACCACCACGAGGTCGGCAGTCAGGCGCGTGGCCAAAGCAGCGACGGCGTCAGGATCATTGGCGTCGATCGCATGCGTTGGAACCAGCTTGCTGATGCCCGCGTTGCCCGGAGCCGCGTGGACTTCCGAGACGTTGGGGTCTGCAAGCAGGGAGCGGACAATGGCGTGTTCGCGGCCACCAGGGCCAATGACGAGTACCTTCACAGTCTCCAAGCGTACTTTGTGGACCCGGCGCACTCCTAAGCAATGACCTCCGCAACCCACGCTTTTCACCGGCAGGGGTCCGCCCCGCACCGGTTTGGTGCCGCACCATTGCTTGGTCAGCGGGTGCTGTAGAGCTCGGAGATCAGGGCCAGTCCCCGCTCGGCCCAGGCAATTTCGTGTTCCGCGCGGGCAATAAGGCCTTCGTAGGTGAACCGCTTGAAAGCCACCGTTTTCAGGTGCTCCTCGGGTGCAATTCCGGACAAGCGCTTATTCAGCATGGGACTCGCGCCGCCGTCGATTTCCCTGATTTTTTCCGTCCACTGCTCCAGCCGCGCCCGATAGTGCGTAATGTGGGCCTGCATCTGGCTCCGAGCCGCCTCCGGGTCCGCCCACTCCAGGTACGCGGCCTTGAGGTGTGCCGGGTCCCGTTCCCTGCTGTACTCCAGATCCGTGTTCATCCAGGCCCGGAATGCCTTCACTCCCTCGTCGGTGATCCGGTACTCAGTCTTCTTACCGCGCGGACCCCACGGAACCTCCCTGCCTTCGAGCAGGCCGTCGCTTTCCATCCGACGCAACTCCGGGTAGATCTGCGAATCGGGAGCGTGCCAGACATACCCCACCGATGATTCGAAGTGCTTGAACAGGTCATACCCGGTCATCGGCTCCACAGTCAGCAGCGCGAGTAAGGCATACCGGAGGCTCACGGTGGGTTCCTTTGCATAGGTGTTGCCAATGACTATATCCATAGATAGTCTGTGGTGCAGCTCACTATCTATCAATGTAGATAGTCCGGTTCGTTTGGAAGGAAGTCATTGTGAGCATCGCCCCCGCCGTAGAAAGCACGTCTGTGCAGACCACCTCCCGCACCAGCAACGCGTCCAGCACCACCAACAAGGTTCTCGGCTATCCCCTCAACGCCTGGTACGTGGCCGCTTGGGATTACGAAGTCACCCGCAAACCCATGTCCCGGCGAATCGCCGACCGGCCTCTGGCCCTGTACCGGGCGGAGGACGGCAGGGCCGTCGCCCTCGCCGACGCCTGTTGGCACCGGCTGGCACCGCTTTCACTGGGTAAGACCCTTGCCGGCGACCAGATTCAGTGCCCGTATCACGGCATCATCTACAACTCCGCGGGCCGCTGCGTCTCCATGCCCGCCCAGGAAACCATCAACCCCAGCGCCACGGTGCCCTCCTTCCCCGTCGTCGAGCGTTACCGCTACGTCTGGGTCTGGCTTGGGGACGCGACGAAAGCCGATCCTGAGCTGATTCCGGACATGTGGCAGATGACAGACCCCGCGTGGGCCGGCGACGGCCTGACCATCCCGGTCAACTGCAACTTCCAGCTCGTCCTGGACAACCTCATGGACCTGACGCATGAGGAATTCGTCCATGGCTCCAGCATCGGGCAGGAGGAGCTCAGCGAGTCCGACTTTGTGGTGACCCACGAGGGCAACACCGTCACCGTGACCCGATGGATGCTCGACATCGACGCACCACCCTTCTGGCGCAAAAACATCCGGGACAAGTTTCCGGGCTACGAGGGAAAGGTGGACCGCTGGCAGATCATCCATTTCGAATCCCCCTCCACCATCTGCATCGACGTCGGCGTGGCAAAAGCCGGCACCGGCGCTCCCGACGGCGACCGCAGCCAAGGGGTCAACGGTTACGTCATGAACACCATCTCCCCGGAGACCGTCAAAACCAGCCACTACTTCTGGGCATTTATGCGCAACTACCGGCTGGAGAGCCAGCTCATCACCACCCAGCTCCGGGACGGGGTATCGCGGGTATTCAAGGAAGACGAGGACATGCTGGAGGCTCAGCAGGCTGCGATCGACGCCAACCCGGATTACGAGTTCTACAACCTGAACATCGATGCGGGCGGCATGTGGGTCCGGCGCCTCATCGAACGCCAACTGGCAGCCGAGGGACGCCTCGTCCCCTTCGCGTAAGAGCACCCCGTACCCCGCCAGAATCAACACAGTCAAGGATGCAGCCAATGGCAGCGACGAACATAGAAGTTTGGCAGCAGGCAACAGTCATTGAAACCACTGCCGTGACCGAGCACATCAAACGGATCGTTCTGCGGCCGGACCTCCCACGGAGAGCGGACCCCGGCTCCCACATAGATGTGAAGGTGAACTTGCCCTCCTCTACTCAGGGTGAAGCGCTCAAGCGCTCCTATTCAGTGGTGGAATCAGCGAACGACGGCGCCCGGCTCACCGTCAGCGTCTTCCGTGCCCCCTCCTCCCGCGGCGGATCGGTAGCCATGCACGCGCTGCAAGTGGGAGACACGCTGGAGGTCACGCAGCCGCTGCAGAACTTTCCCCTCCGCATCGGCGCACCACGCTATCTGCTGCTGGCCGGCGGGATCGGCATCACAGCTATTGCAGCGATGGCCCGGGTCCTTCGCGAGCTTCATGCCGATTACACCCTGGTCTATGCGGGGCGCAGCAGGGCAGCCATGGCCTACCTCGATGACCTGCAGCAGCTACATGGCCGCCAGTTGGTTGCACATATCAATGACGAAGGCACCAACCTGGATGTCGCTTCCCTGGTGGCAGCACTGGCTCCCGACACGGAGCTGTATATGTGCGGACCCATCCGGCTTATGGACTCGGTCCGACGAAGCTGGCTGGAGAAACAGCTCGACCCGGCCAATCTGCGCTTTGAGACCTTCGGCAACAGCGGCTGGTATGCACCGCAGGAATTCACTGTGCGTATCCCGAGGCTGGGCATTTCAACAACCGTCAGTCCCGACCGCTCCATGCTGGAGGCCTTGGAGGACGCGGGGGCGGACATGATGTTCGACTGCCGGAAAGGCGAATGCGGGCTGTGTGAGGTCCGGGTCCTCCGGCTGGAGGGCGCCATTGACCACCGGGACGTGTTCTACAGTGATCGCCAGCAAAAAGCTGGCGAGAAAATCTGCTGCTGCGTCTCCCGCGTCGCTTCAGTTGGAGCCGTGGGCGGAGCAGTTCAGGGCCCGGAACAGGGCCTGCCGGGCATCGTCATCGAGGTTCCCTAGCCCGTTCCGGCCCTCCCTGACGAAGGTTCCGCCGTTCATCTGCAATGTTCTCAAGGAGTACTTCTGCATACATTGCCGCGGCGGCCAGGCTTTGTCCCGCAAGACGAAGATCTTCGATCATGTTCGAGCTGAGGACAACGTAATACTCGTAGAGCTGTGTGCACAGGGTCTCGTAGGCGACCAGGAGTTCCCCCCACCTGTACCGGGGGCCCGAGGGTCAACATAGTTCCCTGAATCGCCCGCATTTGCGCGTCCTCTGTGAGCCGGGCACGAATGCCGGGTTCCTTGTTTCCGGACTGAGGTCCGGAACTGTCAGAGGTTAGAGACCTGCTTATAAGCACGTATTTCAGGGAACCAAATAATCTGGACTATCGGCTAATGGAAAGGGCACCGGCCGACAACCGGAGCAAGTGCTGCCCCGGCTATGAGGCAGGTAAATTGCGCCTCATATCCCGAATGAGTGGCTGGAAGACGGGTAGAAAGTACTCGGGCGCCCCCGGGATTGTGGATTTACTCTTCAAATAACACGCGATCTGCGTGTCGGCAGCCGGTTTAGAAAGGGGACGGCTGGTTTAGGTGAATGGGCGGGCGAGACGGTGAAATGGGGGCCTGGATGCGCCACCACCGATTTAGCGGAATTCCGCTGGAAGTGCCGGCCAGCACTCATGGAACTGCAGCTGCTGCCGCAGTCCAGAATTCGAATACATAGTCACCGAATGAGGAGTTATGAACATGAAGAAATTGCTCGCTTGTGGTGCCGTTACCGGGCTCGTACTGCTGAGCGGCGGCACGGCTGCCATCGCCTCCCCACCTCCGGACCATAAGGTCACCTACTGCCACGCAACTGGCAGCGAAACCAACCCGTTTGTCGTTATCACCACCGATGAACTGGCAGTCGTCAGGGGACACCAGAACCACCAGGATCACGAAGACGTCATCCCGGAGTTCGATTGGGAACTTCCTAACGCCAGCGGCCACTTCCCCGGCCTGAATTGGGGGCCCGGAGCTGCTGACTTCATCGCCAACGGATGTGTGGAAGTAACATACCCGCCATACGGCTACTAAACGCCCGCAACGTGATGCCGCGGCCAAAGCTGTGGCATCACGTTGCCACCGGGAGCAGCGCGAGGGTACCTGCTCCTGCTCCCCCAAGAGCAGGATCCCTGCTGCGCCAGGCTGCTACGGCGCCTTTTGTTGCCTTGTTCACCGAATGTCCCCCTGAGACTGTCTGGTGCTCAGACCTTATGTGCTGCCCGGAATCTGAGCGTCCCGAGCATCGGCCGTCACTCCCTTGGGGATGCCCAGCACCGACCTACGTTGAAGGCCGCTCTTGCGTGCCCGTAAGGTCCTTACCAAGTCGAGGGAGCCGGTGGACAAAACATGTCCGGAGCGCAAAGAACAACTTCAAGAGGGCAGACCCTTGCCGCGGCGATCTCGTACCACTTTCACAAAATAGACAACACCCTCCCACGCTCGTGCGGCATTGAGGCGTGCTGCTTCTCGGTCCGCTTCTTCCGGGTCCAGGTGCCAACTGATCAAATCAACGCGATCCTCTGAGGTGCTGTCGGGGAAATCGGAGTACCTGACTACAACTGTCATCAGCATCTGCCCTGTCCGGGCGTCATCAACCATAACGATCCTTCCAATGAGGATAACGATCATCGCGGTCCCGTCCCCAGCCTTCGACGCTGCCCTCCTGGGCCGGCTTCAGTTCATCGACTGCCCCCAGGGGATCCCCGTCCCCCTGCTCCACCAGCCAAGCGTACAGATCCTCGACTGCCCCGAGGCGGTACCTCAACGTGGTGGAACCAACCCGGCAAACCAAGGCGGGTCAGAATCCGGAGCCCGATACATCATGCACTCCGGGCAACAAGCTAGTAGTCGCTTCAAAGGTTCACCCCTAATACTGATGAAGTGCCTCTTCAGACATTTTGACACCTTCACCTTCGAGCCTCCATAGCCTTGCAAGGCTGCTGCAATGAGGGCAAGGCTCCCTGACCTGTCACGTACTTCTTGCGGCATCGTCCAGGGCTCTCTCCATGCTGCAGGCCCCAGGTGCACAAGAGCCATGAGCACCTCTACCGCCCCATGAGTCGCTCTAATTCGGAGACGATTCATGTCGCCCCAAGGTCTGCTGGCACAGGGGATCTCCGGGCTAAAGATTGCCCGATCGGATTAAGTAACTGGGCGGGAAGACCACGGCCCGACAATCCGCGGGGCGATTGGCTACGAACTAAGGGTATGAAGAACCTCAGATCCCGCTTGGGAAGCCCCGCGGCGCTGGCCGCCCTGGCGGGAATGGCCGCGGCCGCCGTCGTACTTTCGGTTGCGGAACTGGCCGGTGCCTTCTTCACGGCGCGCGCCACACCGCTTATCGCATTGGGATCGACCTTCATCGACTTCACGCCGCCCTGGATGAAGGACTTTGCCATTGCCACGTTCGGCACCAACGACAAGGTTGCCCTGTTCGTTGGAATGGGGCTCACCATCGCAGTGCTCGCCGGGGTCCTGGGCATGGTGGCGTACCGCAGGTGGGTTCTGGGGGCAGCGGGTGTTCTGTTGATGGGCGCCGTGATTGTGGCCAGCGTTGTCACGCGTGCCGGAGTGAAACCCCTCGATGCTCTCCCCACGCTTTTTGGCACGATCGCTGGGCTGGTGGTGTTGAGGCTCCTGACAAGGCAACTGTGGCGGATAAAAATCTGGCCGGAAGCCCCTGCCGACCGTGCTGCGAAGGGAACCGAGCGCCCCGCTTCGACCAGGCGCGCGTTCTTCGCTGCCACGGGGATCACCGCTGCAGCTTCGGTCATGGCCGCAACTGGCGGCCGCCTCCTCGGTGCCGCCCGGAGCAACATCGCACAGGCCAGGCAGTCGCTGCAACTTCCCGAACCAGCGACGGCGGCTCCCGCAGTTCCAGCGGGCGTCCAATCCGCCGCTGCGGGAGTTACCCCGTGGATCACGCCCAACAACGATTTCTACCGGATTGATACGGCCCTCAGCGTTCCGGAAATCAACGTGGAGGACTGGGAGCTCCGGGTCCATGGCCTCGTTGAACAGGAAGTCCGGCTGACGTTCCAGGACCTGCTCGACGCCGAATTGATTGAGTCCCATGTGACCCTCACCTGTGTGTCCAATCCTGTGGGCGGCAACCTTGCCGGAAACGCCAAATGGCTGGGAGTGCCCCTCCGGGATGTGCTGAAAATGGCCCGCCCCCAGCCCGGAGCGGACATGGTGCTCTCGACGTCGGAGGACGGCTTCAGCGCATCCACCCCCCTGGAGGTCCTGCAGGATGACCGCGACGCCATGCTGGCCATCGCCATGAACGGGGAGCCCTTGCCGCTGGAGCATGGCTACCCTGTCCGGATGGTGGTGCCGGGGCTGTACGGTTTCGTGTCGGCCACGAAGTGGGTGGTGGATCTTGAGGTCACGCGTTTCGCTGACAGCAAGGCATATTGGACGCAGCGCGGATGGTCGGAACGCGGCCCCATCAAGACCATGGCACGGGTGGAAGTGCCCAGGTCCTTTGCCAAGGTCGCTGCAGGCCGGGTCGCAATTGGCGGAACGGCGTGGGCACAGACGAGGGGAATCACGAAGGTCGAAGTCCAGATCGACAACGGCGACTGGGCCGAGGCCACACTGTCCGCTGAGGCATCCGTCATCACCTGGCGGCAATGGTCTTTCGACTGGGAAGCCACTCCGGGACCCCACTACATCAAGGTCCGGGCCACCGACGGAACAGGTGAAGTTCAGACAGACCAGCGGGCAGATCCGGTGCCCGACGGCGCGTCCGGCTGGCAATCGCTCATGCTCACGGTCGAATAGCCGGGTATTCGCAGGCCTGCGCCCTAGACTTTAGCCATGCCAGAAAATTCGCATGCCACCTTTTCCGTGGACTCCGCCGTCGAACTGGCAGTGGTGGAACGCAGCGGTTTCGTCGAATCCCGGCACATCGGTTCGGCCGTTGTGTTGGCCGCCGACGGAACCGTGGTCACACAGTTGGGGGACATCACAACACCCATCTATGCGCGCTCCTCGCTCAAGCCGTTGCAGGCGCTGGCAGTCATGCAGTCCGGGGTCCCTCTGCGCGGCGCGCAGGTGGCCCTTGCCTGCGGAAGCCACACCGGCTCCCTGGACCATATGGATGTGGTGGAAGGCATGCTCAAGGCAGCAGGCCTCAAAGAGGAGAACCTCCAGTGCCCCGGCGCCTGGCCGCAGGATGAAACAGCACGGAACTGGCTGGTCCGTTCAGACCAAGGCATCTCAAAGCTGGCCCATAACTGTTCCGGAAAGCATGCCTCGTTCCTGTGGGCTTGCACGGAGAACGGCTGGGACATCCACAGCTACCTCGAGCCCAACCATCCCCTGCAGCAACGCATCCGATCCGTCATCGAGGAATACTCCGGTGAACGCATCGCGCACCTCGGCATTGATGGCTGCGGAGCCCCTGTTGCGGCCATCTCACTGACAGGGCTGGCGCGCGCCTTTTCGATGCTCGCCAAAGCTCCCGGGGACAAAAGCTCGAACGCCCGGGCCGCCACGATTGCCACCTCCATGCTCGACTATCCCTGGGCTGTCCAGGGGCGGGGCGAAGCGAACACCATCGTGATGGATGAACTGGAAATCATCGCCAAGATTGGTGCAGAGGGCGTCCTGGTGATGGCCACATCACAGGGCGTTTCCGTTGCCATCAAGATCCTCGACGGGAACCTCCGCGCAACCACTCTGGTGGGCCTCACTGTCCTGGCAGCCGCCGGGGCCGTGGACATTCCGGGAGTTTCCAGTGTGCTGGAAAAGGTGGTGGAACCTGTGATGGGCGGCGGCCGTCCTGTGGGCAAGATCCGGCTTGGCCACGCTGTTTCAGCACTCCTGGACTGAGGTTCAGCTACTTCGTTAGCGAAACGAAAACGGTATAGGCGATGATCCCGCTGATAAGGTCGAATGCCGCGAGGACTTTACCGGCAGTTGCCGCAACGCCATGGGCCTCAGCTTTGCGTGCCATGATAAAAGCCACCACTCCCGCAGCAATACCGAACACGAACAAACCGACGATGCCAATAATGATGGATGAACGCCTGTATTTCTGACCCAGGCCCTCCCGCAAGGCGTCCGCCTCCATGTCTTCCTGGCTTTGCACAACCGGGTCTTGAATTTCACTCACGCCGCTCATAGTTCCCCTCTCAATTCTTGTCCATCGCACGACGGAATGCTCGAACAGTACTTGACGGATCCCGCCTTACAAAACGCCGGCGCTTCGGGGCTTCTTTCCGTCATTTTTCTTGAGCGGCCGCATTAAAAGGGATCCGATTCCTGCCGAAGCTCGCTTTGCGATGCCAGCACGTGTTTAGCCCGTGCCAGGTACTGTCGGGTGGATTCCCGCCATTCTGTTTGCTGCTTTTTGGACAAGCGGAGGCCTGCGGGTATCTGAAGGGCGGTGCCGATGGTGAGCTTGCATCCCCTTCCTGATAGCTCAATTCAGCTCACAACCCGCATCCGTGTTGTGGGACGGAATCCTGGGTGCACGAATCTGACGTATGGTTGAACCGCCCTTCGTACATCAGCTTTTGACCCTGCAGGAGCCCAGAAATGGCTGTATCCCGGCGACGCATTCCGCTGGACGAGGGCCGTGCGGCACTTGCCGTCTGGCTGGAAGCCAGCGCGGCGTCGTCGGACTCTAACAATTCCCCTGCCGCAGTCCCCAGGACAGTAACAGCGACGGCGGTGAGGTACTCGCTTGAGGAGGTCACCGCCCGCGCACCGGGAAATTCAGTGGAAGTTCGGGTTCCGCCCTTCGGCGTCACCCAGTGCGTGGAGGGGCCCCGCCACACGCGCGGCACTCCCCCCAACGTGATCGAGTGCGACGCCGCCACCTGGCTGGCCATGGTTACCGGACAGCTGAGCTGGGCGGATGCGGTAGACGCCGGCAGGGTAGCTGCCTCCGGGCTGCGGGCCGACCTCTCAGCCTTGCTTCCGCTCTGACGCTCCGGGCTGGCTGTTCGTGAGGGACCCTTCAGATAATGCCCCCAGGCTAAGCTCGGGACCCGAAGGCTGTGGAAAGCTGCCGTGGAAAATCAGCGGATCAACGCTGTTTGGCCCTGGTTTCATAGCCATGGACCCTCAGCACAGCCACGGTGTGGGAAACGCGACGCAACGGCGTCGTCTCTTGAACTCATCAACGGAATTCTGCGCGGCGGAAATGCAGGGAAACACTGCGTAAGACGTTCGTCGCGGGGGGACGCTCAGGGCCTTTATGGTGAGTCCGAAAGGGCGCTTTCCGCCGGAGTATGGCACCAACGCTACGCAGCGTCACTTCGCACGACCGAGGGCAAAAACGACTGAGGAGAGACGGGCTGCCAAAACTTTTTGAGCGCCCGTGGGATTTGTTACGAAAACTGCAGCCCCAATGAGAGGTGACAGGTGCCGACCAACCCGAACCCTGCGCGCTTATGGTGGTCCTATGAGCATCCCCAATGGACAGGAGCCCAGCGTGGCGGACCCTTGGGCGACAGGTGGGACTGATACCGGGCCCACCACTGGTGTGCTGCTCGCGGCAGGCTCGGGCTCTCGTTTGGGACTGGGGCCCAAGGCTCTCCTTCCTTTCCGCGGCCGCACCTTAGTGGAGATCCTGGCCGACGTGCTCCGGCACGGTGGGTGCCGCGAGGTTGTGGTGATTCTGGGGGCCGACGCAGCCAGGGTACTGGCCAAGGTGGATCTGGAGCGGCACAAGGTGGTGGTGAACGCGGAGTGGGGGTCCGGAATGGGCGGCTCATTCCGGCTCGGCATGCAATCCATACAACCTTCGGATCACGTGCTGATAGCTCTCGTGGATCAGCCCGGACTCACCTCCGAATCGGTAGCGAGGCTGATCTCACGCCACCGTCCAGGCCGGGTCACTGCCGCGGCGTACAGAGATCCGGGCGGGGAACTCACCCGCGGGCATCCCTTGCTGCTGGACTCCTCGCTCAGGGAGGCGGCGGCAGGATCCGCAAGCGATGATGCGGGAGCCCGGCTGTTCCTCAAGGCCAACCCAGGGCTGATCGACCTCGTGGATTGCAGCGACCAGTCCGGGGGCGAGGACCTCGACACCCCGGACCAGTTGCACCTGCTGCAAGCGGATGCCTGAACTGCCAGCTCCTACCAGCGCGGGTGAATGGCTTCGCGGAAGTAGCGGTCATAGATTTCGTGGACGCCGACGTCGAACGTGGCGTCGATGCCCGGGACACTGGCAGCCTCTGCGTTGGCGCGAGCCTGCTCCACGTTGCGGGCACCGGGGATTACGGTGCTCACCCCGTCCTGGGCCGCGACCCAGGCAAGAGCCGCCTGGGCGGTGCTGACGCCGTCAGGCACCAGCTCCTCAAACTCCCTTACCGCCTGAAGGCCCCGTTCGTAGTTCACTCCCGAGAAGGTCTCGCCGACGTCGAACGAATCGCCGGAGCGGTTAAAGTTTCGGTGGTCATCCTTGGCAAACTTCGTGTCCAGCGTGTACTTGCCGGACAACAATCCGGACGCGAGGGGCACGCGGGCAATGATGCCAACTCCGGCCGCCTGGGCGGCAGGAAGCACGGCGTCTAGCGGCTTGAGTCGGAAGGCGTTCAGGATGATCTGAACGGTTGCGGTTCCCTCGTGACGCAGGGCCTCCAGGGCTTCGTCCACGCGTTCGACGCTGACACCGTAGTTGCGAATCGCTCCTTCTGCCACCAGTGTGTCGAGCGCGTCGTAAACTTCGGCGTTGCTGTACACGGCGGTGGGCGGGCAATGCAGCTGGACCAGATCCAGGCAATCCGTACCCAGGTTCCGCCGCGACCGGTCCGTCCACTCCCGGAAGTTGGCCAGGTTGTAGTTTTCGGGCAGCTGATCCAGGCGGCGGCCCATCTTGGTTGCCACGGTAATGTCCAGCCCCGGATTGTCACCGAGGAAAGCGCCGATGGCCTGCTCGCTGCGGCCATCGCCATATACGTCAGCGGTATCGAAAAAAGTGACTCCGGCTTCCGCCGAGGCGGCGAGGATGGTCTGGGCCTGGGCGGGATCGACGTTGCCCCAGTCGGCGCCGAGCTGCCATGTTCCGAGGCCGATAACGGAGACCTTCTGACCGGTTTTACCTAGTGTGCGTTGTTCCATAATGCGACTATAGATGCTTGTTCAGCTCTGGCTAACTCAGGCTTGCTTCAGGAGGCGTTAGCGCTATCAAATGTCGACAGGGTTTTGAAACCTCCTGTTTGCGGACATGAGTTGTGACACCGCCTTAGCAGTCTTTGGCGTAGGAATCGAGAGGCGGATCGCAGCTGTTCAAAATCGGTCGTTTTCTGACGTCGGCAGCCTTGGCGCCTGATGAAACGTGCTTCCGACATAGGGCATGCCGCGTTGTCCCCGCCGGCAGTTGCTGTTAGCGCCCCCTCATCGTTCATTTCACCGAGCGGGTCATACGTACATAGCCCAGCCCCGGCATCACTTGGATCTGGTCAGCGGCCTTCAGCGGCACGCTGATCGACCGGCTTACGGGCACGTTTTGGAACTACGCTGCCGCGAGATGCTGCGGCTCGTAGAGGAGGGCGCAACCTTCGACGACGTCGAGCACCGAAGCGCGGCCATCGGTCGGGCATTCAATGGCCCGCTTACTCCGAGGCAGAGATGGCCGGCGGTCGGTGCCGGTTGTCTCCGTATCGAAGCCAATCATTGAGGAGTCCCAGATGCTCACAGCCAAGAGTTTGAGGGGTTCGGTCACCGGGTATTGGAAGTTGCGCGTAGAGCTAGGCGGTGACGGTGTCGCGGGTTTGGATTTTGTTCTGCCGTAAAGCTTGGAGTGCGGTGGCCCACCCGGTGACCTGATCGAGCATGGTGGTGGCAGTGGCTTCGTGATGTTCTGCCGGAGTGCACTGGACGCGGTCGGTGAAGTCAGTAAAGAGGGAGAGTCCCACCTGGGCGCGAACGTCCGCGAGTTGGAGTTCTCCTGCGATGCAGCGGAGGTGTTCTACGGCCCGCGTGCCGCCGGCCAATCCGTAGCCGACGAATCCGATGGCCTTGTCGTGCCACTCCGTGTACAGGTAGTCGATGGCGTCCTTCAAGACCCCGGGGATTGAGTGGTTGTACTCGGGGGTGACGATCACATAGGCGTCGTAAGAGGCGATTGTTGAGGACCAGGTACGTGTGTGGTCGTGCGTGTAATTGGGCCCCATGGCTGCTGGTACTGGTTCGTCGAGGTGGGGCAGGTTGAAATCCGCGACATCCACAACGTCATACAGGGCGTCGCCTCGTTGCTCAGCCAGCCGGTGGAGCCAGTAAGCGACGGAGGGGCAGAGGCGGCCGGGACGGGAACTGCCGATGATGATGGCGGTGCGAATCATTAAGAGGCTCCTGGTGTGGTGGCGGTGGTGGAATGGTCCGGTATGGGTGCGGACTGGTTTTTGTGTGATGGTGTGGTTGGTTGCCCGATGCGGAGCAGGAGGCAGCTGGCGATGACGGCTGACAGGATCCCGGCAGCGATATAAACGAAAGAGACGTTGCCCTCGATGATGAGAGGTTGTGCCAGGGCAGGAGAGAGGAACTGACCGGCGAACATGGCGGATGTGAGCCCTCCGAATGCCTGTGCTTTGCCCTTACCTCGCGCCGTGGATGCAACCCATGAATTGAGATTCGGCATAACCAGGCCTGTGCCAAGCGCTGTAATGGTCAGACCGAGGATGGACACGGGAAGTGTGTTCGCCATTCCGAGGATGATCAGGCCTGCTCCGATAAGCGTGAAGCTGATGAGGGCCGTGAGACGGTTTCCGATCGGCGCGACGAAACGGTACGTCAGGCTGGCCCCGGACTGAACGGCGACCATCCACGCGATGATGAAACCGGCAATGACCGCCCCTGAACCGGCGATGTTCTGAAGATGAAACGGCAGTTGGGTCGGGATGGTGTAAAAAATGACCTGTGAGGCGAACGCCAGACCAAACAAGGCGATCACGAAGCTCCTCTGTCCGAGGACCCCTTTCCGCTCTCGAGCTGACTCAATAGACAAGGCCGTGATGGGCGCAAAAGAGGGGGATCCGGGTGTCTTTTCTTCTACAAACAGTGCGACGAGGACGGCGATCGGCATGGCAAGAAGATAAATCGCGAAAGGTCCACGCCAGCTCATCTCCGCGAGAAAGCCGCCGAGAGACAGAAAGACGACACCGCCGAGCCCTGAGAAAGCGGCCTGTGTGCCCAACACCTTGTTCCTGGATGTGCCCGCATGCCAGTCAGTGATCAAAGTGATGCTGGCGACCATCACGCAGGCAACAGCCATACCTAAGATGAACCGGGAGGCCAGCAGAACAATCAAGCTGTCGATCGCAAGCCCGGAGGAACCCGCGACCGCATAGACGATCGCGCCCGTGAGAAGTACGCGTTTCGCTCCAAAGCGGGTAATTAATCCGCCTACGAAAGGAGCAGACACCGCGATCGCCAGCGCGGTGATGCTCAACACCAGTCGAATCAGGACCTGCGAATTGCCTGCGGCCGCGAAGTGAGTGTTCATCGCTGGAAGCGCCGGGGAAATCGTCGCCCCAGCCATCACCGTCAGCGTACTGGATACCAGTAACACCCAGGTCACCCTCGACGCCGTCGTCCTGCCGAGTGCGGGAGGCTGCTGTGTTGTCATTCCTGTACGCTAAAACTTCAACATAAGTTGAAGTCAAACCGGTTGAGGGAAGTGCTCCATGAGCTCCACGACAGAGACCCGCGCATCAGTGACAGTCAGTGATCTGGCTCGGGACAGTGGCGTCTCCGCATCCGCTGTGCGCTTTTACGAGGACAGCGGCCTGATCACTGCCGAACGCACCCCCGGGAACCAGCGCAGATTCACCCCGGGCGACGCATGCCGCATCAAAGTCATCCGTGTCGCCCAACGCGTCGGGCTTTCCGTTCACGACATCAAGACGCTTCTCGAGCTCCTACCCGAAACCGGTGAGCCAACAATCGAACAGTGGAGCGCCCTGCAAAAAGCTCTCGTGCAGGAAACAAACAAACGCGTGCGAGAACTGAACCTGGTTCTGGCAGACCTGTCTTCCGATACAAAGCTCTGCGCACTCACTCCCCTGACCTAAACGCTCCTCACGGCTACGACAATGCTTGACGCAATGGTAGTGGCTCGGCGACCGGCAGAAGCTTCACCTGCAATGTTGCGACAGACCCGCGACTGATCCGTCGCCAATGAGGCAGGCTAGGTGCCCGGCGGGCGTTCGTTCAGCGTTCGACGTACGGAAGTACGAAAGGGACGGCCGGACGCAGTGCTATCCAGTCTCGAGCCATCGGCTAAAGCGACCTTGGTCCTCCTCAGGCGTAGGCCAACTAGAAGGTTTCACCCAGATGACGGTTCCACGCCCGCAGATGCGTGGACCTTCGTACATACGCAATACATCGCGCGGCAGTATGTCTCGCCAAGCCGGCACGCCTTCAAAGAAGTGGGGATGGCGGCACCTGGCCGATTAGTGCCTGCTCCAGGTACGGCAGCTGGGATTTGACTACGCCAACAATTGTCCAATCCAGCGGTGCTCGTCAGTAGAGGAGACGTTGGTACAACACGTGATCTTGCCACCTGCCTGCGATTTTCAAGTAAGCCGGTGCGTAGCCTATTTGCTCAAAGCCGGAACGCTTGAGCGCCTTCTTTGAGGCTAGGTTGTGTTTAAGAGTCGCTGCCTGCAAACGATGGAGACCCAAATCCCTCTTTGCTGTTTCGACGGCGAAGGCAACCGCTGCTGAGGCAATTCCCCGGCCGTTTGAGGCACCCTCGACCCAGTACCCAATGTGGGCGCTAAGGAAGGGGCCACGTACGATGCCGGTCAAGGTCACGGCCCCGATAATACGACCTTCATCCAGCAACACCCAAGGGATCTCCGAACCAGCTGTGTAGAGATCGAGCTTTGCTGCTATGACTGCGGCTTGGCCTGCTGCGGTGAAAAAATCTGCGGACCTGGCCGGCTCCCAAGGAGCAAGATGCTCCTTATTTAGCTCGTAGGCTGTCGACAGGAGGTCGGCGTCGTATGAACTCAGCAGCCTGATCTGAACATTTCCGGTCAAGGTTTCTGTCTTTGCCATCACCAAAACACCTTAGCGTCGCCGCCACAGCCGGACTCCAGCAGGATTGGAAAGGCGAAGACCTGTCAGTCGGTCAGTTGGACTGCGAGTACCGATCGGAGTGCGAGATCACTGCCGTAGTCGTCCTCGATGTGTTGCATGCCGATCTTTTCGGCCACCCGACGCGAGGGAGCGTTATCTGGGTGAATGATGGCGACGAGCTGCGGAACCTGCAATACAACGCGGGCAAAATCTCTGCATGCCGCAGCCGCCTCGGTGGCATAACCAAGCCCTTGGAACTCGGGGCGCAGGTGATAACCAACTTCTAGCTCGGAGCGTCCGTTCACCTTCTGCCAAGTGAGACCACAGTCACCAAGGAATGTGCCCTCGTGCGTTTCCACGATCCAAAGCCCATAGCCATGCTCGGCATAGTTGACTTCGTTCCACGCTATCCATTTCGCGGCTTCGTCGCGGGATTTTGGCGCGGGGTAATAGGTCATTACGAGTGGATCACCGAGGAGAGAGCTCATGCTGTCGAGGTCTGCTGGGGTCATCTGACGGAACTTCAGCCTAGGTGTCATGTTGGGAAGCACTCCCAAAGCCTAGCGTTTCGGGCAGTCAGAGGGCCGCGGAAAAGGGCCCGTTCCCGTGGGCTCCCACAGAAGATCACGTCCCAAAGGCTACCCAACGGGGCCCAACGATCCTCACGAACCGCACAGAAACCAATCACCGGCGTCAGACCCACTGCCCACGAACTCCGGGCAAAAATGGAGTCGAGCCAGTTGCCTGAACAAGACAACGGCGGCCGCCGAGCTGCGCGCCGCGCAGCTCGGCTGAGGACAGCAAAAAGCGGAGTGCGGGCATGCCAACGTTCAGGATCTCCGTGACCTGGGCGAGAGTCAGCAGCTTGGGGAACCTGGGCTTTTCCGGTTCCGTTGCCGGCATTTGCTCGATGTCCTTGCTCACTGGCCCATGGTTATTTGTCCTCGTTCCGGTGTTGGATTTCTTCGCGGGTGCATCTGCCCGGTCGGAGTGCTCCGACCGGGACCCCCGACCACTTCTTACCGCGGTTGTACTTGCGCTGCAGCCGCTTCATTTCCCGCAGCGTCGCCCCTTCTATCAGGTCGGTGATGGATGCGTTCCTGGAGGCGTCCAGCACGTTCGCGAGCAGGACATAGTCCTGCGACTGGCCTTCGGGCATCGCCAACCCATGCCCGAGTCGATTGCGCACCGTGGCGGAAACCTCCGCCCACTCCCTGATGTGTCCTCTGAAGAAGCACTCAAAGAAAGGGCCTACGGCTCCCTCGAAAGGTGCTCCAGCCTATTCTGGAGCCGAAATTCGGATAGCTTCACTACACACCAGATGGAAGAAAAACGCGTCTTCAAAGCATCGAAGTCATGACTTCGCCCCCGGAAAGACCGAGTGACTATCGCTACCCTCGTCCGGCCGGGGAATTTTTCCGCCAAGTCCGTGTCGCGTACGCAGTGATGATGGCCGTCGGTCTCGCCGCCGGCCTGTTTACTGGCGGGGTGACGGAGCGATCGTCGGAGCACTATTGGGTATGTTCGTCATTGCAGAGTCACCAACGCCGCTCCGCAGGGCCTGGAATGAGGAACCCGGTTTGAGACGCCCGTTGGCACTCCGTTGCCCGTTGCATTGGTCGGCTATTCGAACATGGGTGAGAGGAATCGTCGCTCGTACCTTCGGATGCAATCTGTTTGAGTTGCGAATTGAACTGCCTCGATGCACTCGGGGTCCGCTGCCGCCGCTGACCGGTACTTCTCGTAGTCCGCGAACGAGGGAAATGTGAACAGGGCGAAGGCCTCGTCGCTGTCACCTTCGCTGGGAAGGAAGTAGCCGTGATGCTCTCCGCCCAGCCTGTTGACCAGATGGATCCACCGCCGTCCGTACTCTTCAAAGTCAGCGAGCTTGTTGGCATTGATCTCGTATCGAAGGTGCACTGTGATCACAGAGGGGTCCTCTTTCGTCGGGTTTGGGCGTTTGAACGGGTCGGGAGATTTAGAAGCGAAGTTCCATGAAGACGCTGTTTGGGTCTGTGGTGTACTCCGCAAACGGCGGGCATTCGATGAAACCGTTCCGGATGTATAGGCGACGTGCCGGGGCGAAATACTCTTCGGTCCCTGTTTCCAGGCAAATGCGCTGGTAGTCGCGGCGCCGGGCTTCGTCCACGATGTGCCTGAGCATGAGGGTTGCTACGCCCCGACCCCGCGCACTGGCCGTGGTCCGCATGGACTTGATTTCGCCATACTGTGCCGAGGTTTGCTCTCTAGTGGTATCTGCGGAATCGAGGATTTTCAGGGCGCCGCATCCCAGGAGTTCACCGTTTTCACGGGCTGTCCAGAACGTGATGGAGGTTTCGGACAGTGCTGAATGGTCCAACGCGTGCACGCTTTCGGCAGGGGATGTAGCGAACATGTCTGCCAAGTGTTCGCTGAGGAGTTGGTGGACGTCCCAGCGCGTGGGGTCGTCGCGCTCAATGTGAATCATGCTCGCAATTTACCGGACTGGCCAGGGACGAGTGGTATGGAGGGAAAGCCGGGCCTTGCATTTTCCTTTCCCGGGATCGCCTCCTCGGGCTTTGAGGAGGCAGGTTGCGGCTCCCGCTCTTTCACGCGGTGCCGCTGTTCCACGGAGCGTCCCCAGGCAGTTCCGGCGAGAATGAGGGCAACGCCGCAATAGCCCACGATTCCGATGATGTCGTGGGCGATGACTATTCCGATGAATGCCGCCCAGACCGGCTCTGTCCCTAGTAGGAGGCTGACACGCGATGGAGAAGTTCGCCTGACCGCCCAAATCTGAATGAAGAACGCGAACACCGTGCAGACGAGTACCAGATAAAGGAGCATCGCCCCCTGCCGGGGATCCAACCGGGAGAGGTAGTAAGGGACGGAATCCCCGTAAACGAACGAACCAGCCGTGAAGAGAAGCGCGCAGGTGCCCAACTGCACGGTCGTGAGGTTCAGCGAATCCATGGCTTTGCCGCCGGTGAGTTTGTGCATGGAGACAACGTGCACAGCCCGGACAATCGCGGCGCCCACCACCAGCAGATCTCCCACGCTGGGCGGGTCCAGTGTGCCGTTGCCGGCGAGGAGAACTACCCCTGTAACCGCCAGTATGGCGGCTGCAAAGAATGTGCCGGGTAGCGGCCGGCGGGACAGGACGGACTCAAGGATCGGGGTGAAAACCATCGTAAGGCTGATGATGAGCCCTGCATTCGTTGCCGAGGTATGCGCGATCCCGAAGGTTTCGAACGCGAAGACGGCCGCAAGCAGCACCCCGATTGGCATGCCGGCGAGCAACTCTGTACGGGCCACGCACTTCCGCCTCACCCCCGCGATTGCAGCCATGACCCCGGCGGCAAGCAGCATCCGCGAAGCGAGCAGGGCCAGCACCATGTCCGCGGAGACCAGCTCCTTAGCCACGAAGTAGGTCGATCCCCAGGAAACGGCTACCAGAAGCAGCAGAAGATCAACCCGGAACCTCTCAAGGAAAGTACGCACCGGCCTATCATTCCCCGGGCCCAGACATTAGCACTAGGGGCCATTTTCGCTCGTTATACATTAGTTTGGACTAATGGAACTTGGACAGCTGCGCGCTTTGAGGGAGTTAGGTGACAGGGGCAGTATCGCCGCTGTCGCCGCAGCCCTTCACGTCACCCCTTCATCCGTTTCCCAGCAGCTCACCGCCCTGCAGCGCCGCACGGCTGCCCCGCTGACCTTCAAAGACGGACGACGGACCGCACTGACGGATGCCGGCCGCGCCCTGGCCGCGGCAGCTGTGGATGTGGAGGTGGCACTTGAACGGGCAGAGCAGGCGGTCGCACAGTTCCGGAGTGAACCCCAGGGGCATGTATCGGTTACGGCCTTCCACAGTGCCGCGCTGGCACTGTTTCCCCCGCTGCTGGCCAAGGTGAACGCCCCAACCCAGCCCGGTATTGCCCTCAGCGACTTCGATGTGGCCCAGGAAAGCTTCCCCGCCCTCACCCAGCATCACGACCTCGTCATCGCACACCGCCTAACCGGCAGTCCACCGTGGCCAGGATCGGTGCGCGTCGAACCGCTCCTGTTCGAACCCCTGGACCTCGTTATCAGTAAGGACCACCGGCTGGCAGCCCAGGACTTCATCACGCCAGAAGACCTCCACGGAGAAACCTGGGTAGCAGTCCACCGGGGATTCCCCCTCGAGAACG
>NZ_JAPSHJ010000011.1:0-5510 GCF_031179985.1 Arthrobacter sp. | reverse complement strand
CTGTTCGAACCCCTGGACCTCGTTATCAGTAAGGACCACCGGCTGGCAGCCCAGGACTTCATCACGCCAGAAGACCTCCACGGAGAAACCTGGGTAGCAGTCCACCGGGGATTCCCCCTCGAGAACGCGATCCAGCAAATCGCGGGAATCGGAGGTACTGAAGCACGCATCGCTCACCGGATCAACGAGTTCTTCGTTGCCGCTGCCGTGATCGCCGCCAGCGACTGCATCGCCTTGATGCCCCGCTACACCACCGACATCAAGCATCACCCAGACCTGGTCCTCCGACCGATTTCCCGCCATGGACCCGGCCGGCACATCGACTGCCTCGCCCGTCCCGAAACCCTCGAACGAGCGAACGTAAGAACCGTTCTAGCCCAGCTCCGGGCCATCACAGCCAGCCTCGCCGCGGCCACACATTCTTCGTGAGACGGCGCCTGGGCCGCGCTACACGTGGGCCCGAGGTGCAATGCTGAGCCTCTCCCCCGCCATGACTGAATCTTGTGACCCTCGGCCGGCACTGGCCTGCCGCTTGTTTTCGGAGAGCCCCGCAGCCAGCCAGCCGATCTGCTGTCCGATACCGAGCCCCTGCATGGGGATTTCAGAGGGCCAGAGGGATGCCCTCTTGACCTGACCAATTCATCCCGGTATTCGGTCAGGAGCTTCAGCTCATTGGCCGCCGAATCGGAGGCGACCGGCCGCAGCGTGGCGGGTGACGGCTGCGACGGCCACCGAGCGGGTGGCATCCCCACGGGGGCCGACAGGTCGTTTTAGAGAGAAATCCGCCGCGGTCTGAGGAACCCCGGCTGCAGACCGAAACTCCCCATCCACAATTCAACGAGCTGGTCATTATTGACTAGTAGAACCGCCCGTCCGGTCTGATTTAGAGAAGGTGACCGAACATCACTTCTCTACTGGAAACAAAGAGTTTGGTTGCATCCAGTTCTCGACTCTCACATGGATTCCAAGTTGAAAATGTCAATAGAGTCTTTGACGTGTCAATCACTGCGCCTTGTGTTGCCATGTCACGCAAAGGGTGGATGGGCGATGAACGAAACCAAGAGACGTGCCAGGCGGAGCCCTACCGCTGCCGAACTGGGAGTGTGGCGCGAGTACATTGAGACGGACCAGGCACTGCAGCAGGCTTTGGCCTCAGGCCTGCAGTCCACGTCCGGCGTTTCTCCGGGCGACTATGCAGTACTCCTGGCCTTGAGCGAGGCTGACGACCATCGGCTGCGGTCCTCTGTGCTTGCCGAACAGATCGGCTGGGAACGGAGCCGTCTGTCGCACCACCTCGGCCGTATGGAAAACGGTGGACTCATCAGGCGGCACCGCTCAGGCAATGACAGCCGTGGGGCAGAAATCGAGCTGACCGACGACGGAGCCCGGACATTCCGCAGCTCACCGGCACCGCACCTCCGCCTCGTCCACCACTACTTTATGCTCTTACACCCGAGGAACTTGAGGCTGCTGGTGTGCTGGCCTCCAGTTTGCGCCGCCACCTGCAACAAATCTCGTCCGCCCAGGACGGACAAGGCACTAACTGTCTCACGTCACAAGAAGGGTCACCGTGAGCGCTCCCCCTTGAAGGAATAGCCAAACCCTCTTCATAAGCGATCGTTTTTGAGCATTCGGTCGGTGCTTGATGCGCCTACTGCCAAGCAACTGCAGGAGCAGGTACGCAATGAACAAGAAGGCAACCACGAGGCATCCCAACAGTAGAGACGATTTGCCGGCGGAATATAGGCTAATGATCCTTGGCCGCGGACCCACCCAGATAAGCGCGGGCAGCCGTCACGAGCGCTTCCGTACCAAGGCTCAGCGTGGGTTGGATACTCGGGGCAAAATAGGGCGAATGGTTTGAAGGAATGTCCTCCGGCATATTGCCGCTTTCGGCCCACTCCTTGAAGGATGGCAATGAAGGGTCAGCTCCACCAAGAAACCAAAAGACCAGCGGTGCGCCGGCAGCCTGTGCCAGCATTCCAACATCCTCACTAGCCGAAACGGCCCCCGGGTTAATGACCTTCCCGGGCCCGAACTTCTGCTGGAATGCGGAAGTAATCTTTGCTGCGGCGGCTTCGTCGTTGACAGTTAGCGGGAGGTGCTCTTCATAGTGGAACTCCGGCTCGATGGGAGCATTTGAGGCTGTGGCTTCGCTGCGCACAATACGTTCAATGGAACCAAGAATCTTGTCCCTCGTCGCATTGCTGAAGGAGCGAATGCTAAGACCCAAAGAGGCAGTCTCTGGGATGATGTTGTTTTTTGTTCCGGAGTGGATCTGCCCAACGGTGACTACAGCAGCATCGCTGGGAGCGAGTTCACGTGAGACGATCCCCTGTAGCCGGATTGTTGCGGCAGCGGCCAAAAGGACCGGGTCAACGGCGGTTTCGGGACGTGATCCGTGCCCTCCCTTGCCATGCAGTGTGATGCTGAGGGAATCGGCCGATGCCATGAGGACCCCGGGACGTATGCCGAACCACCCGGCCGGAAACGGTGCCACGTGCTGTCCCAGAACCACATCAGGCTTAGGGACCAGGTCGTAAAGCCCGCCCGCCACCATTGTCTGTGCGCCCCCACCCCATTCTTCAGCCGGTTGGAACACCGCGATGAGAGTTCCCTGCCATTCTTCATGCCGGGCAGCCAGGATTTCCACCGCTCCAACCAGGCAGGTGACGTGAACATCGTGTCCGCAGGCGTGCATCACCGGCACTTCCCTGCCCTCATGGTCCACCCCGATGACCTCACTGGCGTAGTCCAGACCCGTTGCTTCTTTGACAGGAAGGGCATCCATGTCTGCGCGGAGAAGGACAACGGGACCAGGACCGTTCTCCAGGACGCCAACCACACCCGTCTTGCCCACGTTACGGTGTACTTTGAAGCCCAGATCAACCAGATGCCCAGCGGCGATTTCAGCCGTCCGGACTTCTTGGAACGAAAGCTCCGGATTGGCATGCAGGTCGCGATAAAGCTCCTCAAGATCGATACTCATGGGCTCACACTTACAGATTGACTCCAACTCTGGCTAGTAACCGCCGCCGGAGTTATCGGAGCGGGGGCTCGCTTCCTTCATCCGCAGGTACAGCCGGTCCCGGCGAATCGGCAACTCCCCGAAGCGGATTCCCGTGGCATTCCTGATCGCATTGGCAAGGGCCGGAGAAACGGGATTGAACGGGCTCTCGCTCATGGATTTCGCTCCCAGCGGCCCCAGCTGGTCGTTGGTATCAGCGAAGTAGACCTCGCTTCGCGGCACGTCCGCAAAGGTGGGGATGTGGTACTGCCGGAGAGTATCCGTGGTGACCCGACCGGCATCGTCCACCTGCACCTCCTCATACAGGGCTGCACCAAGAGCCTGCGCTATACCGCCTTCGATCTGGCCGCGGCACTGCCTGGGATTGACCACCACACCGGCGTCGGCAGCCTGCACGCTTTGCAGGATGCGCAGCTCACCCGTGCCGGTGTTGACGGCCACCCTGAAGGCATGGACATTGAAGGCCACAGAACGTGGGGTACCACCCCACTGCCCATCAGCCGAGAGCTCGACGCCGGCCTGGGCAGCGGCGTCGTAAATTTCAGTCAGCGGAACTCTGGCTCCTTCGCAGATCACCGAATCCCCCTCCAGGACGCAGCCGGAGGACTGGACCCGCCGGATTCCGGCGGCGAAGGCACGAATCCGCACTGCGAGGTCCTCCGCGGCGGCGAGGGTCGCCTTGCCGGCAACAACCGTTCCCGTGGAGCCGAAGGCCCCTGAATCATGTGGCACCAGATCCGTGTCCGATTGCCGGATGGTAACGCGGGTGGAAGTGGTGGACAGTGCTGTTGCCGCGAGCTGGGCGTGGACGGTGGAGGTGCCGTTGCCAAATTCTGCGGTGCCGACGTCGGCGGCATAGGTGCCGTCCGGGAGGAGCCTTACGACGGAGTGGGCAAAGTGCCCGCGAGGCGGCGCGGTATCAATCATGGAGATAGCCGATCCCTCGCCGGTAACCCAGTCAGGCCCGGCGTCCTCCAGCCCGGCGGTCCGGTAGCGTTCACGGCCGCGGTCAAGAGCGCCCTGCACCAGGCGGATGCATTGGTCCAGGCCGTAACTGCCGTAATGCACATCCTCCTGGGGCTCAGGATGGGTGGAGAGCATCAGGTCCCCCTCCCGGACCATGTTCAGGCTGCGGAACTCCAGGGGATCCATTCCGATCCCGATGGCCAGTTCATCCATGCCCGATTCAATCGCGAAGATCATCTGGCTCAGCCCGTACCCGCGGAACGCGCCTGAAGGAACTGTGTTTGTATAGACGGCCTGAGCGTCCACCTTCTTGTTGCCACACTTGTACACGCCGAGGGATTCGCCGCAGCCGTGGAACATGACGCCGGGGGCATGATTGCCGTACGCGCCCGTGTTCGTCAGGACCTTCAGTTGCAGGGCTGTCAGTTCCCCGTCGCTGGTGGCACCGGCCTTGAGGTGGACGGTGAACGGGTGCCTGACGGTGGAGGAGGTGAGTTGTTCCGTCCGCGTAAACTCAAGCTGCACCGGCCGCCGGAGCTTCAGGGCCGCGAGCGCCACAATGTCCTCGGTCAGGACTTCCTGCTTGCCGCCGAAGCCTCCTCCCACCCGCCCGGCTACCACCCGCACCTGCTCCTGCGGCAAGCCGAAGACACGTGCCAGGGTACGGCGTGCCAGGAATGGAACTTGGCTGGAGGTGCGGACGGTGAGGCGGCCGTCGTCGTCGAAGGAGGCAATGGAGGCGTGCGTCTCCATGGCGACGTGCTGCACCCGCTGGGTCCGGTACGTATGTTCGTGGATGAAGTCAGCCTTGGCGAATCCAGCGGCAGGGTCGCCGAGCTCCGAGTGCAGCTCGGCCGCCACGTTTTGAAGCGGACGGGCTATGCGCGAGGAGTCAGCATCCTTTTCGCCGTGGAGAACCGGCGCCCCGGGGAGGAGAGCGTCCTCCGGCGTGAAGACCGCTGCCAGGACCTCGTACTCGACTTTCAGGGCGCGAGTTCCGGCTTCCGCTGCGTTCACAGAATCGGCGACGACGGCGGCCACCCGCTGCCCGATGAACCTCACCACATCATCCAGGACACGGGTGTCATCAGGGTCGTCGGTGTAGAGCTCATGCTGGGCAGTTGAGAACAACTGTTCCGGCGCGTCCTCATGCGTGAGGACCGCCACCACCCCCGGAATCTGCAAAGCAGCAGTTGCGTCAATGTTCAGGACGCGGGCGTGGGCGTGCGGGGAACGAAGCAGCTTCAGGTGAAGGAGGCCCTGGAGTTCCCCGGGCGGGACATCAAGTGTGTACGGGGCGGAACCGGTGACCACTCCCAGGCTGGCGGGCGCGGGAGCGTCATCGCCGAGCTGTCCTGGCCGGGGATCGGGCTGTTCCCTGCCGCCGACGCCTGAGGTTTGAGCTCCCGGCTCAGGATGCCCTTCGTGCCCGCACACCGCATCCTCGATGGAGCGGTAGCCGGTACAGCGGCACAGGTTGCCTTTGAGGCTGCGGTCCAGGTTCTCTTTTTGCACC
>NZ_JAPSHJ010000079.1 GCF_031179985.1 Arthrobacter sp. | reverse complement strand
AGTTCGAACAGCCATGGCAGCAGGGCGAGAGTAGTTCCTGCGCCGGCAAGGCTTGCGATGACGAGCCCTGACCGGCTCCAACGGACGAGGAGAACGGGCAGGAGCAGGCGGGATGTGATGGACGCTGCTGCCCGCGTGGCCAGCAAAATGCCGACGACAACAGGGGAAACCCCTTTCTCCTCGCCCAACAGAGGGAGGAATGCAACCAGGATGTCCGTCGTCGCCAAAAGTGCCAGGCTTGCCACCATGTTGGTCTTCACGGTGGGATAGCGCAGCAGCGAGGTCACCGAGTCCCGACCGGGCCTCGGTGGCAGCTTCCCATCCTCCCTGTGTGGAGGTCCCCGTTTTACGCCAGTTCCGAATCCGAAGGGAACGGCGAGCGCGGCGATGGCGCCGGCAATGAGAAGACCGGTATTCGAGTCAGCCAGCCTCACTCCGGAAGGAACTCCTTCGGCGGCACCCATAGCGAGGCCCGCCAGCAGCGGCCCGGCCATCTGTCCCAAGGAGAAGGAAGCCGTAAACCATCCAAAGGCGGCGTCCATACGGGCGAGGGGGACGAACCTGGCGATCGCGGATTGACCCGCGATCGTGAAACAGAGATGCCCCAGACCCAGCACCGCACTGGCTGCTGCAACAACAGGCAGTGATGGAGAAGCAGAAAGCAGGACGGGCCCGGCCGCCAGGAGTAACGTCCCCACGACGACGATCCCCCGGAGGGAACTCCGCCTGTCCGATACCCTGCCCAGCCATAGCGCGGCCGCTACCGGGACGAGCGCATAGGACGCCGACGTCAGGCCGACGATGAGCGAGTCCCCGCCCAAGGCCAGGACTTTGTAGGAAATCAACGGCCGGGCAAGGTTCAGCGCTATCTGGCAGAGGACAGCGGACGCGATCAGCATCCATAGCCATTTACGTGACTGTGGCCGGTACTTACTCAAGGGTCCCCCGTCGTTTCACGCGACCATCATTTGAAGTCCGCGCTGTTATCTTTCGCTACCTCCAGCAGCGTTGCCTGGAAGGCTATTTCTGCCGCTGCCCGCACCCGGTCATGCCGATGCGCCAGGAGTACCCGGCGGGAAGGTGCGCTGGCACCCAGCGACACAATGCTGACGCCGGGATGCTTGTTCACCACAGCCGTTCGCGGCGCAAGTGCAATGCCGAGTCCCACGCTGACCATGGCCTGGGCCTCTTGGTAGTCATTGGCATGGAACGCGATCCGGGGCACGAATCCTGCCGCCTTCGCACTCCTGTGAAGCACTTCAACAACAGGGTGTTCCTCTTCCCGAACAATCCATTCCTCGGTGGCAAGATCCGCCATATCCACCTGTTTCCGGCGGGCGAGCTTGTGATTCTTGCCCACGATGAGGGCAGTGGCGTCTTCAAAGACGGTGGTGAGTGCGAAGTCTTCCGGGTTGATTCTGTTCCATTCGTAATCCCAGAGCAGAGACATACCCACCTGGCCGTTTTCGAGCATTTCGATCAGGTCATCAAACCGGCTGCTGCGGACATGCAACTCGATCGCCGGGTATTGCCCTTTGAACCTGCTGATGACGAGCGGCAGAAAGGAACCCCCGAGGGTAGGGAAGGTTCCCATGGTGAGGCTGCCGCGGTTGAGCCCTGCGATTTCAGCTAGATCAGCCTCCGCGGCGGCCATCTGGCGCAGGATTCTCCGGGTGTGCGCCGTGAGGACGTGCCCGGCATCGGTCGGCACCATTCCGCGCGCCTGCCGCTGCAGCAGCGGCTGGCCAACTTCCGCTTCCAGGCGCCGGAGTTGCTGGGAGACCCCTGACGGGGAGTACACGTGTTTTTCCGCGGCTGCGGTTATTGAACCGAGCTCCACGACGTCCAACAGCAGTTCGAGTCTTCTGACGTTCAGCACAGCACTCCTGACTTGAAGTAATAGTTCAGCCCCCAAAAGTATCCTATCCATCTCCTTCAGTCAGACACTAAATCCGCCGGAATGGGCGGGCATTACCGGGCCCCTTACCGGAATTGCTTGGGGACAACCATCCACCGAGCGCCTTGCGAATGAAGCAAAAGTGCATACTCATGCATTTTTTCGTGATTGTAATTCATACGGGGCTGGCATCACACTGAGGTAGGCCATAGCGCTGAGGGCCCGTATTCGGGGCTTTGAGAAAGGTGTAAAGCGATCATGTTCAGAATTCCGGCCACGTGGATGCGCGGGGGAACCAGCAAGTGCTGGGTCTTCGAATGGGACCATCTGCAGGTCCCCGGGAAGACGGTGGATGAAGTCCTGCTGCGGCTGTTCGGCAGTCCCGACCACCGACAGATAGACGGCGTTGGCGGCGGCACGTCCACGACGAGCAAGGCGGTTATCCTCGCCCGCTCCCTCAGCGAGGACGCCGACGTCGATTACACCTTCGCCCAAGTGGGCATCGACGAACAGCGGGTTGACTGGGGCAGCAACTGCGGCAACTGTTCCGCCGTCGTCGCACCGTACGCCATCGAGCGCGGTTGGGTGGATGCCGGGCAGGAAAGCACGGCGGTCAGGACCCTCAACACGAACACCAATCAGCTCATTCTGCAGAGGGTGGATACACCCCACGGTGCACTGGGAGACGCCGGAACCCAGATGATCCCGGGCGTTCCGTTCCCCGGCATGCCGGTGGGTATGGGTTTCTTTGACCCGGCCGGAAGGACCACCGGCGCGCTCTTCCCAACGGGGGAACCAGTCGAAAAGCTGGGCTTCGACGGCCGGCAGGTGACTGTGACGCTCATCGATGCCGGCGCTCCCGTCGTCATCGTGGAAGCCGATGCAGTGGGCCTGACCGGACACGAGACCGCCGCCGAAATCGACACGCGGAAGGAACTGCTGGTGCACCTGGATGACCTGCGGCGTGACGCGGCCGTGCAGATGGGGATTGCCACCAGCCGAGCCGGCGCCGAGCGCGCCATCCCCAAGTTGGCACTGGTGGCCAGGCCAGAGCCCGGCGACAAGGCCGACATCGTCGTCAGGATGCTCTCCATGGGCCGCCTGCATCCCGCCCTCGCCATCACGGGCAGCGTGGCCTTGACGATGGCTGCCCAACACAAGGGGACCGTACTGGCCAACCTGATATCGAGCGACGTCTCTGCAGGGGTGACCATGCGGACGCCGGCAGGGCTCGTGCAGACGTGGTCGGAAATCAACGACGGCGTCACCGTGGTTGGCGCCCTCCGCAGTGCGCGCCGGATTGCCGACGCCGAACTCCTGCTTCCCGACACCTGGTAACCGCCACAATAAAAGCATGCCCCTCGGTGACACTGCGGTGCTCGCCCCAAGAGGCACAAAATTAGAGGATATTCTCAATGACGAGTCAGAAGTCAGCCTTGGAACCCCCCGGCATCATCCAAGAGACCGCACCCACCGAGCAGCCTGATCCGCCGCAGCACTCACGGCGCACGGTCTTGGCCGTTGTTGCATCTTTCGCCGCACTCGGCGTCGCCACCACTGTCCTGGGCGGGGGCCTCCTCAACCCGCCCTCCAGCACCGAGGACGGTAACTTCAGCGGTGAAACTCTGGAATTCCTCATTCCGCTGGCGTCCGGAGGCGGCACCGACACCTGGGCCCGCTTCATCGGCACTGAACTGACTAACTACGTTCCCGGCCGTCCGGGCTTTGCCCCCGTCAACGAACCTGGCGGCGAAGGCATCTCCGGCACCAACAAGTTTGCCCGCTCCGCCAAGATCGACGGTACTGAAATCCTGGTAGGGACAGCCTCCACGGTGGTGCCCTGGGTCCTCGGACGCTCGGCCGTGAAGTACTCATTCGAGGACCTTAAGCCCCTGGTGGTCAACGGCACGGGCGGCGTGATTTATGCCCGCACCGGAGCAGGCGTCAAGAACGTCAACGACCTCCGCAACAGGGACAGGCCCCTCGAGTTCGGTGGCATCAGCGCCACCGGCCTGGATATCACGACGTTGGTGGCCTTCGACCTGCTCGAGGCAGACGTGACGTCGACCTTCGGCTTTGAAGGCCGGGGCCCTGTCAATCTGGCCCTGCAACGCGGCGAGATCGACCTGGACTACCAAACCACCTCCGCCTACGGCTCCGCCGTCGAAGGCATCGCCAAGGAAGGCAAGGCAACAGTGCTGATGTCCTTCGGCCAGCTGAATGAATCCGGCGAGGTCATCCGGGACCCCAACTTCCCCGACGTCCCCACCGTTCCCGAGGCCTACGAACAGCTGCACGGCAAAAAACCCACCGGCCAGAAGTTCGAGGCCTACAAGACCCTCCTCGGCTTGACCTATACCTACCAGAAAGGCCTCTGGGTACCGAAGGAAACGCCGGACAAGGCGGTCACCCTGCTGCGTGAATCCAGCGAAAAGCTCGGCACCGACCAAGATTTCCAGAACAAGGCCGCCAAAGTCCTCGGCGGCTACCCCCTTGTAGCGGATGCCGGCATGGCCGACCGCGTCAGGGAAGCGTACACCGTCAGCAGCTCCGTCAGGTCCTACGTCAAGGAACTGCTCGAGAGCAAATACGACATCCACGTTGAATAAGGACCATCATGCTTGATTCCGCTATGGCAGCGCTGGCGTCACTCGCTGACCCTTCCCTGCTCCTCATGCTCCTTATCGGCACCGTTGCCGGTCTGGTCATGGGCCTCATACCCGGCTTGGGCGGCACCGGCGCCGTTGCCATTCTCTTGCCGATCACCTTCGGCATGGAACCGCCACAGGCCCTAGCGCTCCTCATCGGCGCACTGGCAGTCGTCCACACCTCCGACACTGTCTCCGCAGTACTTCTTGGCGCCCCCGGTTCCGCATCGGCCAGCGTCACGATGCTCGACGGCTACTCAATGGCGAAGAAGGGCCAAGCGGCGAGAGCCCTGACGCTCGCGTTCCTTTCTTCCATGGCCGGCGGCATTATCGGCGCCATCGGCCTGACCCTGGCCATTCCACTGGCACGGCCCCTGGTGCTGTCCTTTGCCAGCCCGGAACTCTTCATGCTGACCGTCCTCGGTGTTGCCCTGGCCGCAGTCCTGTCCCGCGGCAACATCATCAAAGGTGTCTCCGCCGGGCTGCTGGGTCTTGTTCTGGGCATGGTGGGTACCTCGCCGACAACGGCCGAGGAACGCTTCACCTTCGGCAGCCTCTTTCTCGGTGACGGGCTCTCGCTCGTTGCCGTTGCCTTGGGCATCTTCGGCCTCGCCGAAATCGCCTCGCGAGCCAGCCAGCGGCGCGGCCAGAAGGAAAACATTAGCCTTGGCGGCGGCTGGGGCAGGGGTATCCGCGAATGGCTGTCCCACTGGACCCAGGTGATCCGCGGTGCACTCATTGGCATCTGGGCAGGCGTCCTGCCCGGCGTCGGCGCCACAGCCGGAACCTGGCTGGCGTACGGCCAGGCGGTGGCCACGGCGAAGGACAAGCGCCAGTTCGGCAAGGGAGACCCCCGCGGCATTGTTGGCCCGGAAAGCGCCAATAACTCCGTCGAAGCCGGCGACCTTATCCCCACGCTCCTGTTCGGCATCCCCGGCGGCGTCCCCTCGGCCATGCTCCTCGGCATGCTGCTGACGTACGGCATCCAGCCCGGCCCGTCCATCATCACCGAGCACCTGGACCTGATGTACCTCATCGTGTGGTCCTTCGCGATTGCTTCCATCCTCGGCGCCCTGTTCTGCTTCCTCAGCGTCAAGCAGCTCGCGAAACTCACCAAGGTCCCCTTCGCCGTCCTGGCCGCCGGTCTGGTGGCGATCATGCTCCTCGGGTCCTTCCAAGAGGGCGGCCAGCTCGGCGACCTCTGGGTGATGATTATCCTCGGCGTGTTCGGCTGGCTGCTGAAGTCAACCGGGTTCCCGCGGGCCCCGTTCCTCATCGGGTTCGTCCTGGCGATCCCGCTCGAGCGCTACTACTTCCTCACGGACAGCCTCTACAACGGCCTGGACTGGATGGCACGCCCGGGCGTGCTCGTGTTCCTCGCCATCCTGATCCTGCCCATCGTCTGGGCCTTCATCAAATTCCTCCGCGCCCGCCGCCACTCAAACGTCGACGACGGTCACCGTGACGAACGGCCCGAGGACGACGAGAGCCAGCTCAAGAACTCGACCTGGTCCCTGACCGCAGCGGGCATTTTCGCCGCAGCCTTCTCCGCAGCCCTGATCTCCTCTGCGTCATTCTCGCCGGAGGCGCGGCTTGTGCCACAGCTGGTGAGCATCGGCGGCCTGATCTTCTCCGGCATCCTGCTCTTCACCGAAATTAGGACCTGGCTCAGGACCAGAACGGCACGGGTGGGCTGGACGCTCGATGCGGGGTTCGCGCTGAAAACCTTTGTATGGATGACAGGCTTCCTGGCTCTCACGGCTGCCTTCGGATACCTGGTCGCGGTAACGATCTTCATCCCCGCGTTCCTGCTGGTGGTGGCCAGGGCACGCCTGAAGACAACGGTGGTCTACACGCTGGTCCTGTACGTTGTGCTGCTGGCCCTGCCGTCCCTGCTGCCGATAGATCTGCCGCAGGGCTGGCTCAACACGCTCGTCTAGAAACACTGTCCCATCCCCGTCTCTACTGGAGAGAAGCAAGAACATGACGGTTCTCGTTGCCTATTCCCCCGCCGCCGAAGGCAGGGAGGCCCTGACCACAGGGATCACGGAAGCACTGCTCAGAAAAACAGACCTGCTGATCGTGAACGTGGGGCGCGGCCACCACGACCTGGACCCTGCGGAAATGCAAGAGCTTGAGGCGCAGCTCCACACGGCCGGCCTGACCCTGATGATTGAGTCCTCCGTGCTTTCCGATCCCGGTGACGCCGTGATTCAGATAGCGCAGGACCGGAACGTGGACATGATCGTCGTCGGACTCCGACACCGGTCCATGGTTGGCAAGCTCATTCTGGGCAGCACCGTCCAGCGCATCCTGCTCGACGCCACCTGCCCCGTCCTGGCGGTCCGCGCCGACAGGCTCTAGCGGCCGCCGGGTTATCAAAGCTGCCGGTCCTTCCGGCAGGCGGCGGCCACTCCCCGCACTCCATCGCAACAGGTAGCCCGAAGGACGGGCGCGGCGGAAGGTGCGCCGCAGAAGGAGGCAGGCTGACCTGATGGGTCACCTGCCTCCTTCACCATGTCCCTTACTCATCAGGTGCTGCTGCCTGAGAGGTGCCAGCGAAAGAGGGACACCGGTTTACCGTTCCTCACACCGCACCGGCAGTTCCCCTTCCTCGCTGATTCTGCGCCCATTCCATGGCCGGTACTCTTGAAGTAGCCCATCCCGCCCGGAAGGAGGAACACATGACCGCGACCCAGTCGGACCGCGGACCTCAGTTCCTGCGCCGCGCGGGCTTGCTCGCCGGGCTGCTGGCGATCATCGCCGGGATCGTCGGAATGCATGTCCTGACCGGGCCCCACGCCATCCACATGGCAGGTTCCACCGCTGCGGTGCAGACCCACCACGTGGCCACGGACCAGATGGCGACGGAGAGCGCGGGCCATGGGGGCCACGACAGCCACCACAATCCACGCACGATCGCCGCCGGTGCGAGCACTGCCAATTTCCCTGCGCCGACGTCGGACACTTTCAGCTGCATAGGCGGGGATCCCTGTGCCGGCATGTCGGCCATGGGCGGGTCCTGCATCCCGTCCGGCAGCACCGGTTCCCTTGCCGCGCCGCCCCCGGCAACCGTCGCATTCGCCGCTGACAGCCAGGCACCCAAGGCGGCCGTCTCCGGCTACGCCTACCTTCCGGAAAGCCGGTCACCGGCCGACCTTTGCATCAGCAGGACGTAAAGCGAACCCTGCGCCGCCTGCCACAGGCCACAGACTGCAGCCGGCGCCGCGGACAGGCCAAAGGCCACAGCGCAGACGTTCCTATCCTGACGGGCCCCGCGCCCGTCCTCCCCTCGGTAATCCACTGGTCAAGACCCACAGGTCGCGAGTGACCAGTCAAGAGGCACCAGCTGATTTCAAAGGACCAGTAATCCCATGAACAAGAACAAGAACTTCTCCATCCTTTCCGTTACCGCCGTCGCCGCAGCCATCGTCCTTGCCGGCTGCGCCAACGGGGGCGGCAGCACGTCGGGGTCAGGCGCAAGCCCCGCCGAGACGGCGGCTGCGGCCGCGTCGGCTGCTGCCACAACAGGTGCAGCCGCTGAGCACAACGAGGCAGACACGATGTTCGCGCAGATGATGATCCCCCATCATGCCCAGGCCGTGGAGATGAGCGACATGATCCTAAAAAAACAGGACATCCCCGCCGAGGTGACCGCGCTGGCGACGCAGATCAAGGCCGCGCAGGCGCCGGAAATCGAAAAAATGGCCGGCTGGCTCAAGAGCTGGAACGAATCAGCAACACCGTCCGCGGGCGCCCACTCTGGTCATGGGTCGGTCGGCATGAGCGGCATGATGAGCGCCGAGGACATGTCCAAGCTCGATGCTGCCCGGGGCACCGATGCAGCCAGGCTGTTCCTGACCCAGATGATCGCCCATCATGAGGGTGCCGTCATGATGGCCAAGACCGAGGAAAGCGGCGGGAAGAATCCCGAAGCCATCGAGCTGAGCAAGACCATCATCAGGGCGCAGGAGAAGGAAATTCAGGAGATGAAGGACCTGCTGGCCAAGCTCTGAC
>NZ_JAPSHJ010000010.1:57138-112933 GCF_031179985.1 Arthrobacter sp. | reverse complement strand
TCCCGAGCCCGGCCTTCCGCAAGGCTTCAGCCATCGCCGTGTTCACGGGTGCCGGTTTAGTGGATTGGGCGGGTTTACCGGATTGTGCTGGCGGGCCCGATTGGGCCGGCTTGTTGGCTTGGGCCGGCTTGCCGCCCTGGGCGGGTTCGCCGCCCTGAACTGGCCGGCCGGACGACGCCTGCTTGTTGGCTTGGGCGGGCTTGCTGCCGGAGGCAGGGCGAGCGGGGGCCGGTTCGTCGTCGAGCCTTAGGGTAAGCGAGATACGTTTCCGCTCGGGGTCGGCCTCCAATACCTTCACGCGGACAACCTGGCCGGACTTCACCACTTCACGGGGGTCTGACACAAACCGATTCGCAAGCGCGGAGACGTGAATCAAACCGTCCTGATGCACTCCCACATCAACAAAGGCGCCGAAGGCTGCCACGTTGGTGACTGTCCCCTCCAACACCATGCCGGGCCGGAGGTCCGAAATCTTCTCGATCCCATCAGCAAAGGCTGCAGCAGCGAAGGCGGGCCGCGGATCACGCGCTGGCTTCTCCAGCTCCGAGATGATGTCCTGCACCGTGGGCAACCCGAAAGCGCCCTCGACAAAGTCCTGGGCGTTGATAGTCGCCAATGAACCGGCGCCAACGGTAGTGCCGCTGCCGGCAGCGGAAGCAGCCGTTTTCACACCGGCGGCCGCCATGATCTTGCGCGCCACAGGGTAGGCCTCGGGGTGAACACTTGAGGCATCAAGAGGCTCAGGTCCGCCACTGATCCGCAAGAACCCGGCACACTGTTCGAAGGCTTTGGCTCCTAGCCGCGGGACTTTCTTGAGCTCGCTGCGCTTCGCGAACGGTCCATTCTCGTTCCGGTAGGCAACGATGTTCTCGCTCAGCAGCGGACCCACTCCGGCTACCCTGCTGAGCAAAGCAGGCGAGGCCGTGTTGACGTCCACACCCACCGCGTTGACGCAGTCCTCCACCACAGCATCGAGGCTCCGGTCCAGCTTGGCGGGCGTGACGTCGTGCTGGTACTGCCCGACGCCGATCGCCTTCGGCTCGATCTTCACGAGCTCGGCCAGCGGATCCTGCAACCGCCGCGCAATGGACACGGCACCGCGGAGCGAGACATCCATCCCGGGCAGTTCGGCCGCGGCGAGGGCGGATGCGGAATAAACGGAAGCCCCGGCCTCAGACACCACAAGTTTCTGCGGTTTCTTACCTGTGCCGGCACCCACCCTTTTGATGAGTTCAGTGGCCAACTTGTCCGTTTCCCGGGATGCTGTTCCGTTGCCGATGGCGATAAGTTCGACGTCGTGCTTCAAAGCCAGGCGCTCAAGGGTTGCCAATGACTCGTCCCACTTGCGCGCCGGAGCGTGGGGATAAATGGTTTCCGTGGCTACCACCTTCCCGGTGCCATCCACCACCGCAACCTTCACGCCCGTACGGAGTCCAGGGTCCAAGCCCAGCGTGGACCGGTTGCCGGCAGGCGCAGCGAGCAGGACATCCCGGAGGTTATTGGCGAACACCCGAACAGCTTCATCTTCGGCGGCGGCAAACATGCGGGTCCGAAGGTCGGCCGTCAGCCGGGCAAGGACGCGGGACCTCCATGCCACCTGTGCGGTCTGGATGAGCCAAGAGTCCGCGGGACGGCCACGATCAGCAACCCCGAGGAACCTGGCCACAGCGGATTCGTAACGGCCGCGCGCAGCGGCGAAGGCGTCGTCGTCGGAGGGTTCTGCTTCGGCGAGATCGAGGTCCAGGACGCCGTCCTTCTCGCCCCGCAAGAGCGCCAGTACCCGGTGTGAAGGCATGCCGGAGGGGGCCTGGGAGAACTCGAAGTAGTCTGCGAACTTCTGGCCCTCTGACTCCTTGCCCTTCCGGACTCGGGATACCATCCGGCCCTGGACCCAGAGCCGTTCCCGGAGAGTAGCGGCAAGATCGGCATCCTGCGCGACACGTTCCACCAGGATGGAGCGGGCTCCGGCGAGCGCTGCAGCGGCATCATCAATGGAGTGCTCTGCGTTCAGATACCTACCGGCCTCGCGCTCGGGATCCAGTTCGGGCCGCTTCAGCAGGGACTCGGCCAGCGGCTCCAGCCCAGCTTCCCGGGCGATCTGCGCTTTGGTGCGCCGCTTGGTCTTGAACGGCAGATAGATGTCCTCCAGCCGGGACTTGGTGTCAGCCGCGACGACGGCGGCCTGCAGTTCCGGAGTCAGCTGGCCTTGGGCAGTTATCGCCTCCAGGACAGCGCGACGGCGGTCCTCCAGTTCGCGTAGGTACCGGAGGCGTTCCTCAAGCTCACGGAGCTGCGTGTCATCCAGCGTCCCTGTGGCTTCCTTCCGGTACCTGGCGATGAACGGGACCGTTGATCCGCCGTCGAGCAGCTCCACAGCAGCCTGCACCTGCCAGGGCTTGACCCCGAGTTCCTGGGCGATCTGGGTATGAATCGCGGCGTCAGGCGAAGCGGAAGGAGACGGTGGCTGCTGTTGCTGGTTCACCCGAATCATTTTGCCTTACCCCGCCGACATTTTGTCAGGCAGGTCCTTCGAGGGCGTCCTGCTAGCAAAAGAAGCGCCACAGAGTGGTCTCCGTGGCGCTGGTTTACCTATGAGTTGTCTGCCTTACGAGCTGCTGGACTGCATCCGCTTGCGTTCCGAGATGTGCTCCACCAGTTCGCCCACTTTCTCCTCGGAGTAGTTGCGGGCGATGTCGCCTTGGCTGATGATGCCTACCATTTTGTGGTCGGCAATAACCGGGAGGCGCCGGATCTGGTACTTTTCCATCATTTCGATGGCTTCGTCAATGTTCGCGTCGGCGTCGACCCAGTGGGGCTTGCCGGTCGCGAGCTCACGGGCCATCATCTCGCCCGGATCACGGCCAGCAGCAACACACTTGAGCACGATGTCCCGGTCGGTGATCATGCCTTTCAACCTGCCGTCATCACCACAGATCGGCAACGAACCGCAGTCAAGGTCCATCATCATGCGGGCGGCATCCACCAGGGACTGATTTTCCGTAATGCATTTGGCGTTTGTAGTCATGAATTCACGGACTGCACTCATTGGTCCTCCTTCATCGATTGGTATATCGACGCAGGCCCCCGGCTTGCGCCGACAGGTCCAGCCTACGCCGGGGCGCTCACCAAGTCGACGGGCCATGAGAGCCTCCTCAGGCGTGCTCAAAGAAGTTGCTTTGTGAGGCGCGTGCAGGATCCAGGCAGCCTACTCAGCGATGTCCTCGGCCCAGAGCTCCGGATGTTCCTGCTGGAATGCGACCATCATGTCGATGCACCTTTGATCATCCAGAACCACCACCTCGACGCCGCGGGAGCGCAGGAGCTCAAACTCCCCCGGGAAGGTCCGGGCCTCGCCCACCACAACCCGCGGAATCTTGAACTGAATGATGGTTCCCGTACACATCGCACATGGGGCAAGGGTGGTGTATAGCGTGGTATCCCGGTAATTCTTCTGGCGGCCAGCTGCGCGAAGGGCTGACATCTCGCCGTGGGCTATGGGATCGCCCTTCTGCACTCGTTCGTTGTGGCCGCTGGCAATCACTTCGCCTCCCCTCGCCAAGGCCGCACCGATTGGAATTCCGCCTTCTCGCAAGCTCTGCACGGCGGCATGGACGGCTGCTTCGAAGGCGGGACCGTCGGCCAAAGGGGCGGCCGGGCGCGCTGGTGCCCCGGGCTGGTTGAGGGAAGGCTGCTTGACGGAGGGCTGCTGGTCAGTCATATGCCTCAGACCCTACCTCTCTGGACCGGGTCGCAACAGAGCTGCTGATCCCGAGGCAATAATGTCGGCCGCCTTTGATAGCTTGGCAACAGAACGTCAGGCAACGGAGTCAGCGGAATCTTGCAAGCCGGCCCGAGCCGGCGCCAAAAGATGGCAGCAAATGCCACGATGCATCAACGAGGAGCGGGGACAGCGTGTTTCTTCTTGAACCAGAAGTTCCCGGGCGGGAACAGGACCTGGTATTCTCCGCGAGCGACCTCGTGACAGCGGCCACGTGCGAATATCAGCTGCTTCGGAAACTCGACGAAAAACTCGGGCGCTCCCCCAGCGCTATCTTCCCGACCGACGCGATGTTGGAGCGAACAGCGAAGCTTGGCGACCTTCATGAACACAAAGTTCTGGACAAGTTCATTGAAGAATTCGGTCCTTGGGACCCTTCCCAGCAACGCGGCGTGTACGACGTCGAGCCCGCCGCTGAAATGGACCGCGCCACGCTGCTGGCCAAACATGCAGAGTCCATCGCCGCGCTGGAATCAGGCGCCGACGTCGTTTTCCAGGCTGCTTTTTTTGATGGCACCTTCCACGGGCGCTCCGACTTTCTGGTGAAGCAGCCTGATGGCCGCTACGCCGTATACGACACCAAGCTCGCCCGGCACGCAAAAGTCACGGCACTGCTCCAGTTGGCGGCCTATGGTGATCAACTGCTGGGAGCAGGTCTCGAACCCGATCCCCTTGTCACGCTTGTCCTTGGCGCCACAGTGGTCACTGCTGATGGCAGCTTTGAGAACGTGCGCAGCAGCCACAAGCTCGCGGACATCCTCCCGGTTTTCCGCGAGCGGCGTGAGCGCTTCCTGGAACTTGTTGGCAAACACCGGGCTGCCTCGGCCCCCGTGAGCTGGGGGCCACCTGGAGTCGTTGCCTGTGGAAGGTGCGATTACTGTCAGGAACAGGTGAAGGCGACGGACGACGTCTTGCTGGTGGCCAGAATGAGCTCCAGCCAGCGCAAGAAACTTCATGAGCAGGGTATCTTCACTGTGCATCAGCTCGCCGAAGCAGATTTTCCAGACGCCAATCCCCCGCTCCTGCGGCTGCAGGATCAGGCGCGGATGCAAGCCGGTTTCGGTCTAGTGGACGGAACCGTCCGCTACGTCAAGGGCGGCGAAGAACACGCGCTGAGCTACCGAGTGACGCCGGAAAACACCTTGAGGGAGCTGCCACCTCCCAGCGAGGGCGACATCTTCTTTGACTTTGAGGGAGACCCCCTGTGGCAAGAAGATGCAACCGGCATCTGGGGGCTGGAGTATCTGTTCGGTGTGGTTGAAGCGCCGGTCAAGCCCGGCGCGGCTGAAGTGTTCCGGCCCTTCTGGGCCCACACCCGAGCCGCCGAAAAACAGGCCTTCCTGGACTTCCTTGACTATGTTCAAGACAGACTGGCCAAATATCCGGACATGCACGTCTACCATTACGCCGCCTATGAAAAAACGGCGCTGCGCAAACTCTCAGTGATGCATGTCGCCGGTGAAGGGATCGTGGATCAGTGGCTCCGCGAGGGGCTCTTGGTGGATCTCTACCAGACGGTCCGCAACAGCATCCGCATCTCCGAGAACTCCTACAGCATCAAGAAACTTGAACCCCTGTACATGGGCAACAATCTCCGTTCCGGAGACGTCACTGATGCCGGAGCTTCTGTGGTTGCTTACGCCGACTTCTGCGAAGCACGCGACAACGGGTTGGACGATCTTGCTGCCGAAATCCTCGCCGGAATTTCCGACTACAACCACTACGATTGTGTTTCCACGCTGGAACTGAGGAACTGGCTTCTCGGCCTGGCCCGGCAACGTGGCATCGAACCTGATGTATCCCCACCGGCAGGTTTCTTAGCTGAGTCCTCTCAGGCGGATCACTCGTCAAAACACAAACGAAAAAGTGAGGCAGACGCGCCAGGGTCTGGCCTTAGGAGTTCGGAAGTCGTCCTGCACACCTTTCTGGATGAGTGGGCAAAATCCCGGGTACAGGCCGGCAAGGCTGCCGGCGTCATCGAGGACACCGGGCCCGACGCCGATAGCCATGCCGTGGCTATGGTGGCGGCAGCTGTCAGCTATCACCGTCGCGAGCGGAAGTCATTCTGGTGGGCCCATTTCGACCGCTGCGAGAACGGTCCCGAAAGTCATCACCACGACCGGAATGTTTTCCTTGTCGAGCGTGCGGAAATTTTGGACGACTGGCGTCAAGAGGGAATTAAGCTGCCCGAACGCAGAGTGAAGCTCACGGGCAATGTCAGTGCAGGGTCCGATCTGCGGGTCGGCAGCACATGGTTCCGAATGTACGATCGCCCACTCCCTGCGGGGCTGAAAGGAACCGGAAAAGACGGCGCCGGGCGCGGCGGATGGTTCGGAACGGAAATCCTGGAATTGGGGCATGAAGACGGCCAGGATGTGGTCATCATCCGGGATAAGCTTCATCGGAAAATCGACCCCTACCCTGCGGTACCTATCGCCCTTACCGAGGACCAGCCTCTCGCCACCAAAAGCCTGGAGCAGGCTCTGGAATCCTTGGCTGACCAGGTCGCCGCCACACTGTTGGACAGCAAGCAAGGCCGTCCCCGTTTCCCTAAGCATCCGGGCCTGGATCTGGTCCGCAGGACTCCACCACGCCTTCGGAACGGTGCCGCTCTGCCGGAAGTCGGAGAAGGCCCGGACCGTTTCATCGATGCCATCACCGATGCTGTCCTGGACCTTGACCGCTCCTATGTGGCCGTTCAAGGCCCTCCCGGCACCGGCAAAACGCACGTTGGTTCCCACGTGATCGCCCGGTTGGTTGCCCGTGGATGGAAGGTGGGAGTAGTTGCTCAGTCTCACGCCGTGATCGAGAACCTCATGCGGACCGCCGTGCAAAAAGCGGGAGTGGACCCGCGAAAAGTGGCCAAAGACGTCAAGCACAGCGAGTCCCTTCCGTGGGACAACCGCGGTGCCGCCGACGTGGAGAGGCTCCTCAGTTCCCCCGATGGGGCGCTGGTCGGCGGAACTGCGTGGACGATGACCGGGGTCACGGTCCCCGCCGGTTCGCTGGACCTGCTGGTGATAGACGAGGCAGGTCAGTTCTCGCTCGCCAATACCTTGGCGGTGGCCCAGGCCAGCCCCCGGCTTTTGCTGCTCGGCGACCCCCAGCAGCTTCCCCAGGTAAGTCAGGGAACTCATCCTGAGCCCGTCAACGAGTCCGCGCTGGGATGGATTTCCGACGGCCACGCGACGCTGCCGCCCGAGTTGGGGTATTTCCTTGCGGACTCCTGGCGGATGACTACAGAGCTGTGCAGGGCAGTCTCAGAGCTCTCTTACGACGGACGACTGGAATCCTCACCGGCAGCGGATCAGCGCATGCTCGACGATGTTCCGGCCGGAATCGAGACCGTTTTTGTCCCCCACACCGGAAACACCACGTCCTCCACCGAGGAAGCGACAGCAGTAGTCCAACAAGTCCAGCGGCACCTGGGGCTTAAATGGCACGACGACGGCGCCGGGATCCGCCTGCTCGGCCAAGCGGACGTTCTGGTGGTCGCGGCGTACAACGCGCAGGTAAACGTGATCCGGGATGCCCTGGACGACGCCGGGCTCAGAGCGGTTCGGGTTGGGACCGTGGATAAGTTCCAGGGGCAGGAAGCCGTCGTGGTGATCGTCTCCATGGCATGTTCAGCCGTCGCTGACGCTCCCAGGGGCATCGAGTTCCTGCTATCCCGGAACCGGATCAACGTTGCGGTTTCCAGAGCCCAGTGGCGTGCCGTAGTGGTGCGATCTCCCCAGCTGACGAACTACCTCCCCTCCCATCCGGAGGGTCTGGCGCAACTTGGCGGATTCATCGGCTTGTGCCAGCGGGGAACCGCACACAGCTAGATGCACCATCACGGTGCAACCGTTTGCGATACCCCGCTGCCACTGCTGCTGGATGTCAGTTCTGGTACGCCGGGTAATCGGTATAGCCCTCGGCACCATCACCGTAGAAGGTCGCGGGGTTTGCCTCGTTCACGGGCAAGCCTTCACGCCATCGGCGGACCAGGTCAGGGTTGGCGATAGCCGGACGACCGACAACGACGGCATCGGCATGACCGTCTGCCACCAGCCCCATAGCCTCATCGCGGGTGGTGACCATGCCGAAGCCGGAGTTAACCAGGAACGGCCCCCCGAAGCGCTTCCTGAGGCCCTGAGTCAACCCCCCTGAAGGATCCTGGTGGAGGATGCTCAGGTAAGCGAGGTTCAGCGGCTCGATCGCATCAACCAACGCTCCATACGTGGCCAGGACATCGGCTCCGTCCGTTTCCAGAACGCCCTGGATATTGTGTTCCGGAGAGATGCGGATACCCACGCGGTCGCCACCGACTACAGCAGCCACAGCTTGGGCAACCTCGATGACGAAGCGGGCACGGTTCTCTGGAGAGCCACCGTAAACGTCATCGCGCTGGTTGGATGCCGGGCTGAGGAATTCATGAAGAAGGTATCCGTTGGCGGAGTGAAGCTCGACGCCGTCGAAGCCTGCTGAAATAGCGTTCACTGACGCTTGTACGAACTCCTGGATAATTGCAGGCAGCTCCCCTGTTCCCAGCGCGCGGGGCTTTGGGTAGGCCAGCTTGCCCAGCGGAGTATGAATTTCGCCTTCGATCGCGATGGCGCTCGGAGCGATCACTTCATACCCGCCGTTGACGGCTTCATGGCTGACCCTGCCGGCGTGCATGATCTGGGCGAAGATGCGGCCTCCTTCGGCGTGAACGGCTGAGGTCACTTTCCCCCATCCTGCCTGCTGCGCTTCAGTAACGAGTCCGGGCTGGCCCGAGTATCCCTGGCCTGCATGGCTGGGGTAGATTCCCTCGCTGACGATGAGCCCCAATGAGGCCCGCTGGCGGTAATGCTCCGCCACTAGAGGTCCTGGAACACCCTCTTTTCCTGCGCGGACGCGGGTCAGAGGTGCCATTACGAGCCTGTTGGGCAGTTCGAGCTCGCCAAGAGCCAGCGGAGAAAACAACATGTGCAAATCCTTTGGTTGTGAAGAGTGTCCACCGTTCGCAACTTGTTTGCACAAGCAACTATTCCAGGTGAGACGCAGATCACTTTCCCGCCCAACAAAGGACTACGGGATGCTTGGAACGCCAGGACAGCCTTGGCCTTGGGGATTGTCGATACAGTCGTCAGCGTAGTTGCGAGTGATGGACCTCCACACGCTGATCGTTTGCGGAGGGGCACTGAACTGGCCCTCCTCAGGGATAGGCAAAGCAGGGCCGTTGTTCACCGAATAGGTGCCTTGAAAGTAGGTGGTCAGGACAACTTGGAAGTCCCCTGTTTGCGTATAAACGTGGCTGGTCCGGGTCTTTTCGCCCCAACGGTCTTCGGGCAGAGGACCTCCCATCAAGGTGGTGGGCCCTAGGCTCGCGCCGTCCCCGTAATCCCATCGGTACCGCACCGGTTTAGCGACGATCGCAACACTCTGCCCGAGCATATCGACGGTGAAAGTCTGCTCCGCCGCTTCTGCATAGAAGTTGGTCTCGGCGCCCTTCAGAGTGTGCGGATTGGGCTGGATCCCCGAGGTTCCTGCCACAACCGGCAATTGTTCAAACTTGGTCTGAATTTGAGCAGCAATCTGGCCTAAGACATCCGCTGGATCTTCTGTGTAAACGCACCGGTCTGGCCGGATGGGCGACCACATGGGTGGCTCGAAGACTCGAAGCGATGAGAACCAACGTACAGGCCTCCCCAATTCTCCCTTGTCACATTCAGGGGCACCGGCAAGACAGGCGACGTCGTAGTTGTTCTTCCCGTCGTCCAGACAAAGGTACTCAAATTTGTAGATGTTGGGGTCGTCCGGGATAGCGCTCGGTGAATCCACCCAAACCCCTGATCCTGGATCGAATCGCCAGACCCCGATTCCGGGTCCATTCCACGACAGATCAGAATCTCCTTCTTCAGCCTTCGCGACTGGGAGATATCCAAGCGAGGCGAAAGCCAAGAATGTAACGACGATTAGCAATGACAGCGCTTTCCTCCCCAAGGAATCCACCCACTATCCGCCTAATCTGTCTACGTTGGTGACTAACCATCCGCCGCTGATGAATTTAGCTACGAGCAGGTCACCGAGCATGCTCGTTTCCTGGACGGTTTGACCCACGGTTGAATCCGCGTTGCGGAGCGTTCCTGCACGCTGTTGGGACTGGACAGCAACTTGATACTCTCCTGCATTTGTCTTCGTAAACTTCGTTTGGAGTGCATGAACTTCGATGCTTGCACCCTCAACCCAGCGTCCTTCGCTGTTCCATTTTTCAACAGCTGGAAAGATCTTGTCGCACATGGCGCACGAGGAGGCGGGAGCCGACAAAGCCCTGATAGGTTCCAGGTTTCCTGTTTCATACGCATAATTCATCAGCGCGTACCAGTACTTTGCGAACGCTTCCAGCCCTTCCTTAGTCTCCGCCTTAGCTGCCTCGGGCATAACCGGCAGCGGGACGTTCTGCGCTTTGCCCTTGGCGTCAGCCGGTTTGTAGACAGCACTGGGAGTCGGCGAAGGACTTGGAGCCGGTGCTGACTGGGAAGGCGCGGGGGTGGAGGGCGTTCCGGATCCGCCAGGGGCGCCGCCAGCACATGCGGAGAGTGCCAACGCACCGGCGGTAATTGCCGCTGCGGCTAGGACACAGAGACGCATGTGGACGGAATTGCGAGCAGTCATGAGCAGCTGTCCCCCGATGTTTTCGTGACACGTGGTCCGAACAATGCTTAAAGGGTAGCTGAGGTGACATTTACCAAGTCGAAGTTATCCACAGGCACCTGAAGTAGCTTTCTACCACCATGGCGCCCAAATAAAAAGTCATGTCCAGCGGGACAATGCCATAAAACGTCCGTGACCGCAGAATTGGCCCTGCAAAGGATCGCCCCAGCGTCAACAAATTACATTTCGCGAACATACAGAAACTGGAAACGGACCTGCGAGACCACGATGAGGATCGCTCTGCAGCCATCTGCATCGCACCACTGTGAGAACGCGAGGAGAGCCCCGGGAAACCTAGACTGGAACCATGGCAGATCGGCTGACACCTGAACGGCGTAGCTGGAACATGTCCAGGATCAGAGGCAAAAACACCAAGCCGGAAATGCTGGTCCGCCGGTTTCTTCACGCCAAGGGGTACCGCTACCGCCTTCACGGGATGGCCTCCGGCGGAAAGCTGCCCGGCCGGCCCGACCTTGTTTTTGCCAGTCGCCGCAAGGTCATCTTTATCAACGGCTGCTTCTGGCACTTTCATGAGTGCCGCGTAGGCCAACATGCGCCGAAGGCCAATGCAGACTTCTGGGAAACCAAGCGAAACACGACGAGAAAGCGCGACGCCGAACAACGCCTCCAGCTGGAAGCCTCAGGTTGGGATGTGCTCACCCTATGGGAATGCGAGCTCAAGAACCTGACCCGACTGGAACATCGATTGGACGAGTTCCTGTCAGCTGGCTAAGGTTCCTGTCAGCTGGCGCCTAAAGAGGAATCATTCCTGGGATGGAGCAAGCCTGTAACCAATGCCCCTGACCGTTTGCAGCCAGCGGGGGTTCTGCGGAGTGTCGCCGAGTTTCTTGCGCAGGTTTCCCATGTGCACCTCAACGGACCGTTCGTCGGCGTCGGAAATGTACCCGCCGACGTCGTACGGCTCGTCGCGAAGCCGGCGCACCAGCTCGGATTTTGTCCGAACGCGCCGTCCTGCTTCCAACAGCGCGTACAAGAGTGTGAATTCGGTCCGGGTCAGGTTGAGCTCCACGCCGTCCACAACAACCGTTCGTGCTTCATAGCTCAGCTCCAGGCCATTGTGCACAATCAGTTGTTCAGTGGAGGGTGCAGCCGCCGGTTCAGACGCGGGAGCATCTGAACGGGGCCGCCGCATCATCGCAGCGACACGCGCACGCAGTTCCCTTGGCCGGAATGGTTTGGTCAGGTAGTCATCAGCACCGGATTCAAGGCCGATAAGGGTATCGAGCTCTTCCGCCCTTGCGGTAAGCATCACGATGTAGGCGTCAGAGAACTGGCGGATCTGCCGGGCAACCTCGAAACCGTCGATATCGGGCAGGCCGAGATCCAAGGTGATAACTGCTGGATTCAGCCTTTTGGCCGCCTCAACGCCTTCTGAACCGGTACTGGCAGCGTGCACATCGAACCCTGCCTGCGCCAGGACGACACGCACGAGTCCTCGAATGTCCTCATCGTCTTCAATGACAAGACCTACACGTGATTCGCTCATCGCAGCCCCCTCAGTCCGCTAGCCCCGTCTGCAGTATAGCTCGCGGCGGATACCCTGTTGTTATGAATGCAGATAACCGCCTTAATTCGGCATTATGCGCGTGAGTACAGACAAAACGTGGAATATCCCATCAGGGCGCCTAATGTCTTTGAGGCGGCCTTTCCATAAGTACTCCCTGCGTGGCCGTGTGGGCCTCCATCAAATGCCGTTGTCAGTGACGACGGCCCTTACTGCTGTGCTGGTTATTGCCTATTTTCCGTCGTCCCTGGCCCATCCGCTTTTCGTCAGCTTTCTGGTTTCACAGGCTGTCATTCTGGTTCTTTGTTACGCCGTGCCTTGGGAGCGGCTCCCCTACCCCAGCTTCCTCATCATTCCGTTACTCGATTTCGTTTCCATTGGACTGGGCCGGGAGGGAGGCCGGGAAGGACTCACTGGAATTAGTCTGATGGCGGTCCTCCCTGTCATCTGGCTGTGCGCCTCCGGCCTGTATCCCCGCTCGGCCATCGCCGCATCCTTCTTTGCTCCTCTTGCGATCATCTGGGTTCCGCTGATTGTGCACGGGCAATTCAATGGGCAGGACTTTGCCCGCTCCCTGCTGCTGCCAGTGGTTACCCTGGGGATCGGCATTTCCGTCAGTGTCCTGACGCTCAGCATGATGCGGCAGCAACGGGATCTTAAGGCGAAAGACAAACAGCTGAGCGCTGCCCTTGCTGCGAGCACCCGGCAGGAAGACATCCTCAACACTGTGCTGGAAACCGTCCATCTGGGCGTCGTCGCCGTCGACGCCGACGGTCACGACATCCTGATGAACCGCAAGCAGCGCGCGCACCACAGGCTCGCCACTCCTCCCGACATAAGCGATCCGGATGAAACGCAGCTGCTGGTCTTCGAAGCTGATCGCGTCACCCCTGTGCCGGCCGAGTCCCGTCCGGTCCGCCGTGCTGTCAAGGGAGAGACGTTCACGGACTATCTGGTCTGGTTGGGGAAGGGCCATGACCAGCGGGCCATGAATACGAGCGCGCGGGCCATGAAGGACCGGGACGGCAACTTTGCGGGCTCCGTGGTGGTTTTCGGGGACGTGACCGAACTCGTTAACGCGCTGGCGGCAAAGGACGATTTCGTATCCAACGTCTCGCATGAATTCCGGACACCGCTGACGTCGATTTTGGGGTACGTGGAAATCCTGATGGACGAGGGGAAGCTGACGGAAGCGGAGACCTACCCGCTCAAGATCATCCGCCGCAACTCAGAGCGCCTGCTGTCCCTCGTTTCGGACCTGCTCTCCAGCCGGAGGGGACAGCTCATCGTCAGTCCACGTCCGGCAGACATGGCAGAGTTGGTGCGGGCAAGCGTGAGTGCTGCCATCCCGCGTGCAGACAACTCGGGCGTGCGGCTCCTCGCGAAAACTCCGCCAACGATGGACGCCCACGTGGACTCGGGCAGGATCTCGCAGGTCCTGGACAACCTGGTCTCCAACGCCATCAAATACTCCCCTAACGGGGGTGAGGTGGTGGTCTCCCTGCGCCCGGACGACAGGTATCTTGTGTGTGAGGTCAGGGACACCGGGATGGGGATGAGTGAGCATGACCAGGCCCATGCCTTCACCAAGTTCTTCCGGTCCGGCACTGTGCGCAGAACCACCATCCCAGGGGTGGGTTTGGGGCTGTCTATCAGCAAGGCAATTATTGAAGCCCACGGCGGCACGATCGAGCTTGAAAGTGCCCTGGGCGAAGGAAGCACCTTCACGTTCAGAGTCCCGGTGTAAGCCCCTGTTTAGACCGCCCGTGCAAACCTCCTCAGAGCAAGTTTCCAGGCAAGCTCACAGGAGACAGAACGCACTCCTGCCGGTACCATTTATTCAACCGGCAGGTGGTCTCCCCAAAGGTAGAACTGACCTAGGAGAGTATGCGATGCCTCGAAAACGGATGACCAAAGCAGTAACGCCTAAGAGCGGATCCGGCACCGGTAACCCCAACCCCCGAGCAGCGGACAAATTCGTTGATGTTGAAACCCTTCGCCATCAGGCGTCGGACATCATCGAGTCGATCCTCGGCGAGACTGAGCCGGAGGGTTCCGAAATCCGGGAGAGGCTCAGGCTGTGTCTGAGCCTTAACGCCGGAAATCCAGAGCGCGCGCTACTGCAGCACCTCATGTCCCTCCGCAGCCGGAGCCAAGCAGCCCGAAAAATTGCCTCAAAAATAAGGTGACCCCAACCGTCGACTGACCTCAAGCGGGCTGACCCCAACCGTCGGCTGAGCTCAAGCGCGCTATGACTGCCGCACCACATCGCCCCACGATTCCCGGGCAAGGTCCGCAATGGAAGCCAGAATCTTAGGCGCGGGCAAGGACAGGTCAATGGGATACTCCACGACGTCAATATCGGTGTTCAGGATCCGGCGCAGCTTAATTTCGCCTTGGCCCGCGTAGACGAGCCAGGCCGTGGGCACCTGCAGTGCTGTGCAGTAGGCCAGCATCTGGAAGTGGTCCGCTGATACTGACGCCCCAATGTCCGACGCCGCGCGGTACTTTGCATCGTAGACCGCCACCGGCCGGCCGCCCAGTAAGTGGACGGCGTCGGGAGTGACCGTGAGCCGGTCAGAGTCCCTGACTGCCTCGTTGAGCATGGCATCGTACCGCAGCCTGGTTTCCCCAGGGTAGGCAGCCATGGCTTGCCGAAGGGCGGTCCCCACAAAGTCGGCGAAAACCCGCGACATGTCCACCACAAAAGCGGCAGTATGCTGGTCTCCCTCTCCGGCTTCGGCCGAAGCATTCCTGAGAATGACTTCAGACAAGCGGAGTACAGCGTGATACCGCATGTTCATCCGGCTTGCCCGCCAGCGCGGCAGCGGAGCGCCAGACTGAAGCCGGGTAACGGCGTCGAGCTTTCCTTTGAGCTGGCGCAGCCTGCTCAACACGTCCGAACGCACCCCGGGGACTTTGGACATGCGGTCCAGGGCAGCCCGGAGGATCCGGTTTTCCGGGATGTCCTCAGTGAATTCGTCGTAGGAGACTTCAAGCGGCACCAACATCCCCGGGCGGCGCGAGATCTGGTCCGAAATCCGGATCCGTCCCTTCACTGTGCGCAGGGATTCGTCCACGTTCAGATAACCCTGCAGCAGGCCGCGGGTCAGTGCGCGCTCCGCCAGTTGGGCGAGGGATTCGGCCAGAGCGCTCCAGAGTTCCGAGTCCTCGACTGCGTTTACGGCATCGTCACGGAAGCCCTGATTGCCCGCGTAGCTCAGCAGGAAAAGGAGCCGGCTCAAACCCAGCCGGTCTTTAGGCCTTACATCCAACTGAACCGTGCCGGTCCGGACCGACCCCACCATTCCCACCGGTTCGATCCGATACAGGCCAAGGCCCATGGGCGACGCCTTGGCCAAACCGCTGGAGTTGATGAACGCAGCGCTGGCGGGGTCGAGCTTGTCGACGACGCCGCCGGACAGCTCATCCAGGATTATGTGCCGCGGTTTTTGGATGCCCCTTCCGGTCTGCTGAGTTTGCGTGGTCGGCTTGGCAGTCTCCAACGTGCGCTCAGCGGTCTGCAAGACGCCCCAGGAGCTGGTCCAGGCCGAAGCGCTCTTCCAGTTGAGCCCGGTTCAGCTGGCCGTGATAGTGCTCCTCCAGGAGCGGCATCAGCTCGTATTTCCAGATCCGGCGAAGCCCCGAAGGCGTCTGGGCAGCCTTCTTCATAAAGTACGAGGGCCCAATCATCAGGTCACGGTCCCACTCGTCGATGGCCTCGTTGAGCGCGTCCAGAAGCAGGGCCGGAGTGGTATCCAGCTTGCGGGACTGCAGGAAGCGCAGCAGCGTGCCCTTCACCGGCTCAGTTGTCGGGTGCAGTTCAATAAAAGAGAAACGACGGCGGATGGCGGCGTCCATCATCGCGATCGAGCGGTCAGCGGTGTTCATGGTGCCGATGATGTAGAGGTTGTCCGGCAAAGTGAAGGGCTCGTTGGGGCTGTACTGCAGGTAGATGCGGTCGTCACGGTACTCCAGGAGGAAGTACAGCTCGCCGAAAACCTTGGCCAGGTTTGCGCGGTTCATTTCGTCGATGATCAGGAAGTACGGCTTGGTCTCGTTGCCTGGCTTGGCAGCCTCCTCGGCCAGCCGCCGCAAGGGCCCGGCCACCAGCTTGAAGGACACCTGCCCCTCGTCGGTTTTGTCCGGTCGGAAACCCTCAAAGAAGTCCTCGTAGGCGTAGGAGGGGTGGAACTGCACAAGCTTCACACGCTCGTCGGTGGTGTCCCCGGCCAGCTCCGCGGCGAGGTGCTTGGCCAGGTAGGTCTTACCCGTCCCGGGCGGGCCGTAAAGGACCAACTGCCGGTTTTCCTCGAGAAGTTCAGCGATCTCCTGCAGCGGTTCCAGGTCCATATGCAGCGACGCGGCGAATTCCGGCGTCAGCGGACGGAATCCCTCCGGAACGGGATCGACGACGGCGGCCGGTGCGGCGTCGTCGTCCCCGGCTTCCGCCTCGGCCGGCAACAGCGCCTGCAGGGCCTGGATCACCCGGGTCACGTCCACGATGATTCCTGAAGCAGCGAGCTGCCGCTGGACATGGCGGGGAAGACCGGTCATGGTGTGCGTTTCGTCGAACCAACGCACCTTCCGGTGCATCCGCCGGTTGTCGTCGTCCTGTTCCGGTTCGCCGAGCACCACGCCTATCCGGACACTACCGGAACTTTGGTAGAGGGCAAGGTCGCCGGGCTTCATGACGCTCAGGAAACCAAAGACCGCAGTCTTGGTATCTTCGCGTTCCACGTAGCCAAGGTGCTTGTAGTCCTCATCCACAGCATGCTGAACCAGCCCTGCCGTAACGCCGGCGTCAAGCAGGCGGAGGTGTTCGACGTCGAGAGTCACTTTCTCATCGCCCTGCCAGGAGCTGAGGAGCTCGCTGTTGTCGTGGTGGGTGCGCAGAAGCCAGGCCCGGCGCCCAGGGTCTCCGACTTTTCGCCACTGACTCACGAGCTGCCGGGAGTACCAGTCGATGCGCTGCCCGGCCTGATCGTCCAAATGCAGGCGGATCCTGTGAATGTCGGCGGTGATTTCCTCATCGCTGTCACCTTTGGCCCCGCCTACGAGAGACGCGAAGGCGTCCCTGATTTCCTGGCGCTCAACATCAGCCACAACGGGTTCGAAGTAGCTGGGCCAGGCGAGGTATTCGATGCTTCTACGGATAGCCGGCTGATCCTCAGGCGTTCCGACCGCAAGCTGGTGGAAGGACAGGGGGTCCTGGAGCGCGTCGGCGATAACAGCTGTTGGCTGCTGGTCCACGTGCTGCACAAAGCGGCAGAGCCACTTCAGGTGGTCCCAGATTGTCCAGTTGAATTCGGCCGTACGGTCCCGAATGACGCCATGGTCCGTCATGCCCTGGTACAGCTCGATGGGCAACTCCAGCGGCGGCTCCAGCCAGGAAGCTGCTTCGGCAACCCGTGCGCGCTTGACCTTGAGCGACTTGACCTCGTGTGCCAGGGGCAGGGACTGGAGGAACAGCAATTCCACGGCCAACTGCTTGGCGTTTCGGGAAGCGTCCTGCAGGTTCTCCCGAAGGTTGGTCATCATGGGTGCCTTGGAGTCTGAAACGCCGCGTTCCAGGCGTGCCAGGAGCTCAGAGGCAGCGTCAGCTGTCCAGGTCAGCGTGAGGCCGTCCAAGGCCGAAGGTCTCCCCTGCAGGCCTGCCCCAAGAACGAACCAGGCGGCATCTTCGATCTCCTTGGAGATACCGAGGGCACGGGGCATGGAAGTCTTTAGGGCAGGGGTCATTCGACAAATTTACAGCCTTAAGCTGGGTGTCAGCACCATAAATTCTTTATTTCAGAAGCCGCAGCGGCGAGTCGGAGACGACACGGCTTCACTTGCCCGCCAGTTGACTACTTTACTGTCGGTAACTTCTTCCGGCCGAAGGCAAAATAGCTTCCCGGGCCGATGAAATTGATTAACGTGGCAAGCCTCCACATCGTCTTGCTGCCCCTGATCTGCTCAGCTGGACGCCGGGAGATGTCACGCTGTGCGGCAAGGAGCAGAGTGAGCTGGATGACTCCCACCACCACCGTCCCAAAGCGCGCCTGGGGCGGCATGTCCTTCCACTTCATCCGGTTGGACGATTTCATGTCAGCCCGTCTCTTGCTTGCCATCTTCGGCTCCTCTTCAGGTTCTGAATGGGACGTTAAAGCTAATGGACGAATGGAGCAAGCCTTTGCTTTTGATCGGGAGTAAGCCTCAACACCCGGCCACTAGCCTCATCCACAAAGGCCAGGTGGGTGGTGGCCTTGACACAATCCTCGCGAGTGACGGGATCTTGCACAAGGTAGTGGATATCGAAACTGGCGCCTTTGACGGCACCGATCCAGACTTGAACCACCGCGGGCACATTCCGGTATTCGAGGGTACGCAGGTAGCGGATCCGATGCTCCACCACCAAGGCCAGGGTTCCCTCCTCAACGTCGTTGAAGAGGGCAACCTGGGGTTCGATTCCGGGCAGGCCGGCTCCACGGGGCGGCCCGAAGGCCGCGATCCGTGCCTCCTCCAGCATGCGCACCACCTGCACGTTGTTGATGTGGCCATACGCGTCCATGTCCCCCCATCTCATGGGTACAAGTACCTCGAGGCGACGGGCTTCCGCGGCGGTCAGCTGCGCACCGCTGCCGACTCAGCGGTGAAGGCCGATTCTTCGGCATCCTCACCAGCAAACTGCGACATGTACAGGCGGTAATAGGCGCCCTTGAGCTCCAGCAGCGTCTGGTGGTTGCCCTGCTCCACAATCCGGCCGGCTTCCATCACCAGGATGGTGTCGGCGTCGCGGATGGTTGACAGGCGGTGCGCGATAACAAAGCTCGTACGGTCAGTCCGGAGAGCTGCCATCGCCTTTTGCACCAGGACCTCGGTGCGGGTATCCACCGAGCTCGTTGCCTCGTCCAGGATGAGCAGCGACGGATTGGCAACAAAGGCTCTTGCGATGGTGATGAGCTGCTTCTCACCGGCACTGACGTTGTTGCCCTCCTCGTCGATGACGGTGTCGTATCCCTCGGGCAGCGCCCTGACGAACCGGTCAACGAAAGTTGCCTTGGCTGCTTCCATCACCTGGTCATCTGTGGCGTCCAGGTTCCCGTACTTGATGTTGTCGTAGATGCTTCCCCCGAACAGCCAGGCGTCCTGGAGAACCATGCCCACCTTGGACCTCAGCTCGGACCGACTCAAATGCGTGATGTCCACGCCGTCCAGGGAAATACTGCCGCTGTTCAGTTCGTAGAAGCGCATCACAAGGTTCACGAGGGTCGTCTTGCCGGCACCGGTGGGCCCCACGATCGCCACTGTGTGGCCCGGCTCTGCGTTGAAGGACAGATCCTCGATGAGCTGCTTGTCCGGAGTGTAGCTGAAGGTGACGTTGCGGAACTCGACGTGACCGTCTGTCTTCGCCGGCAGGTGCTCCGTAGCTGTCTCGGCATCCTGTTCCTCGGCGTCGAGCAGCTCAAAGACCCGCTCGGCAGAGGCGACGCCGGACTGCAGCATGTTGGCCATGCCCGCCATCTGCCCCAGCGGCTGCGTGAATTCTCGCGAGTACTGGATGAATGCCGTGGCATCGCCCAGAGTCATTCCTCCCGAAGCCACGCGAAGGCCGCCGACAACCGCAATGCCGACGTAGCTCAGGTAGGAGATGAACTGCATCACCGGAAAGATGATTCCGGAGACGAACTGCGCCCCGAAGCTTGCCTTGTAAAGAGCCTCGTTCCGCTCATCGAAGCGGTCCAGCATGTCAGCGTCACGGCCGAAGACCCGCACGAGGTCGTGACCGGAGAAAGACTCCTCGATCTGGCCATTGAGCTGGCCGGTGTTTTTCCACTGCGCAGCGAAGAGCTTCTGGCTGCGGCTGCCGATGATTCCCGCAGCCACGCCTGACAGGGGCAAAGCCACCAGGGCAATCAGGGCAAGCTGCCACGACACAATGAACATCATGATTACGATGCCGATAACGGTCAGGAGTGAGCTGATCAGCTGGGCAAACGCCTGCTGAAGTGCCTGCTGGATGTTGTCGACGTCGTTGGTCACCCTTGAAAGGAGGTCTCCGCGCTGCCGGGTGTCGAAGTAGTTCAGCGGGAGCTTGTTCAGTTTCTTCTCCGTATCGTCTCGAAGCTTCCGGACGACCCTCATGACCAGGACGTTCAGGACATACCCCTGCAGCCAGAGGAACACATTGGCCACAAAGTACATCACCAGGACGAGGCTGATCAGGAAAGCGAGTTTCTGGAAATCGATGCCCACTCCGGGTACGAGTTCCATCCTGCTGACCATGTCGGCGAAGTTGTCCTGGCCCTGGCTCCGCAATCCTTCGACGAACTGGTCCTTACTGACGCCGGAAGGAAGTTCTTTTCCGACCACACCGCTGAAGATCACGTCCATGGCCTGGCCGAGGATCTTCGGGGCAACCACATTCAGGACCACAGCTACGGTCACCATGGCCAAGACCAGGTAAATTCCGGCAGCCTCGGGCTTCAACAGGCCCATCAGCCTCTTCGCCGAGGGCCAGAAATGTTCAGGCTTCTTGGCCGGAACGGATCCGAACATGCCGCCGTCGGCCTCGCCTGGTACAAACTCTTCCTCGACAAAGTCATCGTCGTCTTCCAACGCATCCATTACTGGTGCATCCGCCGGCAGGGCCGGATCTTCCTCGCCATGGCGGGTGGACAGTTTCTCGTTGGTGCTCATGCCACTTCCTCCGCGCTCAGCTGGGACTCAACAATTTCCTGGTAGGTGGTGGAGTTTTCGAGCAGTTCATCGTGGGTGCCACGGTCCACGATGCGGCCCCTGTCCAGCACCAGAATCTCATCGGCATCGGCGATGGTGGACACGCGCTGGCCAACAATGATGACTGTGGCATCGGCCGTTTTCGCTTTCAGGGCCCGGCGCAGTCGGGCGTCCGTTGCTACGTCAAGCGCCGAGAATGAATCGTCAAAGAGGAAGACCTTGGGTTCCGTCACCAGTGCCCTGGCGATGCACAACCTTTGCCGTTGGCCACCGGAGACGTTGGTGCCGCCTTGGGCTATCCTGGCGCCAAGACCTTTCTTCTTGTCCCTCACGAAGTCCGCCGCCTGGGCTACCGTCAGGGCGTCCCATAGTTCCTCATCGGTGGCCTCGGTCTTGCCGAATCGCAGGTTGTGCTCGATGGTGCCGGAGAACAGGTAGGGACGCTGCGGCACCATGGCTACCCTGTCCGTAATTTCGGAGCGGTGCAGGTTGGTGACAGGCACGCCGTCGAGCAGCACTTCACCGGACCCGACGTCGTAAAGCCTGGGCAGCAAGGACAACAAGCTGGTCTTGCCCGCACCGGTTGAACCGATGATGGCCAGCGTTTTCCCTGGCTCAGCCGTGAAGCTGATGTTGCTGAGGACTGGTTCCTCGGCCCCGGGATAGGCGAAGGAAACGTCGCGGAATTCGACGCGGCCGGATTTGTGGGTTGGCGCCACAGGGCTAAGGGGCTCATGGATGGACGGCTCGACGTCGAGCACCTCGCCGATGCGGTCAGCGCAGACTGAGGCGCGCGGAATCATCATGGCCATGAAGGTACCCATCATCACAGCAATCAGGATCTGTAGGAGATATTGGAGGAAGGCTGTCAGTGCACCTACCTGCATTTCGCCTGCCTCCACCCGCTGGCCGCCGAACCAGAGGACAGCGGCAGTGGAGATATGCAGGATCATGCCGATGGCCGGGAACATCAGGACGAAGAGGGCACCGATCTTCAAGGAAACATCGGTGAGTTCCTTGTTGGCGTCTCCAAAGCGCTCTGCCTCATGCGGTTCCCGGACGAAGGCGCGGACCACTCTGATGCCGATGATCTGCTCGCGGAGGACTCCATTGATGCGGTCGATCTTCGTCTGCATGGAGCGGAAGAGCGGCATCAGGCGAACCACGAGGTAGCCCACCACCAGAATCAAGACAGGAACTGAAACCCAGACAAGCCAGGACAGGTTGAGGTCTTCGCGGAGTGCCATGATGATGCCGCCGATGCACATGATGGGCGTGGCCACCATAAAGTTCAGACCCATCAGGACCAGCATCTGCACCTGTTGGACATCATTGGTGCCACGGGTGATCAGCGTAGGCGCACCGAAAACGTTGACGTCCTTTGCCGAGAAACTGCTGACTTTCCGGAAAACCCCACGCCGAAGGTCGCGGCCGATTGCCATGGCCGCCTTGGAGCCGTAGTACACCCCCGCTATTGCAGTAGCAACCTGTACCAACGCGACGCCCAGCATCAAGGCGCCGGTACGCCAGATGTAGTCCGTATCCCCGCGTGCCACGCCTTCATCAATGATCTGTGCGTTGAGGCTGGGGAGGTACAGGGCGGCGATGGTTGATGCCAGTTGAAACGCGATGACGGCAATGATGTATGGCAAATACGGCTTGGAATAGCGCCGTACGAGAGTGAGGAGCATGCCCACGGGTCCTTAAAGAAGAAGAGCACAGATTGGATAAGAGAAGTAATAGCAGCCAGGGCTGACAGTATTAGCGTCCCCACTCTACGAAATCTGTTGCCTGCACGAAACATTCTTCGGAAAAGATCATCCGAATGGAGTATTTCAGGGCGTATGCGAGTACTCCGGTTGGTTCCAGGTAGTCAGATGCTGGAAAGACGAGTACTCACTACTCGGGACTTCTGATTCAGCATCCCCATAGCCTCAAATCGTAAGCATGCTGATGAATCTCGCGAGGTGCGCTGATCCCATAACCCTCTTGAACGGGGGAAAGGCCCGCAGCTCGCGCGGAGTCATCAGTTTCATTAGTCGGTCTCAGATGGAGATCAACCATGAAACGGTTCCTTGCAACGATGGGGATCGTAGGCCTAACTTTCCTTGGCGCAACGGCGCCGGCCAATGCAACCTCGGAGCAGATCACAATCTGTCATGCTACCGGCTCTGAAACTCACCCCTATGAAGAGATAACGATCAACACAAGTGCGGTCAGCGCCCATGAGGATCATCAATGGGGCGAGGACATCATTCCGGCCCCGGCAGCGGGATGCCCGTCAGGCACTACGCCGCCTCCAGGACCAGAAACCCCTCCTCCAACAGATGGTAAGAAGGTGACCATTTGCCATGCAACCGGGTCCGCCACTAACCCGTTTGTGGTCATCACCATCGATGAGAATGCACTTCCTGCCCACCGCAACCATCAGGAGGGCGAAGATATCATTCCAGCCCCCGCAGCGGGATGCCCGGCAGACATGCCACCAATTGAGCCGCCGAAAGTTGTGCCGCCTGTAGTTCCACCGGCTGTGCCGCCGGCAGGAGCGGCAGCAGCACCACCAGCGGGCGCAGCCGCAGCTCCTCCGGCAGTGAACCCTGGATTCAATGCCCAAACAGCTGTTGCCAATAAAGCTGTTGCCAGTGACACGGAAACCGGAATGGCTGCCTGGATCGGTGGCATCGCGCTCCTGCTCGCAGCTGCTGGAATAGTTGCCCTTCGACGGCGAGAGCCAGCCACAGCTAACCAGACGGTTGCCGAATAATACCGGCCCGTAATACTGACCAGCGACGGAGCGAACGGGCATCGCATCAACAGGTGCGGTGCCCGTCAGTACCCCCGGGAAATGAGAAGCCGAGTGACTTTCGGCGAGCACGGCAGGCACCCACCCCTTCCCGCCGGACGTAAGGGAAGGTGGCTGAATCGCGGAGAAATACTGTTGCTCGTGTCGGCAGTCCTCGGCCTCTTCGCCCTGACATTATTGCCGGGCTTCGTATCTGCAGGTGGCTCCCTCGGAACAGGCAGCGTCAGCAAACCCGAGGGCATTGCGCTTAGTTCCCGGAGCGCGACACCGCCCCGGGCATCAGAAAGCCCAGCGTCAGAAGGCGCCGCATCCGTCCCGGCAGCCGCTCCGGTTCATCCTGCAAGCGTACTTCCGGCTGCTGCCCGCCCTACCCGCATCGTCTACCCCCTCGCGGGGATAGATGTAGCAGTCCATTCCCTGGAGCCAAGCCAGGACGAGAAGGTCTCCCGCACGCTCGTTCCACCACAAACGATGGACGGCTACTGGCTGGCTCCCTTTGGTGTTCCGGGAGCAGGATCCACGAACACGACCTACATCATTGGACACAGTTGGGAAGACCGGGAGGCTCCCTTTAATCAGCTGAGTTACGCTTCGGCTCCAAGGCAGGAGTTTGACGTGTTGACCGAAACGGGGACGGTTCGCTACAAAGTCGACTGGGTCACCACTTACCTTAAGGACACGCTCAAAGACAGCCCCATCTGGGAGATTGTTCCGAATCGGCTGGTCCTCATCAGCTGCTACACAGCAGACTTCTGGGGCAAAAACGTAGTGGTAGTGGCTTCCCCAGTTGCCACCTAGCCCATTCCTGCCGATTCCGCCGGAGCTACCGGTCCAGGTGGGTGGGGGCGAACATCTTGAGCAGGGTCTCAACCACGACGACGTTCGGTCCCTCTGCATTAAAAGCTGCCTTCAAAGCGTCCCCCACTCCCTGCGGTTCAACACGGGTGGCAGAAACACCGAATGCCTCGGCAAGTTTAACGAAGTCGGGCCGTGCTAGCTCCGTGGCGGTTGCTTTCCCGAAAGCATCGATCATGTATTCACGCAAGATGCCGTAACCGCCGTCGTCGACGATCAACCACGTAACCGGCACATTGTGCTGTTTGGCGGTGGCGAGCTCAGAGATGGAATACATGGCTGAACCATCGCCCGAAACAGCAAGTACCCGCGCCGCCGATCCTGATCGCCCTGTTGTGGCCAGGCCGACAGAACCACCTATGGCGGCCGGGAAGCCAAAGCCGAGGCCACCGGCTCCCTGGGCGGAGTGGAATTGCCCATCCTTGGCGTCCCAACAGCTCCAACCCCAATAAGCGGAAATGGTCATGTCCCAGAAGGTCTGCATATCCGCCGGGACGGCCTCACGGATATCAGCCATGAAGGTGAGCTCTTTGGTGAGGTCCTGGGATTCCAGGCGTGCCATGACTTTGGCCAGCGTCTCCCGCACCAGGTCCTCTGGGGTTGAACCGTGCCAGTCGGGTGTGACGGAGACGCCGGCACGTTGCAGGGCTTCGTCCAGGGCGGTGAGGGCCTGCCCGGCGTCGGCGCGGATCCCCAGGCCCGGGCGATTGGATTCGAGGACCCGGGGTTCGGCGTCGATCTGGATAATGCGGCCGCGCGGTTCGAAAGTGAAGTAGTTCGACGTGACTTCGCCAAGGGACGAGCCGATGACAATCAGCACGTCGGCGTCTTCGAGGACGTCGGTGACGTAGCGGTCCTCGATCCAGGACTGCAGGGAGAGTTGGTGGCTCCAGGGGAAAGCTCCGTTCCCGCCCGGAGTGCAGATCACGGGAGCCCGAAGCTTTTCAGCCAGGGCCAGCAGGGTTTTCTCGGCCCTGCCACGCCGGGTACCGCCGCCGGCAATAATGGCGGGACGTTTCGCCGTCGCCAGCCATTTCACTGCCTCACGGATCAGCTCCACGCGCGGCGGATTATCAGCTGCCTCGGCGAGCGCGTCCTCAACCGGAGGCACCATGATGGGATCGAGCAGGACGTTCTGCGGAATTTCCAGCCAAACAGGCCCTTGCGGGGAGGAAATGGCTTCCGTCCAGGCGTCCTGAATGGCCGATGGGATCCCCGAGGCATGCTGGATGAGCCGTTGGCTCTTGGTGACGTTGGCAGCCGACGCCTTCTGGTCGTCAAGCTGATGAAGCATGCCTTTGCGCCTGGCCCCGAGCCCTTCAAGAGGAATCTGGCTCGCAACCACCACCATAGGAACCCCGGTTGCATACGCTTCCTGCAGGCCTGCCAGTGACATGAGCGCCCCGGGACCGGTGGAGAGGAAGAGAACGCCTACTTCTCCGGTTGCCCGCGAGTAACCGTCAGCTGCAAATGCAGAATTGTTCTCAACCCGGGAGGAGACGAAATGCAGGTTTCCGCGGCCCATGGCATCAAAGAGGCCCAGGGCGTGCTGGCCTGGAATGCCGAATACGGTTTTGGCGCCGAGCGCCTCGAGGGTTTCGACGACGAGATCGCCGCCGTTCCGGACTGGCGCCTCCGTACCGGTCACTGTGCGTACTCCTCGGTGGACGACGGCGCGAAGCCGGCTGGCCTGCGCGATTCCTGGCCGAGGGCCTGCTGGGCGTACCCGTTGGCGGCCCCGAAGCGGTCCCCTTCGACGGCGTTGTCTGCCATCAGCGTCACCAGTTCGTAGGCCACATGACTGGCGGCGACTCCTGTGATCTCCGCATGGTCGTAGGCCGGAGCGACTTCGACAATGTCGGCTCCTACGAGGTTCATTCCACGGAACCCGCGAAGGATTTCCAGCAGTTCCCGGCTTGAGATGCCGCCGGCTTCCGGGGTGCCCGTGCCTGGGGCAAAGGCGGGATCGAGGACGTCGATGTCCACGGAGATGTACAGGGGGCGGTTGCCGATTCGGTCCCGGACCTTTGCCACCGTCTCCAGCACGCCTTGGTAGTAGACGTCCGCAGAGGTGACGATGCCGAACCCAAAGCGGTGGTCGTCGTCAAGGTCTTTCTTGCCGTACAGCGGACCACGGGTACCAATATGGCTGATGGCTTCGGTATCGAGGATGCCCTCCTCCACGGCCCTGCGGAACGGCGTCCCGTGCGTGTATTCGGCGCCAAAGTACGTGTCCCAGGTGTCCAGGTGTGCGTCAAAGTGGAGCATGGCGAGGGGGGCGCGGGCACGTTCCGCCGCTGCCCTCAGCAACGGAAGCGCGATGGTGTGGTCTCCGCCGAGAGTAACGAGCTTGCTCCCCCGGGCTGTGAGATCGAGGGCATTGTGCTGAATGGTCTCGATGGCCTCGTTGATGTTGAAGGGGTTCACAGCCATGTCCCCGGCGTCCGCCACTTGAATGTTCTCGAAGGGGCTCACGTCCCAAGCGGGGTTATACGGGCGAAGAAGACGGCTGGCCTCTCGAACATGGTTAGCGCCGAACCGTGCGCCCGGCCGGTAGGACACTCCTGAGTCGAACGGTACGCCGACAACCGTGACATCGGCGGCGGCAATCTGGTCCAGCCGCGGCAGGCGGGCGTAGGTGGCTGCCCCCGCATAGCGCGGAATCCGGGCCGAATCGATCGGTCCGATGTTGCCATTTGCTTCAATGCGGAGCTCTTCCAAAGGAATGCCTCTCCTTCGAGGATGGATCACTGGTTGTGACTGTCATCATACACTTGAAGTTGTCCTATGTGCACCAAATGTTTACGGCCTGCAGCCCCTACGATTCCGGCTGGGTTCGCCCCTTCGACGCTCCCGCCCAGTTACTGAATCCTTCAGCAGGAGTTCGACGGCGGTTTGGCCGGGACACGCGTTCGGGCCGTCGGTAACTGGGCGGGAAGGTTTGGGCTCAGGCAAACGTGTGGGAGGGTTTATGCACATAGCGGGCTCCGGCACTTTCGAATCAACACCTCCCCCGGTCTCCTTGAGGCATGGATCCCGTCCGTTACCTCAAGGAAATGGGCGGCGTGGCCCGAATCCACCAACTGACGAAGGCCGGTTTCAGCCGCAGCGACCTTGCGTTCCTCGTATCGGCAGGGGCGCAACGGCCCAAGCGGGGAGTCGTGGCGCTTCCCGGCTGCGACCCGGATTTCCTGGCGGCCGTCAGGAACAATGCAAGGGTCAGCTGCGTGAGCGCTGCAAAGCACTACGGCCTATGGTTGCGGCGCGCCCCCGACAGGCTGCACCTCAGTTGTAATCATGGCCACGGCGAGGGCTTTGTCCGGCACCGGACCGAGCGTTTTCCGACGTCGGGCCCCACCCCGCTGGCCGCCGTCGAAGACGTCATCCTGCACGCGCTGTGCTGTCTTCCCGTTCCGGTGTCTACCGCCCTGGCCGCTTCCGGGATGCGACTTCACGGCGTACCCCTCGCGCTCCTGGAGTCCGAGTTGACTGCAGACCGGTCCGGAACCGCCCGATCGGCACTTCGGCTCGTGGATCCGAGGTGCGAGTCATTGATCGAAGTCGAGGCGCTTCAGCTGTTTTCAGGCCAGGGGTGGCATGTGGAACTTCAGGTACCCCTCGAAGGCATTGGCCGAGTGGATTTCCTGATCGAAGGATTCCTCATCGTGGAAGTTGACGGGTTTGCCTACCACTCTTCACGGGAGGCAATGCGCAGGGATGTTGGCAGAAACAACGCCTCGACCCTGAGCGGGTATCCAGTGCTCCGCTACATGCCCGAGCACGTCTGGAACGAACCCCAGAGAATCCTGGCGGAAATTCGCGCAGTACTCACAGGCCGGATCATCCGCTGAAACTCGCTCCGTAATCCTTCCCGCCCAGTTACTCCCTGCACCGGGTCGGATTCGCCGGCGTTTCCCGCGCAACACACCAATCCAGCACCAGTAACTGGGCGGGAACGCAGCGAAGGACGGGCGCGAGGGCCGGGGCGGGAACTAGCGGCTGGCGGCAGGAACCAGGATCCAGAGCACTTCCACGGGTTCATCGGTGGGGTTAACCCAGGTATGCGGCTCGCGGCCAGGGAAGGTTACCGTGTCCCCCGAGCTGAGCTCATACTCCTCGTTGGTGAGGATCAGCTTGATGGTTCCCCTAATGACATGGAGCACGTCAACGTCGCAATCAACGGCGTAGAGCTCGGATTCGCCGCGCCCTCGGGGCTCGATCACAGCCTGGATAAGCTGAATCCGCCGCTCGGAGCGAGCCGTAAGGAGCCGCTCCACTATGCCTTGGCCACCAAGGGAAATCCGGGGGCCGTGGTCCTTCTTGGTCAGGTGGGTTTCCGGGGCTGCAAACAGATCACCGATGGAGATTGAAAGCACCTGGCACAGAGTCACCAGGGAGGCCACTGACGGCGAGGTCAGGTCGCGCTCAACCCGGCTCAGGAAGCCTTTGGTCAGCCCGGTGGCGTCTGCGACTTGTTCGATGGTGAGCCGCTGGGACTGACGCGCTGCACGGATCCTTGAACCGATGGCAACCGGAATATTGCTCGGTTCAACTGGTAGAGCCTTCATTTCTGAACCTTTCACGGCTGGCCGCTCGGCCCATCTCAGGAGTCATCCTAGCGGTCAGGAACGAGTGTGACGCAGCAATTCGCCACCCGTTAAGTGCGCGCCTTGACCGTTACCCACGTCACAGCTTACTCTTTCATGCAACAAGTGTTGTCTATTAGCAAACCCAGTTGGTCCAGGGCAATTGCCAAGCCAGGCGCGTAAGCGAAAACCCCGGCCATCCGTCCGGAATACCAAGGCGGTCAGCTGCAGAGACAAACCCCGTCTCCGCGCGAACTGCGTGCACTCCTCGTGCCTCCCCTCCAAGCAGCGGTTCTTTCTACTTCGGCAATTTGCCTTCGAAGAGGAACCTCCAGGCAGCTCCAAGGAGCCCTTCTTATGGATGCAAATTTCATCAATATCGCCATCGTGGTGGCCTATCTTGTCGCCATGCTGGCTTTCGGCTGGTGGGGAAAGTCCCGCACCAAGAACAACAGCGACTTCCTCGTAGCCGGGCGCCGCTTGGGCCCCTTCCTCTACACCGGCACTATGGCCGCTGTGGTCCTCGGTGGCGCTTCGACGGTGGGAGGTGTCGGCCTGGGTTACAGGTTCGGCATCTCCGGAATGTGGCTTGTGGTTGCCATCGGTTCCGGGGTCCTGCTCCTGAGCCTGCTCTTCGCCGGAACCATCCAGAAACTCAAGATCTACACCGTGTCCCAGATGTTGACATTGCGGTATGGCAGCCGCGCCACACAGACATCCGGGATAGTGATGCTCGCTTACACCCTGATGCTCTGCGCCACGTCCACCGGCGCCTACGCCACAATTTTCGTCGTGCTCTTCGGCTGGGACAGGGCTCTTGCCATCGCCATCGGGGGCGCTATTGTGCTGGTCTACTCCACGATTGGGGGGATGTGGTCAATCACGCTGGCTGACCAGGTCCAGTTCGTGATCAAGACAGTGGGCATCTTCCTGCTTATGCTCCCGTTCACGCTCAATGCAGCGGGTGGCCTGGACGGCATCCGCAGCCGCGTGGAAGACAGCTTCTTCCAGATCGACGGCATCGGCATCCAAACCATCATCACGTACTTCGTGGTTTATACCCTTGGCCTGCTTATCGGCCAGGACATCTGGCAGCGCGTCTTCACCGCCAGGACACCCCAGGTTGCGCGTTGGGGCGGCGCCACTGCAGGCGTCTACTGCATCCTCTACGGCGCGGCCGGCGCGTTGATCGGCTTGGGCGCCCGCGTCGCTCTGCCGGAGATCGACGTCGCGAACCTCGGCAAGGACGTGGTCTATGCGGAGGTGGCGACCAACCTGTTGCCAATCGGCATCGGCGGACTGGTCCTGGCAGCGGCTGTCGCGGCCATGATGTCCACGGCTTCCGGGGCTCTCATTGCAGCTGCAACGGTGGCCCGTGCCGACGTACTCCCCTTCGTTGCCAGCTGGTTTGGCAAGGACATCAACACCGAGGACAGCGAGAATCCTGAGCACGACGTCAAGGCGAACCGCATGTGGGTACTGGCGCTGGGGGTTGTTGCCATCCTCATCGCCATCATCACCCAGGATGTGGTGGCAGCGTTGACCATCGCGTACGACATCCTCGTAGGCGGTCTGCTGGTTGCCATCCTCGGCGGGTTGGTGTGGCATCGCGGTACAGGAGTTGCCGCCGCCGCGTCCATGGCCGTCGGTTCGGTCGTTACCTTGGGAACAATGATTATCCTGGAGATCAACGCCGCCGCGCCGTTGGACGGGATCTACGCCAACGAGCCCATCTACTTCGGACTGATCGCTTCAGCCGTCGTCTACATCGCAGTATCGCTGCTGACCAAGCCCACTGATCCCCATGTGATGAGGAACTGGTTCGCGAGGGTCGCCGGGCGTGCAGAAGAGGAAGAGGCCATTCCGGCGGCATTGAAACCCGCCATCCCGGACGCCGTCTCCTAAACGTCCTCCCACAACAGAGGCAAAATGCACGACGGCGGTACCTCCCAGGTTGGGACCCAACCTCCGGGACGTATCGCCGTCGTGGTTTAAACCCCGTGGTTAGCTGTCAGTCTTCCTCGAAGTCCGGCTCACGGAAGTCGTCGTCCGTGTCCAGCGGGACCACTCGTTCCTCTTCGTCCAGGGCATCGTCCTCCACATCCCATTCCTCCACAGGTACGTCCTCGGCGAAATCATAGGCGGGATCGGATTCGACAGTCGGCCTGACGGGCTGGTTGTTGGGAACTGGTTCAGTGGAATCCATAGTGCAACCTCCGTGTAGTAGGACATCGGTCAATAGGACTGTAAAAACATCACAACACCGACGGCACAAGGGGGTCAATAGCGGGAGGAAGCCCACCAACACGGCCAGGTCCGTGCCGTGATTTTGAGGCATTCCTAAACTTCACCCTAAGGATTACCGGCCGAAAATCCGCGGAAATGCGGGGTACGCTGGAGAGGCAATGAGGCCGAACCATGCCTCGTCAAGCCCAGGAGCCTTCGTGTCTCAGCACGCTAAATCTGATCACCCCACCGATCCACTGCCCTCAGCGGCCGGAACCCCCAGCCCCGCCGATCTCAAACGGTGGCGGCAGTACCTCGCCGACGAGCGGGCCGAGGCCGCCGTTTACCGTGACCTCGCCCAAAACCGCAGCGGTGAAGAACGGTCCATCCTGCTGGCTCTCGCGGAAGCTGAAGGCCGCCACGAAGCACATTGGCTCAGACTGCTCGGCGGCCATGCAGGCAAACCCCGGCCGGCATCATTCCGGAGCCAGATCCTCGGATTCCTGGCCAGGCATTTCGGCTCAGTGTTCGTCCTTGCCCTCGCCCAGCGTGCTGAAGGCCGTTCTCCGTATGCCGAGGATCCCTCCGCCACTGCTGCCATGGCAGCGGATGAACAGATCCACGAAGAAGTAGTTCGGGGCCTTGCCACGCGTGGACGAAACCGGCTGGCCGGCACCTTCAGGGCAGCAGTCTTTGGGGCAAATGACGGGCTGGTCAGCAACCTTTCCCTGGTCATGGGTATGGCTGCCTCGGGCGTGGGCAGCCAGGTGGTGCTGCTCAGCGGCGTTGCCGGATTGCTTGCGGGGGCACTCTCCATGGGGGCGGGCGAGTTTATTTCAGTGCGGTCCCAACGGGAACTCCTCGCAGCCACCCGGCCCACCCAGATCACCCTGGCCGCCGCCCCGTCGCTCGACATCGAACACAACGAACTCCTGCTGGTGTACCTGGCCCGGGGAATGTCCCGTGAGGCTGCCGAACACAGAGTCAAGGAACGCATGGGCATGCTGTCGTGTGATTGCGATCCGAGCCTGTCGCTCCATCCTGAGAGCGGCGAGGCCCCAGATCAGCATGAAGCCGTAGGCACGGCCTGGAGTGCAGCCGCTTCGAGCTTCTGCTTCTTCGCCTCCGGGGCCGTGGTGCCCATCCTGCCGTTCGTGTTTGGCCTGACAGGTGTGGCTGCCCTTGTGGCGGCCTGCATGCTGGTGGGCCTGGCGCTGCTGGTGACAGGCGGCATCGTGGGCCTCCTCTCGGGCACCTCCCCTGCGTCCCGAGGACTGCGCCAGTTGGCCATCGGCCTTGGTGCAGCCGCCGTCACTTACCTCCTGGGCCTGGCCTTCGGCGCGGCAGTGACCTAAGGCGGCGACGTAATGGACGGACCTTCGAACGGGGACAATCTCCGGCGCATGACACATCACCCACCGCCTAAGCACCGGAGTCCCCTCCGGAAGGCCGGGCACTGGCTCCGGAACGTTCTGGTCACTATGCTGATCGCCGCGACGGCGTTTCTGGTGGCCGGGCTGGTTTACGACGATCCCCGGGTGACGGGACTGTTGGGCATGGATTCCGGGACGCACTCTCGGTCTGAGCCCATTTCTACGGCACCCGTGCAACAGACCGAAGCTGCGGGAGTAGCCAGGCCGGCCGACACGCCTCCTCCAGGGCTCGAGGAAAGTGACGCGCCCCTGGGTGTCCCGGAATTGCAGTCCGTTACCAGCGAGTCCTACAAGTTCCTGGTTCTGAACGACGACGGCAGCCCGGTGGGCTATTCGCCTTGCCGGCCGCTGCATTACGTTGTGAATGAAACCCTTGCTCCTGAGGGCGCCGCCCACCTCGTTCATGACGCCATCCGCACCATAGGCTTGGCAACAGGAATCACCTTCATCCATGACGGCGAAACGGCCGAAGAACCTTCGGGTGAACGTGACCCGTATCAGCCTGCCGCCTATGGAGACCGCTGGGCCCCCTTGCTGATTTCCTGGACAACACCGGAAGCCGCTCCCAAGCTCAAAGGCCAAGTGATCGGGACGGGTGGAAGCACACACTACAGCTTCAACGGCGGCCCGAAATCATTTGTCACGGGCAGTCTGGAACTGGATGCTCCCCAGATTGACCTTGAGTTGGAACGCCCGGACGGTGCCCAGTACGCGACGGCCGTTATTCTCCATGAACTCGGGCACGTGATGGGACTGGAACACGTGGATGACCCTGTCCAGCTGATGTATCCGGAGATCGGCACTCCTGACGGGCTTGCGGCGGGAGACCTGAGCGGCCTGAGGGAACTGGGTCAGACGCAGTGCCGCAAGGACCTGTAGACGCCGGGTCCCGCTGGGCCTAGGCTGACTCCAACCATCAGTTCCGGCCACCTCCGTCAGCCGCCCAGAAGGCAGGGGGTCCTCAAAAATTCACACACCATCCGGGCCGTCAGACCCTTCCGCTCAACACTTGCGCCAACCGGCAACGCACTGGGGAACCCGGCTGGTCGCCTTCTTTGCCGCAACGGTTATGTTCATTGCCGTCGGCGTGTTTCTCTACGGCGATTTCAGGCCCCTGACATTGCTCGGGCTGGATTCCGGTTCTTCCGGCTGGGCCCCGATGGTGGGCCAGCGCAGTGCACCAACGCCAGGCCGGGACGAAGGTCCCGAGCCGTTGGGAGCCCCTGCACCTTTGACCGAGCTCAGCAGTTCCTACGTTTTCCTCCATTCCAACAAAGGCATGCCCGTGAGCTACTCCCCGTGCCGGCCCATCCACTATGTGGTAAATGCCGAAGCGGCGCCACCGGGCTCAAGCGCTCTGGTTGAGGCCGCGGTACGGCGGATCAGCGAGGCCTCCGGCTTCCGTTTTGTTTTTGACGGGCACGTGGATGAGCGGCCAGCAATGGACCGTTCAAGCTTCCAGCCCGACCGCTATGGGAACATGTGGGCGCCCGTCCTCATTTCGTGGACGGATCCTGAAACAGTTCCCCAACTCAGCGGGGACACGGTGGGGATCGGCGGCAGCACCCGAGTGAAGCATTCGTCCGGGCACGTGGGCTACGTCAGCGGGCAGGTCTCGCTTGATGCTCCACAAGTTCGAAAAATCATCAGGACCACGGCTGGAAGTGCACGGGCTATCGCCATCATCCTCCACGAACTCGCTCACGTCCTGGGCCTCGGGCACGTTCCCGACCCTTCCCAACTGATGTTCGAGCACGGAACACCGCTGAGGGACTTCGGGCCGGGTGACCTGACCGGGCTGGCCAGGCTTGCGGAGGCACCCTGCACCAGAATGCTGTGAGCACTGATTTAGGGCCCTGTTCCGGTGTCAGTAAGCCTCCAGGATCTGAAGTGCTTCCTCCACTGTGTCCACCAGATGCACTTTGGCAGCCATCTCTCGGCCCTCAGCCAGGCCGGCCAGCAACTGCCAGGCGGGATACCGTTCCTGCCAATGCGCCCGGCCCACCAGAATCATGGGCTTGATGGTCTCGGGCGCCCCATAGTAGTTCTCACACGCATCCTGGAAAATCTCCTGGACTGTACCGGCGGACCCGGGCAGGAACACGATGCCGCCGTCGCACAACTCAAGGAGGATCGCCTCCCGGATCGCGTTCGCGAAGTACTTGGCAATATGGGTGGCGAAGTAGTTGGGCGGCTCGTGGCCGTAGAACCAGGTGGGAATCCCCAAAGACGGCGTCCCGTCCGGATGGCGTTCGACGACGGCCGCCGCCACCCGCGCCCAGGCGGAGACCGAGGGCCGGTATCCGGGAACGACCGCCATGCTGGCAAGCTCCTTACCGAAGGTTGCTTCCGGAATGTCGCTGAGATAGGCCCCCATGTTGGCTGCCTCCATGGCGCCCGGGCCGCCCCCGGTGGCTACGATGTGACCGCTGCGGGCGAGTAGGCGTCCGAGCGTTCCCGCCGCCGCGAATTCAGGTGTTCCACGCTGGGCGGCGTGCCCTCCCATCACCCGACGGTCACTTGGCCTGCGCTCGTACCATTGCGCCGGAACGCTTCGAGGGCCTCCCCGATTGAGTGGTCATGAAGGGCTGCAGCGAGCGTGGCATCGATCCGGCGGCGCCTTGGCTGGATGCTCCACTGATACCCATGGAACGGGCGCCGGTAACTAGCCTGTCGAAGCGTTCCAGGCTGTCAACGTCCAGCGTCCGCGGGCTCGGATTCAAGCTGCCGTGGGCGTCCATGGAGCCAGCCTAGCGTGCCGGGAGGTCCGGGTGCCCAGACCTCTAGCGGTCCACTTCCTGCGCCACCGTAACCGGCATCCCCGATTCAAGGGAGGCCTGGGCAGCATCGGCTACCCGTGAAGCAGCAACGGCGTCCTCAGGAGTGCAGGGGTTCTCCCGCTTGCCCAGGATGACCTCCACAAAGGCAGCCAACTCGGAGCGATAAGCCTGATGGAACCTCTCGGCGAAGGTTTTGTGCGGTGTTCCCGATGGGAAGGTGATCCCCGGCTCCGCGGATGCCAGCGCTGCCTGGCCATCCAGGCCAACCATGACTGATCGCGCGGAGCCCTGAATCTCCAGGCGGACATCATGGCCGGCCCCGTTGTAGCGTGAGGCAGACACCGTTCCTACCGTGCCGTCGTCGAACGTCACCAAAGCGAGAGCTGTGTCCACGTCCCCCACCGCGCCGATGGCGGGGTCGCCGTTGTTCGATCCCTTGGCATACACCTCGACGATTTCCCTGCCCGTCAACCAGCGGAGAATGTCGAAGTCGTGGACTGAGCAGTCCCTGAAAAGCCCGCCGGAAGTGGCCAGGAACTCCACGGGTGGCGGGCTCATGTCGCACGTGACTGCCCGCAAGGAGTGGATCCAGCCCAGTTCCCCTGCTGTGAATGCACGTTTCGCTTCGACGTATCCGGCGTCGAACCGGCGCTGGTGCCCGATCTGGACGACTCCCCGATTCTGCCTGATGTGCTCCAGCACCGGCACTGAGTCCGGAACGTTCATGGCCACCGGCTTCTCGCAAAACACAGGTATTCCAGCCTCCACCCCGGCCCGGATGAGGCCGGGGTGCGTGGCAGTACCGGTAGCTATGACCAAGCCGTGAATTCCCGAATCAAGGAGCTCTTGGACGGTGGGTACGAACCCGGCACCCAGTCCGGCCGCCACTGACCTGGCATGGTCGGCGGCGACATCCGTGACCTTCAGCCGCACCTCAACTCCGGCAACAGGACCGTCGGATCCCTCGTTCAGGGACGCGATGTTGTTGGCATGCATCACGCCAATGCGCCCCACCCCAACGAGTCCTAACGTAATGCTCTTCATCCTGCTCCTGCGGGTCTGTCCGGGGTTCTAGTGCGGGTCCGGTCTGCGAGGCCGGTCTTTAGTTGGTCAGCAAGGCTATCGCGACGTTCCCGCGACTTCAGCCTGGACTTCCTTTACCACATCGCTGTGGCCGCCGAGCTGTTCCAGCTCGTGGGCAAGCTCGGCGAGTTCGGCGCCGCCAGCCATTTGCGCCGTCAGCTCATCGAGAGTGATGTCTTTCTTGTCGTAGTAGCCGATTGATTTGCCGCGTTTGAGCAGCAGGAACCGGTCACCGACGGGGAAGGCGTGGTGCGGGTTGTGCGTGATGAAGATGACGCCCAGGCCCCGGTCCCTTGCCTGCAGGATGTAGCGCAGCACCACGCCGGACTGCTTGACGCCGAGAGCGGCGGTAGGCTCGTCCAGGATCAGGACCTTCGCGCCGAAGTACACCGCCCGGGCGATCGCGACACACTGGCGTTCACCGCCGGATAGCTGGCCGATGGGCTGTTCCACGTCGCGCAGGTCGATGCCCATCTCCGCGAGTTCCTTCTTGGTGATGTCCTTCATCTTCTGGACGTCCAGGCTCTTGAACGGACCGAAGCCGGAAGTCAGCTCCGAGCCGAGGAAAAAGTTGCGCCAGATGGGCATCAGCGGAACCACTGCGAGGTCCTGGTAAACCGTGGCGATGCCAGCGTCCAGTGCATCCCGGGGTGAATCGAATTTCCGTTCCTCGCCCATGATGTGAAGTACGCCTTCATCGTGCTGGTGGAGGCCCGCGATGATCTTGATCAGGGTGGACTTGCCCGCACCGTTGTCCCCGAGCACACAGGTGACGCGGCCGTTGTCCACTGCCATGGTGACGTCACGGAGGGCCACGATGTTGCCGTAGTGCTTTCCGACGTTCTCCAGGGAGAGCAGGTGCACCGGGGTGTGGGTCAGCGGGTCCTTCTCGTCCTTGAGCAGTTGCTGCTGGTCGATCTGCTTGGCGTTCATGATGAAAACCCCTCTACTTAAGTTCCGCGCGGCGCTTGACGATCAGGTTGACGATGGTGGCGAGCAGCAGCATGAGCCCGAGGAAGAACTTGAACCAGTCCGGGTTCCACTGCGCGTACACAATGCCCTTGTTGGCCATCCCGAAGATGAAGGCACCGATAGCGCCGCCTACCGCTGAACCGTAACCGCCGGTCAAGAGACAGCCGCCGATCACCGCAGCGATGATGTAGAGGAACTCGTTGCCGACCCCCTCCCCTGACTGCACTGAGTCGAAGGCGAACAGGTTGTGCATGCCAAGGATCCAGCCGCAGAAGCCAACTGCCATGAAGAGGCCGATCTTGGTGCCCTTAACCGGTACACCCACCGCGCGTGCAGCGTTGGCGTCGCCGCCCACAGCGAAGATCCAGTTGCCCACCTTGGTGCGCAGCAAAACCCACGAGGCAACGGCCACAAGGGCAATCCAGATGAACACAGTGATCTTGACGTCTACGCTGCCGATCGTGACGGAGGAGGCGAAGATGGCCTGGGCGGACTTGAACCCGTCCATGTTGGAGATTGACGGCGACGAAACTGAGCCGCCGATGAGGCGGGTCAGGCCCAGATTCAGGCCGGTCAGCATCAGGAACGTGGCCAGGGTGACGATGAAGCTGGGGAGCTTGGTCCTCATCAGGATCCAGCCGTTGACATAACCGATGCCCACGGACACCACCAGGGCAAGGATAACGCCCACCCAGACGTTCGTGGAGAAGTACCAGCTGAACATTGAAGCTGTCAGGGCCGAGCTGATGACGGCCACACCGGTGGAGAGATCAAACTCCCCGCCGATCATCAGCAGGGATACACCCACGGCCATGATGCCAATGGTCGAACTGCCGTAGAGGACAGTGGCTATGGCGTTCGGCTGCAGGAACGTCTGGGAAACGAGGGCAAAAAAGACAAACAGTACGACGGCGCCAACCAGCGCGCCCACTTCGGGCCGCCCCAGCAGATTCTGGAGAGGATTGCGGACGGCCACGCGTTCATCGACGGCAGGCGGTCGGATCAAAGTCTGAGTCATGATAGTTCTCCTTAGTGCCTGGCCCGGGAGCTCCCGGGCCAGGCTGGAAGGCTTGATCTAGCGGATGCCTGCTTCGGCGAACTTAAGGGCGTCTGTTGCTGCAGCCTTATCGATGATGGCCGGTCCGGTCAGCACAGGCTGTCCGCCGCCGATTTTGAATCCGCCGCGCTTGTTCTGCCAGAGGGAATCGATGGCGCCGTACCCTTGGAGCCACGGCTGCTGATCCACAGTGAACTCGATCTCGCCGTCGGCGATCTTCTTGGCAAGTTCCGCGTTCAGGTCGAACGAGGCAACCTTGGCCTTGCTGCCCGCCGAGGAAATGGCCTTCAGAATGGTCAGGGTGTAGGGAGCTCCCAGTCCAATAACGACGTCGGCATCAGCTGTGGCCTGAAGCTTGGCCGTGACAGTGGAGGAAACCTGGGTCATGTCAGTTCCGGTCACGTACAGGATTTCAGTACCGGGCACCTTGGCTTTCACACCGGCGCAGCGGGCCTCAAGTCCAACGTGTCCCTGCTCCTGGATCACGCAAACGGGGTGCTTCAGGCCAAGGGAACTCAGCTTGGTTCCAACGGCTTCGCCAGCCAGTTTCTCGTTCGAGCCGAAGTGGGTGAAGGCACCCAGCTGTGCGGAGACTGATTCACCGGCGTTCAGGCTGACAATGGGAATGCCTGCATCTGCGGCCTTCTTCAAGGCGTCCTTCAGGGCATCCGGCTTGGCCAGGGTCACTGCAATACCGTCAACCTTCTGGTCCACGGCCTGCTCAATCAGCTGCGCCTGCCGGCCACCCTCAGGATCCGAGGTATAGAGGAGCTCCACATTGTCCTTTGCAGAGGCTTCCTCGGCACCCTTCCGGACGATGTCCCAGAACGTATCCCCTGGCGCGGCGTGGGTGATCAAGGCAATCTTGATCCTGTCCGTGGAAGCCACTTGACCGGCTGCCGCGGCATCCCCTGAATCGGAGGGCTTGCCTCCCGTGCTCGAGCAGGCACTTACGGCCAATAATGGAACAACGGCCGCCGCCAGGACAGCCTTCCGCCACGAAAATCTCTTCACGTTTGATCTCCTTTGCTCGGCTTCGCCCTCAGCTCCGTTGCCTCAGCCCGCTAGCCGTCTGTAGTTGATCTTGGTGAGTGACAGCAACAAAGTCAATAGTTTGTCCTGACATTAGGATGTTTTTACGAAGTAAAGCGCTTTCCCTTGCAGTTATTACCCTCACCACATGCGCTCCCTGCTATTATTCAGAAAAGGCAGTATGTCCTATCAAGCGAACATGCAACCTGACAGGGGTGGCCGCCTGAAGGCAGGTACGCCGCAGCAAAAGGGAGCGCTCATATGGCGAAGCAGCTAAACCTCAGTATCGACCGCTCATCCCCGGTGCCGCTTTACCACCAGGTGGTCCAAGGCATCGAGTCAGCAATCCATTCCGGGCTGTTGGAGCCCGGCAGCAGGCTTGAAAACGAAATTGACCTGGCTGCCCAGCTAAACCTTTCCCGGCCCACCATGCGCAAAGCCATGGATGAACTGGTCCGCTCAGGCCTGCTGGTCCGCAAGCGCGGAGTGGGGACCCAGGTGGTGTCCAGCCAGGTCCGCCGCCCCCTTGAACTGTCCAGCCTTTACGACGACCTCAGAAACAACGGCAGCAAGCCCACAACAGATGTCCTGATGTTCGCTCATATCGAAGCGGATGCTCCGACCAGGGAAGCGCTGCACTTGCCTGCCGGGGCCATGGTCTACCACTTCACGAGGCTCCGGAAGGTAGGTGGTAAGCCGCTTGCATTGATGGAGAACTGGGTCCGCGACGATATCACCACCATCACTGAGGACCTCCTGAGGGATCAGGGCCTGTACGCCATTCTGCGCAACGCCGGCGTTAATTTCCGCCTTGCAACACAGCGCATCGGGGCGCTGGTGGCCAACGATTACCAGGCTCCCCTGCTCGAAACACAGGTGGGCTCAGCACTTGTGAGCATGGAGCGCACCGCCGTGGATGACACCGGCCGCAATGTTGAGACGGGTCATCACGTTTATCGGGCAGATTCCTACAGTTTTGAAATGACCCTCGTCCAGCGCTGAGCGAGGACTGACACGAACCGGAGAGTTTACTTATGGCCGAATGGGTGTACCCACTGGGAACCGCTGCTGAAGGTGAGTGGGACGTCTCGCTCGGAACCTCGGACTCATCCCTCGCGGTTGAAGGATGGGAACATACGGGGCTGAAGGTGGCCACCCTGGCCGCCGGCGCCGCCGTCGAGCTTTCCGCAGCGGCGGAGGAGCGGATCGTCATTCCGCTCAGCGGTGCTTTCACTGCTTCCGTAAACGGCAGTAAGTATGAGTTGATCGGCCGGGCGAACGTGTTCAGCGGACCCAGCGACGTACTGTATTCAGGCACCGGCAACGCCGTCACCATCACAACGGCCGACGGCGGGAGGGTGGCAATTGCGACTGCCCCGGCCAAGGTCGAGTACCCGACGAGGCATATTACGGCTGCTGAAATACCGGTTGAAATCCGCGGTGCCGGCAACTGCTCGCGCCAGGTTCATAATTTCGGTACGCCTGCGGCTCTGGAGGCGGACCGTTTCATCGTCTGCGAGGTCATTACGCCCGCAGGCAACTGGTCCTCTTACCCTCCCCACAAGCACGACGAGGAGAAAGACGGCGAAACGCGCCTCGAGGAGATCTACTATTTCGAGACGCAGGTAGCCGCCGGTGGTTCCGGCCGTGGATCTGATCATGCCTACGGCAGTGCCGATGCTTTCGGTTACCAGCGGGTCTATGCTTCGGACGAGCGTCCGATCAACGTCACGGCGGAGGTCCGCACCGGCGACGTCGTCCTGGTCCCTTATGGCTGGCACGGACCTGCCATGGCCGCCCCGGGCTATGACCTGTACTACCTCAACGTCATGGCGGGTCCCGGCCGGGTCCGCGATTGGCTCATCAGCGATGACCCCCACCACGGCTGGATCCGGCAGACCTGGGAGGGCCAGGACGTGGATCCCCGGCTGCCATTCGGAGGTTGAACGGCCCGAACCGCTCCGGGGCTGACCCCTTCAGGGGAAAGCCCGGGAGGTTCCTCAACTCGAGCCGCTGGTGGACACCCTGCCGCGGCTGCACGCCTTGCGTGTAAGGGCTATGCGCTGACCTTTTGCACGTACTGCTTCATAGTTTCCAGCTGGTAGCGGGAAACCTCCTCGGCTGCGTCGTCTTCAGCAAAGACGCTGGAGACCATCACGGTATTGTCCCTGTCCAGGAACCCGATCTCCTTGAGACCGCCAAAGAATTCGTCCCAGTTCACGTCGCCGTCGCCGATTTTCAGGTGCTGGTGTACCCGGACAGGGTTTCCCGGCGGGTTCGTGATGTAGCGCAACCCATGCGAGGCGTGGTGGTCCATGGTGTCCGCGACATGGACCAGGCGCAGCCTGTCCCCTGCTGCGCGCATGATCTCCAGCGGAGCGTCCTTCATGTGGAAGCTGTGCGAAGCGACGTACACCAGGCCCACGTTCTTGGAGTTCAGGCCCCGGATCAGCCGGATGGCGGCGAGACCTTCCTCAACAAAATCGTCCGGATGCGGGTCGATGAGCAGGTCGATGCCTTCGCGTTCGATGATCGGCAGGAGCTCCTCCATGGAACGGTAGAAAGCGCGCTCGGACTCTTCAGCCTTTTCCGGCCGTCCGCTGAACTCAGTGTTGATGGTCCCCACGCCGAGGTCCACCGTGATTTGGATGACGCGCTTCCAGTAGCGGACCGCTGCCTCACGGGCATCTTCATCGGGTCCGGACCAGCGCAGCACCGGAAGGACCGAGGCGATCTCAATCCCGGCGTCCTTGCACGCCGTCCGCATCTGGCCTACCAGCTCGTCGTCGGCCTTGGGGTGGTTGAAGAACGGGATGAAATCGGCGTGCGGTGTCAGCTGCATGTACTGATAGCCGAGGTCGGCCACGAGTCGGGGGAATTCCAGCAGGCTATGGCTGTGATGGAACGGTGTGGGATCAAGGGCGATTTTCAAAGCGGTGGCTCCTGCACGTTCTAGTTGTAGAGTGCCGGCTTCGCGTTCAGCTTGACCGCTACTTTCTCGCCGTTTTTCTGGGCTTCCACGCCGGCTTCACAGCAGGCGGCGGTGGCATATCCGTCCCAGGCGGAGGGGCCGCCGAGTTCACCGCGGCGCGCCGCATCCACCCAGGACTGGATTTCGACGTCGTACGCCGCCACGAAACGCTCTTCGAAGCCGGGGGTCACCTGGCCGCCCCAGCGTCCGGCAGTCCGCGTGTACAGGCCGCGGTCGCCGCCGATGCTGACTATGCCCTCCTCGAAGGTGGCTTGCGTTGCGACTTCATAGCCGAACCGGGCGTTGACGAAGATTTCGACATCGGCGAGGACGCCGGACTCAGTTTCGATCAAAACGTGCTGCGGATCGTGCTGGCCGGCCGGGGCGTTCCTGCTTGCCTTCCCCATGCGGACCTGCACGCTGGTGATTTCCTCGCCCGTAAAGAAGCGGATGGCGTCGAACTCGTGCACCACGGAGTCGTTGATCAGCATCTCGTTGGTGAAGCCCGGCGGGGTGTCCGGGTTACGGTGCTGGTGGTGAAGCATCAGCAGTTCGCCGAGATCGCGGTTGCGGATCATGCTGCCCAGGGCAGCATATTCGGCGTCGTAGCGCCGCATGAATCCGACCTGGATCCGCTTGAGTCCCAGCTCCTGCTCGGCCTCCACCACCCGCCAGGCCGATGCGGCGTCCGGGGTCAGCGGCTTTTCACACAGGATGGGGAAACCCTTGGCCAGCGCTTTGAGCAGGATGTCCTCGTGCAGGAAGCCGGGGGTAGCGATCAGAACGGCATTGACGTCGCCGTTGTTGAGAGCCTCCTCGGCATCTGCCAGCGCCACGGCTCCCGGAATGTCCGCCACAGTGGACTGGGCACGTGCAAGGTCGACGTCGACGACGGCGGCGACTTCAGCTCCGTTGATGCGGCGGTTGAGACGTTGGATATGGTCAGCGCCCATGCGCCCGGCGCCGATGACGGCAACGCGAAGGATTTCAGTCATTTGTTGGTTCCTTTGAGTGAAAGTTGCTAGTTGACTGCGGTGCGTGAGCCGCACGAGAGCAGGTAATTACGCGTGCGCTTGGCGATGGGCATGGGCACGTCGAAGGCCACGGGGTACATGTCCTGTTCCACGATTCCAAAGATCGGCCGGTTCAGAGCCTCGACAGCCTCAATGACTGCGCGGAGATCGGGCAGCCCACCGGGTGGCTCCGTCATCACGCCGGCCAGGTTTGCGGCTGCCCAGGTCATGTTTTCCTCATTCACCCTTTTCAGGATGTCCGGGTTGATCTGCTTCAGGTGCAGGTAGCCGATGCGCTCCGGGTAATTCTTGATAAGTTCCAGGCTGGAAGCACCGCAGTATTCAGCGTGGCCGGTGTCCAGGCACAGGTTGAGGTACTCGCTGTCGGTGGATGCCAGGAGGGTTTCGATGTCCTCCTGCGCTCCGACATGGGAATCAGCGTGCGAGTGGAACTGCTGCTTCAGGCCGAAGTCCTCCAGGAGCGTCTTGCCCAACCGGTTGTGGCCTTCGAAGAGATCGCCCCAGCTTTTGTCCGTCAGCTGTCCGCTTTCCACCGCTTCCCCGGTAACGTCATCGCGCCACATCGCCGGGATCACCACTATGTGCTCACCACCCATTGCGGCAGTGAGCTCGGCAACCTTGCGGGCAGGCTCCCAAGCCGTTTCCCACTGGTCCAGCCCTCGATGGAAGGCGGTGAACACCGTTCCTGCGGTGACTTTCAAGTCCCGCTGCTTCAGTTCTTCGGCGAGGCGGGCAGGGTCTGTCGGCAGGTAGCCGTACGGGCCCAGCTCAATCCATTTGTAGCCGGATTCCGCCACTTCATCCAGGAAGCGTTCCCAGGGAGTCTGCTTGGGGTCATCTGCGAACCAGACACCCCAGGAGTCCGGGGCGGTGCCGATGATCAGCTTGTTATCAGTCATTGCTGTTCCTTTTGCGTCGGTTGCTGAGTTGATGCCCTTTTGGGGGTTCAGAAGGGCATCTGCTCGGCAATCGATGGTGGTTGGGTGCGGTGGGGGTTAGTTGGAGGGGAAGTTGTAGGAGGCGCCGGAGGCGTGGGTGGGTTCTGGCCAGCGGGAGGTGACGACCTTGCCACGGGTGTAGAAGGAGACGCCTTCGGGGCCGTAGATGTGTTTGTCCCCGAAGAGTGAGGCTTTCCACCCGCCGAAGGAGTGGTGCGCGACAGGGACGGGCAGGGGCACGTTGATGCCGATCATGCCCACGTGAACCGAGCGCTGGAACTTCCGGGCGTTCGCCCCCGAGGAGGTGAAGATCGCGGTGCCGTTCCCGTAGGGGTTGGCGTTGATCAGGGCGATCCCTTCGTCCAGGCTGTTGACGCGGACGACGACCAGGACCGGGCCGAAGATCTCCTCCGTGTAAGCGGTCATCTCCGCCTTGACGTGGTCGATCACGGTCGGGCCGACCCAGAACCCGTCCTCGTGCCCGGGAACCACCAGGTCCCGGCCATCCACGACCATCGCTGCCCCGGCCTGTTCGGCTTCGGTGACGATCCGCACGATCCTGTCCCGGGACTCCGGCGTGATCACCGGCCCCATCTCCGCCCCGGGCACCGTCCCGTTGTCCACCTTCACGGCCAGGGCGCGTTCTTCGACCTTTTTGACCAGCAGGTCAGCGGCGTCCCCCACCGCGACCGCGACGGAGATGGCCATGCAGCGTTCCCCGGCGGAACCGAACGCGGCAGCGGCGAGGTGGTCAGCTGCGTTATCCAGATCAGCGTCCGGCAACACGATGGCGTGGTTCTTCGCCCCGCCCAACGCCTGCACCCGCTTACCGTGCTTCGTGGCGGTCTCGTGGACATACTTCGCGATCGGGGTGGACCCGACGAAGGAAATCCCGTCCACATCCGGGTGCGTCAGCAACCCGTCTACGGTTTCCTTCCCGCCATGCAGGACCTGGAACACCCCGTCCGGCAACCCGGCGTCCTTCCACAGCTTCGCGATCAGCATCGACGCCGACGGATCCCGCTCCGAAGGCTTCAAAATGAACGCGTTCCCGGTCGCGATCGCCATCGGGGCCATCCACAACGGCACCATCACCGGGAAATTAAACGGCGTGATCCCCGCGACCACCCCCAACGGCTCCCGGAACGAAAACACATCAATGCCGGTGGACACCTGATCCGAATAATCACCCTTGAGCAGCTCCGGGATCCCGCACGCGAACTCCACCACCTCCAGCCCACGCCCGATCTCCCCCTTCGCATCGGAAAGGACCTTTCCGTGCTCGGCAGTGATCAACGCCGCCAGCTCATCAACATGGGAGGCCACCAGCTCACGGAACCTGAACAACACCCCCGTACGCTTCGCCAGCGAAATATCCCCCCACGAATCCGCCGCAACCCGCGCCGCAGCAACCGCCGCGTCCAAATCGGCACGGTTCGCCAACCGCAGCTCCCCGCTCACAGCACCGGTCGCAGGGTTATAAACAGGCTGGGTGCGGTCACCCATCCCCGGCGTTTCAGCGCCATTGATGAAGTGATTGATGGTGGTGGTGCTCTGGTCAGTGATAGCAGTCATGGTGCTCTTCCTTGAGTTCTGGAAAGTTCGAAGGGGGATTCAGCCGAGCAGCTTGCGCTGGCGGGCCTTGTGGTGGGTGTAAGTCTTGAAGGCCTGCCGGGTGGATTCAAGCTCGGAAACCTGGGAGACAGGAACATCCCACCAGGATTCAGAGGCGGGAGCGTCCAGCAGTGGGTCGGATTCCACATGGATCAGGATGGGTCCGCCCTTTTCCGGCGCGGCTTTGGCATCGCGGATGGCCTGTTCAAGTTCGGCGATGACCTTCTCCCCCGGTTCGATCCGGATGACCTTCACACCAAGGCTTTCGGCATTCAGGGCCAGGTCCACCGGGAGTCTGTCGCCGTCGTCGAAGCTGTGCTGTTCCTCATCCAGCGCCCGGTACTGGGTGCCGAACCGCTGGGAACCGAGGGATTCGGACAGTGACCCGATGGAGGCGTAGCCGTGGTTCTGGATCAGGACCACAATCAGCTTGATCCGTTCGGCGACGGCGGTGACCAGCTCGGTGTGCATCATCAGGTAGGATCCGTCCCCCACCATCACCACCACGTCCCGGACGGCTCCCCCCGAAGCGGCTTCGGCCAGCGCCGCACGCTTCACACCAAGGCCCCCGGGAATCTCATAGCCCATGCAGGAGTAGGCATATTCGACGTGGTACCCGAACGGGTCGCGGACACGCCACATCTTGTGCAGGTCCCCCGGGAGGGAACCTGCCGCGCAGATCACCACATCCTGGGCTTCCATGGCCCGGTTGGTGGCGCCGATGATCTCGTTTTGGGCCGGCAGCGGGGTGAAGCGTGTATCAAAGGCTTCGTCGACGGTGGTGTCCCAGCGCTGCTTTTCGGCGGCAATGGACGTTTCCAGGTCCGCGCCGATGCGGAAGCCGCCCAAGGCCTGATTCAGCTTGACAAGCGCCTTACGGGCATCAGCCACGATCGGCAGCGAGGTGCCGTGCTTGTAGGCATCGATGGGTGCCACGTTGATGTTGATGAACTTCACATCCGGGTTCTGGAACGCCGTGCGCGAAGCGGTGGTGAAGTCCTCGTAGCGGGTGCCGATCCCGATGATGACGTCCGCTTCCGCAGCGATGGCGTTGGCCGCCGTCGTGCCCGTGGAACCAATGGCTCCTAATGAAAACGCGTGGTCCCAGGGCAGGACGCCGACGCCGGCCTGCGTGTTGCCAACCGGAATACCCGTCAGCTCAGCGAAAGCAGCGAGTTCCTCGTTGGCGTAGGCGTAGAGCACCCCGCCGCCAGCGATGATCAGCGGACGCTTGGCAGCTTTAATTGCCTCTGCAGCGCGGCGGATATCGTCGTCGTCGGCATCGGGGCGGCGAATGCGCCATTCACGCTCGGCCAGGAACTCCTCCGGGACATCCACGGCCTCTGCCTGGACGTCCTGCGGAAGGGAAATGGTGACAGCGCCGGTCTCGGCCGGGTCGGTAAGGACCCGCAGCCCGTGGTGGAACGCCGAAAACAACTGCTCCGGCCGGGTGACACGGTCAAAGAATTTCGACAACGGCCGGAACGCGTCATTGACCGTGATGTCGTAGGCGTAAGGCTGCTCAAGCTGCTGCAGCACCGGGTCAGCAGCGCGCGTGGCGAACGTGTCGCTTGGCAACAGCAGCACCGGAAGCCGATTGGCGGTGGCAAGAGCTGCGCCTGTGAGCAGGTTCGAAGACCCCGGACCGATCGAAGTGCTGACCGCGAACGTCTGGCGTCGGCGGGTGTGCCGGGCGTAGCCCACGGCCTGGTGCACCTGGGCCTGTTCGTTGCGGCCCTGGTAATACGGCATGATGCGGGGATCCTGCTGCTGGTACTGCTTGAGGGCCTGGCCCACACCGGCAACATTGCCGTGGCCAAAAATTCCGAACGTTCCAGGGATCAGCCGCTCCCGGTAGTCAACACCCCCGACGGAATCAACGGTGTACTGCTTGGAGAGATATTCGACGACGGCCTGCGCCACCGTCATTCTGCGTGTAGCTGTTGCCATATGAGTTACTCCATTACTTCTGCTGGTGTGCCAACGCTGGCATGGCTGAGGCGGCTGTTCCGGAGGAGGGAAGCGGCAGTGGCTACGGCGCCTGCCACGTCCCCGTCCTGGGGGTACAGCAGGGTGCGCCCGACTGTCAGGCCCTGCACGTTTGGCAATGACAACGCAGCCTCCCAGCTGGCGAAGATCTCATCCTGGCTTCCGTCAGGATCGCCACCCAAAAGCACCGTCGGCATAGTGGTGGCGGCCATGACCTGTTCCATGTCGGCCACAACGGGCAGCTTCATCCAGGTATAGGCGCTGGTGGATCCCAGTCCCCCGGCGATGGCCACCGACTTGATAACGGCTTCGGTGGAGAGATCGTTGCGCACCCGGCCATTCTCGCGCAGGGAGAGGAAGGGCTCCACCATGGCGATCAGTTTTCGTTCTGCCAGCGAATCAATGGCCTGGGCTGTTGCTTCGAGAAGCGATACCGTGTCCGGATCATTGAGGCAGATCCGGGTGAGCATCTTGCCGCCGTCTGCGCCCAGTGCCTCAAGGGCCGCTGCGGTGTGGCCGGTGAAGCGGTCGTCGAACTCGTTAACAAGACCAGCCAGACCCCCTCTGTTCATCGAACCGAACATGAGTTTCCCGTCAAGGGCACCCAAGAGGAGGAGATCATCCATCACGTCCGGCGAGGCGAGGATGCCGTCGACGTCGGGGTTGGCGAGGGCTATCTGCAGCCGGTCCAGCAGTTCGCGGCGGTCGGCCATGGCTATTGGATCAGCACCAACGCTCAAGGCGCCCCGTGCTGGATGATCGGCGGCCACAATGAAGTTCTGTTTCCCGTACTTGGGGCCCGGGTGGCGGCGCCTCGTTTTTGCGGCACGCGCTATTGCCTCAGGATCCTCAAGCCGGATGGTGCTCAAGTGCTCATAGCGGCGGGGATCGTCGTTGACCGCCCCGGTGACGTTTCCGGCAGCCACAGTCACAGTGACACTCCTTCTGAGGCGTAGGTGCTCTCTGCGTACTCTGCAGGGATGAGGCGGCCGCGTTCCGACAGCAGAGAGGTCACCTCGGCAGGTGTGGGCATCGCATCTGCGCAGGAGAGGCGGGAAGCCACGATGGCTCCTGCCGCATTGGCGTAGTCCAGGATCTGAGGGAGGGGCCAGCCGGCGAGGAGTCCGTGGCAGAAGGCACCTCCAAAAGAGTCACCGGCCCCCAGGCCATTAACCGTGACAACAGGCACGGGTGCGGACACCACACGTTCAGTCCGTGTCTTGGCCATCACACCCTCCGGGCCGAGTTTCACAACGGCGATTTCGACGCCGGCGGCCAGCAGGCGGTCCGCCTGCTCGTCCGGCGTTCCCTCGCCAACAGCAACCGCGCATTCCTTGTCATTGCCGATGGCTACAGTGACGTGGGGCAGCACCTTGGCAATTTCCGCACGGGCAGTCGCCTCGTCCGGCCAGAACATCGGGCGGTAATCGAGATCAAGGATGGTGTGCTGTCCCGCTTTCAGCCCGGCGCGGGGCCTGGCCCCGTGAGCCCGAAGGTGAGCTTCCCTGCTGGGCTCCTGGCAGAGACCCGTCACGGTGGACCAGAAAATCCCGGCTTCCTGTATGGCGGCGAAGTCCAGCTCATCACCCTTGATCTGCAGGTCCGGTGCGGTTGGAAAGCGGTAAAAATAGAGGGGAAAGTCGTCCGGGGGCTTGATGGCACAGAAGGTTACCGGCGTCGGCCATTCGTTGACGGGGAGGACAAAGGAATCATCAACGTTGAACTTCCGGAGTTCCCTGTGGAGGTAGTTGCCGAAGGCATCGTTGCCGGTCCGCGTGATCACTGCAGTGCGCCGTCCGTGGCGGGCCGCAGCAACGGCAACGTTGGAAGGGGAGCCCCCGAGGTACTTCCCGAAGGACGTCACATCCTCCAGGTCAACGCCAATGTCGTTCGGGTAAATGTCTACGCTGATTCGCCCGATCGTGAGCAGTTCGTGGGTCACGGTAATCGCGGACCTTTCTGGTTTCAACTCTGTACCTCCAGCAGCCAGGGTTCCGGCAATTTCAGCCCCGTCCGAAGCGGAACTACACGCTCTACTTTGCCCTATGTCCAATGTCCTGTCAAAGGTTTGTACTGACATATTTACAACTTGTTTTTTCACAGAAAATGAATGAACGGCCTTGCGGTTCCCCCGTTCTTTGCATACGCTTAATCAACCTCAACGTTGATAAAACGATTAGTTGATTACGCTTCGGAAGGAGCGAACGGAAGGAGGTGGGAAACCGGAATGGACGGCGACGACGCACTCCTCAACTCGGCATTCCTCGCCTTGGCTGATCCGGTGCGCCGCCGCATCATTTCCCGGCTCAGCCGGGGGCCTGCCACGGTCAACGAACTGGCCGAACCATTTGAGATCACCAAGCAGGCAATCTCCAAACACATCCAGGTTCTCGAACAGGCGCAGCTGGTCACCCGGACCCGTGATGCCCAGCGCCGGCCCGTGCACCTGAATCCCGCACAGCTTGAGGCCCTTACCGCATGGATTGACCAGTACCGCCTGGTCCGGGAAGGGCAGTTCCGAAACCTCGATGCCGTGCTCCGCTCCAATGCCGCCGAGAGCGGCAACCAGGCAAAGGATTGATCATGAGTAATGCCCTGAAACTCACCGTCCCGGACGGTGTGCCCTTTATCGACTTTGAACGCGAGTTTGATTTCCAGGTGGCCGACGTCTTCCGGGCCCACAGGGACCCTGAGCTAATCGCTCAGTGGCTCGGTCCGCGGGGCACCAGCGTGGAGATTGACCACTACGATTTTCGAAGTGGAGGCAGCTACAAGTACCACCACACCGGGCCTGACGGCGTGAGCTACGCCTTCAGCGGCATCTTCCACACGGTGCGGGCGAACGAGTTCGCCATCCAGACCTTCGAGTTCGACGGGTATCCGGACGTAGTCAGCATCGAGTTCCTCACTTTTGAGGACCTGGTCGGCAACAGGTGCCGGCTGAAGGGCCATTTGGTATATCCCAGCCAGGAGGCCCGTGACGGCGTGGCCGCCTCCGGAATGGAAGGCGGTATGTCCGACGGTTACGAGCGTCTGGATGAACTCCTCGGCAGTTCAGAGGCAGCCGGAAACACCGGTTCAGGGAGGGTTCGGGCATGACCAACCAGCTGAAGCTCACTGTCCCGGAGGACTCCCCGTACGTTGACTATGAGCGCGAGTTCGATTTCCCCGCAGCTGCTGTCTTCCGGGCACATTCCGATCCCAAGATCTTCGTTCAGTGGATCGGGCCACGTGGCTTGAATACCAGGATTGACGCCTTCGACTGCCGGTCCGGAGGAGGCTACCGCTTCATCCAAAGCGGCGATGACGGCATTGAGTACGCCTTCCGGGGTGTCTTCCACACTGTCCGCAAGAATGAGTTCGTACTGCAGACCTTTGAATTCGAGGGCTACCCCGGGGACATCGTGACGCTGGAGTACTCCACCTTCGAGGACCTCCCGGACGGGCGTTCACGGCTCACCGGCCGCTCGCTCTATCCGAGCTTTGAGTCCCGGGAGCGCTATCTCAAGGACGGCATGGAAGCGGGCATCGCCGCAGGCTACGAACAGCTCGACGGGCTCCTGGGCGGATAAGAACCAGGAGTTAAAGCACGACGGCGTCCGTCACCTTCCCATGGAAGGCGGCCGGACGCCGTCGTGTCCCCAGGCGCTCCCACCGCTCGCAAGCTCGCAACGGGTCCCTCGCGCCTGTGGGGCCTGGTTTGAGTGCCTAGAGGGCTGCGTAGACCTCGCGCAACAGCTTGGCGGTTTCGGACGGCGTCTTGCCGACCTTTACGCCTGCGGCCTCAAGGGCTTCCTTCTTGGCCTGGGCGGTTCCGGCTGAGCCGGAGACGATGGCACCTGCGTGGCCCATGGTCTTGCCTTCCGGAGCGGTGAAGCCAGCGACATAGCCGACTACCGGCTTGGTGACGTTGGCCTTGATGAAGTCAGCTGCGCGCTCTTCAGCGTCGCCACCGATTTCGCCGATCATGACGATCGCCTTGGTTTCGGGGTCAGCTTCGAAAGCAGCCAGAGCATCGATGTGGGTGGTGCCGATGACCGGGTCTCCGCCAATGCCGATAGCAGTGGAGAAGCCGAGGTCGCGGAGCTCGTACATCATCTGGTAGGTCAGGGTGCCGGACTTGGACACGAGGCCGATGGGACCCTTGCCCGTGATGTTGGCCGGGGTGATGCCGACGAGAGCCTCACCCGGGGTGATGATGCCGGGGCAGTTCGGGCCGATGATGCGCGTGACCTGGTTTCCTTCGGCGTCAACCTTGGACTGTGCCAGTGCCCAGAACTCGGCGGAGTCCTGTACAGGAACGCCTTCGGTAATGACGACGACGAGGCCGATGCCTGCTTCGATGGCTTCGACGACGGCGTTCTTGGTGAATGCCGGCGGGACGAAGACGATGGAAACGTCAGCGCCGGTCTCGGCCATGGCTTCCTTGACGGTGCCGAACACGGTGATTTCGTTGTCGCCGTGCAGCACGGTGGTGCCGGCCTTACGAGCGTTGACGCCGCCCACGATGTTGGTGCCCGCCTTGAGCATCAGGGCGGTGTGCTTGGTGCCTTCGCCGCCGGTGATGCCCTGGACGATGACCTTGGAGTCCTTGTTCAGATAAATAGACATGTCAGTCCCTTACTTAGCTGCGTAGGCGAGCTCGGCGGCCTTGTCGGCGCCCTCGTCCATGGTGGCGGCCAGCGTAACCAGCGGGTGGTTGGCCTCGGCCAGGATGCGGCGGCCTTCCTCAACGTTGTTGCCGTCAAGGCGGACTACCAGCGGCTTGTTGGCTGAGTGTCCCAGTTCGGCGAGTGCCCCGACGATGCCCTTGGCAACTGCGTCACAGGCTGTAATGCCGCCGAAGACGTTCACGAACACGGACTTGACCTGCTCGTCGCCCAGGATGACGTCGAGGCCTGCAGCCATGACCTCAGCGGAGGCTCCGCCGCCGATGTCCAGGAAGTTGGCGGGCTTGACGTTGCCGTGGTTTTCGCCGGCGTAAGCTACGACGTCCAGAGTGGACATCACCAGGCCTGCACCGTTACCGATGATGCCGACTTGGCCGTCCAGCTTGACGTAGTTCAGGTCCTGCTCTTTGGCCTTCGCCTCGAGGGGATCGGTGTCTTCCTTGTCCTCAAGGAGAGCGTGCTTGGCGTGGCGGAACCCGGCGTTTTCATCCAGGGACACCTTGCCGTCCAAGGCAACGATCTCGCCCGCTCCGGTCTTGACCAGCGGGTTGACCTCCACCAGGGTGGCGTCTTCCTTCTTGAAAACATCCCAGAGCTTCAGGATGACGGCGGCGACTTTGCCGCGCAATTCCTCAGCGAAGCCTGCTGCAGCAACGATTTCATCAGCCTTGGCCTGATCGATTCCGACGGAGGGATCGATGGAGATCTTGGCGAGGGCTTCCGGACGTTCGACGGCGAGCTGCTCGATTTCCATGCCGCCTTCTACCGAGCACATGGCCAGGTAGTTGCGGTTGGCCCGGTCCAGAAGGACGGAGAAGTAGTACTCCTCGGCTATGTCAGCACCCTGGGCGATCATCACCTTGTTGACGGTGTGGCCCTTGATGTCCATGCCCAGGATGTTGGTGGAGTGCTCAAACGCCTCATCGGCGGACTTGGCAACCTTGACGCCGCCGGCCTTACCGCGGCCACCGGCCTTAACCTGTGCTTTAACAACAGTTACGCCGCCGATTTTCTCGGCAGCTGCCTTTGCTTCTTCAGGGGTGTGCGCCACGATGCCAGCAAGCACGGGTACACCGTGCGCCTCGAACATATCGCGCGCCTGATATTCAAACAGGTCCACGGTTTAGTGTCCTTCTACGTCGAAGTAGTTTCTGTACAGCCGGACCCCACGTACTCGCGGTTACCGGGCTGCGGATTGAAAGCACCCTGGGACAAGCTTGGAAACGAGCCACACGGCGCAGTGCTCCTCTCGGAACTCTAGTCCTTCGCGGGGACCAGCCCGTTCCAGAGTACCGGTTAAGTGAGTAAGGACACTATTCTATGGAACGTAGAAAAAGTCCGGGATTACGGGGTTTTTCCGGCTTCGGCGGGGCTTGGTGAAGCTGTTTTACCGCCGTCCAAAATAAGTTCGTAACGGTCCCGTGAAACGAAGAAAGCGACCCCCGCCGAGAGATTACCGCAGGCGACACCGTCGTTGTAGGCAGAGCAGCGCAAACCGTTGCGTTCAATGTTCTGGCCCTCAGCCAGGACTGGAAGCTGCGAAATGGGACCGCTTCGTATGCCCTTGGGGCCGGCTTCGGATTCCAGCTGGGTCACGCCCGAGCGGCACTCGCCGTACACGGCCTTCTCCGGCGTGAGCAAGGCTACCCCGCCGAGGTATCCGACTCCTGTGCCGGCGCAGTCGTCCTTCACGTCAGTTAACTCGGGTTTGGGATAAACAGCCAGTTCGCAGTGGGCTACGGGGACGGTGGGGAACTTATTGTTGGCGCTGTCGCTGTAGCCGTTCTGCTCGTAGGGCAGATTGATGTGTTCCCCCTTCGAGGACGTCAGGGAGCACGCGGCGTTCCTGTCAGGAGTGGTGAAACTGATGACGTCCCCACCCGAGGAAAACGGCGCAGGGTCTGCCAGCGGAGCCTGTTTCAGCTGCTCAAGGGCAGCGAGGGGCGGCGGGGGGACGTAGTTCGGATCCTTCGCCTGAAAGCTGCAGCCGGTGGCAGCCAAGAGCAGGAAGGCGGCCAGTATCCCCAAAAACGTCCGTCGCATGGCTCCCATTATGCCTGTGAGCAGACTGTGCCTGTTGATGGAGAGAGGACTAGGCGTGCGGTGAACTGGCCTTGCCGGCTGAGCGGACAACTTCTTCGATGACCTCTACAGCCCCACCAGCCCCGTCCTCTGCCTCGAACTGCTCCTGAATGGCGCGGGCACGGGACTTCCACCCCGAGTCGATGAGTATGGCATCTACCGCTTTTGCTATCGCCGACGGAGTGGGAGACTCAGTCTTCAGGTTGATACCCGCCCCCGCGTACTCCAACCTCGCGTTGACGTCGCTCTTGCCCTCGTTGATCCCGGCAGCCACCACCGGCACACCATGGGACAGACTCAGCAGCACTCCCCCAAAGCCCCCATTGGTGATAAAGACGTCAGCTAACGGAAAGATCTGGTCGAAATCAACGAAGTCTTCCACCACCACATTGTTCAGCGGATAGCGTTGCCTGAGCTCCGCTGTTCCCACGCCTCCGGTGGCCACAACAATCAGGACGTCCCGGTCCTTCAGCGCCTCTATCGCAGGAATCATCAGCTTATTGGGGTCCTTGTTGTCCACGGTTCCCTGCGTTACCACGGCGGTATGGGCGTAGCGCCCAGCGGGGATGGTTGCTTCGGAACCATCCCCCGCCACCCGGTAGGGCAGAAGCGCACCGACGTACCGGACTTTGGGATTGACGTTTCTGCGGGGGAAATCAAGGGAAGCAGTTCCGGTTTGAATCACGGCATCAGACCATCGGTATGTCTCGTCGGCTAAAAGTCCTTTACGGCTTGAGAGCCCGTAGTGTTTCAGCTGCCGGACATAACTTATCCACGCGGGCCGGAGGACGATTTGGGTTGACGCGAGTCTTGCGGCGGCCTGGAGCATCTTCTGGGGAAGTGTTTTTGCGGGTGAGAAGCCGAAAAACAGAGGGGGGACGAGTGGGTCGCTTTCCATGTTTCCCACCGCGACGAAGCTGACGACAGGCTTGCCCAGCAAGGTGCCGACGAGCCGCTGGATGAAC
>NZ_JAPSHJ010000010.1:0-57038 GCF_031179985.1 Arthrobacter sp. | reverse complement strand
AAGTGTTTTTGCGGGTGAGAAGCCGAAAAACAGAGGGGGGACGAGTGGGTCGCTTTCCATGTTTCCCACCGCGACGAAGCTGACGACAGGCTTGCCCAGCAAGGTGCCGACGAGCCGCTGGATGAACATGGAACCGTCCATGACAACGGTATCGAATGGAAATTCCTTCTGGACGTCCCGGATATCCTCAAAGAATCTCGAAGCGTTGCTGGCAAAGATCCGCTCTGCATCGAAGCGGATGGCTGCCGGTCCTTTGAGCTTGGCCCGCTGCGGATAAAGCTCATTGAGGTTGTCAGCCGTGTGCTCAATGGCCCGGTCAAAAGGGAAGTGCCGGACGCCGAGCTCAGCCAGCTTCCCCGCGAACACTTTGCCAGTGTAAAAGCCGACGTCGTGCCCGCCGTCTTTCAGGCGTTTGGCGATTCCCGTCATGGGATTGAAGTGCCCCGCGATTGCCTGGCTGGCCAGCAGAATCTTCACACCATTGCCCCCTAGCGTTCCTCAGCTGACTGTATGCCTGTTGGCACTCCCCCACAATGCCCTTGGAAAGACGGTCAGGCGTCCAGCTTGGTCAAGGGAGCGTACCGCAGCAGGAGGCGCTTCTCGCCGACGTCGAACTTCACTTTTGCCACTGTCTTGTCCCCGGCGCCTTCCACGGCGAGCACCGTTCCATTGCCGAAACTCGTGTGATTGACTTTGTCCCCGACACTGACGGCAACAACTTCCTTTTGCGGCTGCACCCTGTTCTTGGCGACGGCGGCCGGAACGTCGGCGTTGAAGCCGGCAGTTGGGCCGGCTTCCGCGCCCCGGGACGTCCCCGCGCCCCAGAATGATCCGCCGTAGCGGCTCGAACCGATGGGTGAACTGCTCCCCCAGCCTCCGGACTGCCGGATGGAACCTTCCCGTCGCCATTCCACGAGTTCGGCGGGGATTTCCTCGATGAACTGGCTGGCCGGGTTGTACTGGCTCTGGCCCCACATGCTGCGGACCTCCGAACGGGTCACATACAAGCGCTTCCGGGCCCGGGTCAGGCCTACGTACGCCAGCCTGCGCTCCTCAGCCAGTTCCTTGGGATCAGTGGCGGAGCGCTGGTGCGGGAACAGCCCGTGTTCCATGCCGGTGAGGAAAACCACCGGGAACTCCAACCCCTTGGCCGTGTGAAGGGTCATCAAGGTAACCACTCCGAGCCGCTTTGCTTCCGCCACGGCGGCGTCAATATCGGCTCCCGGCGCGTCGGGGATCTGGTCGGCGTCTGCCACCAGCGAAACCTGCTCCAGGAAGGCCTCCAGGGAACCTTCGGGGTTGTCACGTTCATATTCCCGTACGACGGCGACCAGTTCCGCAAGGTTCTCCACGCGGGACTCGTCCTGCGGGTCAGTGCTGGACCGCAGCCCGGCCAGGTAACCGGTCTGCTCGAGGACGGCTTCCAGGGCTGCGGCCGCGCCGGAACCTGCTGCAACTACTGAAAGGTCATCAAGGAGTTTCACGAACCCGAGCACTGCGTTGACGGACCGTGTGGCCATGCCCGGTGCTTCTTCGGCGCGCCTGGCCGCAGCCATGAAGGACATCCGTTCGCGCGTGGCCAACGCTGCCACTGCGCCCTCAGCGCGATCGCCGATGCCACGCTTGGGTTCGTTGAGCACGCGGCGAAGGTTGACGTCGTCGTCCGGGTTGACCAGGACCCGCAGGTAAGCGAGCGCGTCCTTGATCTCCTTGCGTTCGTAGAACCGGGTGCCGCCGACCACTTTGTAGGGCAACCCGACGCGGACCAGGACATCTTCGATGGAGCGGGACTGCGCGTTGGTGCGGTAGAAAATGGCGACGTCGCCGGGACGGAGGTTGTCCTCGTCCTGGAGGCGGTCGATTTCCTTGGCAATGAACTGGGCTTCGTCGTGTTCGTTCTCACCCACATAGCCGATGATCTTCTCACCGTCGCCCTCTGCCGTCCAAAGCCTCTTCTCAGGCCTGTTGGGGTTGCGGGAAATCACCGAGTTGGCGGCATTGAGGATGTTCTGAGTGGAGCGGTAGTTCTGTTCCAGCTTGATGGTGCGGGCATCCGGATAATCGTTCTCAAACTCCACGATGTTGCGGATATCTGCGCCGCGGAACGCATAAATGGACTGGTCGGAATCACCCACCACGGTGAGCTCGGCTGCCCCTTCTCCCTCCCCCACGATTTCGCGCACCAAGGCATATTGGGCATGGTTCGTGTCCTGGTATTCGTCCACCAGAACATGCCGGAACCGCCGCCGGTAAGACTCGGCCAACGCCGGGAAGGCGCGGAACATGTAGACGGTCTCGGCAATGAGGTCATCGAAGTCCATGGCGTTCGACTGGCGCAGACGCTGCGTGTACCCCTTGAAAACCTCCGCAACGGCCTGTTCGAAGGGGTCGTTGTAGTTGGCGCTGGATGCGTAGGAGTCGGCGTCGATGAGCTCATTCTTAAGTGCTGAGATCTTGTGCTGAATGGCCTTGGGAGCGAAGCGTTTGGGATCGAGGTCCAGCCCTTTGGATACAAGGGTGATAAGCCTGAGCGAGTCCGCGGAGTCATAGATCGAGAAGTTGGATTTCAGGCCGACGTTGGGTGCCTCACGGCGCAAAATCCGCACGCAGGAGGAGTGGAAGGTGGAAATCCACATGGTCTTGGCCCTGCCGCCTACCAACGCCTCAATGCGTTCACGCATCTCCGCAGCCGCCTTGTTGGTAAAGGTGATGGCCAGGATCTCCCCGTGATGGGCACGGCGGGTGGCAATGAGGTAGGCGATCCGGTTGCTGAGGACGCGTGTCTTGCCGGAGCCTGCACCGGCAACGATCAGAAGGGCACCGCCCGAGTGCTTAACGGCCTCTTCCTGCTGCGGGTTGAGCCCCTGCAGCAGTTCGGCGGCGTCAGGATTCCTGGGCCTGCCCTCCCGCGAGGTTTTCTCCCCTGAAATGTGGCTTCCGCCGTCCCTTTCAGGTTCATTGCCGCCGCCATTTTCAGGCGCCGAACCACCGCTGCCGGCGCGCACTTTAGTGAGTGCAGCCGGATGTGAGGCAGCTTTGAAAGGACCGTCCGCGTACGGGTCAAACAACATATCCATGATGGGTACAAGTCTAGGCGGTGGGGCCGACAGCAAGTTCGCACAGGCAATCCTGGCCCGAATCACTCCCGTTCAGGCTCCGCTTCCCGGCAGCAATTTCGGCCCGCGGTTCTATCCGACCGAGCCGGACAACAACGCCTCACGGAGCTCGCGGACCGCCGTCGATCCTCCGGCCATAAACCAGTCCAGCCCGTTGACCCGAACCGTATCAGCGGAGCCGCCGGCGGCCCGGACGATCGCTTTCCCCGGAAGCCAGTCCCACTCGGGGCAGCTGTGCTGGAACCAGCAGCCCAGTTGCCCGTCAGCCACGCGGCCCAGGTCGCAGGAGCCGGAGCCGAGCATCCGAAGGGCGGCCGCGGAGGTGGCGGCAGCGTGCCACGGCATGGCGCACATCGGGTCCGCCAGCCATCCGGGGTGGATGTATGTGGCAGCGCCAAGTTCAGCCAAGGGAGTGCCGGAGCGCCCCGCGCCGTTGGAATGAAAGGTGGAAAGGCGTTCACCGTTCAGCGTTGCAGTCCGGGCAAGCCCGCCAAGCCACAGTTTGTCCTCCTCCGGCTGGAAAATCGCGCCCAGCACCACTCCTGATGCGTCTTTGAGCGCGATAGCGGAGCACCAATACGTCGAGCCGTGGAGGAAGTTGTAGGTGCCGTCCACGGGGTCGATCACCCAGGTCCGTCCGCTGCTTCCGGCTATTGAAGTCCCCTCCTCCCCCAGGATTCCGTCCTCGGGCCGGCAGCGCTGCAGCTGCTCCAGCACGTAGGCTTCAGCTGCGTGATCTGCTGCCGTGACGACGTCGGAAACCGACGTTTTACGCTGGCCTTCCAGCCCGCCCTGGCGCATCATCAGGGCGAGAGTTCCGGCTTCCCGGACCAGGGCTTCTGCGAGCTCGTAGTCGTCCATGGACGTGGAAAGTTCCGCGGCGCTGTGCTTGCCAAGTTTGTGTCTTCCAAGTTCGGTCACGCGTCCCAGCCTATCGGCACGGGCAATAATGGAGCCATGGCCAAAACACCCGCACAGCGGATCAAGAAGCACGGAACCAAGGCTGAAATCCCCCAGCACCATCTTCCAGCTGTCATCAACCCCAGCACTGCGCGTACCCCCCAGAGAGCGCAGAACAACAGCAACCTGATCCTCATTGCCGGGCTGGTGGCCAGCCTCTTCCTCTTTTGGTACCTGCACCTGCTTACCCTCAATCAGCTGACCCAGCTTTCGGGCGGGCTGGCTATGCCTGATTCCCTCTTCGGCGGCTTTGACACTTCGTACGTGGAGCAGTTGCGCCAGTCCATGGATAGGGATGCCGTGGGGCAACTCAACTACCTCCACAAGACGGCTGGAACCCTGTTTCCCCTCATTTTCGGCTTTACCTGGCTCCTGCTGATCGGCACCAACGTGGCCCGCAAGCCGCTTCGCTGGGCCCTCTGGGCAATCCCCCTTCTCTTCGTGGCTGTCCGCTTGTGGGGCAATGCGGCCATCGATTCCATGATGACGATGTCAACGCTCGACGGCGGTGCTGTTGCACTTGCCTCCACGCTCACCATGGCCGGCTGGGTGCTGTTTTTGGTGAGCTTGCTGGCCGGCGCCGTTGCGTCTTTCCTTGGACAGAAGCCCCGCAAACAGCAATAGCAGGCCCGCTTACTCAGCCTGCATCCGCATGGCTTTGCGCACCTTGCGCTCCTCGTGAACACGCTGGGCGATCACCAGGCCCGCTGAGGCCAGGCCAACGGTCACCGGATACCCCATCAGTCGTTCCAAGGTCCCGGGTTCAGGGACATCCATCCGTGTCAGGCCACCCACCACGAGGGCAGAGAGGGACACCACTCCGCAGCCGAGGATGAACCATGCCAGCGGGGTCTTGCTGCGCCAGATGGCACCAAGAGTGGTCAGTCCCAAGGCACCGGCGATGAAAAACATCAGAGCCCCGGCAAAATGCAGTGGAGATCCAACGTCCTCCGGAACCAGCCCCACCAACATTGTTCCGGCCCCCGCTGTCGCCATGAAAAGCCGGACCACTATGGCCGCGTGCCAAGGTTTCTCGTCCGGCCGCGCAGGTGCCCCCGGCCTGGCCGCAACGCACAGCAATCCTGAACTGAGCAGCAGCGCGCCCAGCAGAATGCCAAGCCCTTGGACAAAGAATGAAACATTCATGAGGAGGTGCAGCGGAGAGCAAACAGCCCGGCCATCGAAGACTCCGCAGGTCACCGCGCCCAGATCACTGATAAAAGCCGTTCGGCGATCATACGGCTGTGGGCCTGCCCAGGCACCGATGACGGCAGATTCCGCCGCGAAATACTGCAGGACACTGAGAATGGACCAGGCTCCGATGTATTGCCGTGTCGAGGCTGTATCAGGAATATACACAAGGGCGGCGGCCGGCAAAGGGGCAGAACTCATGCCAAGAGCGTAGTACGCGCCAGCACCTTGTATGCTTGTAACCGTGCCCGAACAGGATGGCCTCGTGCCGGCCGGTTCGGACGCCCGCCCTCGTAGCTCAGTGGATAGAGCACGGCTCTCCTAAAGCCGGTGTCGTTGGTTCGATTCCAATCGAGGGCACTTGAACTCGCACACGCCGGACGCCGCTTCCGCTGTAAATTTGCGCGCGTATCTTTTGGGCTCCTGGTCGGTGGACCGCACCTTGTGGGACCGGTCCGCGGACAGCCGCGGCACCTTCACCGGCGTAGCAATTTTTATAGAAGCCGACGACGACGCCCTCCGCTACCGCGAAGAAGGAACCGTTCAGTGGGAGGCTCCTGGCGGCAAACCCTTCACAGGCCCTGCGCAACGTGAGTATGTTCTGCACGCCTCTGACAGGCCGGACACCCTTGAGGTTTTCTTTCCGGACGGACGCCCGTTCCACCGGATGAGTTTCCTCACCGCTGATGACTCTGAACTCCATTGGTGCGATCCCGATACCTATCGAGTGAATTATTCGCTGGTCAGCCGGGACGAATACCGCTACAGCTGGGACGTCAGCGGTCCCACGAAGAACCTCTTGCTCCAGTCGGTGCTGCGCCGCGCCGTCGTGCCAGGCGCCGGAGGCGGGCGATGACACCGCGCATTGTGGTTTCCGCCGTCTGTGTCTTCGACGACGCCGGGCGCCTGCTCACTGTCCGCAAGCGTGGCACGGACAAGTTCATGCATCCCGGTGGCAAGCCTGAACAGGGGGAAACCGCGGCGCAGGCTGCTTCCCGTGAACTCCTTGAGGAGGTTGGGATCGCCGTGCCGCCCGAGCACCTTCGGCTCATGGGGGTCTGGATCGCAGCAGCTGCGAATGAGGCCGCCACGGACATCGAGGCTACTGTCTATACCGCTCCGGGCGTCTGGTCGGCCCACCCCTCAGCAGAAATTGCGGAGATACGCTGGCTCGATCTCACCGCCGAGCTTCCGCAGGATCTGGCTCCGCTGCTCACAGACCACATCCTGCCGGCCCTGTACGGGACCACCTAGAGCTCGGGAACGGCCTCTTCGGCAACGGCGTGGGCCTCTGCGAACTGCGTGTGATAGAGCTCGGCATAGCGGCCATCGACTGAAAGCAACTCGGTATGCGTCCCGCGTTCCACGATTCGGCCTTCCTCAACCACCAGAATCATGTCCGCTGCACGGATCGTGGACAGTCGGTGGGCAATCACGACGGCGGTGCGTCCCTCCAGTGCGGCCCCCAACGCAGCCTGGACTGCTGCCTCATTGGTGGAGTCCAGGGCAGCTGTGGCCTCGTCCAAAATCACCACCCGCGGCTGTGCAATGAGCAGGCGGGCAATGGTCAGACGCTGCCGCTCGCCGCCGGAGAGCCGGTATCCGCGCTCCCCCACAACCGTGTCCAGTCCGTCCGGCAGGGATCTGATCATGTATTCCAGCCGCGCCCGGCGCAGCACGTCCCACATGTCGTCTTCTGTGGCCTCCGGCCGGGCAAGGCGAAGGTTGGAGGCGATGCTTTCGTGGAAAAGGTGCCCGTCCTGGGTCACCATTCCCAATGTCGCCCGCATCGAATCGAAAGTGACGTCGCGGACGTCAACTCCGGTGCCGGGCAGGGTGCCACCGAGGCGCACGGCGCCGGAATCGACGTCGTACAGCCTGGCGAGCAGCTGGGCGATGGTGGATTTACCTGCTCCCGAAGATCCTACGAGTGCTACGGTCTGGCCGGGCTCCACCCGGAAATTAATGCCGTGCAGCACTTCCTCCCCGCCCCGGCTGTCGAGGGTGGACACGTCCTCGAGGGAAGCCAGCGACACCTTGTCCGCGGATGGGTAGGCGAACCGGACGTCGTCGAACTCCACGGCCACCGGTCCCGGCGGTACCTCAACGGCGTCGGGTTTCTGCTGGATAAGGGGCTTGAGGTCCAGTATTTCAAAGACGCGTTCGAAGCTGACCAGCGCGCTCATGATCTCGACGCGGGCGTTTGAAAGGGCCGTCAGCGGCGCGTAAAGCCGGGTCAGCAGCAGTGCCAGCACGACGACGTCGCCCGCGGCCAGCTGGCCGCCGAGCGCGAGCCAGCCCCCCAGCCCGTATACCAATGCGAGTGCCAGGGCTGAGACGAGCGTCAGGGCGGTCACGAACGTGAACTGAAGCATGGCGGTACGGACGCCGATATCGCGGACACGACCTGCGCGGACGGCGAATTCGCGGGACTCTTCGTCCGGGCGCCCGAAGAGCTTCACCAGGGTGGCGCCGGGAGCCGAGAACCGTTCGGTCATCTGTGTGCCCATGGCCGCATTGTGCTCGGCGGCTTCGCGCCGAAGGTCCGCCAGCTTCGACCCCATCCGGCGGGCCGGGATGAGGAAGATCGGCAGCAGGACCATGGCCAGCACTGTAACCAGCCAGGACTTCTCCAGCATCACGACGAGGGTCAGCAGAAGCGCCACCACGTTGCTCACCACGCCGGACAGGGTTCCGGCGAAGGCGGCTTGGGCGCCAATCACGTCGTTGTTGAGCCGGCTCACCAACGCCCCGGTCCTCGTCCTGGTGAAAAACGCGATCGGCATTTTCTGGACGTGGTCGAAAACCCTGGTGCGAAGGTCAACGATCACGCCCTCGCCGATAGTGGAGGAAAGCCAGCGGGTCAGCAGGCCGATGCCCGCTTCCGCCACAGCGACGGCGGCAATCAGCACGGCGAGCCAGATCACTACCGAAGCCTCAACTCCGGCGATGATCGCATCCACCACCTGGCCTGCAAGGAGCGGAGTCGCCACAGCCAGGACCGCCATGACGATCGAAAGCAGCACGAAGACAATGAGCTTCCGACGATGCGGCAGGGCAAAGCCGAAGACCCGCTTCAGTGTCTCCTTGGAGAACGACCTGGAGCCGCCTGAGGCCCGGGTGATCTTGTAGAGGGAGCTCCAGGCCACCCCGTCCATGCTCATCGGTTACGGCCAGTTCTTGCGGCGGGGCGGTCTCCTGGGCTTTCGATAGAGGCGGTCCCGGAAGATTCCGTGACCCTGCCGTCCAGTACGTGCCATCTCACATCGAGACGGACATTCTCCAGCAGGCGCCGGTCGTGGGTGACCAGCAGAAGAGCGCCGTCGTAGCTTTCCAGAGCCTCCTCCAACTGCTCGATGGCAGGAAGATCCAAGTGGTTGGTGGGTTCGTCAAGGACCAGCAGGTTAACTCCCCGCGCCTGCAGCAGGGCGAGCGCAGCCCTGGTCCGTTCACCTGGGGACAGTGAGTCGACCGGTCTGGACGTATGATCCGCTTTGAGCCCGAACTTGGCCAACAGTGTTCGGACCTCAGCCTGGGTCATGTCAGTAAGGACAGCCTCCACTGCGGAGGAGAGCGTCAGATGTCCGGCGAGGAGGCCACGGGCCTGGTCAATCTCACCGATGGCCACCGAGGCGCCCATGGACGCTGTTCCTGCAGAAGGTTGCTGTGACCCCAGGAGGAGCCTCAAAAGGGTGGACTTCCCGGCGCCGTTCGGGCCGGTTATCCCGATCCGCTCCCCCGCATTAAGCTGCAGGTTAACCGGGCCCAGGGTGAACTCCCCCTGCTGCACTACTGCGTCCCGCAGCGTGGCCACAACGGAGCTGGAGCGCGGAGCCTGCCCGATGCTGAACTGGAGCTGCCATTCCTTGCGGGGCTCCTCCACTTCATCGAGCCTGGCGATCCGCGATTCCATTTGGCGCACTTTCTGCGCCTGCTTTTCCGAAGATTCGGTGCTGGCTGCCCGCCTGATCTTGTCATTGTCCGGGCTTTTCTTCATGGCGTTCCGGACACCCTGCGAGCTCCATTCCCTTTGCGTCCGGGCGCGCGACACCAGATCGGCTTTAGTGGACTCAAACTCCTCGTAGCGCTCCCGGGCGTGCCGCCTTGCGACGGCGCGCTCCTCAAGATATGCCTCATAGCCGCCCTCGTAGACGGAGACTGAGTTCTGGGCCAGGTCCAGCTCCACGATGGTGGTAACGCAGCGGGCCAGGAACTCACGGTCGTGGGAGACCAGAACCACACCCCCACGGAGGCCCTGCACAAACGCCTCAAGTTTTGCGAGTCCGTGAAGGTCCAGGTCGTTGGTGGGTTCGTCGAGGAGGACGACGTCGAAACGGCTGAGCAGCAGAGCAGCGAGGGCGACGCGTGCCGCCTGGCCGCCCGATAGGCCTGCCATGTGGGCATTTGTCCCGGTGTCCAAGCCGAGCTCGGCCAGGACCGGAGGAATGCGCTCCTCGAGGTCCGCTGCCCCCGACGCCATCCAGCGGTCAAAGGCCAGCGAGTAGGCGTCCTCGGATCCTGGCGCTCCGGATCCCAAGGCTTCAGCCGTCGACTCCATGGCCGCAGTCGCCTGAGCGCAGCCGGTCCGGCGTGCAATGTAACCGCCGACGGTCTCACCGTCTATCCGTTCATGCTCCTGCGGCAGCCACCCGACAAAGGCATCCGACGGCGCCAGGCTGACGGTGCCGTCCTGCGGCTGATCCACACCGGCGAGAAGGCGGAGCAACGTCGATTTGCCGGCTCCGTTGGCTCCTACTACTCCTACAACATCGCCCGGTGCCACAGTGAGGGAAAGATTTGAGAAAAGGGTGCGGTGATCGTGACCGCCGGAAAGGTCTTTGGCAACAAGGGTTGCAGTCATTGGTCCATCCTCTCACCGCCACCAAACGGCGGAAAACATCCGGACGTAGAAGAACCCGTTGATCCGGACTTGGGGGGTGTACGGACCAACGGGTTCGACCATCTAGCATAGTTGATACATCCCGCCGGCGCAAAGCCGGGCACTCCTCCCGATGCAGGAAGCCGTCCATGCCAGTCCCCGCCAAGGCTTTCCAACGATGGCTCCAAGGAGTTGCACCATCGGCGAGCATGGCCGATATCAGCCGCATATCGGGCATCAAGCGCACCACCCTGGCGCAGCAACTGGTTCGTGGCAAAGTGGCCGAATCAACGCTCGTCAGCGTCAGCCGCGCCGTCGGCATCAACCCCGTGACTGCACTTGCCGTCTTTGACACGTTCGCAGACCTGCGCAGGGAACCACCACTTCCGCGGCCGGAGGAGCTGGTCAGCCAGATTGCCACGACTGATCTGCTGCATGCGGTGATTGCGCGTTCAATCCCGGACGATCCGGGAGCGCCTCCGGCGCCGCAGCCGCCGCTCATCCCCGCGCCTCACACAACCTCCGTAAGGAACTGGGTGGACGCCATCGACGACGGCGAGTTGAGGCACCGGGTCTCAGCCGCTACCGGTATCGCCCCCCAAAATTATTCTGCCCAGCTGACGGCCAACCGGCTGACCCCGGAGCTGGCGATTGCAACTGCGGTGGCAGCGGGTGTGGCTCCGACGAGTGGTTTGGTCGCAACCGGCCTCATCACGGAAGAGGAGGCGGGGTGGGCCCCCGATGCGCGGCAACGGGCTTTGGCCCGCTTATCTGACGGGGAACTCGCTTCCTTGGCGGGAGACCGGCTGCAAGCCATCGGCAGGACACTGCGCCGCCAGGAACAGGACCATGAGCGAACAGAAAAAATTTGGGAGAACCTCGGATGATCGAAATCCTGCAGTGGTCCACGCTGTCGGTATGTAGTGCTCTGGCTGTGGCCCGGATCCCCAGCGCCGTCCGGGGCCGTAACCGCTCGCTGTTCGCAATCTTTGTCCTCGCTACGCTGGCGATCCTCCTGAGCATCGACGAGCCGTATATGGCCGTGGATTCCTGGCTGGGTTCCGAAAACTACGCCAACCTGATTCTCCGGTTCATTATCTATGTGACCGTCTTCCTTGCTGGACGTGGCGTAGCCAAGGCATTCGATGACTCCCGGGCCCTGCGCCGCCTCACCGGACCTGTTGGTGTGGGGGTTCTTGCCCTCATCATGCTAGCCACCGTTGTTCTTTTTCTCCTCGCGGACACCGCCGGTTCCTCGACCGGGCTGGCGGCCCTTCCCGGCAGGAGCCCGGAAAACGGCCTGCTCATCGGTTTTTACGCTGCTGCCGGGCGGCTCTATCCGGCGTATGTAGCGGTGTGCCTGTTACCAGCGACGCTGACGGCTGTGACCCAGTCACTGCCGGGCGCCGTTCGCGTCGGGGCCGCCCTGCTGTCTCTTGGATTCTTTGCACTGATCCTGGGCATGCTGTTCCCCGTCATCCCGGATTCCCTTGGATTTCTTCAGCCGGTCATCAACTACACAGCCGTCCTGGCCCTCATGGCTGGACTGGCATGCATTTGGATCGGCAGGGTCCTGCTGAGGCGGGCGAAGCCATCGCTGAGGGCATTTACCGAAAAGTAATCGCAGGGACTTTCACAAAATCATTAGAACGTGAAACAATCATGAATGTGTGAACATTTTGTAGCGGCGTCGGGGTAGGGATAATCTGCTCCGATGCACGCTCGGTGTAAGCAATGTTGGGGGGATGAGTGGTGGCGGGCTGTTGGGGACCGCCCCCACTCAGCCTATTTAACGGCCGCGTCGGCTAGAGAGCGGCCCCTACCGCACAAACCTTAGAGTCACCAACTGGAATGGCCGCAGCATCAACTCAACAGAATCATTGCCGGCGCTGATACCAGGGGAATCAACCCGACGTTCCAGCAGGTCAACGGCATGCACGGACGCCACCGGGAAGTTGGCTGTCATCAGGCCAGCGGACCGCTCCCCCAGTGATTCATAAAGCCTCACAATCACATCCCCGGAGCCGTCTTCTGCGAGTTTGACAGCCTCAATCACCAGCGCCTGGTTGAAGACCGAAAACAACGCCTCCACAGGCTGCCCGCCCGTAACAATCCGGGGGGCGAGGTTGGTGCGGTAGCCCTCTTCCACTGCGTCCGCTATCGTCGCTCCCGGACGGATGCTGACTGTCAGCTCATGCACCCCCCGGTCAGCCGCCGGATCAGGAAACTTCGCCGCCCGGAGCAGCGAGAGGCGAACAGTTGTGGTGGTGCCGCCGTCGTTCCTTACATTCCGGGTCACGTCATGGCCGTACGTGGAGGAATTCGAGATCGCCACGCCGTAACCGGGTTCCGCCACGTGGATCCACCGGTGGGCGCAGATTTCGAACTTGGCGGTCTCCCAGGATGTGTTGAGGTGGGTCGGACGGAACACATGGCCGAACTGGGTCTCGGATGCAGAGCGGTCGGCCCGCACATCCAGCGGGAAACCGAGCTTAAGCAGCTTTTGGCTCTCCTGCCAGTCAACTGCAGTTGAAATGGTCAGGGAGTCAGCCCCTGCCTCAAGGGAGATCCGCTGGGTCACCGCTGATGAGCCGGCCAGCCGCTCCACCACGACGACGGCGTCCCAGCCGCCGCGTTCCAGCGTCACCGACCGTGCCTCCCGCAGTGAGGTGACGTTGCGACGGTAGAACTCATCGATGTCCCAGGCATCCCATTCGTTGGGAGTATCGCGATGGAGTTCCAGATGGTTGCCGAGTTGGCCGGGTGCTATCGCTTCGCGTCCGCTCGAGTAATCCATGAGTGAGGTCAGGAGCCCGCTGCCATCCACTACCGCCCGGATGACGCCGTTATCCAGGACGTACCCTCCGGCTTTTTCCGTCACTGTTACGGGAGTCTCTGAACGCACTGGTTCCGCTGCGGCGAGCGCCGGGACGCCATTACGCTCATGAGGCGCTGCATTCAGGAGAAACTTTCGCTCGCCTTCGCCCAGCAGGGCAGCAACTGCATCTCCGATGATGGCGTCGAGGCTTTCCATGATGGACGCGTAGTTCCGCTCGGCATCCTGATGGACCCAGGCGATCGAACTGCCGGGCAGGATGTCGTGAAACTGGTGCAAGAGGACCAACTGCCAGAGCCGTTTTAGTTCGGCCTGGGGATAGTCAAAGGCGCCGCCGGTGCGCACAGCGGCGGTTGCACACCAAAGCTCCGCTTCCCTCAGCAAATGCTCGCTGCGGCGGTTGCCCAGTTTGGTCTTGGCTTGGCTGGTGTAGGTGCCCCGATGCAGCTCCAGGTACATTTCGCCCACCCATACGGGCAAGGGGCTGTACTCTGCTTCCGCTTCGGCAAAAAAGCTCTGGGGGGTTCCGATGCGGACCCGGGGCGAGCCCTCCAGATCAGCCGTTCGGTGCGCTGCTGCGACCATTTCACGCGTCGGTCCGCCGCCGCCGTCGCCATAACCGAAGGGAACGAGGGAAACAGTGCCGCGCCCGTGGTCGCGGTAGTTCCGCTCCGCATGGGCAAGGTCCCGCCCGCTCAGTTCCGAGTTGTAGGTGTCAACCGGCGGGAAGTGCGTGAAGAGGCGGGTACCGTCGATTCCTTCCCACTGGAAGGTGTGGTGCGGCATCCTGTTCACTTGGTTCCAGGAAATCTTCTGCGTCAGGAACCACCGGCTTCCGGCCGCTTTCACAATCTGCGGAAGGGCAGCCGAATAGCCGAACGAATCAGGAAGCCATGCCTCCTGGCAATCCACGCCGAACTCCTTCAAAAAGAAGCTCTTGCCCTCAATGAACTGGCGGGCCATGGCCTCCCCTCCGGGCATGTTTGTGTCCGATTCGACCCACATTCCCCCCACGGGGACGAACTGTCCGGAAGCGACCTTCTCCCGGATACGGCCGAACAGCTCGGGGTAAAACTCCTTGATCCAAGCCATTTGCTGGGCCGACGAGCAGGAAAACACAAAGTCAGGGTATTCGTCCATCAGCGCCACAACATTGGAGAACGTCCTGGCGCATTTGCGGATAGTTTCCCGCACGGGCCACAGCCAGGCCGAATCGATGTGGGCGTGGCCTGTAGCAACGAGCCGGTGGGAGGACGCGTAGGCCGGTCGGGCCAGAACCGTGGCCAGCGCTTCACGGCCAGCAGCAGCAGTACCGGCGATGTCCTCCGGGTCCATGGCGTCCATCATCCGCTCAAGGGCCCGAAGAATCTCGTGCCGGCGCGGAAGCTCCATCGGGAGTTCGTGCATCAGCCCATGGAGTGTCCAGACATCCTGCTGAAGCTCCCAGACGGTCCGGTTCAATTCCGCTATGGCGATCGTGCCGAGCCTGTACTGGGGCTCAGTTCCTGCGGTTACCTTGTCGCCATAGGGAGAAGGCGCAAAAGTCCAGCCCTGGGCAACGTCGGGGTTGGCGGCGGCTTCCACGTAGAAGTCAATCGCCATGCCACTGCCCAGGAGTTTCAGCGGAACGTATTGGTTCCGCGGTGAGATGGCCTTAATGATGGTGCCATCGGGACGCCAGGCGATCCCTTCACACTGGAAGCCCGGAAGTTCCGTGGTGAATCCAAGGTCGACGACGATTTCCACCGTTGTGTCCGGCAGCGTCCCCCAGGAATCCGGCACCTCACCCTGCAGCCGAAGCCATTTTGTACTCCACGGCTTTCCCCAGGGTGCTCCGTGCTCTTGGGGCAGGAACTCTTGGCGGAGGGCTTCCATGACCGGAACGGGCTCGTCAGGAGCGTCCCAGCTGCTCAGGGACAGCTCCGTGGTGCGGGTATATACGGCAGCACTGATACGTTCGCGCATAAAGCGGTCGAGACGCACTTCCGTGATCCGGCGGTCGTCGTGCACGTGATTCCTCTTTAGGCTCGTATCCGGGTAGCTGCTGACAAAGTCTCTGGCTGGACCGTCACCATCAGCCTTCGAGCGGTCCAGTCATCCTCCCGTGGCAGCAAGACAGTTTCCATTCGATGGATAAAATCTACTTGTCCGAACGGGTAATACCAAGCCCGGATCCTATCCTGCCAGCGGAGTTGGAACCGTGATCCTATGCTCCCCCGCGTATACGTTAAGGCTGGTTGCCCGGCTGAAACCGACCAGCGTCATTCCGCTTGCTTCAGCCAGTTCGACAGCAAGGCTGGACGGCGCGCTGACCGCGGCCAAGGCCGGAATTCCTGCAAGCCAGGCCTTCTGGACAAGCTCAAAGGAGGCCCGGCCTGAGACCTGTAGTACGGTGCCGGCGAGGGGCAGGAGCCGCTCCCGCAATGCCCAGCCCACCACTTTGTCGACAGCGTTGTGACGTCCTACGTCTTCCCTGAGGCAGAGCAGCTCAGCCTCGCCGTTCTCCTGTATCCGGAAGAGACCTGCAGCATGGACTCCACCCGTGGCGTCAAACAACGACTGGGCCGCGCGAAGCCGCTCGGGAAGGGAAGTAAGGGTGGCGAGCGGTATTGGCTTGGTGTCTGTGGCCGGGCTGAACCGGGACGATTTCCGCACGGCTTCGATTGAGTCTGTGCCGCAAATACCGCAGGAGCTTGATGTGTAGACGTTCCTCCCGGTTTCGGGAACTGCTACATCAGGCCGCAGCTGTGCCTCCACCACGTTGAAGGTCTGCACGCCGTCCTCGTCCTCGCCGGCGCAAAACCTCAAGGAGACGAGCTGATCCGGATCCCAGATGACGCCCTCGGAGACGAGGAAACCTGCCACAAGGTCAAAATCATTCCCCGGTGTCCTCATAGTTACGGAGAAGGAGAGATTTCCGAGCCTGATTTCCAGAGGCTCCTCGACGGCCAGGACGTCCTCTTTATGCCGGACCGGAAAGTCGGTTGCGCCGGGAGAGCCGTCCATCACGAACTTGCGGATCTTGCGGCGTACGCTCATGCGTCCCATGGGTCAACCCTGGCTTTCGTTCATGTCTCCATCATTGCAAGCGCGGGCGGGCTATGCCAGCGAGTGCTCCTCACAGGGGACGAGTGCTGTTCACAATGAAACGGTCAATCCAGAAGTGCACTCCAGTCCACGGGACCATCCGCCGCTGCGCCCTTCCTTGCAGTCCTTTTGACGGGCTTTTTCCCCGCTGTCTTCCCGGCTCCTGCATCGGCACCGGATCCCGGGACGTCGACGCTTGATCCCCAGGGCAGGGCGAACGCGGGGACCAGCTCTCCGAGTTGCACCCCATGGGGCGGCACCACCAGCACGCCGTCGGCCGAGGCGAGCCCGCGCATCATGCCCGGTCCCGCATGCTTCGCCGGCGACGCCATGCCATAGAGCAACCGGTAAGGCATCAGCCGAGTCCGCCCGGGGTCAGGCTCGATGGTCGTCCCGCTTGGTACTTCACTGACGGGCGGCATCGGCTGGTGTCCAAGGGCTGCCAGAAGGGGTGCCCCCACTGTTGACAGGGCCAGCATCGCCGCCAACGGATTTCCGGGCAGCCCCAGGACGAACCTGCCATCAGGAAGCTCGGCAAGCACCACCGGGTGCCCCGGCCGCATGGCGATTCCATCGATCAGGAGCCGTCCCCCCAGGTCAGCAACTGCCCGCCGGAGATGGTCGGTGCCGCTGCGTCCTGTGCCTCCAGTGGTGATGACGACGTCGGCCTGGAGGCTTTCCGGGGCTGGCAAACTCTCCGATGCAGGCAGGCCGCCGTCCGGTTCAGGAACGCTGTCTTCCAGACCGGCGTGCCAATCGGCATAGCCGTCCCCGATCCTGGCCTGGGACGCGCAGATTCCCCCCAGCATGGTCACGACGGAGGCCAGTTGCGGTCCGAACGTATCCCGGACCTGCCCCGGCGCAGGCAAGCCTTCACTGACCACCTCCGCCCCTGTGAGGAGCAGCTTTACCACCGGTTTGCCGAGAACGTCGACGGTGTCATGGCCGGCAAGGGCGGCAAGGGCAATGTGGGCGGGGTTCAATACCGCGCCGCTCCGGACAAGGGTCTCCCCGTTCAGGGCCTCCTCCCCTGCCTTGCGGATGTGCTGACCATTCCGGGGCTCACCTGGACGTGCGCCCCCGCCTACAGCAAGGACCGGAAGCCCGTCATCGTCAGTTGTCAGAACCCCGCTCTCGCTCCGCAGCACCGCTTTCGCTCCGGGCGGGATTAGGCCCCCGGTCGCAATGGGGCTGGCCTCGTGGGGAGCCAATCGCTGTCCCGGCTGCGAGAGGATCCAGGGTCCAGTGCCATTTACCGCCCAGCCGTCCATGGCCGAGGACGCGTAGTGCGGGATGTCCTGCAGCGCCACAACGTCTGTCGCCAAGGTCCTGCCTATCGCATCGGCGAGCCTGACTGGCCCGGCCGGAATGGGAGTGGCGCAGTTGAAGGAAGCCTGCCTGGCCTCTTGCCAGGTATGGGCAAGGTGATGCGGAGGCCTGTCGACGCCGTCGTCGGGCGCTTGTTTTTCCGTGCCGGGCTGGGAGGGGTCAGAGGGACTTTCTCCTTCGGCCTCCGGAAGACCCGTCGTCATGCGCCGGGAACTCCAGTGTTTGCCGGCGGCTCACCCGCGTAGTCCTTAGCCACGCTGCGGGCCACGCCCAGGGCGGCCTGCATTGAATGGGCATCGTTGGCCTGCCCGGAACCCGATGCCAGGCCGGCGGCAAAACCGGCAATGAACGTCGTCAGCGGGGCAGCGGGCCGCACGATGGAGTGGGCCGCCACTCCGGCCACGGCGAGCACTTCGTTGATGTCCACTTCGACGTTCTCCAGTTCGAAGGCCTGAAGCAACGCCCGGCACCACTCTTCCAGCGTCTCGTCCTGGCTTTTCACGAAGTGCCTCCAAATTCACCTGCCGTTGCGGACGCCACAACCGATGGAGCCTTTACTGCTCCCGGTTGGACACCCCTAATGCGGCGGCATCGTCCCACGTATCCACGTCGTCCGTGGAGCCGGTAGGAACGGTAACCAACCTCACGTCAAGCCTAGCAAGGAGCGAGAAAACGGAGGCGTCACTGAGCCGGTCCTGCAGACGAGCTTCCTCGACGGCGCGTTGCAGTGAAATCGTCCGGTAGAAGCCGGCCAGAGGCTGTTTCCTGCCTTCCGGAGTCACCGCCATCACTCCGTCACGCCCCGAATCCGGGTTGGCGCCAGCAGCCGAAAACCCCAGGTGTTGCCGGAGCGCCCCTACCGCGACAGCTGAGCGGGGCATGTCGCACGCCAGAATCAGTGTCAGCAGTGCCGGCCTGCCCGCACCCTCGTCCAGCGCTGCCATCCCTGCTGCAATCGCCGACGCCGGACCTGAATATGGCGGGTCCTCCCTTGTGGCGAGGACACCTGCCGGCAGCCCTCCGGGATCGGGGCCTACCACCACGATCCTGGCCGCTCCTTGCGCGGCTGCAAGCGCACGCTCAAGGAGGGTGTCGCCGTCGTACATCAACCCGGATTTGGGTACTCCGCCCAGGCGAGACGAACGGCCTCCGGCCAGGATCAGGGCATCAAAGGCCGCAGACATTGGTTCCACAAGACAAGCCTAAGCGGCAGGTGCAGGCCAGGACCCACAACTCCGCCAAGCGGGCTCGTGAAATCCCTACGCGGCAGATTCAGGGAGAAGGAAGGGATCCCATTCGGGCGTGGGCTTCTCAAGCTCTTTGATCTGCCAGATGGTGCCTACCGGAGGCGCGGGGGAAAACCGCAGCTTCCAGCCCATCTCGGATGGGGTGTGGTCCCCCTTGGCATTGTTACAACGCAGGCAGGCCGCCACAAGGTTGTCCCACGAATGAGCGCCACCCCTGGATTTGGGGTGGACGTGGTCTATGGTGTGGGCTGCCTTGCCGCAATATGCGCAGCGGTGTCCGTCGCGGCGCAGCACGCCCCGCCGGCTCACAGCCGTCGCAGTGTTGTACCTTGGCCGGATATAGCGGTTGAGCAGGATCACGGACGGTCGGCCCAGGATCTCCTGCGGCCCGACGACGGGATCGTCGCCCTCGGCCACCACGCTGGCTTTTCCAGCGAGCACAAGCACCAGCGCCCGGCGGAAGGTGACAACCGCCAGCGGTTCATATCCAGCATTCAGAACGAGTGTGCGCATGCGCATACCTCTTCACGGCCGCACCCGTCAGGGGCACGAGGGCCGGCTGCCCTCGGCATGTCCGGGCTAAGGATCGACATCACCAGAGTAAACACTGAATGCCCGAATTGCCGAATCCACTCTTTGTGGCGAGCCGCAATTCCGATTAGCCTGCATCCCCGAATCGTTGAGGGAAGGGCAACAACGTGGTGAAAAAGGCAGAAGGACCCCTGTCCTAAGACAAAGGTCCTTCCGAGCAGGTTCTCCTGGCGGGAGTTCCAGACCGTTTGGGTCCAGGGGCCGGAGCGGGCTGCTGTTTGCTTGGAGCCGGTGCTAGCCGCCTACGCGGATGAAGACCGGGCCGGAGCCGACGTTGACGCTGAACAGGGCAGTGGTTCCACCATTCCAGCCACCGTGGACTGCCTGGCCGTTGCCAACATAGACCGCGATGTGGGCCATGCCCATTCCGCCGTTCTCGTAGTAAGCAAGGTCACCGGGCTGAGCTTCGGCAGCGCTGACGGTACGGCCGAGGGACAGGTAACCTGCCGGCCAGCCGTGGTAGTTGATGCCGACGGCAGCCAGGGAGTTGGTTGCCAGCATGGTGCAGTCCTGGGCAACGCCGAGCTGTGCGTAAGCTGCGGCGGCGATTGAAGCGCCCATGCCACTTGCAGCTGCCGGTGCGGGGGCGGGAGCCGTTGCGGTAGCAGCGACAGTTGCCGTAGCGGCAGCGGCGGGAGCTGCCGGGGCGGCTTCCTGCACCTCGACTACAGGCTTGGGTGCTTCGACGACCGGAGCAGGCGTCGTGGAGACGGCGGGCTTCTCGTACGAGATGGCAATCGTGGAAGCAGCTGAAATTGTCGCCGGGGTGGCAGACTTCACTTCGAGGGTGGACGCAGAGGTGGATTCGCGCTGAACGCTGGTGTCTGCCGCGTTGGCGGCAATTCCACTGGTCAGGACCAGACCGGAGGCAGCAGCGATAACCGCAGCCTGGCGGCCCACACCACCGGCGTTGTCGCCGACGGACTTGGCAATGACAGCCAGCGAGTTGGTCTTGGTGACCTCGGCGCGGTGCCGTGCAATGGTTGCACGTGTAGTCATTAATTTTCTCTCTTTCGTATTCCTCGGACCGCGCTGGGCAGGCCGTGGGCTATGGACGTTCCGGCTTCTTGGGGGTAGGCCGGAACGCCCCGAACGGGTTACTTAGCGAAGGGTGTAAAACGAGGAGGTGCCTGTTGCAGACACCGCGTGCAGGATGGTGCCCTGCGAGGGGTTAAGCGCGCTGATCATCATGCCGTTGCCAACGTAGATACCAACGTGGGCACCGCCGTTTTGCATGACGAGGTCACCGGGGGCGGGAGTGGAAGTGGGCGCCATGGACGTCCAGGCATTCGTACGGGGGATGCTGATGCCGGCCTGGGCGTAGACCCACTGGGTAAAGCCTGAGCAGTCCCAGCCGCTGGGAGTGGTGCCGCCCCAAAGGTAGGGGCTGCCGATGCCGGTGTAGGCGATTGCTGCCAAGCCCGATGCGGCAGCTGACGAGGCGGCTGGCTTGTCGGTGGTGGCAGCCAGCTCGATTGCCGGCTCCTCGGACTGCGCCTGGACAGGCTCGATCTTCGGCGCTGCCTCGGTGGTCACGGAGGGACGCTCAAACACAACCTTGGCGGTTGGCTCGGCGGTTACCGCGATCTGAGTGGCCTGTGAGCCCGATTCCGCGGTGGCGGCAACTCCAGGATTGCCCTCCGCCGCATTGGCTGGCAGGCCGGCAGCAAGAATGAGCCCTGAAGCAGCTGCAATGACAGCAGCTTGGCGACCAACGGTTCCCGCGTTGTTAGCAACGGCTTTAGACACGGAACCCAAGGGGTTCATGCGCACCGATTGAGCACGGTGGCGCGCAGCATTGTGGCGTGAAGACACGAAAGTAGCCTCTCCCAATGCCTACGAGGTGAGCTGTCGGATTCGGATGGGAGTCACCCGGCCACTTGGCTTCCTGAGAAGCTTCGCGACTTAACCCCAAGGTCTTCTTTCGAAGACCAAAATTGGTTCCCCCGCCTCTGCCAGACGATGTAATGCGAACGGACCTTGAGCGGTGGCAGAGTTAGGCAATCCACTCAAGAGCGCCAACTTCGGAAAAGTTGGCGTGGTTTAGACGGTACAGGACTTTGGATTGAATGTCACATTCAGGTCACGGCATGTCACAGAAATATGAGAGTAATCCATCATCTGAATCAGAGCCAGCCCGTTGGATCTACGACGTCGCCGTTGACCATCACTTCGAAGTGGAGGTGGCAGCCAGTGGACGCCCCGGTGGTCCCGCTCAACGCCACGGTGTCCCCGCGGGTGACCTTCTGGCCCGTCTGGACGTCGATTGAGGACAAGTGGTTGTAGGTGGTCTCAAGTCCGTTGCCGTGGTCGATAACCACGCGGTTTCCGCCGCCGTAAGGATGCCAGCCAGTAAAGGTGACCGTCCCGCTTGCTGCTGCATGGACGGCGGTCCCACACTGGGCCGCGTAGTCCTGCCCTCGGTGGAATTCTCCATAACCGCCGGTGATGGGACTGACGCGGTAACCGAAGGGGGAGGCTGTGATGAGGGTGTCCAGCGGAGCTCCAAGGCTTCCGGCTGACGCTGCCCGACTGACGCTGCCAGCGGACTGTGCGCTGAGGAGCTGCTTGAGCTTGCCGTCGGGATCACCGGTGGTGGAAACGGTACTGCGGCTGAAATCAACCTTTGCGCCCGCAGCTGCGGAGACTTCAGGCTGGACAGAGGCGGAAAGTGCAGCCTCCGTGGAACCGACGCCCCCCGTGGCCGTCATGGGACTTGTAACCGGAACGGTGACTGTGAGGATCAAGCCCGTGGCCGCCAGGGCGATGCCTGCCTTTTGACCTACGCCACTGGCGCCGGCGAATTCTGTGACCTGACGAAAAGGGCTGCGTTTGCGGCGTGCGTCCCGGTGCGGGTCGCGGGGACGGCCAGCGGCGGCGACAGCTTCGGATACTTGCAGCTCCAAAGCAGGACCTGTCGCACGGCGACGGCCCCTGGCATTCTGGGTGGTCAAAGGTCTTCCTCTCTGGGTAGCCTGCGAAGTTAGCTGTCGGATTCGGATCAGAGAGTGCAAAGATCCGGTCCGCCACGCAAGCGTTCAGGCACAAAGGAACCCCAAGAGGGAGCCTTCGTTGGTGTGCTTGCTGCTGGCGGACTTCACCCCAAGGCTGTTTCTCAACAGCCGGTTGTGGTTCCTCCACCTCTGCCAGTAGGGGACTCGTGCACCTGATCTGCTGGCAGAGCTCGGCTTCAAATCAGGTAACGCTTTAGTATCGGCGCTAGTGCTCAACTATAGGCGATTAAATGGCGCAGTAATAATTTCGTTATATTTGGTCTGCTTCCACGCACACTGTCCCGGCGGTCGCTGATGACGGTGGTCAGCTGACCGTAACAAACACGTGAGCCGCAACTTCTGGCGGCAGTTCCAGCGCACCCTCGATGTCCGGCACGCGCACTGAGATGTATTCGCCCACTCGCTCCAGCGAAATGGTTGCCCCGGGCCGGATGCCGCCTTCGTCCAACTGAACGAGAAGTTCGGGCTCCACCTGGATCGGTTCGGCAAGCCTGCTGATCCGGACATTGGAGTTGACCCGGTAGCCCGACATGGCCACCAGGAGATTAACTGCCCCGTCGCTGAGAGGCTGCGAGGCGTCCCCGCCCAGTGCAGCGAGCCCGGGGATGGGGTTCCCGTAGGGGGATTCCGTTGGATGGTTGAGCATTTCGTAGATCCGACGTTCCACCCGCTCACTCATTACATGCTCCCAGCGGCATGCTTCATCGTGAACGTATGCCCAGTCCAGACCGATCACATCGGCGAGGAGGCGCTCGGCCAGGCGATGCTTGCGCATAACTTCAGTGGCGCGTTTCCGGCCTGTTTCAGTCAGCTCCAGATGGCGGTCACCCGAAACAACCACAAGCCCGTCCCGCTCCATCCGCCCAATCGTCTGCGAGACCGTGGGCCCCGAATGACGCAGGCGCTCTGCAATGCGGGCACGAAGCGCCACAATGTTTTCTTCTTCAAGCTCCAAAATCGTCCGAAGATACATCTCCGTTGTATCGATCAGATCCGTCATCCAGCTCAGCTCCTCGAGCTCAGTATCTTGCGTCCGTCAGCCGTACCTCATGCCGGACAGTGCCGGCGGTCCCGTGGGGCCTCCGCAGCGCACCCCGGCCCCTGTGCTGTACGTCAGGCCAGCTTAACGTATTTTGAACTACTCCGGATAATCCCCACCCGACCATATGGGCAGCAGTGTTGGTCATGACCGCAGTGTGACGGACAAATTCCGTCAGTGGGCTCCGTCAGGCAGAATAAACGGGAGTCTTTGTTGCAGCAACCGTTACCTGCCGGGCCATCTCCTACGTCCAAAGCCGAAAATTGGAGCCATTGTGAGCGACACCAGCATCACTATTCCCGCCAACCTCCTACCCAAGGACGGACGGTTCGGTGCCGGCCCTTCCAAGGTCCGTCCGGAGCAGATGGATGCACTGGCCGCCGCCTCGGCAACGCTGCTGGGAACCTCCCACCGCCAGGCACCGGTAAAGAACCTCGTTGGATCCGTGCGTCACGGCTTAGGCGAGTTCTTCCAGGCCCCGGAAGGCTACGAAGTCATCCTCGGCGTCGGCGGGTCCACTGCATTCTGGGATGTCGCGGCGTTCGGCCTGGTGGAACGGAAAGCCCAACACCTGTCCTTTGGTGAGTTCGGTTCGAAGTTCGCCGCTGCCACCAACAAGGCGCCCTTCCTTGAGCCCTCCTCAATCATCAAGGCTGAGCCCGGCACACGGCCCGCCCCTGCTGCAGAAGCCGGCGTTGACGTCTACGCCTGGCCGCAGAACGAAACCTCCACCGGCGTTGCCGCCCCCGTCAAGCGTGTCCTCGGAGCTGACGAGGGTTCACTCGTCCTGGTGGACGCAACTTCCGCTGCGGGCGGGCTGGCCGTGGATGTGGCAGAGACTGATGTCTACTACTTCGCGCCACAGAAGAACTTCGCCTCCGATGGAGGCCTATGGCTCGGGCTGTTTTCCCCGGCAGCTTTGGAGCGGGCAGCCCGGATCAAGGCGAGCGACCGGTGGATCCCCGATTTCCTCGATCTTCAGACGGCAATCGACAACTCCCTGCTGAACCAGACCTACAACACGCCCGCGTTGGCCACCCTGGTGACATTGGACGCCCAGGTGCAGTGGCTCAATGCCAACGGAGGCCTGGACTTCGCAGCGAAGCGGACAGCAGACTCTGCCGGCCGCATCTACGACTGGGCGGATGCTTCCGAGTATGCAACGCCGTACGTCGTCAATCCTGAGGACCGCTCCAACGTCATTGCCACCATAGACTTCGATGACTCCATCGACGCTTCCGCTATCGCAAAGGTGCTCCGCGCCAACGGAATCGTCGATACCGAGCCTTACCGCAAGCTGGGACGCAACCAGCTGAGGATCGCCACGTTCGTTGCCATTGAACCCGATGACATCACCGCATTGTTGGCCGGCATCGACTACGTGGTAGCTGAACTGAAGAAGTAGCACGCAAGTCCTGCAGAAAAAAGACATAAAGACAGCGTCCGACGGCGCCGCCCGGTTCACGTCCGGCGGCGCCGTCGCCGTCTTTGGCTAAACGGTTCCCTCAGCGGACGGGCCGGCCTCATCGAAAGGCTCATCGACGGGCTCAGCCTGATCAACGGGCACAGCCTCATTAAAGGACTCATCCTCATCGAAAGACTGCGGGGACTCCGGGGAGGGCACCGTCTCTGGATCGGCAACTTCCGGCACAGCGTCAGCCACTGCCGCGGCGATCAGCCCCTTTGCCGCAGCGTCAATCCCGGTGTCCGCTTCTTCGTAATGTTCTTCGCTGACGATCTCATCGTCTTGGCGGGCGTCCTCGGGGCGCACCCGCTCCGCCCAGGGAACCCATTCAGGGGCCAGAATCGAGTCTTCGGATGGAAGCAGGCCCAGCTCATTGACGGTTACGGTCTTGGACCGGGAGTTCCTTGTCAGAACGGCGTACCACTGCCAGCCCTGGTAGCCGGCAAGCTTCGATTCGAAAAGGTGCGTGACAACACGGTCCCCTTCCGTCCGGGCTGCCAGATGCCTACCGATCTGCGAGGCCGGTGCGATGCCCTCTACTGCTGTCCTGGCAACATCCACGGCCGCAGCCAGAAGCGCATCCGGTTTTCCGGTACGCCAGACCGGCACGCCTGTACGTCGTTTCGCAGGCTTTGATTCAGTCTGATCGGATTCCGAAGTCATGTGGGGGCCTTAAGCGTCCAGCTCGTCGGCGACCTTACGCAGGGCAGCGGCAATGGCCTTGCCCTTGTTACCCTCCGGGTACTTCCCGGCAGAAAGCGTTCCCGAGAGGTTGTCCAGTACGGTCACCAGGTCCTGGACCACAGGCGCCAGGTCCTTTGCATTGGTGCGCTTGGCCTTCGCGATGGACGGCGTCTTATCCAGGACACGCAAGCCCAAGGCTTGGGCGCCCTTCCGTCCATCGGCGACGCCGAACTCAACACGTGTCCCAGCCTTGAGTTCCGTGATGCCCTCGGGCAGCGAAGACTTGGGCAGGAACACCTCTTGGCCATCTTCCCCTGCAAGGAAACCGAAACCTTTGTCCTTGTCGTACCACTTGACCTTGCCGGTGGGCATGCAATCAACCTTCTTCATTCTTCTGCGACTGGGAAACAGCTGTCCGCCGCCGCTAATTTGGCGGGTTTGGGCATGACGCCTGATCCATATTGGTCTGTTAGGTCAACATTATCCTGCCAGGCCCCTGTTTCCTGCTTTCAGCCCTCCGGAGCCGGGCTGTTAGCGTTGCATCATGATTCCCTCCCGCTTCCAGCGGCCCTTCCAGATATTGGCCGCTGCCATGGCCTTTCTGTCCCTGATTGCAGTGGGCTCCGTTATGGCCCTGGCTTTTGCAGGCATTGTTGCACCCGTCTGGATTACTTCGACGGCGCTGTATGGCTTACCGCTCGCGTTCCTGCTGATGCTGGCCCTGATTGCAGACGGAGTGGTCCGCCGGAGGGCAGGAAAGTCGTCCGGGCGGTAACGTTGGACTGATGTCCCTTATTCGCGCGCTCAGCAAGGAATTGGAGGCACGCAGCGATGAATCGTTGCGGGCTCTTTTCTCCGCGCGACCGGACCTCATCTCTCCTGGCGTACCGGATTTCTCAGCCTTGGCGGCCCGTGCCAGCGGCAGGGTCAGCGTCCAGCGTGCCTTGGAGCGGCTGAACCGGCCCCAGATGCAGGTGCTGGAGGCACTGCACCTGTGCACCAACACTGACACCGGCCACAGCGCCTCCGCCCCGGTCCTGAAAAAAGTGATCGCCGGTTCCACCCTCTCGGTGATTGAGCAGCTGCTGCACTCGCTTCAAGAACTGGCACTGGTGCAACGTGCCGAACCTCCCCACGGCGCCCCTCCCGCGGCCACCAGGCACCGCTTCTATCTCCCCGTTGGGAGCCTCAGGGACGTCGTTGGAATCTATCCGGCGGGCCTCGGCCGGAGCTATACAGAACTGGTCCGCCTGCAACCGGCCTTTTCCCAACGCGTCGTGCAGATAGTGGCAGAGCTGCGGGCAGCAGGTGCAGAGATCCACCCCGCCACGACCCCTATGGACGCGGCCCTCTCCCTTCAGCATTGGACCTCGTCACCTGAGTCGCTTCAGGAAATCCTTGCCTCTGCACCGGGGCGGACCACTGCCCTGCTCGCCCGGTTTGGAAACTGGGCGATGGGAGCTGTTCCCCAGGCACAGCGCCGGACGTCGCTGGCAAACGAAGGTCACGACGTCGGGCCTGTGGACTGGCTCTTGGCCAGGGGCCTGCTCGTCCCCCTGGACGCTGCCCACGTGGAACTCCCCCACAGCGTGGGCATGTCCCTCCGCGGAGGGGCAATCATCGAGCACTTCACCCTGACGCCACCGGTACCGAAACTCGGGTTCACCACCTCGGCGCTGCGCCGCAACGCCGCCCTTGGAGCGATCGCCGAAACCCTCCGCCTGACCGGGGAGCTGCTCTTCGTTGTCCGTGGCCAACCTCTGGTAACCCTGCGCAGCGGCGGCGTGGGAGTACGCGAAATGAGGCGCCTTGCGGACGCGCTGCGGATTGATCTGCAACAAGCCAACCTGCTCGTTGAGCTGTGCGCCCTCGCCGGGCTCTTACGGCTCGACGTCGACAGTTCTTCGTGGGTTCAGCCGCCGCAGCTGGAGTGGCTAACGCTTCCCCGCCAGGAGCAGTGGCTGTGGCTCGTCAATGCCTGGCTTGCCAGCGAACGTGCTCCGTCCCTCGTCGGTCAGCCCTTGTCAGCCCAAGGAGCGGCAACAAACCGTGCAGCGGCGGGCAGCGTCATCAATGCACTGTCTGCGGAGGCCCAACGGCCCGATGCCCCGGTCGTGCGCAAACGGATCCTGGAAATACTCCATGAGTTGACTGTTGAGGCTGCGGCGCCTGACGGGAAGGCCCCGGTGCTGGATGCTGCCGCAGTCCTGGAGCGCGCGGAATGGGCCCAGCCCCGTATGGCCCGTCGCTTCGGCTCCCTGATCCGGGGCGTCCTGGTCGAGGCCGAGATGTTGGGCCTGATCGGATCCGGGGCACTCAGTCAACTTGGCGCTGCCATGGCCTCAGGCCGGCCTGACGATGCTCTCGATACTCTGGGAGAGCACCTGCCGGCAGCCCTGAACCACGTGCTCCTGCAAGCGGACCTTACGGCTGTTGCGCCTGGCTATCTTGCGCCGGAACTCAGCGAAAAGCTCCTTGTGATGGCTGATGCCGAAGGCCAAGGACCGGCAACCATCTACCGCTTCTCCGTACCATCCATCCGCCGCGCCCTCGACGCCGGCATGGACGCCTCCACGCTCATGGAGTTCCTGCGCAGTCATTCCGCGACGGCGGTCCCCCAGCCGCTGCAGTACCTGGTGGAAGATACCGCTGCCAGGCACGGGAAGCTGCGTGTTGGCGCGGCGGCCAGTTTCATCCAGGCCGATGATGAAGACGCTCTCCTCGAGCTGCTCGACAACTCCAACGCTTCCGGCCTGGGTCTGGTCCGGCTCGCCCCGACAGTCCTCGTTTCGTCCTCCACTCCCCGGGAGACCGCCCAGGTTCTGCGGGACTTGGGTCTCTCTCCAGCTCTGGAAGACCACGAGGCTGCCGTCGTCCGGTTGCGGCGCACCACCGCGGTGGCCGGCAGTGGGGTACCTGTATATACGGCGCCCAGAACAGCACCACCGGAATCGGATGTGAACGCCCAGCTCGCGGTTCTCCGGCAGGACCGCAGTGAAAACGGCGGCCGGCAATCAACCGCTCCGGGGGACTCCCGGACAAAAGGCCTGGCAGAAGGGCGCAATAACAGTGAAGAGGTCACTCAACTCGGGCTGGAAACGCTCCAAAAGGCGATCCGGCTTAAGCAACGCGTCACGATGAACATTGTGGACAACCTCGGGAATGCGAACAGGGAAACGGTTGTTCCCGTAGCTGTATCCGGCGGCAGGGTCCGTGTGTTCGACCCCCACAAAGAAATTGAGCGGGTTCTCTCCATCCACCGCATTATCGACGTTGAACCAGCAGAGGAATAGACCAGTGTCTGACGGCCCGTTAATCGTCCAGAGCGATAAGACCATCCTCCTGGAAGTGGACCACGAACTTGCCACCGAGGCCCGCCATGCAATCGCGGCGTTTGCCGAGCTGGAGCGGGCTCCGGAGCATGTCCACAGCTACCGCCTCACTCCCCTGGGTCTCTGGAATGCCCGCGCCGCGGGACTCGACGCGGAACAGGTCCTTCATACGCTGCTGAAGTATTCGCGGTTTCCCGTGCCGCATTCGCTGCTGGTGGACGTCGAGGAAACAATGTCGAGATACGGGCGCCTGCGCCTGGAGAAGGACCCGCAGCATGGGTTGGTCATGCGCACCGACGACTACCCCGTGCTTGAAGAGGTCTCGCGGGCAAAGAAGATCCTGCCGCTGCTCGGCCCCCGGATTGACGGCGAGACGGTGGTGGTCCATTCGTCCGCCCGGGGGCAGCTTAAGCAACTGCTGCTCAAAATCGGCTGGCCCGCTGAAGACCTCGCAGGCTACGTTGACGGAACGCCGCATCCGATCCTGCTCAACGAGACAGGATGGAAGCTCAGGCCCTACCAGCAATTGGCGACCGAAAACTTCTGGGCCGGCGGCAGCGGCGTCGTCGTGCTTCCCTGTGGTGCGGGAAAGACAATCGTTGGCGCGGCGGCCATGGCCACCAGTTCCACCACCACGCTCATTTTGGTGACCAACACGGTAGCGGCCCGGCAGTGGAAGGACGAACTGCTGAAGCGGACGTCACTCACTGAGGAAGAGATCGGCGAGTACTCCGGGTCCGTGAAGGAAGTACGGCCTGTCACCATCGCCACCTACCAGGTCCTGACCACGAAGCGAGGTGGCCTGTATCCGCACCTGGAACTCGTGGACGGAAATGACTGGGGCCTCATCATCTATGACGAAGTCCACTTGCTGCCCGCCCCGATCTTTCGGATGACAGCCGATCTCCAGGCCCGCCGCCGCCTGGGTCTCACAGCCACCCTGGTCCGGGAAGACGGCCGGGAAGGCGAGGTCTTCAGCCTTATTGGTCCCAAACGCTACGATGCGCCATGGAAAGACATCGAGGCCCAAGGCTATATTGCTCCCGCGGATTGCGTCGAAGTCCGGATTGATCTTCCCCGCGATGAGCGGGTTGCCTACGCCATGGCCGACGACGCCGACAAGTACCGCCTGTGCGCTACATCAGAAACGAAAACCCGGCTTGTGGAGGATCTCGTGGCCCTGCACCAGGGCGAGCAGCTGCTGGTGATCGGACAGTACATCGATCAGCTTGACGACATTGCGGAGAGGCTCCACGCACCTGTGATCAAAGGTGAGACGCCGGTGCGGGAGCGGCAGAAGCTTTTTGATGCCTTCAGATCAGGGGAAATCACAACTCTCGTGGTCTCCAAAGTGGCGAACTTCTCCATAGACCTGCCCGAAGCCTCGGTGGCAATCCAGGTTTCAGGTTCCTTCGGCTCCCGGCAGGAGGAAGCCCAGCGTCTGGGCAGGCTCCTCCGGCCGAAACAGGATGGCCGGTCGGCCCGTTTCTATTCTTTGGTGGCGCGGGACACCCTGGACCAGGATTTTGCCGCCCGCAGGCAACGCTTCCTCGCGGAGCAGGGTTACGCCTACAGGATCATGGATGCGAAAGATGTCGGCAGGAACCCCCAGGAAGCCTGACGGTTTAAGCCTCCTGTTGCCCGTGAAACATACTGCTTTCATCCAGAAAACTCCCAGACACTGGGAGCATCATGGGAAGTATGAAAAAGAATGGGCCCGAAGCCAAGCTCCTTGTTGTCGACGACGAACCGAACATTCGTGAGCTGCTGTCCACCTCGCTTCGATTCGCAGGCTTCGAAGTGGTCTCGGCCGGTAACGGACGGGACGCCCTGGCTGCAGCCGACCTCCATGCGCCGGATCTCGCCGTCCTCGATGTCATGCTGCCCGATATGGACGGCTTTACTGTCACGCGACGCCTTCGGGCCGCGGGCAAGCACTTCCCCGTCCTATTCCTGACTGCCAAGGACGATACGGAAGACAAAGTGACAGGGCTGACCGTTGGCGGCGATGACTACGTGACCAAACCGTTCAGCCTGGACGAGGTAGTGGCCCGGATCAGGGCCGTGTTGCGGCGCACCCAGCCGCTGATCGACGACGACGCGGTCATCCGCGTGGACGATCTGGAGCTCGACGACGACGCACACGAAGTCCGCCGGGGCGGAACCGTTATTGAACTCTCCCCCACGGAATTCAAGCTTCTGCGGTACCTCATGCTCAATCCGAACAGGGTGCTCTCCAAGTCCCAGATCCTGGACCATGTATGGGAGTACGACTTCAACGGAGACGCCTCGATCGTGGAATCCTACATTTCCTACCTGCGGCGGAAAGTGGACATCGACCCCGATGCCCCGGCGCTTATCCAAACCAAGCGCGGCGTTGGATACGTTCTGCGAACGGCTGAGAAGCGCTGACGTTGCTGCACCATTGGAAGTCGGCCTCCCTTAGGTCGCAACTCGTGGCCATCATGATGGCGCTGATGCTGGTCGCCCTGACTGTCACAGGGGCTGGAACCCTGACACTGCTGCACAGCTATCTGCAGGGCCAGGTGGATGACAAACTCGAGGCTGCCCTCGACTCGGCGCGTCGGCAGCAGTCTTTCAACCAGTTGCAAGAACAGAACCCTGCTGTCCCCACGGACTACTCGCTCATCCTGTTCAGCCCGGGCCAGCAGCCCTTCCCGTTCGGCGGCAGCAAGGTTTCCCGTCCTGCTATCGACGATATTTCCCCCGCCCAGGCTGACGCACGCAAGAATGTCCCGTTCCAGGTACGCGGGACAGACGGCGGCAACTGGAGGGTCGTGGCGGTCAATGTGCTGGATGGAAACCAGCGCAATGCAGTGGTGATTGTGGGACTTCCGCTGGCTCCGGTGGATGAGGTCATGGAGCATGCCGTCCTCGTGGTCGTCGGCGTGGGGCTCCTGACACTGGTGTTGGCGTTCTTCATAGCCACCTGGACTGTGTCGCGCTCGTTCCGGCCCTTGGGAAGGGTTGAAAAAACAGCTGCCGCGATCGCTGCCGGAGATCTTTCACGGCGAGTGGACGTTGAAAACCCCGGTACCGAGGTTGGCAGGCTGGCAAGCTCGCTCAATGCCATGCTGGCGCACATCGAATCGGCTTTCGCTGCACGCCTCGCATCAGAAGAGCGCATGCGGCGCTTTGCAGCCGATGCCTCCCACGAGCTCCGTACACCCCTGGTCACCATCCGCGGGTTCTCCGAGCTGTACCGCCACGGCGCCCTGGCTTCAAAGGAGGATGTGGGCACCGCTATGGGCCGGATCGAAAGCGAAGCCAAGAGAATGGGCAGCATGGTGGAGGACCTCCTGCTCCTCACCCGCCTGGATGAGCAGCGCCCCCTGCAACAAAAGCCGGTGGACCTGATGCTCATTGCCCACGACAGTGTGGTGGATACCCAGGCCAGCCAGCGTAAGCGCGGCATCAGTTTGATTGGGCTCGACGGCGGCCCCGCCGCACCGGCGCCCGTCCTGGGGGATGAGGCTAAGCTCCGCCAGGTTGTGGGCAATCTTGTGGGCAACGCCCTCCGGTACACACCCGAAGGCACCCCCATTGAACTGGCTGTGGGCGTCAGGGCTGACGACAATGGTGGCCGGCGCTCTGTTATTGAAGTTCGGGATCACGGACCGGGCATCCCCGACGAGGAGGCACCCAGGATCTTCGAGCGCTTCTACCGCGCGGACACCTCAAGGACCCGCGAAACGGGAGGCAGTGGACTGGGACTGGCCATCGTGGCTGCCATTGTGGGCTCACATGCCGGAACTGTCAGAGTTGAACACACCGAAGGAGGAGGCGCGACGCTGATCGTCACCCTCCCGCACCATGAGGGTTTGGCTGAGACGAAAGATGACGTCGAAGTTATCCACATACAGGGATAGGCCGTGGCAGTGGCCTCCGCCTTCTTCATAGGCTCGATGCAGGGCCGGGACAACCGGTCTTATGTTATTCACTCACAAAGCGTCGAGAGGCATTTCCATGAGCATCATTTCCGTCGATACCGAACTTCTCCAGGTGAAGTCAGCAAATGTTAAGGCGACGGTGGACCGCATCAGCGCGGATGTCCAGGCAATGAAACGCGGCCTCGACGAGCTGCAGGGCACATGGCGTGGTTCGGCTGCCACCAACTTCCAGTCCCTTGTCAACGAGTGGACCCTGACGCAGGGCAAAGTGGAGGCGTCCCTGGCATCCATAAATCTTGCCCTCAGTTCGGCGGCTGCCAGTTACGCGCAGGCTGAACAGGGCAACGCCCAGCGGTTCAGCTAGGTGCCGTTTCTGTTAGGTGCCGTTTAGGCAAGGCTCGGCCGGCGTTGCCTGCTGGCACCTCCGCTCTGCCCCTCGTCAGGTCACCGCTGCGAAAGCTATGCTCGGAACTGAATCGCCACCCTGCAGCTTCGGTGAACGAGGGGACGCGTGTTTGCCATGGGATTCAGGAAATCTTCCATCCGCGTAGGGCTAGCGGCAGTCTTGTTCTGCCTGGGGATGACAGGTTGCCAGCCGGCCCCGGAATCCGATGGAAGATCGGTCCACTTCACTGCGGCGGGAGATATCGGCGTCGGCAAAGGTGCAACCAGGGTCCTCGACGTGATCGCCGATTTGAAGCCAGACCTGAATATTGCACTTGGCGATCTTTCCTACGAGGCCGGCATCGAGGAAAAATTCTGCGACATGGTTAAGGAAAAGCTTGGCAAGGAATTCCCGTACCAGCTGATCACCGGGAACCACGAAAGTGACGGGCATGACGGCGATATCGAAAATTTTGTCAAATGCCTGCCAAATAGACTTCCCGGGCTGCAAGGAGAATACGGGACTCAATGGTATGCAGACGTTCCGCGGGAAAATCCCCTTGTCCGGTTTGTCATGGTGTCACCTGGAATCGATTTCCACGGGGGCGAGCGGCTCGATTATTCCGAGGGAAGCGAGCGTTGGAGGTGGACTGAAGCCGCCATTGACGGTGCCCGGGACGCAAACATTCCTTGGACTGTGGTGGGTATGCATGCTTCTTGCTTCAGTATGGGCCACTACGAATGCGAGCCCGGAGCACCCTTGATTAACATGCTTGTCAGCAAGAAAGTTGATTTGGTTCTCTCCGGCCATGAGCACGTTTATCAACGGACCCACCAGCTGAACGTTAATGACAGCTGTCCCCGACTGGTTCCGGGGAAGGTAGCGGGCAGTTGTGTGGCGGACGACGACGACGAAATGAAGGAAGGTCAAGGAACAGTCTTTATTACCAACGGCGTTGGTGGAGTTTCACCCAACGAAGTGTCAGACAATGATTCCGAGGCTGGCTATTTTGCTGTGTGGTCAGGAAAGAACCGGGATCCTGCACAGGGAACACTCGACGTCAGAGCTACGGCATCCAAGCTCGATGTCCGCTTCGTCCCTGCGGAAGGATTTTCCTTTACGGACAATTTCCTACTTGAGAAGTAGCTGAAGGAGGGGCGCGCTTATGCTTCGTCTGTCCCCTGGTGAAAACGGATCCGCCATTGAGCCCCGTCAAGAACCCAGAGGGAGCTGCGGAGCGTCGTCCCGGTCCGTGTATGGCTGCGGTAGGTCAAAAGAACCGCGGTGGGGCAGATACGGTCGGCCGCCAGAAGCTCCAGCTCAGTCCTCGACCCCGGATTCTCCTCCAGCTCCGTCATCATCGCGTCGCGGGTCCAGAGCCGCCCTGAGCTTCCGATCTCCGTAAAATCCCGATGCAGCAAGACTCCGGTGCGCCCAATATCTGCACGCACTTCGGGGCTGAGTAACTCGCGTTCAAGCTCCTCCACGATAACTTCCGGGGCAGGCTCGGCAGCAGGCGGCAGGGCAAAAGGATCGGCGTCGAGTTCGCTGAAAAGATCAGGTTCCTCATAAAGTGCCGCCTCCCCGTAGCCATGGGAGGGTTCAGGGCGTGAGGCTCCCGCCTTTGTAGGCACGGGAGCTGCAGGTAGAGGCTCCCGGGGCTCCGTGCGGTCGGTGGCTTCGCTGGTGCCCGCCCCCGCTCCGTGGACTCCGGGGAAGCCGGGTCCGGTGCGGACGGCAATACCCTGCTGATATGCGGTAGCGGCTGCCCGGGCGCGCTCATCGGCAGCCTCGTTCAGCTCGTGACCGGCATGACCCCGGACCCACTCAAAGGTATATTTACGTCCTGTCAGGGCCTGATCAATCTCCTTCAGGAGTTCGACGTTGAGCACAGGCTTGCCGTCCGCCTTGCGCCAGCCCTTGCGCTTCCACCCCGGCATCCACTTTGTCACCGAGTTGATGACGTACTGGCTGTCGCACAGGATCCGCAAGTCCTCCTCCGGCAAGTGGGCGGTTGCACGGAACAAATCCAGCACGGCCATGAGCTCGCCTTGATTGTTGGTGCCATGCGGCCATCCTCCGGCTCGCCAGCAGTTCTCATCTACGAACCAGGCCCATCCGGCCGGACCAGGATTTCCTAAAGCCGAACCGTCGGCCGCTGCAATTATCGTCACCTGAACATCCTGCCAGAACAGTCCGACAGTGAGCAGCTTGCCCTGTGTGTGGTGGCAGCTCGGCCACTGCCGCCACAGCGCCTCTGGCCGGAACACTACGAAGACGACGGCGATTATGACCTGAAATTTTTCCAGGGGCTCCTCGTTGCTGCCCGGCAGGGTTTGTAACAGCCAATGATGAAATAGGAGGTCCCCCGGGTTCTAGGGGCAAAAGGCCCGGTTTGGAGTGACGCAAGCCTCAAAATGGCGTTGTTAGCGCGCGCATATGCACATCGTTTCAATTTCACTTAAAAGACAGGCGGGGGACCCGGCTTCCGTTATCAAAGTGTGACATTGGGGATACCCGCTGGTAGTCTCGGCTACCGACATCGACGGCCGCAACGCTAAGGCATGCATTTCGTGCCCGTGTCGACAGCCGGTCCCCCAGCCAAGGAAGTAGTTCAAACTTGAATACGACCCCCCAACGAGGACGGCATGTCCTCGTCCAGTCAAACACGCCCCCGGCAGCTGAACGCCGCAGGTTGTCCCCCCTGGCAACCAAGACCCTTGCCATCGGAGGTGCGGTGTCTGTCCTCGCCACCGCCATCCCTGTTGGCATCGCAGCAACGGCAGCCACATCGGAATACGTAGTCAATGGAGGCTTCGAAAACGGCACCACGGCCTGGAAGACCAATACGGCAGCCCAGAGCATCACTGCTGTTTCCGGCGGCCGTACCGGTCAGGCAGCATCGCTGGCAACGTCCACGAGAGGTGACGTCGTCCTGAACGACAAAGTCGCTACTGTCGCCACGACCACCAGCGGAAAGAGTTACTCCGTAAGCGCATGGGTTAAGACTCAGACGCCCGGTGTCTCAGGCCAGCTCCGTATCCGCGAAGTATCTGCATCCGGAGTCAAGTCTCATTCCACACCTTTCAAGCTGAGTGACACCCAATGGCACGAAGTGAAGCTTTCAGTGACCACCAGCTCCAGTGGCGGCCATCTGGACCTGAATGTTGTGGGAACCTACTTCGCCACAACAAGTAAACTCCTCGTCGACGACGTCTCACTGAAGGACAGCTCGACCGGCTTGGCTACCACCTCTGCTGCACCCGCACCGACGACGACGTCCCCCGCGCCGGCTACCTCGTCGCCCGCACCCACCACGACGTCACCGGCGCCGACCACCAGCGCACCAGCACCCGCACCCACCACCAGCACTCCGGCGCCGGCACCGACGACGGCCGCTCCGGCGCCCGCGCCAACTGCGGCCGCTACCGGCACAGCAACCCTCACGGGCACCCAAACACCAGAGATGGGAATTCCCAGCAAGGTACTGGTTGGAGCGGCCTACGGCGGAAATACAGATCCTGCCGATTTTGAGCAAAGGATCGGCGGAACCCTCCAGATCCGACGGACTTTCTGGCGTGGAGACAACGTTGACTCAGCGGTCCGCATGGCCACCGGTGACGTCGCGAAGGGTCGTCTCCCGTGGCTCAGCTTCAAGCTGCCCTACACCTGGTCGGAGATGGCTGCCGGTAAAGGCGACGCCTGGGCCAAGGACCTCACTCAGAAACTGGCTGCCCTCAACGCGCCTGTCTGGGTCGCCTTCCACCACGAACCTGAAGGCGACGGTGACGTCACCCAATGGGTTGCCATGCAGCGAAGGCTGGCACCTATCGTTCACGCCAACTCCAACAACATTGCCTTCAGCACCATACTTACCGGCTGGCACCAGTTGTATGGTGATTCGCAGTACTCCCTGGACGCCCTCTACCCCGGCGACGGGCTGGTAGACATCATGGGCTTTGACCCCTACAACGAATACGGGGTAGTCAAGGACGGAAAGACCATTACGAATCCGTTCAAGTTCAATCTTCCGGCTCTCTCGGCCTTCGCCAAATCAAAAAAGGCGGCCTGGGGCCTGGCTGAAACGGCATTGACTGATGAGGCTTCCAGGGTAGACCCGACCTGGATGGACCGGACCTACTCCGAGCTTTCCGCCAACGGAGCAATTGCCATGACGTACTTCAACACTGAAGTCAACGCCTATGGTTCCTGGCTCATCAACGACCCGGCCAAGACTCAGCAGTTTGCTGACATCCTGAGGCGCGCAGAGGAGTAACACCTCAGCGCTAGAATCAGACTCACGAGCTTGAGCAAGCGTGGGGAGGGTGCTGGTGAAAGTGATCGCCGCAGTCAGGGCCGTCCGGCTCGACGGCGATCGCGCACGCCGCACCCTCCTCTCGCCTCAGCGTTGGGTCAATGAAAAAGCGGTTGGGCCAACGGGCAGAATGGCTGCCGGGAAGCTGGTTCGAGTGGTCCTCGCGCTGTTGCTTCTCATCCAGCTGGGAGCGTGTGACTTCCCTTTCGGCCGGGATCCCCGCGCAGCAACACCCGTTCCCACGGTCTCCCCCGCCCCCGTTGTAGAACCGACACCGGCCTACTCGCACCCACCCGAAATGGGAATTCCGAACAAGGTGCTCGTGGGCGCGTCCTACGGAGCCAACAGCGATCCCGGCGAATTCGAGCAGAAGATCGGTGGAACGCTGCAGATCCGCCGGACCTACTGGGATGGGGACAAGGTGGACTCCGCCGTCCGGACCGCGAGTGAGGACATCGCCGTCGGCCGTATCCCCTGGATCAGCTTCGAACTGCCGTACAGCTGGGCAGAGATGGCCGCAGGCCAGGGCGACGACTGGACGATAGACCTTATCCTGAAGCTTGCCGCCCTCAAGGCGCCCGTTTGGATTGCCTTCCACCATGAGCCTGAAGGTGATGGGGACGTCAGAGACTGGGTTGCAATGCAACGCCGGTTGGCGCCCATTGTCCACGCCCACTCCGACAACGTCGCCTTCAGTACTATCCTCACAGGCTGGAACCAGCTCTATGGTGAAGCGCAGTACTCCCTGGACGCCCTCTATCCCGGGGACGGGCTCATAGACATCATGGGCTTTGACCCCTACAACGAATACGGGGTGGTCAAGGACGGCATGGCAATCACCTACCCGTTCGACTTCGGCCTTCCGACCCTCGCTGCCTTCGCCAAATCGAAAAAGGCGGCCTGGGGTCTTGCCGAAACCGGCTACACGGACGACGCCGCCATGGCGGATCCGCGCTGGCTGGACCGCATTTACTCTGAGCTCTCGGCGCACGGGGCCATAGCCCTGACCTACTTCAACACCGAGCTGAACGCCTATGGGTCCTGGCTCATCGACAGCCCAACCAAGATCAAGGCCTTCTCCAACATCCTCAAACGGGCGAAAGAGGAGTAGCAGCCAGGTCACCAAGCCCTGGATACAAAAGTACGGCCCCCTCAAGAGAGGAGGCCGTACGTTTGATCTTCAGGCTAAACCAGGGGGTTAGAAACCGCCCATGCCGCCCATCTCGTCGCCGCCACCCATGGCCGGAGCGTTCTTCTCCGGCTTGTCGGCCACAACGGCCTCGGTGGTAAGGAACAGACCGGCGATGGAAGCCGCGTTCTGCAGGGCAGAGCGGGTTACCTTGACGGGGTCGTTGATGCCTGCAGCCAGCAGGTCGACGTACTCGCCCGTTGCAGCGTTCAGACCGTGGCCGGCAGGCAGGCCGCGGACCTTGTCCACAACAACACCCGGTTCGAGGCCGGCGTTGAAGGCGATCTGCTTCAGCGGAGCATCAATGGCAACGCGGACGATGTTGGCGCCTGTGGCCTCGTCGCCCTCGAGCTGCAGGTTGGCGAATGCCTTGAGGCCGGCCTGAATCAGAGCAACGCCACCACCGGCGACGATGCCTTCTTCAACCGCAGCCTTCGCGTTGCGGACGGCGTCCTCAATGCGGTGCTTGCGTTCCTTGAGTTCAACCTCGGTTGCGGCACCGGCCTTGATGACTGCAACGCCGCCAGCCAGCTTGGCCAGGCGCTCCTGCAGCTTCTCGCGGTCGTAGTCCGAATCGGAGTTCTCGATCTCGGCGCGGATCTGGGAAACGCGGCCAGCAATCTGGTCTGCGTCGCCCGCACCTTCAACGATGGTGGTCTCATCCTTGGTGACAACAACCTTGCGGGCGCGGCCAAGGAGTTCCAGGCCGGCGTTCTCAAGCTTGAGGCCGACTTCCTCGGAGATGACCTGACCGCCGGTGAGGATGGCAATGTCAGCCAGCTGCGCCTTACGGCGGTCGCCGAAGCCAGGGGCCTTAACGGCTACTGACTTGAAGGTGCCGCGGATCTTGTTGACGATGAGTGTCGCCAGTGCTTCACCCTCGACGTCCTCGGCAATGATCAGCAACGGCTTGTTGGACTGCATGACCTTTTCCAGGACAGCAACCAGTTCCTTGACATTGGAGATCTTGGAGTTGACCACCAGGATGTACGGGTCCTCCAGGACGGTCTCCTGGCGTTCTGCGTCGGTGACGAAGTACGCGGAGATGTAGCCCTTGTCGAACCGCATACCCTCGGTGAGCTCAAGCTCGAGGCCGAAGGTGTTGGATTCCTCGACGGTGATGACGCCTTCCTTGCCCACCTTGTCGAGGGCTTCGGCAATCAGCGCACCGATTTCGTCGTCACCGGCTGAGATGGAAGCCGTGGCTGCGATCTCTTCCTTGGTTTCGATTTCCTTTGCCTGGTCCAGCAGCTCGCGGGTTACCGCTTCAACTGCCTTCTCGATGCCGCGCTTGAGGGACAGCGGGTCCGCTCCGGCTGCTACGTTGCGCAGGCCTTCCTTAACCAGGGCCTGTGCCAGCACAGTTGCCGTGGTGGTGCCGTCGCCAGCGACGTCATCCGTCTTCTTGGCGACTTCCTTGACCAGCTCGGCGCCGATCTTCTCGTAGGGATCGTCCAGCTCGATCTCCTTGGCGATGGAAACACCATCGTTGGTGATCGTGGGGGCGCCCCACTTCTTTTCGAGGACGACGTTGCGTCCACGCGGGCCGAGGGTAACCTTGACGGCGTCGGCGAGGATGTTCAGGCCCCGCTCGAGGCCGCGGCGTGCCTCTTCATCAAATGCAATGATCTTGGCCATAACGGCAGTAGTCCTTTCGGGACAGTCGTTAAGAATGAACCCAGCTGCGGTGCCCGCGACGGACGATCCTTCCCCCTTGGCCTCTGTACACCAATGGTTGGAATCTCACCCCAGTCAGGTATTTCTTTCGCTCCTGTGTCCGGCTTCCGTACCCGGCGGCCGGCCTGAACCGGACACCGCATTAGCAGTCGATACATAGGAGTGCTAACTCAATAATTAGCACTCCACTGGGGAGAGTGCAAGCAGAAGCCCGCAGAACGGTTCAATAGCGGGGCCGGTTCGCTCCCAGCGATCAGCCTGCGTCCTTGGCCGCGGACTCGGTGCCTGACATTTTGGCCGTATTATCCGCTCCATAGGTGAACACCATGTAGTTGGCACTCGTGATGTCCCCGCTGGAGTCAAAAGCTATGGCGCCCGATTCGCCGTCGTAATCCACTGTCTTTCCCAACCGGATTGCCTCTGCACACTCCTGATATGTCTTGCACACCTGCGCGTCAGCTGCCCGGTCGGCTTCGCTCGCAGTCCGCCCTCCCGAGACGGCAAGCAGGTGTGAGGCGATGGACGCACCGGCGTCGTCCTGCGCTGCCGCCGCCGCGATGGCAGCCAGATTTGCGGCATCATAGGTTTCCGCAGCGAAGGTCATGTCCTTGAGCTGCGCGTTGACCGCCACCAGCTCGCCTTGGAAGTGGGCGGACGGGAAAGTACCCGGGAGCACTCCCCGGGAGCCATCGAGGGCCTTGGAGCCAAGCCTTGAGCCATACTGGTCCACGGCCCCGTCGCTCAGAATCAGCTTCTTCCCGCCCAGGCCTGCATTGTTCAGTTCGGCAATTGCTCCGACGGCATCCTGGCGCGCAACCAGTATGACGGCATCGGGTGCCGAATCCTTGGCCTTCGCCGCGGCCCCCCGCGCATCCCCTGGCGTGAATTCAGCGTCCACGGCAATGTCCAGATCGGCCTGGCTGGCCGCCGACTTCACTGCACCTAAGACGTCGGCGCCATAGCTGCCTGCTTCATGGATCACCGCCACGCTGCGGGCACCACCGTCCTTGGCGAGCTTGGCCAGCACCGAAGCCTGGGCGACGTCCGCAGCCGCGGTGCGGAAGTAGTAGCCACCGCTCTTATATTTGCTCAGTGCCATCGCCGTATTGGCCGGCGAGATCAGGGTGACCTTGGCACGGGCGAGCACATCGATGGCTTCACCTGCATTACTGGAATCCGTTGGCCCGATCACGACGTCTGCTTTGGCAGCCACCAGCTCCCTGGCCTGCCCGGAGGCATCCTCATTGACCTTCTCCGGCAACAGCTCAACAGGCTTCCCCTTGTGGCCGCCGGCAGCGTTGATCTCCTGAACCGCAAGCCGGGCGGCTGTCCGCTGGGAATCATTGAGGAACGACCGGTCCCCCACGTTGTCCAGGATCAGGCCAATCCGCAGGGTTCCGTCACCGCTTGCCTCGGCCTCCGACAGACGCGCGTTTCCGGCCTGACCGGCGCATGCAGTAAGGGCAAGGACGAGGCAGGCACCCGCCGTCATGACCGCCCTGACGGCGGCTCGTTCGGCTCCCACTAGGCGGGCCGGACGTTTTCTGCCTGCGGGCCCTTCTCTCCTTCGCCCACTTCCAGCTCAACACGCTGGCCCTCTTCGAGCGCGCGGTAACCGTCGCCCTCTATCGCGGACCAGTGGACAAAGACGTCATCCCCGGATCCGTCCACGGTGATAAAGCCGTAGCCCTTTTCGGCGTTGAACCATTTGACGGTTCCCAGAGCCATGTTGTCCACACTTTCATTGCTGCTTCCGGCCCACGTCACTGTGCTGCGGTCGCGTTGTTGCCGTCGCTGTGCTGCCCCTACTTCAAGGCGTCGTTAATCACTGTAACGAACCCCATGGTCCGCTGTCCGGCGGCAGGCCGAATGGTGCCCAATAGTTATTCAGGCTTAACTGAGCCTACTGGTAGCCTGGCCCGAGAACCACCACGAGGGGCTGCTGGAACTCTGCCGAATCAACCAGAGTGGGGATGCTGAGCAACGTCCCCAGAGCCGCCGCTGCTCCCTTTTGGGCTTCGCCTTTGTAGTAAATGACGGAAGTCTGCTGCGGCAATCCGCCCCAGTTCCCGATCGGGTCCGTCGTCCAGCCGTCTTCTTGGATCTGCTCTGCTACCCGTCCGGCCAATCCCGCCGTCGTAGTCCCGTTGTAGACGGCGACAGGCTGGCTCTTGTCCACCAGCGGGGCGATCGGCTCCGGAGTTGGCGGCGGAGGGGTGGATTCCGAGGTGGTGGCCAGAGGAGCCGGGCTCTGGGACGGTTCAGTCGTTGCTGAGGGAGTGGTGCCAGGCTCGGCCGAGGGGGCCGATCCGGAGGCGGAGCTGGATCGTCCGAACATGGCCAACGGATCAGCAGTGGAGAAACCAAGTTTAGGGAAAAAGAAGAAGGCCGCCACTCCAACCGCGAGAGCGGCTACGCCTACTGCCATCACGGGACCCAATTTACGCTTGGAAGGGCCCGCAGCCACCCGGTGGACACCTTGGCGTGACGATGCCTCCGGAATCCTGTCGAATTCATCCCTTGCGTACTTGGTCATGATTGAACGGTGTCCTTGCTGGTAGTCGCTGATTGCTCAGCGCTGGCTCACTTTAGGCGTCCGAACCAAGGCGACGTGCAGTACGTGCCCGCTGGCGTGACGTACGTAGTCTACGCAGTCTCTTCACGAGCATAGGGTCATGTGCCAAAGCGGCTTCAGTATCGATCAGTGCGTTCAGGATCTGGTAATAGTGCGTAGCCGAGAGGTCAAACAACTCCCTGATGGCCTGTTCCTTGGCACCTGCATACTTCCACCATTGCCGCTCCAGTGCGAGCATTTGCTGCTCCCGCTCGCTCAGGGAAGAGTCGCCGCGAGGCTCTCCTGCTGGCTGTACCTGCTGAAGCAGATGATCCTGTACGGGTTCGGCCACGGCACGGTCCTTTGCTGGTCCTGATGAATGCAACTGGTTCTGCGAGTGGGTAGCGGACTGCGCCTGGCTGGTTCCGGCGTAGAGTCCCGCTCCCATGGTACGGAGGAATAACACGGTTGTCATTTACGCTGCATGACTTGCGTTTCTTCAGCTCGGGAGCGGCCCGCACGTGCCGGGCACCCGCCCGGTATCCCCTATCCACCCTCGGTACAGGGACAATAGGAACTGTGTTTGACTCAGATGCTTTGTTCGACCTCGAGCCGGCCGCTTCGGACTCTATTGGATTTGCCGATCTTGTGCGCCTCCCGCTCTCAGGCCTGGTAGCTGAAGACTGGGCAGAGGCACTCGCCCCCGTCGAGAGCGAATTACGCGGCGTCTTGAGCTTCCTCGCTGCTGAAGTGGAAGCCGGGCACACAGTTCTGCCGTCACCGTCGAACGTTTTGCGCGCATTCCGGCAACCCTTGATGGCGGTAAGGGTCCTGGTGGTAGGGCAGGACCCGTATCCGACGCCAGGTCACGCCGTCGGCTTATCCTTTTCGGTGGATAGGGCGACCAGGCCCATTCCCCGGAGCCTGGCCAACATCTTCACTGAACTCCAAGATGATCTTGGCCTCCCCCCGCGGGTTCACGGAGACCTCAGCAGTTGGGCGGATCAGGGAGTCTTGTTGCTCAACAGGGTCATGAGCGTCAGGGCCGGTGCTGCAGGCTCCCACCGGGGCAAAGGCTGGGAAAAGATCACGACGGCGGCCATCGCCGCTCTGGCCGCACGCAGGCATGCGGACGGCAGCCCCCCTCCCCTCGTGGCCATCCTTTGGGGCAAGGACGCTGTCGGCGTCCGTTCCCTCGTGGGGAATACGCCGGTTGTGGCCAGCGCCCATCCGAGCCCGTTGTCAGCGTCGCGAGGGTTCTTTGGTTCCCAACCGTTCAGCCGGACCAACGCCCTGCTGCATGAGCAGGGCGCCGCCCCGGTCGACTGGGAACTTCCGGTCCTTTGAGGCGGCTCCGGGTTGGAGCCGCAGAGGCGTCCGTTGCTGCGTCACCATGTGCGGCACGCCGTTAACTTAGCCTAGGCTTACCTCCATGACGTCACTTCCCGCTGCCACCTCCGCCACGCGCAACTCGCGCCCTCAGACCTCACTGACAGTTCTCCGGCGGGAAGAGCTGTCACCGCACATGGTGCGGATCATCGCCGGTGGTGAAGGATTCTCCAGCTACACCAACAATGCGTTCGTCGACCGTTATGTGAAGATCGCCTTCCCGCAGCCAGGGGTCGCCTATCCGGAGCCGCTGGATCTGTGGACCGTCCGGGAAACCATGCCACGCGAGCAGTGGCCGCACACCAGGACCTATACCGTCCGCTGGGTGGATGAAACGGCCCGGGAACTGGCCATTGATTTCGTGATCCACGGGGACGAAGGCCTGGCAGGACCCTGGGCAGCAGCAGCGGCGCCCGGTGACACGATCATTTTCACCGGCCCCGGCGGCGGCTACAACCCGGATCGGGCAGTCGATTGGTACCTTTTCGCCGGCGACGAGGCAGCCTTGCCTGCCATTGCCGCTGCCGTCGAATCGTTGCCGCCAGAGGCGCTCGGCAAGGCCTATCTCGAAGTAGACAGCGACGCAGACATCCAGGCAGTGGCGGCGCCCGTGGGGATAGAGCTCAACTGGCTCCTGCGTCGGGGAACCCCGGCGGGTTCCAGTGAGCTTCTGGTCGATGCTGTACGGAACGGCGAGTGGCTGGACGGGCGGGTGCAGGTTTTCGCCCATGGGGAACGGGGCTACATGAAGGCCCTACGTGATGTGTTCTTCGTCCAGCGCGGACTTGAGCGTTCCCAGGTTTCCCTGTCCGGCTATTGGGCCAAGGGAAGAGTGGAAGATGACTTCCAGGCCGAGAAACAGCTCCCCATCGGAAAGATCTGAACGGGTGGGATCTGGAGCTGACGTCTCCTGAGCCACGCCGCCCTGAGAGCCTCCTGAGCCTCGCGACGCCTAACGGCGTCTCGCCCTCCTGCGCTCATTGCTCGCCAGATTCCGTGTGAGCGGCCTGGCCAAGGTGTCGCCCAAGACGATTCCCGCGGCCACCCCAAGGACAATAGCGCCGGCGTTCAGCATTCCGCCGGCCCCGATGAGGATCTCCGATTCTTCGATGGTCAGCACGTACATGGAGCGGAATATAGTCAGGCCAGGAAGCAGGATCAGGGCAGCCGGGACGGCGACTACGAGCTGGGGAGCCCCCATTTTCAGCGCGACTACTCGCCCGAGAAGGCCTATGACCACCGCTGCCAGAGCAGGGGAAAACCTATCGCCAACGCCGAATGCAGTGGCCCCCCACAGCACAAGGTAACCGACGACGCCGACCCCGGCAGTAGGCAGCAGGAGCTTCCAGGCCGTTTGTTCCGTGATGCCGATAGCAAGTACTGCAACCGCTATAAGAATGATCAGGGCCCACCAGTCATACGCCGGCGGGAATGTTTTTGTCACGTCGATTTTTTCCATGCCGGCCACGGCACCCACCACCAAAGCAACGGCAATCCCAGCGACCAGAGCCCCGAACGTCAGGACAGTGGAGAGGAATCGGCCCGCGGCAGTCACCGGGAATCCGTTGATGGCGTCCTGGACCGATGAGACGAGGCGACCCGTGGGAAGCAGCAGCAAAATACCTCCGACCACGACGATAGCTGGCTCGATCGGGACGCCGATCTGCCACAGCAGCAGCGCAATGAACGTCACCACAAAGGCGCAGGACGCCGTCGTAAAGAAGTCCGGTACCCGCCGCTTGCTGAGCTGGCGGGCCAGCAGGCTGATGAGCAGGTTGGAAAGAAAAGCAACTCCGGAGGCACCCACTCCGCCGCCAAGGATTCCCACGAAAACAGCCGAGAACACCCCGAAGGCGACTGTCACCATCCAGCGCGGATACGGCTTGGAGCTGTGGATGATCTCTTCGAGACGACGGACAGCCTCATCCCGCCCCACACCGCCCGCCACGACGTCCGTCACCAGCTGGTGCACCTGGGCCAGCCCTGCGTAGTTGTTGGTCCACGACCTGACAACGCGCAGCAGGGAAATGGGAGTCTGGTCCTTCGGCGCGTAGTTGATCGCCACGGACTGGTTGGTGATGTCCACCTCGATGTTCTTCAGTCCCAAGGCAGCCGTTACGGCAATGATGCTGGTTTCCACCTCGAGGGCACCTGCACCGTACCGGAACATCGATTCAGCCAGGTGAAGGGCGAAGTCGATTGTCTTGCGGGCGGAGGTATCCACTCCGCCAACCTGGATCATCGGGTTGGCATAAGGGCTTCCCGCCAGCCGGTCAACGATGCTCAGGGGTGCCGTAGGCGGATTCTCCCCCTGCACGAGCCGGCGCAGCATGCGTTTAGCAGCGACGTTCTGCTGCAGTTGCGACGGCGAGAGCGGTTCAGTCTTGGGTAGCCCGTCAGTGTGCGGCTTCCGCCGGCCGTCGGTTTCCTTGGTCATGCGGCCTCCCTCCCTGGCGTTGACGCTGACTTAGTTGACGATGACTTAATAGAACTGCTGCCCTGTCCGACGGGTGTAGAGCTGGCGGGCCACTCGTTCTCCGGCAACCATCCACGCCTTGTATTTCAAGGGGTTCAGGATCTGGTCGTAGCAACCCACGAAGTCCGTCACTGTCTTGCTGAAGCTGGTCTTGAACAGTCCCAGGCCGTGGAACGGGTTGGACGTGTCTTTGAGCTGGTCGCTGGGCGGGGTCCCACAGAAATCGTATTCAGTGCAGCCGAGGTTCTTAAGCTGGTTGATGGCAGTCCACTGCACCAGGTGGGAGTCGCCATACTGGTTGCGCTTCTGCAGCGATCCACCGTCCTTGTACGTTCCTTTGTTCCCGTAGTTGACCACAAATGCGCCCACGGACGGAACTCCGTTCTCGTAAACGAAGAGCAGCCTGCCCTGACCCCTGTTGATGAAATTTGTCCAGAATTGCCGGTAGTACTCGTACTCACGGACCCGCACCTGCGATTTTGCCTCGACAGTTGTGGTCATGAGCGAATACATGGCCTTGAAGTTTTCTTCGCTGGGTTCCACATTCTGCACTTCAACACCCTCACGGATAGCACGGCGCACCGCATTCCGGCCCCGGGAATGCAGGTTCCGCAACAACTGGTTCGGCTCAGGGGAGATGTCCAGCAAAGCGGTGGAATCGTTGGGCTGCAGGTTGTGCGTCTTGCTCAGGCCTGCACCTTCGATGACTTGGCGCGCATGATCCGACAGGACAATATCGGGCTCGATCTTCACGGCAAAAACGCCCAGCTTCGCCCTCTTGATCAGATCAGCGTTTGCTGCGGCGATCCCGGGGATGTCCTCGACGTCAGCAACATCCGGCCCCTTGATCAGGTACCAGATCTTGCCCAGCAGCGGAATGGGCTTTTCCAGCGCCAGATTATAGCTGGTGTAGTCAGCGGTCTCATATACGAGGTGCAGTGGCTTCCAGCCGAAGTGCTGTTTGACTTCAGCGAACGCCTCAGACTGCAGCAGATTTCCACCATTGGGATTTGCAGTCACATGGTTGTCCCAGTTGGCAATCTCCTCGGCGGAGGCAAAGCGGGCGGTAAATTCTCGCAAGTCTGCGGTGTCCAATCGTTGCGTTCAGTAAGGCGGCTAGTCCCAGGCGTGCAGCCTCAAGTGTATCGGCCGGCCCTGCCCCGAAGGGAGCGTTGACACCAACCGCAGCCCGGATCCGGCACGGCCTATCGGCGCCCAGGTTCTGGGACTTGCCGCGTTCCTTGGCGCCTCAGCACTCCACTACGTTGACAGCGAGGCCACCCATGGCGGTTTCCTTGTACTTCGAGCTCATGTCCTTGCCCGTTTCCCGCATGGTGACGATCACTTCATCGAGCGACACGCGGTGTGATCCGTCACCCCAGAGAGCCATCTTGGCTGCATTGATTGCCTTGGCTGCGGCAATGGCGTTGCGTTCGATGCAAGGGACCTGCACCAGCCCGCCAATCGGATCGCAGGTGAGGCCCAGGTTGTGTTCCATCGCAATTTCAGCAGCGTTCTCCACCTGGGCGGGAGAACCGCCCATCACCTCGGCCAGACCTGCAGCCGCCATGGATGAAGCCGAACCAACCTCCCCCTGGCAACCCACCTCTGCCCCGGAGATCGACGCCTGTTCCTTATAAAGCACGCCGACGGCGGCCGCCGTCAGCAGGAACCTGACCACGACGTCGTCGCGATCCGACTGGGTGGCCTCTTCCATTCCCGGCGCAAAATGCAGGGCGTAGTAGAGCACGGCCGGGATTATCCCGGCAGCGCCGTTGGTCGGCGCAGTGACCACCCGGCCGCCCGAGGCGTTTTCCTCGTTCACCGCGAGCGCGATCAGATTGACCCATTCCTGCCAATACTTCGGGTCCCGGTCCTTGTCCTCCTTCATGAGCCGCTCATGCCAGTCCGGCGCACGACGGCGGACCTTGAGTCCGCCGGGCAGCAAGCCTTCGCGTTTCAGACTGACGGCGACGCAGCTCTCCATCACCGAATAGATGTGAAGGAGCCCCTCTCTGATCTCCTCTTCCGATCGGGACTCCCGCTCATTGACGAGCATGACCTCGCCTATGGACAGCCCGTTCCCCTGGCAGTGCCGCAGGAGTTCAGCGGCAGTCCGGAAAGGAAACGGCAACTCCTTCTTGGATTCTTCGAGTTGCTGCTGGGCCGCGTCTTCTTCTCCCTCGCGGACAATGAAGCCGCCGCCAACGGAGAAGAAAGTAGCCTGGTGCAAAACCTCGCCAGCCGCATCGGACACGGCAAACTTCAGGCCGTTTGTATGCCTCGGCAGGATGGTCAGCGGGTGGAGGATCATGTCCTTCACCGCATAGGGAAAGGACACCGAGCCCGCCAACTGCAGTTGACCGGTGTCAGCGATGGCAGCCAGCCGTTGCTCCACCTCATCGGGAAGGATCAGCTCCGGGTGGAACCCTTCCAGCCCGAGGAGGATGGCTGTCATGGTCCCGTGGCCGTGCCCGGTTGCTGCGAGGGAGCCGTAGAGGTCCACCCGCAGACCAGCCACCCGGTAAAGGACTCCACTGGCCCTGAGTTCCTCCGCAAAGACAGCGGCAGCCCTCATAGGACCCACAGTGTGTGAACTGGATGGTCCTATGCCTATTGAAAAGAGGTCAAAGACTCCAACAGCCATGGTCGGGGTTCCTAACTGGTTAGCGGCGGTGAGGTGAGCAATGGGCCCCTTCGGGCCTCAAAAGCCATCAGCTAAGCCCAGCGACGGCCGGGTAGAGAGGATGGGCTGCGGCGAGCGCTTCCACGCGGGAGCGCAGCCCCGAAAGGTCAGAGCCGGCGTCGGCGATCAACGCCTGGGCGATGATGTCGGCTACCTCCCTGAACGCGGCTTCCCCGAAACCGCGTGTAGCGAGGGCGGGCGTGCCGATGCGCAGACCGGAAGTCACCATCGGCGGCCGCGGATCAAACGGCACAGCGTTGCGGTTGACGGTGATGTCAATTTCCGCGAGCCGGTCCTCGGCCTGCTGGCCGTCCAGTTCACACTTGCGCAGGTCAACCAGCACAAGGTGCACGTCGGTGCCGCCGGAGATCACATTGATGCCCTTTGCCGTGACGTCCGGCTGGACCAGGCGTTCGGCGAGGATCCGTGCTCCAGTCAGGACGCGCTCCTGGCGTTCCTTGAATTCGGGAGATGCGGCAATCTTGAATGCCACGGCCTTGCCCGCGATGACGTGCTCCAGCGGGCCGCCCTGCTGACCCGGGAAGACGGCCGAGTTGATCTTCTTGGCGATGTCGGCGTCGTTGGTGAGGATGATTCCACCGCGGGGACCAGCGAGGGTTTTGTGCGTCGTTGAGGTGGTGACGTGCGCGTGGGGAACCGGTGACGGGTGCAGTCCTGCGGCGACCAGGCCCGCAAAGTGTGCCATGTCCACCATGAGGTAGGCCCCTACCGAGTCGGCGATCCGGCGGAACTCAGCAAAGTCGAGCTGGCGTGCATATGCGGACCAGCCGGCAACGATCAGCTGGGGTTTGTGCTCGTTGGCGAGCCGCTCCACCTCTGCCATGTCAATCCGGTGGTCCTCTTCGCGTACCTGGTACGGAATGACGTTGTACAGGCGTCCGGAGAAGTTGATCCGCATGCCATGGGTGAGGTGGCCGCCATGGGCCAGGTTGAGGCCCATGATGGTATCGCCGGGCCTGATCAGGGCGTGCATAACCGAAGCGTTGGCCTGTGCGCCGGAGTGCGGCTGGACGTTGGCGTACTCTGCGCCGAAGAGGGCCTTCACCCTGTCGATGGCCAGCTGCTCGACAACGTCAACGTGCTCGCAGCCGCCATAGTAGCGCTTGCCCGGATACCCCTCGGCGTACTTGTTGGTCAGCACCGAGCCTTGGGCCTGCATGACGGCGACGGCGGTGTGGTTCTCCGAGGCGATCATCTCCAGGCCGGTGCGCTGGCGGGTCAGTTCGTCGTCGATCTTCGCAGCGATTTCCGGATCCAGATCGGATATCTGTGCGTCAAGGCTGGGTGAAATGACCTGCTCGAATGCCGCCGGAGCGGGGCCCATGGCCGGGGCGCTCACAGTTCGCCGCCGTTCTTGGAGGCATAGTCCTCCGCGGAGAGCAGCGGGCCCTCGGACTCCGCAGCTACCTTGAACAGCCAGCCCGCACCGTACGGATCGTTGTTGATCAGTGCCGGATCATCGACGACGGCGGGGTTCACTTCGGTGACTTCACCGGTTACGGGGGCGTACAGGTCTGAGACGGACTTGGTGGATTCGACCTCGCCGCACGTCTCCCCCGCCGTCACCATCGATCCGGGCTCGGGAAGGTCAACATAGACGATATCGCCGAGGGCATCAGTGGCCACGGCGGAAATCCCAATGGAGACCAGGTTCCCGCCTTCGCGGGCAACCCACTCGTGCTCGTCGGAGTACTGCAATTCAGGGGCAACCTTTGCCATGTGTTTTCCTTTACGTTTGAAAATTGTGGTTCCGTACAGCGTCAGGAAACCGAATTCCTCCGCGTGCTCGCTCGTTCCTCGTTTAGACGCACGCTTCCGGAATCCGCTCCCCTGCCGCTTTGTGCCAGTTGTTCCTCCGAAAAGAACAGTGGCCCTTCAAATCAATAGGTCCTAGCTCCAAGTTGGCCGCGAGGGGTTCGACTAGCTCAACCCCCTGGCAGGTGCCCCATCCTCCAGCACCTTTGGCTTTCGAAAGCGTGCGTCAAAGCGACGAAGGAGCAGCACGCCTGAAAACCGGGGCCTGCCGGTCCCGTTGTCGGGGCCTGCCGGTCCCGGTGCCGATAACGGCAACGGGACCGCCGGGCTACTTGGCGCGCTTGTAGAACGGCAGCGCGACAACTTCGAACGGCTCGGCCTTACCACGGAGGTCGATGTCCAGGGCTGTGCCAATTTCACTGTGCTCAACGTCGACATAGGCCATCGCTACCGGGTAGCCGAGCGAGGGGCTTGGCTGGCCTGAGGTCACTTCACCAACAACGGCCCCGTCCTTCAGTACCGTGTAGTGCCCACGTCCGGCACGGCGCCCCAGTCCTTTGAGCCCCACCAGCTTGCGTCCGGTGCTGATACCGGCGCCGGCTTCCTTTTTGGCAGCCAGGGCAGCCTTGCCCACAAAGTCGCCTTCCTTTGACAGCGCGACGATTCCGCCCAGGCCGGCAGCGAACGGATCGCCGTCGATCGAGAGCTCGTTGCCGTACAGCGGCATGCCTGCCTCGAGGCGCAGGGAGTCCCGGGAGGCCAGGCCTGCCGGCGTCAGCTCCCCCTCGTCAGCAATCGCGACGATTGACTGCCAGAGGGCAGGGGCGTCGTCGTTGTTGATGAAAACTTCGAAGCCGTCCTCACCGGTGTAGCCGGTGCGGGCCAACAAGAGCTCCTGGCTGCTTCCCCCCACGAGGAAGGGCACCTGGACGGCAGCGTAGTACTTCAGCCCCATGACCAGTTCGTGCTGGGCCGCAGGAACCAGGCGGAGGAGGATTTCCTCAGCTTTCGGTCCTTGGACGGCGATCAGGGAAGTAGCGGCGGACACGTCCTCCACGACGACGTCGAAATCGGCAGCGCGCTGCGCCAGCGACTCAGCCACTGTCTTGGCGTTTCCTGCATTCGGCACCACCAGGAACTGGGTGTCCCCTCGGCGATAGGTGATGAGGTCGTCGATGATGCCGCCCTCGTCATTGCAGATGAGGGAGTACTTGGCCTTTCCTACGCTCATCGCAGAGATCTTTCCCACGAGGGCGTAGTCCAGGAACGCAGCAGCGTCAGGCCCGGTGACCCAGACTTCGCCCATGTGGGAGAGATCGAAGATGCCAGCCGATTTCCGGACTGCGTGGTGCTCTGCCAGCTCGGAGCTGTACTTGAGCGGCATCTGCCAACCGCCAAAATCAGTGAAGGAGGCGCCGAGCTTTTTGTGCTCCTCGTACAGGGCAGTGTAGTTCTCAGTCATGGTTGCAGTCCTCAGTTGGCGGAGTCGGCGGAGTGGTCCTCGAAGGCTTCGAGGGGAGGGCACGAGCAGATCAGGTTCCGGTCCCCCAAAGCGCCGTCAATTCGGCCTACCGGCGGGAAGTACTTGTCCTGCTTCAGCGAGTGCACGGGGAAAACAGCCTGTTCGCGCGGGTATCCCCGGTCCCAGTCAGTGCTGATCGCTGCCGCTGCCGTGTGGGGCGCGTTCCGGAGCGGGCTCTCGGCCACGGAGAAGTCCCCGTTTGCCACCTGGTCGATCTCGGCGCGGATGGAGATCATGGCCTCAATGAAGCGGTCCATTTCACCGAGGTCCTCCGACTCTGTGGGTTCCACCATGAGTGTTCCTGCAACGGGGAAGGCCAGCGTCGGGGCGTGGAAACCGTAATCGATCAGGCGCTTTGCAACGTCCTCAGCTGTGACGCCTGTCCCGGCTGTGAGCTCGCGGAGGTCAAGGATGCACTCGTGGGCCACCAGCCCTCCTTCGCCGGTGTAGAGAACCGGGAAGAAGTCGTTCAGCCTGGCGGCAATGTAGTTGGCCGCGAGCAGGGCAGACTTCGTGGCGTCGGTCAGGCCCTGGCCGCCCATAAGCTTCACGTAGGCCCAGGAGATGGGCAGCACGCCCGCGGAACCAAAGCGCGAGGCCGAAATGGGAACATCGTTGCCTTCGGTCCAGGTGGCCGCGTTCCCGGGCATGAAAGGGGCCAGGTGCGCCTTCGCTGCTACAGGCCCGACGCCGGGTCCGCCACCGCCGTGCGGGATGCAGAACGTCTTGTGGAGGTTGAGGTGGGAGACGTCGCCGCCGAACTTGCCAGGCTGGGCAAGCCCTACGAGTGCGTTGAGGTTGGCGCCGTCGATGTACACCTGTCCGCCGGCGGCGTGGATGGCATCGCATACCTCGCGGACGTCGGCGTCGTACACACCGTGCGTGGACGGGTAGGTGATCATGATCGCGGAGAGTGCGTCCTTGTGGGCGTCGATCTTCGCCTGCAGATCAGCGTGGTCAATGGTTCCGTCGGGGGCGGTGGCAACGACCACCACCTTCATTCCGGCCAGGACAGCTGAGGCCGCGTTGGTACCGTGAGCGGAGGCGGGGATGAGGCAGACGTTGCGCTGGGAATCGCCACGGGAGCGGTGGTAGCCGCGGATGGCCAGCAGGCCGGCAAGTTCCCCTTGGGAACCGGCGTTGGGCTGGATGGAAACCTGGTCGTAGCCTGTAATCTCCGTCAGTTCGGCCTCTAGGTCAGCGATGAGTTCCCGCCAGCCCTCGGTCTGTGAATCAGGCGCGAACGGATGGATGGAGGCGAATTCCGGCCAGGAAATGGCTTCCATCTCGGCGGTCGCGTTCAGCTTCATGGTGCAGGAACCCAGCGGGATCATGGTGCGGTCCAGTGCAAGGTCGCGGTCTGAAAGTTTGCGGACGTACCGGAGCAGTTGGGTCTCGGACCGATGGGTGTTGAACACAGGGTGCTGCATAAAGTCGGAGGTACGTTCGACGGCCGGCTCCAGCCCAAAGGAACTGTCTGACCCGTCGCCTGCCTCCGCTACTGCGACGCCGAAGGCGGCACAGACCGTGGCGACGATGTCCGTCGTCGTCGCTTCATCCGCGGAGATCCCCACGGTGTCAGCATCGATGTCGCGGAGGTTGATCCCCCGGGCCTCAGCAGCGGCGAGGATTTCAGCAGCCTTGCCCGGAACCGAGACCGTGATGGTGTCAAAGAAGCTGGTGTGGAGCACGTCCAGGCCGCCAGCCTTCAGGGAGGCGGCCAGGGACTTTGCGTGCCCGTGAGTGGTCTCGGCGATGGCTTTCAGGCCATCCGGCCCATGGTAAACGGCGTACATGGAGGCAACGATTGCGAGCAACGCCTGGGCCGTGCAGATGTTGGACGTGGCCTTCTCACGGCGGATGTGCTGTTCACGGGTCTGCAGTGCCAGACGGTACGCAGGGGTGCCTGCGGAGTCCTTGGAGACTCCAACAAGGCGGCCGGGCATGGACCGCTCGAGGCCCTTCTGGACGGCCATGTAAGCAGCGTGGGGGCCACCGTAGAACAGCGGCACGCCGAAGCGCTGGGCCGAACCGACCGCGATGTCCGCGCCCTGTTCGCCCGGAGGTGTGATGAGGGTCAGTGCCAGCAGATCGGCAGCGACCGTCACCAGGGCGCCCCGGTCCTTGGCGTCCGCAATGGCTGCAGAGTGATCAAAGACCCGGCCGGAGACGCCCGGCTGCTGCAGCACCACACCGTTGATGATGCCGTCGGGCAGTCCCTTGGAAAGGTCCGCCACCTCCACTTCGAAGCCCAGGGCCTCGGCCCGGCCTTTGACGATGGCAATAGTTTGCGGCAGGCAATCAGCGTCCAGGACCGTCTTGCCATCAACTGCAGCCTTATTCTTGTTGGCCCTGCGCATCATCAGCACAGCCTCTGCCACCGCGGTGGCTTCGTCCAGTAGCGAAGCATTGGCAATGGGCAGGCCCACCAGGTCCTGGACCATGGTCTGGAAGTTCAACAGGGCCTCAAGGCGGCCTTGGGAAATCTCCGGCTGGTACGGGGTGTAGGCCGTGTACCAGGCCGGTGCCTCAAGGATGTTGCGACGGATGACCGGCGGAGTCAGAGTGTCGTAGTAACCCTGACCGATCATCTGGACGGCTGTTTTGTTCTTCGCCGCCAGCTTGCGCAGCTCGGCCAACGTTTCAACCTCACTCAGTGCCGGAGAAAGCGCCAGCGGGGAATCCTGCCGGATATCTTTCGGTACCGCGGTGTCTACCAGCGCATCAACGGTGTCGTAGCCGACGGCCTTGAGCATGGCGTCAACGTCGGACTCGTGGCGGGCACCGACGTGCCGGTCTACAAAGGACGTGGAGGCTGATTTAACAGTCACAAGGAACTCCAAAACTAAGGCGGCGCAGGGTACGCCACATTGACTGGGTTCCTCCCCGCTCTGTATTGGACCTGAGAGTTTCCGCGCAGCCGTGCTCTCGCATGGCTCCGCTTGCACCGTCGGTGAGCACAGTTTGTTCGGCAGAAGCCCGGAGATAATCCCGGTGCTGGAGCGGACAAACTTGCTGCTTTCCAGAGTTGCCTTGCCGCGGCGGTACGTGGGCCTGAGAGATTCCTGGGGAGGGTTTGCTCCTACGGCGCCTGCTTGTACCTACTTGCAGGACTCTCCCGCCGCAGATCAAAGGCATATATTTAGTTTGCGGTGACAGCAGTCACAGAGGCTATTGTCCTATGTCCCGGGCTGCGGGGCAAATGTGAGTTTGCCGGGCCCCCTCAGTCGCTTTCCACATAGATCTTCAGGGCGTCAAGGAGTCCCTCCGTACCCTCTTTGCGTCCTTCGACGTCATCTTCGCTCGTAAAGTAAACGCCCTGTTCCGTTAGTGTCAGCTTGGTGCCGTTCCCGTCGGGTTCAAGCTCCACACTGCTCAGTGACACAGACATTCTCTGGCCGTCGAGAAGCATTTCGTAGCTGTAGACGATCCTCTCGTCCTGAACGATGTCGTGATAGGTCGCATACATGGTGGAGACGAATCCGCCTTCCGGCCCGCCGACGTCCGTCTCACGGCCACCCTCGCGGAAGTCCAGACTGGATTCGCCCTGGACCCATTCCGGCGGCCCGCCGAACCACTTCTTCTTGCTGGAAAAGTCGGAGAATGCATGGAAAACGCGCGACGGCGGGGCGTTGAGCTTGCGCTCAAGTGTGAAGCTTGCGTGCGTGATGGGAGTTATCATCTGTTTCTCCTGGTTGTCTCGTGCCTAGTTGTCTTCTGGTTGTGGATTGGATGGATCATCTGATTCAAGGAAAGCTTCGAGCCGGTCCATGCGGCGCTCCGCAGGAGTCCGGCAGGCAGCGAGCCAGTTCTCTGCAAACCGGAGGGTCGCGGGGACGATGCTGCAACTGCGGACCCTGCCGATTTTTTCGGTGTGGATGAGCCCGCAGTTTTCCAGGACCTGAAGGTGCTGCACAATCGCGGGCAAGCTCATCGCAAAAGGTGCTGCCAAGTCCGAAACCGAAGCCGGCCCCTGGCAGAGCCGGACGATCATGGCCCGTCGGGTTGGGTCCGTCAGCGCCTGGAATACGGAATCAAGCGGGGCTCTCCCGGAATGGTCGGCCTGCTGATTGTTAAGCACATACTTAAGTATGGGCTAAACATTCCGGATGTCAAGGGTTGATGAACGCTCTCCGCAAGAAACAAAAACGTCCGACGCCGGGGAAGTCCCGGCGTCGGACGTTATATGCACGGCATAGGCCACGCAGACCGCTCTGTGATGTGACAGCAGAACGTGGAGTTTGGACGGACCTACTGCACGTCCGGTCGGGTCACGCTGGCGGTCGGCTTCATGTTCTCAGCACCAACCAACCAGGCGAACTGCTCCAGCTTTTCAATGAATGTATGAAGCAGATCCGCCGTCGTCGGGTCTTCTTCATCCACCTCGT
>NZ_JAPSHJ010000078.1 GCF_031179985.1 Arthrobacter sp. | reverse complement strand
TGGATCAGCTCGTGACCGGACGTAACTGGGCCGGCAATTACGCCTACCACGCTCCCCTGATCGCCCGCCCAGCCAGCAGGCAGGAGCTGCAGGAGCTGGTTGCCGGTGCAGACCGTGTAAAGGCACTCGGATCCCGCCATTCGTTCAACGACATTGCGGACACCGAAGGTACGTTGGCGGTCCTTGACCTTCTGGACGAGAGCATCAGCGTAGACGCGCTAAACATGACAGTTACCGTAAGCGCGGGCACGCGTTACGGGACCCTCGCCGCTGAACTTAACCGGCAGGGCTTCGCGCTTCACAACCTGGCTTCCCTGCCTCATATCTCGGTAGCCGGAGCCGTTGCGACGGCAACACACGGCTCGGGCGATGCCAACGGTAATTTGGCCACCGCTGTCGCAGGCCTGGAGATGGTCACCGCTGACGGCGGCATGCTCTCTGCCCGCCGCGGGGACGCATACTTTGAGGGCATGGTCGTGGCATTGGGCGCCCTGGGCATCGTCACCAGCCTGACTTTGGATATCGAACCCGCATTCCAGGTCAGCCAAAGGGTGTATGAGGGCTTGGCCTGGGATGAGGTTCTGGAGAACTTCGACGAGGTAACGTCTTCCGCGTACAGCGTGAGCCTGTTCACCGACTGGAGCGGAGCGGCGGTGCAGCAGGCCTGGTTCAAGAGCCGTGCGGGGGATCAGCGGCACGGCGGCGGTTCATCCGGATTCCTCGGGGCGGTCCCCGCCACCGAGGCAAGGCATCCCCTACCCGGCGTGTCCGGCAGGAACTGCACGCATCAGCTTGGCGTTCCCGGGCCCTGGTCCGACAGGCTGGCCCACTTCCGGATGGAATTTACCCCGAGCAAGGGAGACGAGCTGCAAAGTGAATACCTGATCCCGCGCGAGCATGCCACGGACGCCCTTCGCACCATGAGGAGCCTCTCTGACATGGTGACTCCGCTGCTGCTCATCGGAGAGATCCGCACGATCGCGGCAGACCAGCTCTGGCTGAGCCCCAACTACGACCGCGATGGCATCGGTCTGCACTTTACGTGGCGCCAGGATCAGCCCGCCGTCCAGGCCGTGCTGCCTCTGCTTGAGGCAGAACTCGCCCCTTTCATAGCCCGCCCGCACTGGGGGAAGCTGTTCGACGCCCGTGCCGCCGCCATCAGGCCGATGTACCCGCGCTTGGGCGACTTCATGGCCCTGGCGGAGAGTCTGGATCCCTTTGGCAAGTTCCGGAACCGCTTCCTGGAACGCACCGTATTCGGCGCCTGACGCTGTCAAGATGACCGCCCCCGATCCGCCCGTTTGCCACATCCCCGCCCCCGCCCGCTGCCGCCGGGCTGTCGTATGGCGAACCGGCCCCTCCAGGCGGAACAGCCTGGCCCTGAGGCCCAGACTCGTCCGCCAGCCAGGTAAGCAATTACTGCGCCTGACAGGGCTCGGAGTAGTGAAAGCGGCGGCGGGAGCCGTTTCCGATGAGCCGCTGTTCAAGGCGGCCCCATGAGCGGCGAAGAACGGCGCCACGGGTCCAGAATGCAACGGCGGTTTCCTTCTTCATCGTCCCAGAGCTTCTCGTCGCAGAGGATTTTGAAGTAGGTCAGACGGGAACGGTCATCGCCTGGCGTGTGCAGGGAGGCGCAGCCGTTTCCGGCCCCGGCGGTTCCTTCGTCCCTTGACCCCTGAGCACGGTGGCCTCCGCCATAGGGGCACAACAACTGGACCGTGATGTCCTCCCCAACGGCCAACACGCAGCCTTGACCTCGCTGGCCCAGTGTCTGTGGGGACTTCCGATGCCTTTCTAAGGGTATTCAGGCACACCACTACCCGAGCCGGATGGAAGGCTGTGCCGTGGCGGGCCCAGCTCACTGCGAGTTGCAGGCGCTCCAGGGGCACCCTATAGGAAGCGCTCTTCGACGCTGAGGCTAGCCCTCCAGCGCCAGGATGCGGTAACTCATAACGTGCGCCTGGCCGGGCTCCAGGACAATGAGATCCTGGCCTGAATTAAAAGCATCGGGCGGGCAGCTCATGGGTTCAACAGCCAGTCCCTGACGATCGCGCAGCTCTCCGGAGTACAGCTGCAGCCAGGGGGCATCGGCGCCCGTGGATTGGACCACCGCAGAAAGCCTCAGCGCGGGGTTTCGGAGGGTGACGTCCCACCTGCCCGCGGGAAGGGCAGTGAAGGCATGGTCCAGCCGTTGGGAACGGAGCAGCCTGGCTACGGAGAAGTCGAACTCGGTTCCCCTGGAGTCAATCAGGTCAGCGGGTTGGAGCTTTTCATCGGTCAGCAGCACCTTGCCGGCCGTGAAGTTGAGCTCACAGTTGGAGATGTCCTCCCGGCCGACGGTCACATAGGGATGGGAGCCGCAGCCATAGGGCGCACGCGACTGGCCGCAGTTCTCAGCCCTCAGCTCCACCATGAGCCCCGAATCTGCCTCCAGCCTGTACCGGGTCGAAAGCTCGAGCTGAAACGGATACCCGGGTTGACCATGCAGCCGGTGCGTGAGCGTCACCTCTTCAGATGAATGCCGCTCCACCTGCCATTCGCGCCAGAGCACGAGTCCGTGCAGTGCACTGCCGGTGGCCGCCTCATTGACGGGCACTTCGTATCGCTGCCCCCCAAAGCCATATGCGCCGCCTTGGATCCGGTTAGGCCAGGGCATGAGGGTTTTGCCGGCATATGCCGGTGGCAGCTCGTCCGGAGGGAAGGGCAGAACAAGGTCCTGGCCCTGGAAAGTGAGGCTCTGCAGCCCTGCTCCTACCGTGGTCGCAGTTGCCTTGTACTCCCCTGCCTCGAGAGAGATCAGCTCCCCGTTGGGATTGGCGATTGATGACATGCTGTTCCTTCCAGGAGGATGCTGCGCCAGGGTAGGTCCGCGCTGGGCATCGCGGTGCTTTGGCGGACATCAGAGGAAGTTGCGGGGTCAAGGAGAAGGTTAGTCAAGGCGAAGGCTATTCGGCCGTTCGCCGTTCCTCAGGCTGGTGAGGGCCGGGCGCGACCACCCCTGCGGGGTCAGAGAGAAGCTGGGCAAATGCCAGTTCTGCGGCACCAACCAACAGCAACTCTGATCCCAGGACTGCTCTTTTGATCTTTACCCCGGCTCCCAGCCCGCCTATGGTCTCTTTGGCTACGGCCGCGACAAGACGTTCTGGATCCAGGTCAAAGATTGATCCCAGAAATCCCCCGAGCACGATTATTTCCGGGTTGAAAGTGTTCACAAAGTTCGTCAGCGCCACCGCAAGGAGGTCAATTTGCCTTTCAACTTCCTCTTGTAGCTCCCGGGAAGGGCGTTCAGCAATGGCCCGCTCCAGCTCTGCTTGGTCAGCCCGGACCAGGCCGAGCGGAACAAGCAGCCGTTCAAGGCGGACTTCAGCGTCCAAACACCCGGACCTGCCACAATGGCACTTCTCCCCATCGGTTCGCACCAGTGTGTGGCCGAGTTCGCCGGCAAAACCAGCAGAGCCGCGCAAAGGCCTGGCACCGGAAATGACTCCGCCGCCGATGCCGCTGGCACTTCCATTAAGATAAACCGCGTCTGAATATCCGACGGCCGCCCCGTAGATGCTTTCCGCCAGCGATCCCAACGTGGCATCGTTCCCGGCATGCACCGGACGGCCCAAGGCCTGCTCCAGGGAAGCCGACAATGGCTCGTTGGTCCACTGGAGGTGCGGCGCCAGGAGCACTTGGCCGTCGTCAGACCTGACCAGTCCGGGTACGGCAACTCCTACTCCTGTAATGCGCTCCATGGCCTCCAGTTCGGCCTGCATTCCTTCTATGATGGCCCGGCTGATGCTCACTGTCTCCCTCACGGAAGGCTGGGTGGCGGCTTCATACCGAATCCTTCGATGGACGCGGCCTCCCAGGCCGACAAGCCCGACCGTGACGGCATCTACATCTGGATTTATAGCCAGGGCCGCTATTTTTTCGTTGGGATGAACAAGGGGGCTGGGCCGTCCGACGCGCCCTATGGCAGGAGATTCTGTTTCGTAGGCGAGCCGCAGTTCTCCTAGTTCGGCTACCAGGGCGCTAATGGTTGACCGATTCAACCCCGTGCGTTTGGTCAGGTGGGCCCGCGATTGGGGTCCTTCCCTGTGGAGCAGGCCCAAGATCAACGACAGATTGTTGCGTCTGATGGTATCCGGGGTCTGCAGCGCCTTAGGGTGGGTTCCCTGCACACCGTGGAGTTTGGTCAGGCGTGAAACAGTCACCCTATGCCTCTCAAAATCAGTAGTAGTCGCTTTTCATCTTCCGCCTGAGCGGCGCTTGTTGAAAATATCGAAAGCAACGGCCAGGAGAAGCACGAGACCCTTGATGGCCATTTGCCAGGCAGCATCGACGGAGAGAATCGACAAACCCATATTAAGCACACCCATGACGAGGCCCCCAATGACCGCACCGATGATCGTGCCTATTCCGCCTTGAACGGCGGCACCACCAATGAATACGGCCGCGATGGCGTCCAGTTCATAGTTCTGGCCTGCAGAGGCCACAGCGCCACCCGCTCGGGCCGTACTGACAACACCCGCCAATCCTGAGAGCACTCCGATGTTGACGAAGATCAGGAAGTTGACCCATTTTGTCTTGACTCCTGACATCTCAGCCGCGAAGAGGTTGCCGCCCATGGCGTAGATGTGGCGGCCGAACACAGTGCGGTTCAAGACAAATGTGTACACCAGAATAAGGACCGCGAGGATGATCAGGATGATCGGCGTACCGTTGTAGCCGGCGAGCAGCCAGGCCAGCGCCATGATGCCTATGACGGCGCCTGCGGCTTTGATACCGAAGGATGAGACGGGTTCTCTCGGCAGGTCAAGCCGTTGGAGCGTCTTCCGGGTACGGATGAGTTGGAGCACAAGGGCTGCAGAAGCGACGATCCCGATGAGGAGCGTGAGGCTGTCCCTTTGTGCGACCTCACCAAAGACTGGAGGCAGCCAGCCGGCGCCTATGGCGGTGAAGGGTGCGGGCAATCCGCTGATGGTTCCGCCGGTCAGCAGGACAAGGGTCAGCCCGCGGAACAGCAGCATTCCCGCCAAGGTAACGATGAAGGCGGGTATCTCTACGAAGGCTATCCAGAACCCCTGCCACGCACCGACCACTGCGCCCAGAAGCAAACCGAGAATCACCGCGGCCCACCAGGGCAGTCCCCAGTTGTTCATGGCAATGGCGGTTACGGCCCCGACCATCGCCACCACTGAACCAACTGACAGATCGATGTGCCCGGCGATGATAACGATCACCATTCCAATGGCCAGGATCAGGACGTAAGCATTTTGCTGGATGAGGTTGTTCACGTTGCCGGGCATGAGGAGCCGGCCGTTGGTCAGGAACTGGAACAAGGCGACGATGATGACCAACGCTGCCAGGAGTCCGTACTGACGAAGGTTGATCGGCGATTTCCGCGGTGGGGCCTTGGGCGTGGGCTTGAGGGTGGTGTCGGTACTCATGGTTAGTCCTTTCCAGCAGTCATGTAGTGCATCAGCACTTCCTGGTCCGCTTCTTCGCGTGGAACTTCGCCGGTGATGCGGCCTTCGGAAATGGCGTATATCCGGTCCGAAAGGCCGAGCAGTTCCGGCAGTTCCGAGGAGATGACGATGACAGCTTTTCCTTGTGCTGCGAGTTCGTTGATGATGCCGTAGATTTCGTACTTCGCACCGACGTCGATTCCACGGGTGGGTTCGTCGAGAATGAGGATGTCCGGCCCGGAGAAGATCCATTTGCTCAGGACGACTTTTTGCTGGTTCCCGCCGGACAGTTTTCCGGTTATGGCATCGACCCCGGGGGCCTTGATATTCATCCGTTCCCGGTATGACTCGGCGACCTTGTACTCCCTGTGGCGGTCGATTACCCCCCAGCGAGCCAGCTTTGACAAGGCGGCAGCTGAGACATTCACGGTGATGTTTCCGATCAGATTCAAGCCGTACCGCTTCCGGTCCTCCGTGGCGTAGGCGAGGCCGTTCGCTATTGCTGCTTCCACGGTGTGGACGTCTATGGGCTTACCGTGCTTATAAACCGTGCCCGATATGTTCCTTCCGTACAGCCGGCCAAAGATACTCATCGCCAGCTCGGTCCGGCCGGCGCCCATGAGCCCGGCGAAGCCGACGATTTCTCCTGCCCGGACGTGGAAGGATGCGCCGTCCACAACTCGTCTCGTGTGATCCACTGGATGATAAACGCTCCAGTTTTCGACCCGGAATATTTCTTCGCCGATTTCTGGCTTCCTCGGCGGGAACATGCTGGTCAATTCCCTGCCCACCATTGACCGGATGATGCGGCTTTCCGTGGCATCAGGCCCGTGCATGTCAATCGTCTCGATCGACTTTCCGTCGCGGATGATGGTGACCCGGTCAGCAATGCGGCGTATTTCTTTCAATTTGTGGGAAATGATGATGCTGGTCACTCCCTGTTCGCGCAGGTGCTCCAGGAGATTGAGCAGGTGCTCGGAGTCTTCGTCATTCAAAGCCGCCGTCGGTTCATCGAGGATGAGCAGCTTTACTCTCTTGGAGAGTGCTTTGGCGATTTCCACCAGCTGCTGCTTCCCCACCCCGAGTTCAAGCACCCGCGTTGCTGGGCTTTCCCTAAGCCCTACGCGGGCAAGGAGAGCAGATGCTTCCAGGTTCGTTTTGTTCCAGTCCACGACGCCGTTTCGCGCGCGTTCGTTGCCGAGGAAAATGTTCTCGGCGATTGACAGGTAGGGGCTGAGCGCCAGCTCCTGATGAATGATGACGATGCCCTTGGCCTCGCTGTCATTGATCGATCTGAAGCTCGCCTCTTCCGCTTCGAACTCGATGACGCCGCCGTAGGTCCCGTGTCCATAAACGCCGGATAGAACCTTCATCAGCGTGGACTTGCCTGCGCCGTTTTCTCCACAGATCGCATGGACTTCACCCCGGGCAACCTCGAGCGAAACCCCGTCCAGCGCCCTCACCCCACTGAAGTCCTTGGTGATGTCCAACATCCTCAGGATGGGCACATTCACGGTTACTCCCCTTCGTTTTGGTCTCAATATTCCGGATGCCAGGGTGCGCTCACCGAACGGCCGGCGCACCCTGGCATGGTTTCTAGGTCAGAGACCGACATCGGAGGATTTGAGGAAACCTGAATCGATAAGCTTCGACTTGACCGCGTCCTCTGTGACAACTTCGGGGACCAGCAGGTACGAAGGAACTACTTTCTTACCGTTGTCATAGGTCTTCGTGTCATTCACCTCGGGCTGCTGCCCGTCTGCGATTGACTTCACCATCTTGAAGACCTGCTCGCCCAGAACGCGGGTGTCTTTCCAAACGGTCATCGACTGTTCGCCTGCAAGAATTGCCTTGACATTGGCTTTGTCAGCGTCTTGGCCTGTAATAATCGGGTAGTCCGCACCCGGCTTGTAACCTGCCGATTTCAGGGATGCCTCAATTCCAATGGCAAGGCTGTCATTCGGAGAGAGGACGACGTCCACCTTCTTTCCTCCGCCATAGAAAGAGGACAGTCGGTTGTCCATTTCAGCCTGGGCCTTGTCGCTGGCCCACCCCTGGACGCCGATGGACGCCCATTCAGCAGCGGATTTCGGGGCCTTACCCGACGGAACCGTCAACTGGCCCTTCTGGATATAGGGGTAAAGCACGTCCCAGGCACCGGCAAAGAAGAACTTCGCGTTGTTGTCGTCGGGACTTCCCGCAAATGCTTCAAGATTGAACGGTCCCTTGCCGTCCTTGAGCTTCAGGGTCTCCTCAACGTACTGGCCCTGCAGCTGTCCCACCTTGTAGTTGTCAAACGTCGCGTAGTAGTCAACGTCCTCGGTGCCGTTGATCAGACGGTCATAGGCGATGACAGTCGCATCCTGCTTTTTGGCCTCAGCGAGGACCGGTGCCAGGGCAGCGCCGTCGATGGCGGCGACGACAAGAATCTTCGACCCGCCCGCCACCTGGTTCTGGATCTGGCTAATCTGCTGGTCCGTCTTGTTGTCTGCGTACTGCAAATCAACGGTGCAGCCGGCAGATGCCAGCTTCGAGCGGAGGCCCTCGCCGTCATTGATCCAGCGCTCGAGGCTCCTCGTCGGCATCGAGATTCCCACGTTGCAGTCCTGGCCGCCCCCACCCCCTGCTTGAGGTGCCGCGCCGCCACCGCAGGCAGCGAGCGAGAGAGACAGGACAGCAACCGTACCGGCGGCCGCAAGGGATTTGCTTAGTGACATGTTGTTTCTTTCTTCTCTGAACAGCACAACAGCTTGTGAATTTTCGGTGACGCCGAACCTCTCGGATCTGAACCAAGGAGGCCAACCGGCGGTCAGGATGGTCTCTGCGACGAACCAAGGGGAAATGTTGTTGGGTCAAACTTATACCCGAATGGCCGGTGATGCAAGTCTCAGTTCGGCCTGAAGCGGCCCGTACCACCTGCATCCGTTTGCGTTCATTCAGCTGTTTGCCGTAAATGTTGCCGCAAGAGGCATAAGTTGCTGACACCGCCAAAGACCGTTGTGCGAGCCCAAGCGGAAAACTTCTCTGGATCCGAAGCTTGAAGGTACTGGATGCCAGTACTCGCGGCGGGCGGCTCTAACCGGGGTCCGTCCAGGACCGGTTCCGCGGGGTTACCGACGCGACCCTGTCCTGGTGGTTAAGCCAGCACTGGTCCGAGCAGCACGATCGGGATACGCAGCAGCATCGCAGTGACCGATGGACAGAACCTGATCTCGCTCAGCACGCAGAACCGGGAGTACATCGGGGTCTCCGCGGGGGAGACTGTGGACGTGGAGCTGGAAGTGGACACACAGCCACGGATTGTGGAGGTCCCGGAGGACCTGGCGGCAGCAATGGCAGCGGAGCCGACAGCCCAGGAGTTTT
>NZ_JAPSHJ010000077.1:3283-8859 GCF_031179985.1 Arthrobacter sp. | reverse complement strand
CCCCCCTGAGTGGACTTCGACGGGTACCCGGACAGGTTCGTCGCCCGGGCTCTCGGTGAAGAGTGCTTCCACGATGAACCCCGGAGTGGATCCCTGACGGGGAACCTTCTCCGCGCTCGTGCCCCTCAATTCCAAATCAGAAGCTCCAAAGATTTGAAGCCTGAAGCTGAGTGCCCCGGGCAGAGCCTGCAGGGCTCTGAGAGCTACCAGCGCGTTCTCCCCTTCGGCCAGGGTGACGTCGTAACCCGCTAGTGGTGCCGGTAAGGCCATGGGTGGAAACGGGCCGCGCCAATTGTCCTGAAGACCGTAAGGAGAATTATTCATGTGGGACTCCGGATCGGAAAATTAGGTCCATAAAGCCACCTTATCGAGGACCACCTATGTATCCCTTGGACGACGTGAAGGGGAGCTTTCACCGGACGTTGGACTCACCGACGGAACCCGCTGTGCACGAGTGATGTAGTCCACGGCTATATGCCTTCGACCGTGTACCTCCGCTCCATGCCGGCAGTCACCCGGCCCCATTCGCTCTCTGCCACTCGTTCCTGATGTGCCCGAAATGCGTCGGCGTCCCGAAACTTCTCCTCGACCTGCCATTCCAATGACCCCGGACTGCGGTTCACCTCGAATGAGATGCACCCTTCCTCAGCACGCGTCAGCTCTACATGAAGAGGAAGGTGGTGCACCACGACCGCAACGTCATCTTTGTCGCTGCAGATGAGTTTCCCGGTCAGAAGGACGTTTTTCACAGCTTCATCCTCACACGATTGATGCAACACCCGCATGGCACGGTGAAGGATCGGCGTCTGAACGAAACGTGAAGGAGCGTCCCCAAAAAACCCGCGAAACGTGAAGGAGCGTCCCCAAAAAACCCGCGAAACGTGAAGGAGCGTTACTTCTCGACGAGGGTCAGGACGTCGTAGGTTGCCACGATTTCGTCGTTCTGGTTCGTCAGGAGGGCGTCCCACGCCACCTCGCCATACTCGTCAGTTTCGCGGGGCGTGATCTTCTTCACCGTGAGCGTGACACGGATGGAGTCCCCTGCCGCCACGGGCGTGATGAAGCGCAGGTTTTCCAATCCATAGTTGGCAAGGACAGGCCCCGGAGCAGGCTCGACAAACAACCCGGCCGCCCAGCTCAGCAGCAGATACCCGTGGGCCACGATTCCAGGGAAGAACGGGTTGGCTTCCGCCGCTTCCTGGTTGGTGTGCGCGTAGAAGGTATCCCCGGTCGAGTTGGCGAACGCGGTGATGTCCTCCAAAGTGACCTGGCGCAGCTCGGAACGGACAGCGTCCCCGATACGCAAGGTATCCAGCGACTTCCGGAACGGGTGTGTCTGCTCCGTTTCCAGGGTGAAGTTCCGGTCGGCGCCGGCATGCCACACACCCGTGACCGCGGTGAGCATGTTCGGGGAGCCCTGGATGGCTGTGCGCTGCATGTGATGCAGGACTGAGCGGATTCCACCCAGCTCCTCGCCGCCACCCGCACGCCCCGGACCACCATGGACCAGGTGCGGCAGCGGTGAACCATGGCCGGTGGAGCTGCGTGCGTCCTCGCGGTTGAGCATGAGCACGCGGCCGTGGTGGGCTGCAATTCCAGTGACCAGTTGCCGGGCAACCTCGGGATCGTTGGTGCAGACGGAGGCGACGAGGGACCCGCCGCCACGCGCGGCAAGCCGGACGGCGTCGTCAATATCCGAATAGCCGATCACGGAGGATACGGGCCCGAACGCCTCAAGCGAATGAACCTCCTCAGCCTCTGCATCAGCCCAGCTCAGCAGCACGGGCGACATAAAGGCACCGTCCTCGACGACGCCCACTCCCCCGTCCCTGTTGGTAACCTTCGGCGAATCGAGAGTGCCGTACGCGAGCTCGCCGCCGGCATCGAGCATTGACTGAACGGCAGCACGGACGTCCGCGAGCTGTTCCAACGAGGCAAGGGCGCCCATGGTGACGCCCTCAGCCCGGGGATCACCCAGGACCACGCGCTCCCGGACACGTTCGCCCACTGCATCGACGACGTCGGACACCAGTTCCTGGGGCACAATGGCCCGCCGGATCGCGGTGCACTTTTGCCCTGCCTTTGTGGTCATCTCCGCAACCAGGGATTTGATGAAAGCGTCGAATTCAGGGGTTCCTTTGACGGCGTCGGGCCCCAGAATGGCCGCATTCAAGGAGTCCGTCTCGCAGGTGAAACGAACCCCGCCTTCGCCAATGTTGACATGCGACTTGAGCTTTACGGCCGTAGACGCAGACCCCGTAAATGACACCAGGTCCCGGTAGTCCAGGTGGTCCAGCAGGTCGCGGGCGGAGCCTGAAATAAGCTGGAGTGCACCCTTGGGCAGGATGTTGGACTGCACGATTGCCTTGACCACGGCAGCAGCAACGTACCCTGTGGGCGTAGCCGGCTTCACGATGGTGGGGACCCCGGCAAGGAAGGCAGGGGCAAGCTTCTCCAGCATCCCCCAAACGGGAAAGTTGAAGGCGTTGATCTGGACTGCGACGCCGGGGATGCGGGTGTAGATGTGTTCGCCGGCAAACGATCCGTCCTTCGACAAGACCTCCATGGGGCCGTCCACCACCACCTGGGCGTTGGGAAGTTCGCGCCGCCCCTTCGACCCGAAAGTGAAGAGGACGCCGATTCCGCCGTCGATATCCACCATTGAATCAATCCGGGTGGCGCCCGTCTGCGACGAGAACGCGTAGAACTGCTCGCGGCGCTCGTTGAGGTACTGCGCCAGCTCCTTGAGCTTCAGCGCGCGCTGGTGGAAGGTCAGTTTGCCCAGTTCCTCCTGCCCGGTGGTACGTCCGTAATCCACGACGGCGGCGAGGTCCAGTCCCTCGGTGCTCACCTTCGCAAGGAGCTCCCCCGTACTGGCATCCATGACCGGGACAGCGGATTCGGCGGCAGCAGCGTCCGGCGTCCACCAGGATTCCTGCACGTAGCTGGGAACGGTTTCTACTGCATCTACCGTGGGCTGGATGTCTCCAAAGGAGCTGGTAATGGTGGTCATCGTTGACGGGTCCTTCCAACGCGGGGCAAGATCACACAGCCAGCATTACTGACCGTCCGTTCGGTAATATGACTAGAGTACATGAATGTGCCGTGCCGCACACTAGAGCCAGGACACTGGATACACCAGGCACCCCGATACAGAACGCACCGCTGCAGAGGAGAGATGAATGATTCCCGACCCCGGCATTCCGGAGGATGACGCTGGCGATGACGCTCCCATCGCAGGCCGAGATGACGATGGTGGTGCAGAAAACGGCGCGCTCTGGAAAATTACCCTCGGCGAACTCGACGAGAAGATGGGGGTCAGGATCCTCGAGGAGTCTGTGGAACGGGTGGTTGCCACCATGCCCGTGGAGGGGAACCGCCAGTCATTCGGGCTCCTGCACGGTGGGGCATCCTTGGCTGTCGGAGAGGCCGTCGGGTCCTGGGCCGCGGTGATTCACGCCAGCACGATGGGCAAGACCGCTGTGGGGGTGGACGTCTCCGCGACCCATCATCGCTCGGCCCGTAAAGGCCTGATCACCATCACCGCAACACCGCTTCAGCTCGGCAAGACCCTCACCGCTCACGAGGTAATCATCACCAACGAAGGCGGTCAGCGGCTGTGCACCCTCCGGATCACCAACCTCTTGCTGGACCGCAAGGCTGCGGCCGAAGACTGATTCCCTAGCGGCGAGTGTGGCGGCCGGCGGCAAACAACGCGATCGAGCCCAGGAGCAGGACGCTCCCTCCGATGCCTGTCAGGAGCCAGATACCGTCGGCGCCGGTCAGCGCGAGCCAGCCGTACGACGTCGGGATGTTGCTTCCCGCGCGACCGGCACCTGCGGTATCGCCACCCTCAACGGGAAGCACCGCCGTAACCGATGGCTTCGGATCCACGATGAATGTCAGGGCGGCCTCGGCCGACGCTACGCCTTCCATGGATTGCGTAACCGCCAAGGTGTGCGCGCCGGCCGCGACGTCTGCAGGCAGCGAAACGCTCCACACCCCGCTCGCTTCGACAGCCAGGGCGTCCGCGTCCTGGGCATGCACGGTGGGTTTGACGGCCACGACGCTGTCCAGCTTGACGCCGTCGAACTCAACACTGATCAGCGCACCGTTAAGGCTTGCGCCCGTGAGCTCTTGGGGAACGGCATCCCAGGCGAAATGCTGGCCATCCTTGATGTTGGTTACTGACGGCGTGGGCGGTACCAGGGTGAAATTCCTGACCACCGGCGGGCTGTCCTGCATCCCGGTGGCGGTTTGGACTGCCGTGACCGAGGTCGGGCCATAGTCGAGTTCGCTCTCCACAGCGAAGACCCATTGGCCGCTCCAGGAAACAAGGGCCGAGCCGACAACCGCTCCTGAGAGTTCCACGGTGGCGCCTGGAGTGCCGCTCCCCCGGATTTCATCAATCGAGGTGAGTACGGCACTTTCGGAGGGCCCGACAATCACTGGAACAGGCAGCGTTCCTGACCCGACGACGACGTCCAACGACGCCGCGCCTGAGCTGCTGAAGCCATTGACAGTCTCGGCCGTGAAGCTGAGTTCGCCGGGGGTTGCAGGAGCCGTAAAATGCCAGGTGCCGTCGCCGCCGACCGGTACATTGAAGGGGTCCTGCCCAGGCACTGAAATCCGGACCTTGGAGTTCGCAGCCAGCGACGTAGCCGGTGCTGCATCCACCCGGCCAGTGATGGTTCCGCCCCCTGCGACGGCGTCGCCGTCGGCTGGGCTGGTAAGCACAGGCTTGTTCAGGAAGACCTCCAGCTGCACGCCGGGGAGGCGGGTCATGGCGTCATTGAGAGTTGTGGCGACAGCGAAGTTCTGTGCCGAGCCGGGAGAATCGCCGGCGGTATGGGTTCCCACGGCATAGTTGCCGCTGATCCAGGGCCCGCCTGAATCGCCGCCGCTGGACTGCACTGAAAAGGAGAGGAATCCACGGATAGCCCTGAAGTCATTGGCGAGACCGCTGTGCCCGCCCATGACATAAATCCCCACTTCGTCCACAGTTCCGCAGGACCATCCGGAAGTGCGCCCGGACCGGCAAACAGACTGCCCCTGGAACGGCTGGGTGCTGCCGACGATCTTGACGCTGCTGGCTCCCAGGTCTGCGGGGTCGCCCCACTGCGTTGCGGCCGGTTGTGGTTTGAGGGCGGCGGGAACACCTTCAATGACGGCGATGTCCGTCCCGATGTTGCCGATAGTGTCGGGGTTCTCGGGGTTCCCGGTTATCCAGGAGTTGTTGGGGCCTCCGAACTGGCTGAATCCGAAGGTTCCGAGTTTGCCAGTGATTTCCGGCGGGACGGAGGCGCCGCCGGCCGGTTCGCTCGCGGGGAGTGCCACCTCCGCCAGCTGGGCAGCACCGTCGTCGGTGCAATGCCCGGCAGTCAATACCAAAGGGTCCCCGCTGGGACTGAAGGCCGAAAACCCGGCCGAGCAGACAGTACCGCGATCGATGAAGTACCCCTGCCCGCCGTAGAAATCATCCTCGGGCGCGATGGGTTCGCCTTCCTCGAGTTTGACGTTGGCATATTTGGCCACGAACTCCGCCGGCGACATCTTCGCTTCCCCGGGAGGGTCTT
>NZ_JAPSHJ010000077.1:0-3183 GCF_031179985.1 Arthrobacter sp. | reverse complement strand
CTTCCCCGGGAGGGTCTTGTCCGGGAGATAGAACCAGAGCCCGCCGGGACGACTCCGGCGAATTCGAGCCGCCGGTGCGGATCAGGAAGTGCCCGTCGCTGAACGCCACGGCTTGGAGGCCGGAAGTACCCACCTCCCGGACGTACGCCTGATACAGCTGGTCGATGCTGGCAGCCATCAAGGCAGACTCGGCCTCCTGCGGGGCGGTCTGCCGCTCGCTCTCCGGGGCAGGTTCCTGGGCAGGTTCGGTTGATGGGGCCGGTGAGGGTTCAGTCGTCGACAGCGGGTCTGTTGCCGGAGACGTTTCTGGATCCGCGGGCTTTGACGCCACGGGCGGGTCAACGAGCACTATCTCGTCAGGTCCCTGGTCATTCAGTTTGGCGATCCTGCCCTGCAGCTCCGGTCCGGATCCTTCGACGACTATCTTGCCGTCTTTTATGCTGATGCCGACAAAACCGGGGAGATCCCGCAAGGAGGCAGCGACGTCGGCAGCGCGCTTGCCCTGCTCGCCGGCTGCCGCGAATTGCTCGGGAGTCATCCCCAGATCCCGCAGGATAGCCTCTTGCAGACCGTCAGCGCTGATTCCTGCCGACAGTTGTTCAGGCGAGGCGCCGAAGGAAGACGCTGCCGTTCCAGAGCCGCCAGAGATGGCCTCCGTCTCAGCAGCGGCCGGAATGGCACCGAGCGTGGCTCCCAAAACCAAAGCCGTCGCGGCCCCCAGGGCGAGAATCCCCCGCAAGCTGTTCCTAACCAGGCTATAACTCACGGTCTCCCCCAAAGATCGATGGCTCTCAGGAACACTGGCGCCACCGCCGTGAGGAGGAGCGGCTCAAGAGTTCACACCGTCACCCTACCGCGCAGCAAGGCCAGGATTGTAGAAAGTTCCTGATCCGTGACCCTATTTCTCAGCAGATATTGGCGGGTCTTGAGCTGGCGCACGAATTCGGCCACCTTTTCACCGCGGGATTCGAGCAGAGGTGCAAGGGCGGCTTCGTCCAGGTAGCGCTCATGGGCATGCGGCACTCCTTGGGTGCGGTGGCGTTCGTTAATCCCCCGCATCGCCGCCTGGTAACCGGAAACGATGGCGTGATCGTCGGCGCCCGCAAGATCCTGAAGCATCGCGGCGATCATTCCGCTGCGGTCCCGCCCGGCAGAGCAATGGATGACCACACCGCCGGGAGCTGCTGCCACGGCCTTGAAGACTGCTGCAAGTTTGTCCGGGAAAAGCCGCGCATTATCCTGGTACGCCGCGGGGTCGTTCAGATAGGGCCGGCAGATGGCCCGGAATTCCTCGTTCTCCGGATCTTCAGTAGGCGCCGGCAAAATCTGAAACCGCGCCAGCACTTCGGGGCGGACGAGCGGGTCGGTTTCCCTTGGCGACTGCTCCCCCGCGTTGCGCAGGTCAATAACGGTGCGGATGCCGGCGTCGTACGCCTGGTTCCAGCCAGTCTCGGTGAGCCACTCGCGCCTGCCCATGCGATATACGTCCCCGGAAATCCGCCACGCGTTAACTGCCCCCTCCCACGTGACAGCGGCAGCCCTGTTCTCGCCCCCTGCCACTCGACGCACAGTCTCATCCATTCCGTCAGCTAAGCACATAGATGGGGTACTCGCACCCCCTGTTTTGGACGCCACCTTGGAGAGCAGAAATTCGAGTACAGGCTGCCCGTGTGTGTGGCCCCGTCCGGGCGTATCGTGTCACTACGACCGCGCCGTCCGGCGCGTTATCGCATGGCGCCGCCGGATTGTAACGGGGTTCAGGTCGGATTTCAGGCCCGGCCATCCACTCACAAAAGGGGAGACACAATGGCACTTCTGAAAGTCCGACGTCGGCGGCCCGTTTTCGCTGCCGGCCTCGCTACCGTGGTACTCGCCTTTGCCGGCCTGGCCGCCGCTCCGGCCCAAGCCGCAAAGCCACCGGCGCCGCCGCTGGCCTACGTGGCACTGGGCGATTCCTATGCAGCGGGACAAGGGGCCGAGCCGTATCTGGACTCGTGCCTGCGCAGCCCCAGCAGCTATCCTGCCCTCGCGGATGCCTCTAAGTGGGTGCGGCTCGTCCAAAACGCAGCCTGCAGCGGAGCGGGCGGTGACGACGTCGTCGCAAACCAGCTGAAACGGCTCTCCCCGGATACTGATGTGGTCACGTTGACCGTGGGCGGGAACAACCTGGACCTCCCTGCCTTGGTGTTGGCTTGCTCAACGGATGAACTTGCCTGTGCTGCGGCTCTGGCCGACCTTCAGGCACGCCTTACACAGGCGATCTTGGACCCGGCCTCCAGCCCCCTCGTGGCAGATCTCGCCGCTACCATCGATGCCATCCAGGCCAAGGCCCCCAATGCGGACGTCTATGTGACCGGCTATCCACTGCTGTTTGACCCGGCCTATCCCGACCCCGGCCTGGCGTTCGCGGTCAACTCGCTCACAGTGATGCTCAACATGGTTATTGAGAACGTGGCCGAGGCCAAGGATGCCACCTATGTTGACGTCACTGGAGCATTTGCCGGTCACGGCGTCGGTTCAGGTGACCCCTGGTTCAACTTTGATCCCACGAATCCTTTTGACCCTGAGAACCTGCATCCAAACGCGGCGGGATACGTGGCGTACTACACTGCCCTGGCCAACGCGGGAGCGTTCGCACCCTAGCGTCACCGATCATAGGGGCAGCAGGTAACTGCTGCCCCTATCATCCGTCTACATTCGATTCGTCAGATGCTGGTTCCGGGACTCAATGAGCTTTTTGAGGTAGCCGGCGAGGAACAGCTTTTCTGCAAGTCGTCCAAGAACTCCGAAGGGTGCGGTGAACTCTATCCGGTCAATCATGACCGTCCCGTCCCCGTCATGTGTGAATTCATGCACGTGGCGGAACCTGCGGAAGGGCCCTCTGACCTGTTCGTCCACAAAGCAGTCAGGCATATCCATTGCCGTGATCCTGCTCGTCATCCGGAGCGGCAGGCCGAAGTGCCACGCACGCCAGGTCACTTCCTCCCCCAATGAAATGAGGCCGGAAGTCACTCCTGCAACCGCTTCTTCCCGGGAACTGGCCATTGAGAGCTTATGGGCATCGATGCTGCGGGCGAGATCGAATAACTCCGACTTCGGCATTCCGGTTCGCGTTCTGCACTCGAAGTAGACCGTCATGGGTTAGACGCCGCGCTGCTTTGCCAGGCGGTACTCGAGGCCGTT
>NZ_JAPSHJ010000044.1:16859-32213 GCF_031179985.1 Arthrobacter sp. | reverse complement strand
GTGCCTGCTACCGGCCCGTTCTGATCGGTGCCGAGATGGCTCCCGTGAGCCGGATCAGGTCGCGGGGATCCAGTTCGATGTCCAGGCCCCGGCGGCCACCGGAGACGAGCACTGTTTCCTGTTCCAATGCGCTGTCGTCCACCACAGTGCGGGCCGCCTGGCGCTGTCCCAGCGGCGAAATCCCGCCCAGGACATAACCAGTACGGCGTTCGGCGACGGCGGAATCGGCCATTGCTGCTTTCTTGCCGCCCAGGGATGCGGCCATCGCCTTCAGATCCAGATTGCCGCTGACGGGAACCACTCCCACGGCCAGCTGCCCGTCGACGTCGACCATGAGGGTCTTGAACACCCTGGCCGGGTCAATGCCCAGCACCTCGGCGGCCTCCATACCGTAGCTCGCGGTGGCGGGATCGTGATGGTACGGATGCAACACAAAAGGAACACCGGCCGCGGCCAAAGCAGCTGTGGCCGGTGTTCCCTGTGAAGCCTGTTTTCTTGCCATCCTTTGGTGCGGGTTCAGCCTTGGAAGCGGGCCGAGGCTGCAACTTTACGCTTGATGCGGCCCAGCATTGCGGTCATGCCCCTCATCCGCAACGGAGTGATGGCGCGCGTGAGCCCAAGGAGCTCCGGCATGTCATCCGGTACGGCCAGGATTTCCTGCGCGGACAGACCATCAAGTCCCTCATGGAGGACACCGGCGAAGCCCCTGGTGGTGGGAGCTTCCGGTGGCGCCTTGAAGTAAAGCCGGACGCTGTCCGGAGCACCGCCGTCGCCCTTTTCCGTCTCGATTGTCAGGAACAACGGTGACTGGCACTCCACCACCTGTTCGAGCAGTTCAGGATGGTCCTTGAGATGTTCCGGAAGCTCCGGAAGTCCACGTGAGAACTCCAGGAGCAGCTGCAGCCGCTCAGGTTCGGTGAGGGCCTGAAAATCATCAACAATTTCCGCGAGGGTGGCGGGGAGGGAATCGGTATTCATCAGTTCCAGCTTACGCAGTATTTGCAGAGGAGTGGTGTGCGCTTTCCCCGGCTAGTTTGACGCCGTTGCCGGCCGCGAAGAAGGAACAGTGCCGCGGTCTGCACCCTTGACGATCGGAACGCGGACAGCGTTGCCCCATTCAGTCCATGAGCCGTCGTAGTTGCGAACGGTGTCAAACCCCAGAAGGTACTTGAGGGCAAACCAGGTGTGGCTGGAACGCTCGCCAATACGGCAGTAGGCCACGACGTCGTCGCCTGGAGTCAAACCTGCTTCTCCGAGATAGAGCGCCTCGAGTTCTTCGCGGCTGCGGTAGGTGCCGTCCGGTGCAGCCGCGCGGGCCCAGGGAATGGAAGCCGCGGTGGGGATGTGCCCGCCGCGGAGCGCGCCCTCTTCGGGGTAGGCAGGCATGTGCGTACGCTGCCCGGTGTACTCCTCGGGGGAACGGACATCGATCAGCGGCTTGCCCAAGTGGGCGAGGACGTCTTCCTTGAAAGCGCGGATAGGGGCGTCATTGCGCTCCACTACGGGGTAGTTGCCCGGAGCCGGGGACGGTACGTCCGTGGTGAGTTCACGGCCTTCGGCGATCCACTTGTCGCGGCCGCCGTCCAGCAGGCGCACATCCTCGTGGCCGAACAGGGTGAAGACCCACAGGGCGTAGGCGGCCCACCAATTGGATTTGTCGCCGTAAATCACCACAGTGCTGTCCCGGGAAATACCCTTGGCTGCAGCGAGGGCAGCGAAGGCCTCGCCATCCACGTAATCCCGGGTGACTTCATCGTTCAGGTCGGTGTGCCAGTCGATCTTCACGGCGCCCGGAATGTGACCGGTTTCGTAAAGAAGGACGTCTTCGTCGGACTCCACCACTACTAGCCCGCCGTCACCTACTGCTCCGGACTCGATGGCCGCGGCCAGCCATTCGGTGGATACGAGCCGCTCCGGGTGGACATAGCCGGAAAATTTCTCGTTCTGTTCAACGGGGTAGGGCATGTTGATGGCCTTTCATTGAAAACGGTCAGTGGGTCCTGGCCGGGCACGGGTTGTCACGGCAGCCGGACCTGCTCCAACACTAGCCACGCCCCCGGACTATTGCTTCCCTCCGTTAACACAGGGACATATGGCCTTCATCACGTGGCGGCTGCCCGTCAGGCCGATACCGGTATTCTTTCTGGGGACAGACCAGCAGAACGGACCACTTTGGTACAGATCGAACAGCTCGCCGCGCGCACTCCGGCGGTTTCCGTGGATGACCTCCTTAAGGGATTTTATCCTTCGCCACGATTCGGCGCGGTCTCCTTCGGCAGTTACCGCCCCGATCCTTCCCAGCCAAGCCAGGCGGCAGCGGTCCGTGCCCTGGAAAGTTTCGCTGCCGGCGTTGGAGCGCGCGACGGCGACGGCCTCTTCAAACGCCTCTTTGGCAAGAAGGACACCTCCCGCGCCGGCATCTACCTGGACGGCGGATTCGGTGTCGGCAAGACGCACCTCCTGGCGTCCCTCTGGCATGCGGCGCCCGGGCCGAAAGCCTTCGGCACCTTTGTTGAGTACACCAACCTCGTGGGAGCGTTGTCCTTCCGCAAGACGGTTGAAGCGCTCAGCCATTACAAGCTCGTCTGCATTGACGAATTCGAGCTGGATGATCCGGGCGATACCGTCCTCATGTCGCGGCTGATGCGGGAGCTGGCGGATGCCGGGGTCAAGCTCGCAGCGACGTCCAACACGCTTCCCGGTTCTCTGGGCGACGGGCGCTTCGCCGCCGTCGACTTCCAGCGCGAAATCCAAGTTCTGGCAGATCAGTTCGATGTGGTGAGGATCGACGGCGAGGACTTCCGCCACCGCGGCCTGCCGGCGGCGCCGCTGCCCTTGCGTAGTGACGAACTTAACCATCACATGAAGGCAGAGTTCGACGGCAAGACTGTGGCCAGGGATGACTTCAAGACCCTGATTGCCCATCTGGCTGGCGTCCACCCGAGCCGCTACCGGCAATTAATTGACGGAATCGACGGAGTGGTGTGGCGCGATGTGGACACCATCACTGAACAGGCAGTTGCCCTGCGGTTCGTGGTCCTCGCGGACCGGCTCTATGACAAGGACGTCCCCATCCTGGCGAGCGGTGTTCCGTTCGATCGCCTCTTCACCGAGGAAATGATGACCGGCGGTTACATGAAGAAGTACTTCCGGGCAGTCTCACGCCTGACAGCCCTCGCCCGTGAGGGTCAAAACCACGAGCCTTCGTAGAGGCAGTTCCTTCGTGGAGGCCGTGCCTTCATAGGCCCTGTTAAACGCCGAAGGTGCCGGCGCCGCCTCTCGGCGGGACCGGCACCTCGCTGACGTACCTAGTTGGGTCAGAGGCCCTGCTGCCGGGGTTCCCCGGTTGCAGGTGGCTCACCGTCGACGTGGGGATCATCAGCTGCAGGCGCCGCGTTGGGCGTCCCGTTAGCTTTGTCCACGAGGCCGGCCGCACCTTGCTGGACGGAATCGATTTTGTCGGCGTACTTGCCACCGGTCTTGGTATCGATGAAGTCACCGGCTTTGCCGATGCCGTCCTTGATGGCTTCTTCTTTGCCACCAATAAGTTGCTGAGCCTTGCCCTTTAGATCGTCAAGTAATCCCACGGGCACCTCCCTTCAGTCGCGGAGCCAGATCGCTCCTGGCCTTTCGATCCTAACCTTGGAGTATGGAGGTGCCAACCGTTTAGGGATGTTTTAACAGCAAAAAAGCAGCTCCGGGGGAGCTGCTTTCATGGGTGGGCGATACTGGGATCGAACCAGTGACCTCTTCCGTGTCAGGGAAGCGCGCTACCGCTGCGCCAATCGCCCGCGCATACGTAACGCGGTTTAAAAGAAAAGAGAGCGGACGACGAGATTCGAACTCGCGACATCCACCTTGGCAAGGTGGTGCTCTACCAGCTGAGCTACGTCCGCACATGTAGGTGATTACGCCCGAAAAGCGCTCTACAACAAGCAATGTGAATTGCTCTGGTGGGCGATACTGGGATCGAACCAGTGACCTCTTCCGTGTCAGGGAAGCGCGCTACCGCTGCGCCAATCGCCCATTGCCATCCAGCCTGAACCGGAAACCATGGTTTTCACCGAGGTGGGTACGGGATTCGAACCCGTGTATACGGCTTTGCAGGCCGCTGCCTCGCCTCTCGGCCAACCCACCGTGTTAGCACGATTCCGAAGAACCCTTGCCGTGACAGTGTCCTGCGAGCGGACGACGAGATTCGAACTCGCGACATCCACCTTGGCAAGGTGGTGCTCTACCAGCTGAGCTACGTCCGCAGTTTGGAGGGTTGATTCCGTGCCCTGGCGGGCATTTCCTCGCGTTCCAACGAGTAAAAACTCTATAGGAGGTTCAAGGATTCTCCAAATCGCTTTCCTGCCCTCGGACATGAATCCCGCTGCTTCCTTGATTTCTAGGGGTTTTGGCTAATTACAGTCATGTAATTCCCGCTGCTTTTACCGCCGTCCGGAAGTGGGATAATGGTGTCAGGCGGCCGATTTCTATAATCGACCGGACTGGGCTAGCATTCAAAGGCATCAGGGCGATTGGCGCAGTGGTAGCGCGCTTCGTTCACACCGAAGAGGTCACTGGTTCGAACCCAGTATCGCCCACCCCGAAGGCCCGTTCCGTTATTGCAACGGAGCGGGTCTTTTTGTGTTTCTTTCTTGTGGTCCAGCCGGTTTCAGTGAGCTGGACTTCCTGTCGGTCCTTTGTGAAAGAGTTGAGATATGACCGCTCCACTGCTTGCCCACGCCACGGATTATGGCCGGATGTACGCCCGTTCCACCACTGCAGACTTCTCTGTTCCATCCATCACCACCGTCATAGGGCAACAGCCTCATGGCCTGGACGGATGGTTCGGTTATATGGGTGCGAGCAGCCTTGCCAGCGACCCCCTGCTCCCGGGCATTCTTGGCAGCCCGGCGCAGGTACGGCAGGCGGTCAACAGGGCCGCCAAGGCCGCGGAGGCGTACCGCGATGTTGCCGCGAAACGTGGCGACCGTGTTCATGACTACTGCGAGCAGGTGGCCCTGAGGGCCCTCGGCAAGCCGCACCGAATGAAGGAAACGCGCGAGGCGCTGGCAGCCAACGGCGAGGAAGCCTTCGCCGCACGGTTCGATGAATGGTGGGAGCTGTACCGCGTTGAGCCCATCGCTCCGGAGATCACAGTCTGGAACCACACAGTTGGTTATGCGGGAACCCTGGATCTGGTGGCGCGTATCAATGGCCGGACCTGCCTCATCGACTACAAAACCAAAGGCACCACCAAGGATGGAACGGTCAAGCCCCTGGACGACAAAGTGGTGATGCAGTTGGTGGCGGGGATGAAGGCCGAAGAAAGCCTCGTAGACCCTGTCGCCGGCGAATGGGAAGCCTGGAAGCACGGAGAGGCACCCGTGCTTCTGGCCGTGGCCCTGGGCGAAACCGAAGTCCGTCCCTCGAGGGCCAACCCCGACGTTCTTAAGCATCACTGGTGGAAGTTCTGTGCTCTCCGGCGTGTCTGGGAAATGGCCGCCGACACCGGAAGCGCCGGAAGTGCGCTGCTGCCCGTTGCCCCGCCGGTGTCCCACTAGCCGGCCTGTCCGCTGCCTTCGCGGCACATCGTGCCCTCCTGACAGATGCTGCATCTAAACTGGATGGGATCCCGTACCTCTCCACCGTGAGGAAAGACTGCCCATGGCCATTCTGAACATCCGCATCATCGGGGACCCCGTGCTCCGCACCGTGGCCGATCCCGTGACGGACTTCGGACCGGAGCTGGAAAAACTGGTCGCTGACATGGTCGAAACCATGGAGGATGTTGACGGCGCAGGACTCGCCGCTCCGCAGGTCGGAGTGAGCCTCCGCGTTTTCACCTACCGGATCGGCGGGGTTGAAGGGCATATCATCAACCCGGTGCTGGAAAACAGTGACGACTTCCAGGAGGACGAAGTGGAAGGTTGCCTGTCCATTCCCGGTCTTGGCTTCCCCGTCCGCCGTCGTCGGGCCACGAAGGCAACAGGCGTAGACCTGAACGGCAACCCGGTCAGCGTGGAGGCTGACGGCATGCTCGCCCGCTGCTTTCAGCACGAGACTGACCATCTCGACGGCGTCCTTTTCACGGACCGTCTTGAGGGAGAGGACCGCAAGACCGCCCTTCGGGCCATCCGCGCTGCCGACTACCACTCCGTTGCGGAACAAACCACCGCCAAGCGGGCGCGCACTGTCGGTTCCAGCTTTGGCATCGGTTCCGGAACAGCCGGATGAGGGTTCTCTTTGCTGGAACACCAGCGGTCGCCGTGCCTTCCCTGGATGCTTTGCTTGGTGCCGGGTTTGACGTCGTCGCCGTGCTCACCCGACCCGACGCACCCCTTGGCCGCAAGCGCGTGCTGACCCCCTCTCCGGTCGCAGCCCGGGCCGCGGAGCTCGGAATCGGCGTGATTCACGCAGCCAAGGTGGATGCTGAAATCATCGCCAGGATCGCGGAACTGAAACCCGACGTGGCGGCTATCGTGGCCTATGGTGGGCTCATACCCCGCGCGGCCCTGGACATCCCGCAACACGGCTGGATTAATCTGCATTTCTCCCTGCTGCCGGCCTGGCGTGGTGCCGCTCCGGTCCAGCACGCAGTCATGGCCGGTGATGACGTGACCGGGGCCGTGACCTTTCTTCTGGAAGAGGGCCTGGACACGGGTCCCGTTTTTGGCACGCTCACCGAAAAGGTGCACGACGACGACACCTCCGGCGGGCTGCTGGAACGGTTATCGCACAGCGGAGCTGTTCTCCTCGCCCAGACTCTCTCGGCAGTGGAAGCCGGCGCCGCTGCTGCCGTGCCCCAGAGCGGCGAGGTCTCCCTGGCACCCAAGCTCAGCATTGACGACGCCCGTCTCGACTGGCATCAGCCCGCTCTCACGGTTGGCCGGCGCGCCCGGGGCGTGACTCCTGAGCCGGGAGCCTGGACAACATTTGAGGGCCAGCGGCTGAAGCTGGAGCCCGTGATACTCCGCCCGGATACCCTTGACCTGGAACCGGGCCGCGTTGCCCTGAGGGAAAAGGCTGTGCTGGTAGGAACAGGCTCGCACGCTGTGGAACTAACGAGGATTCAACCCTCGGGCAAGAAAATGATGACCGCCGCCGATTGGGTGCGTGGACAGACTTCAGTGGAAAGCATGGTGTTCGAATGAGCGGGTCCGGCACAGGCGGCAACGGCCGTGGCCAGCGCAGCGGCGGGCAACGGAGTGGTGGGCAGCGGAGTAGCGGCGGCAGTCAGCGGAACGCGCAGGGCCGGGAACGTAACCGGACATCGCAGCGCAGTTTCACCGAAAACGCACCTTCCCAGCGCACGCGCCGTGCCGATCCCGCCCGTCTGGTGGCTTTTGAAGTGCTCCGGGCCGTTGCGTCCGAGGACGCCTATGCGAACCTTGTCCTCCCTGCCCGCATCCGGCACCACGGGCTGGACAAGCGCGACGCCGGTTTCGCCACCGAACTGAGCTATGGGGCCCTTCGCGGACAGGGGACTTACGACGCCGTCTTGGCCCGCTGCGTTGACCGTCCCCTCGACCAGCTCGATCCGGCGATCCTCGATGCCCTCCGGATCGGAGCCCATCAGCTGTTGGCGATGCGTGTCCCTGCGCACGCGGCCCTGGATCAGACAGTCGGCCTTGCCCGCGCCGTTATCGGAGCCGGGCCCTCCGCACTGATCAATGCGGTGCTGCGGAAGGTTTCTGCCCGCACCCTTGATGAATGGCTCGAGGAGCTCCTCCGGGACGAGACCGACGAAACCACCATTGCGTCAGTCCGCCATGCCCATCCGGAGTGGATCGTGAGGGCGTTGAGGCAATCCCTGGTGGCGCACGGCCGGCCGGTAACGGAAATCACCGGGCTGCTTGAGGCGGACAATGCGGCTCCGGTGGTCAACCTTGTGGCATTGCCCGGCTTGGGAAACCTCGACGAAGCACTGGAAAATGGTGCGATCCCCGGTGAGCTTGTTGAGGACTCGGCACTTTCCAGCGGAGGAGACCTCGGCAAGCTGGCATCCGTCCGGGAAGGCAGCACCAGGGTCCAGGACGCTGGTTCCCAATTGGTTGCCCGTGCGCTGGCCGCCGTCGAGCTTCAGGGGAGTCGAAAAGGCGAAGGCGGGGACGACGCCGTGCACGCTGGCTCCGCCGGCACCGGGGAGGGTGAACTCTGGCTGGACCTCTGTGCAGGGCCCGGCGGAAAGGCAGCCCTGCTGGGAGCAATCGCCAACCAGAGGGGTGCACGTTTGCTGGCCAATGAACCCCTGCCGCATCGGGCCAAGCTGGTCCGTCAGGCATTGTCGATTGTGCCGGACGATGTGTGGGAAGTCCGAACCGGTGACGGCCGGGAGCTCGGCAGCGAACAGCCCGAGACGTTCGACCGGATACTCGTGGATGTTCCCTGCAGCGGTTTGGGAGCCCTGCGGCGCCGTCCTGAATCGCGCTGGCGCCGTTCACCGAAAGACCTCGCAGACCTGGGGCCCCTCCAGCGGGATTTACTCAAGTCGGCTTTGGCTGCAGTTCGGCCCGGTGGAGTGGTGGCCTACGTGACGTGCTCCCCGCATCCCGCCGAAACCACCGCCGTGGTCAGCGATGCCCTCCGCAAGCGTGATGACCTGGAATTGCTGGATGCCGGAGCTGTGCTGGACAACGTGAGCCTGACCGGGCACTTGGAGGCCGGGCACGAGGGTACGGCGCAGTTGTGGCCTCACCTCCACGCAACTGACGCAATGTTCCTTGCCCTTATCCGGAAGAAGTCCTGACACCGGGATTGCAAGGCATCATTCAGCCCGCAAGCACCCTCAACTGAAAACCGCCGGCCGTTGTTGGCTTGGCAGCGCCCTTACTGTGAAAGGACTCCCTCATGGCCCAGTGCTGTATCAATCCCAGCATCCTCTCAGCGGACTTCGTGAACCTCGAGGCAGAGCTTCGCCGCATCAGCAACGCGGACGCCGTCCATGTTGACGTTATGGACAACCACTTTGTTCCCAATCTGACGATAGGCCTGCCGGTGGTACAGCGGATCCAGGCCGTGAGTCCTGTGCCGCTGGACGCCCACCTGATGATCAACGACGCCGACCGCTGGGCCCCGGCCTACGCCGACGCAGGAGTGGCTTCCGTGACCTTTCACGTCGAAGCCTCCATCGCCCCCATCAAACTTGCCCGCGAGCTACGGGCAAGGGGAGCGAAGGCAGGAATGGCCCTACGGCCGGGAACCCCGGTGGAGCCATACCTGGACATGTTGCCGGAACTGGACCTGCTCCTCATCATGACTGTGGAGCCGGGCTTTGGCGGTCAGTCCTTCCTGGACCTGACGCTGCCCAAGATCCGCCGGGCGCGGGCTGCCATCGACGGCGCGGGAACGGGCGTTGCCTTGCAGGTGGACGGCGGCATCACGGAAGAAACCATCATCAGGGCAGCTGAAGCCGGAGCGAATGTCTTTGTGGCAGGTTCAGCAGTTTATGGCGCCGAGGATCCGTCGGAAGCCGTTGAACGGCTTCGGAAGGCCGGCAGCCGTTAGCCGCCTGTGACGCCTTCGGTTTACGGCGAAAAAAATCCTCCCTGTGACGGATTCTGACGGGAATACCCGGGCGGACAGCGCGGTTGTGACACAATAACAACACACAATACGTGCTCCGGGGTCGGTGTAAGTCCGAACCGGCGGTGACAGTCCGCGACCCGCGAGCCGGTGCTTTCTTTTGGAAGGCTCCCGGCGGACGGTTGAACCGGTGAAATTCCGGTACCGACAGTTAAAGTCTGGATGAGAGAAGCACGTACGGCTGTTTCTGTGGCGCTTAATTGCGTCCCGGACTTTTGCTGTCGTTCACCCCCGGAGCCACGCGGTTTTCGAGGGAAGGAACGACGCACAGGTGCTCTCAGACGCTGAATTCACGCATGCTGAAGCGGCAGCGATGGAGCGCGCCCTTGAAGAGGCCCTCAAGGGGCCACGAGGGGTGAATCCCTTGGTGGGAGCGGTAATTCTCGACGCCAACGGCCGGCAGATTGCAACCGGCTATCACCGCGGAGCCGGAACCCCCCACGCCGAAGCTGACGCCATTGCCCAGGCGGGATCGCAGGGACTGGATCTGGCCGGTACCACCATGGTGGTCACCCTTGAACCCTGCAATCACTGCGGCCGCACCGGTCCCTGCGCACAGGCAATCATCAATGCAGGCATGGCCAACGTCGTTTATGCCGTGGATGACCCGCACGATCCGGCTGCCGGCGGAGCGGCCACTCTGCTGGCGGCGGGAGTGAAGGTACGTTCAGGACTGAACGCCGGGCGCGCCTTTGACCTGAACCGAAGATGGTTCGAGGCCGTACTGTCCAAGCGGCCTTTCGTCACTCTTCACATCGCCCAGACCCTCGACAGCAGAATTGCAGCCCAGGACGGCACCAGCCAGTGGATTTCGAGTCCGGAGTCGCTGGCCGACAATCACAGTACCCGCGGCCGGATTGATGCGATCCTCGTAGGCACCCAAACAGTCCTGATCGACAACCCCCGGCTGACGGCCAGGAATTCCGCCGGTGAGCCCGAAGGCAGGCAACCACTGCGGGCTGTCATGGGGCTCCGGGGCATCCCCGGGAATGCTGCTATCCATGGAGAAGACGGCCGCGTTCTCCATCTCGCCACCAGGGACCCCCGCCTGGCCCTGGACACCCTCTTCGCTGCCGGAGTGCGCCACCTGATGGTGGAGGGGGGCTCCCGCATCCTCAGCGCTTTCCTGGCCGCCGGACTGGTGGATGAACTGATTGTTTACCTGGCACCCACATTGCTGGGATCCGGCACCCCAGCTCTGGGAGACCTCGGCATAACAACGCTGTCCGATGCCCAGCATTGGGAATGGGACCCCGCCGGAGGCGGAGCGGTTCAGTCCCTGGGCAGGGACCTTCGGCTCCATCTTCGTCCTGCCGGCCCGGAAACATCTGCCCGCTCAGCAATCACCGAACTTTCCAAGGCAACTTCACCCGATTCAACCGTGCACCTGACAGGTGCCGGCAGCGCAGCAGGAGGCTATTGATGTTTACCGGAATTATCGCCGAACAGGGCAAAGTCCTGTCCGTGGACAGGGGAGAGGGCAGCGCAACCCTCCGCCTGCAGGCGCCCGGGACTACCGAGGGCCTCGCTCTGGGCGGATCCATCGCAGTGAACGGCGTATGCCTGACTGCCACTGAGATCGTGGGCAAGGAGTTCAGCGTCGACGTCATGGGCGAGACCCTGGTCAGGAGCACGATTGGTCAGTTGCAGGCGGGGGACGCCGTGAACCTTGAGCGGTGTGTTCCTGCCGGAGGCCGCCTCGACGGCCACGTCGTCCAGGGCCACGTGGATGGCGTCGGCACCCTGGCGGAACGGGAATCCCTGGAGAACTGGGACCGGCTGAGGTTCGAAGTGCCGTCCGGTCTTGCCCGGTATATCGCCGAAAAGGGCTCCATAGCGGTCGACGGCGTATCCCTCACCGTTACTGCCGTCAGCCCCGCGGAGGAGCCGGCGCCCTGGTTTGAGGTGGGACTGATCCCCACCACATTGGCAGAGACCGGTCTGGGAGCAAAGAGCGTGGGGAGCCCGGTGAACCTGGAAGTTGACGTGCTCGCCAAGTACACCGAGCGCTTGTTGGCCTTCTCGCTGCCGGCATCACGTGAGCAATCCGCATCGGCCTCGCAGGCAGCAGACGCGGGGGCCTCGCTGTGAGCCCGGCCTCCACTGCGGCCGGCCACCCGCTGGATCTGGCAGCGCCTGTCAACATGGACGCTGTTCCTGCTGCACTGGACAGCATTGAAGAAGCCGTAAGTGCCATCGCCGCCGGCCGACCGGTCATCGTGGTGGACAATGAGGACCGCGAAAATGAGGGCGACATCATTTTTGCGGCGGAGTTCGCCACCCCGGCACTGATGGGCTGGACCGTCCGCTACAGCTCGGGAGTCATTTGTGTTCCCCTCGACGGTGCCCGCGCTGATGCCCTGGCCTTGCCGCCGATGGTTGAAGTTAACGAAGACTCCAAGGGAACTGCCTACACTGTCTCCTGTGATGCGGCAATCGGCGTGACCACGGGAATTTCGGCCTCCGACCGTGCCCTGACTGCCAGGGTGCTGGCCGATCCGGCCAGCAAGCCGGCCTCGCTTACACGTCCCGGGCATGTTTTTCCGCTTCGCGCTGTTGAGGGTGGTGTACGGGAACGCCCGGGCCATACGGAAGCGGCAGTCGAGCTGTGCCGGCTGGCGGGACTGTCGCCTGTCGGTGTGATTGCAGAATTGGTGTATGACAACGGAGAGATGATGCGGCTGGATGGACTGCGGGTTTTTGCTGCAGAACATGGCTGCCCGCTCATCTCGATCGAGGACCTTGTGAGCTATCTGGGCAATGGGGACGACAGTAGGCGGGCATCGGTTCCGGCCGGAAAAGAGGAGAAATAATGACGGCTTCGAAAGCCCAAAAGGCAGCTAACGGCGCAGAGCCCCACCCGGTCAGCGGTGGCCCGGTGGTCCAACTGCCCAGCGAGTTCGGCGGTTTGGTTGCCCAGGCGTGGATTGACCTCGAAACAGGTGCCGAGCACCTGGCAGTGAGCTCCCCCATTCCGCCCACCGATGGGCAGGCACCCCTGGTGCGGCTGCACTCGGAATGCCTCACGGGTGACGTCTTCGGGTCCTACCGGTGCGACTGCGGCGAACAGCTCGCCTATGCGCTGGAGATGATCGGCGAATACGGCGGGACGTTGCTGTACCTCCGCGGGCAGGAAGGCCGCGGCATCGGCCTTGCCAACAAGATCAAGGCCTACGCCCTCCAGGAAGCCGGACTGGACACCGTTGAAGCCAACGAGCAGCTGGGGTTGCCTGTGGATGCCCGCTGCTACAAGGCTGCGGCGCAGATCCTGGCAGAAATGGGACTCACTCACATCCGGCTCCTGAGCAACAACCCTGACAAGCAGAACAGGTTGGCTAGGGCGGGCGTCGCAGTGGTGGAGATGGTTCCCACCGAGGTTCCCTCCCGCGAGCAGAACATCCGGTACCTGCAGACCAAGAAGGATCGGATGGACCACAGACTTGTCCTTGGCGCCGGGTCGGCCACCGTTTCCGCGGGCGCCGTCGGCCTGGCATCCACCCCCTTTGACCACGAACAGGACTGAGCCGGGCTACGCCTGAACTGATCCAGGCCGAACTGCCTCCTCAACACTGAACACCAAGAATCACCACCACAACTGAACGGAACCTCGCAATGAGCGGACACGGCGCGCCCGAAATCGACCTGACCACCCTGAACCCTGACGAAACGTCCCGCCTGAAATTGGCGATTGTTGCCGCCAGTTGGCATACGCAGATCATGGACGGCCTGCTCGACGGTGCGCTCCGGGCTGCCAAAGAGGCAGGCATCAACGAGCCCACGGTCTTGCGGGTACCCGGCAGCTTCGAGCTTCCCGTCGCGGCGGCCCGGCTGGCCCCACACTTTGACGCCGTCGTGGCACTCGGTGTGGTGATCAGGGGAGGCACGCCCCACTTTGACTACGTCTGCCAGGCCGCCACGATGGGCCTGACCGATGTCAGCGTCAAAACCGGCGTCCCCGTTGGATTCGGCGTGCTGACCTGTGACACGGAACAGCAAGGCCTGGACCGGGCCGGCCTCCCTGGTTCCTCGGAGGACAAGGGCCATGAAGCCGTGACGGCGGCCCTCGCAACGGCAGTGACCCTGAGCCAGTACCGGTAATGAGCCGTTTGTGCTTTCTGTCACAACGCCGTCGTCATGCTACGGCCCGGCAGGCGCTCTCCAGCCTTGAGCAAGTAGGCTGGAGGGCGTGAAGAATTTCGAGACGCTGTTTGCAGAACTCAGTGAGAAGGCTGCAACACGCCCGCCCGGCTCCCGCACGGTCGCTGAATTGGAGTCCGGGGTCCACGGCATCGGCAAGAAGGTCGTCGAAGAAGCAGCGGAAGTCTGGATGGCAGCTGAGTACGAATCCGACGAAGCAGCCGCTGAGGAGATCTCCCAGCTGCTCTATCACCTGCAGGTTCTGATGCTTGCCAAGGGACTCAGCCTGGAAGACGTCTACAAGCATCTTTAGCCGCCCCGCTGCGGTCATATCCTGCTTGTACTGATTCCCGTCCCCACCCAGAAAGATTTTCCTCCATGCTGCGAGTTGCCGTTCCCAATAAAGGATCCCTGTCCGAAGCCGCCTCCGAGATGCTCGCCGAGGCAGGCTACCGCCAGCGCCGCGACGGCGGCCGCGAGCTCGTGCTGGTTGATCCGGACAACGACATTGAGTTCTTTTTCCTCCGCCCGCGCGACATCGCCGTGTATGTAGGGCAGGGAACGCTCGACGTCGGGATCACGGGCCGGGACCTGTTGCTGGACGCCGAGGTTGAGGCGGAGGAGCTGCTCGGCCTTGGCTTTGCCGCCTCGACTTTCCGCTTCGCGGGGCCCGTGGGTGACTTCGACACCGTCGAGCAGCTTGAGGGCAAGCGGCTGGCGACGAGCTATGACGGCCTGCTGCGCGGATACCTCGCCGAGCGAGGTATCAACGCCAAAGTGGTACGGCTCGACGGCGCCGTCGAGTCCTCCGTGAGGCTCGGCGTTGCGGACGCCATTGCCGACGTCGTCGAGACCGGGACCACGCTCAAGGCTGCCGGGATGGAAATCTTCGGGGAGCCGATCCTGCTCTCTGAGTCGGTACTCATCGGCCGCAAGGGTGAAAAGAATCCCGCGGCCGACGTCCTGATCCGCCGGCTTCAGGGTGTCCTCGTAGCCCGCCAGTACGTGCTGATGGACTACGACATCCGTAAAGAGCTTGTAGAAAAGGCAGCCGCGTTGACCCCCGGCCTTGAGTCTCCGACCGTCTCCCCGCTGCGCGACTCTGACTGGGTGGCAGTGCGCTCTATGGTGCCAAAGAAGGAAACCAACCGGATTATGGACGAGCTTTATGACCTGGGTGCCCGTGCCATCCTTGTCAGCAGCATCCACGCCTGCCGCATCTGAGCCCGTCGTCCACAGAGTTTCCTTAGTAAATTTTCAGGAGAAGTCATGGCTGTAGCCGTACGCGTCATCCCATGCCTGGACGTTGATGCCGGCCGCGTGGTCAAGGGCATTAACTTTGAAGGCCTTCGAGATGCCGGAGACCCGGTGGAGCTCGCACACCGCTACGACAACGGCAGTGCCGACGAGCTGACGTTCCTTGATGTCACAGCGTCCTCCGGCAACCGCGAGACCACCTTCGACGTCGTGCGTCGGACGGCCGAAGAAGTCTTTATCCCGTTGACGGTAGGCGGCGGCGTGCGGGGCGTCGCTGAGGTGGACAAGCTTCTGCGTTACGGAGCAGATAAGGCGTCCATCAACACAGCCGCTGTGGCACGCCCGGACGTGGTGGATGAGATTACCCGCCACTTCGGCTCCCAGGTG
>NZ_JAPSHJ010000044.1:0-16759 GCF_031179985.1 Arthrobacter sp. | reverse complement strand
ACTGCGCGGCGGACGTCTTCGGTGTGGACGAAGTACTCAATGAGGTTCGAGCTTTCGTCCAGCGCCGGAATATTCATGGGGGAGAGAACCGGAGGACCTGCCCGGAACGTGTTGACCAACCGGTTGTAGTCCTCAGTGGTCTTCAGTTTGGCGGCCAGTTTCGCCGTCGCTTTGTCCGAGGCCTTTGCCAGGCCCTTGAAAAGGAGGCCCAGTCCGACGGCGACTTTCCGCTCGCGCAGATAGAGGTGCGCGGCGAGATCCCGGGTTTGCCATCCGGTGCAGAGCGTGGGGGAGTCCGGACCGGCCGCCAGCAGGGTCTCGGCCAGAACTTCTCGGGACGGTTCGACGAAATGCATCACTTGTGAAAGTAGCACGAGAGGGCCGGACACGCGCAGTGGAACCGCCGCCTCATTGGTGCTGACCTTCACACTTTCGGCAGGCACTAGACTTGACCTGATGTCTGAGCAGCCCGCCTCCGCCCCGCGCGCGTCAAACCCGCCCGTTTCCACGCCCGCAGCCAGTGATCTTCCGGCCGGAATCGCTGCTGCCCTCAAGCGCGACAGCGCCGGCCTGGTGGCCGCCGTCGTGCAGCAGTTCGACACGAATGAAGTGCTCATGCTGGGCTGGATGGACGATGAAGCACTCCAGCGGACCCTAAGCACCGGTCGTGTGACGTTCTATTCGCGTTCCCGCCAGGAGTACTGGCGCAAGGGTGACACGTCAGGACATGTCCAGTGGGTCAAGTCGGTGGCCCTGGACTGTGACGGTGACGCCCTGCTGGTCAGAGTGGACCAGGTAGGCGCGGCCTGCCACACCGGAACGCGGACCTGCTTCGACGGCCGCGAACTCGACGCCGTAACAGGCAGCTCCTCCTGACCAGGACCTGAATCACGAACGGCAGCACCCACCACTTCCAATTGCCACTTATAGAACAGGCGGAGAACCATAGCCATGCAGGACCTTGGAGTCATCAGTCCGGGCCTGGAAGAGTTCCGCGAACTCGCAGGCCACAGCCGCGTCATCCCCGTCCGGCTCAAGGTCTTGGCGGACGCTGAAACGCCAATCGGCCTCTACCGCAAGCTCGCGCAAGGCCAGCCGGGCACCTTCCTCATGGAATCCGCGGCCGTGGGCGGCTCCTGGTCCAGGTACTCCTTCATTGGCGCCAAATCCCGGGCAACCCTGACCACCAAAGACGGCCAGGCGCACTGGCTCGGCGAGCCGCCGAAGGGTGTCCCGGTCGATGGCAATCCCGTGGACGCCGTACGGGACACCATTGAGGCCTTGCGGACGGACAGGTTCGATGGGCTGCCGCCCTTTACCTCAGGCCTGGTCGGCTTCCTCGGCTGGGAAACCGTGCGGCACTGGGAGAAGCTCACCAGCCCGCCGGAGGATGATCTCCAGCTGCCCGAGATGGCGCTCAACCTGGTCACCGACATGGCCGTGCACGACAATACAGACGGCACAGTGCTGCTCATCGCCAATGCCATCAACTTCGATAACAGCTCCGAACGCGTCGATGAGGCTTGGCACGACGCCGTCGCCCGGGTGAAGGGGCTGCTGAGCAGGGTCAGCGCCCCCGTGCAGCAGCCCGTCTCGGTCCTGGAGCCTGCGGCCCTGGACTTTGCATCCAGCGTGCAGGAACGCTGGAACGAGCCGGAATATTTGGCCGCCATCGACCGCGGGAAGGAAGCAATCGTCGACGGCGAAGTCTTCCAGGTGGTCATTTCGCGCCGTTTCGAGATGGAATGCGGGGCCAGCCCGCTCGACGTTTACCGGGTGCTCCGGAACACCAACCCCAGCCCGTACATGTACATCTTCAGCCTCGAGGATGCCGACGGGCGGGAGTACTCCATCGTGGGCTCGTCCCCGGAGGCGCTCGTCACTGTGAACGGCGAGGAAGTCATCACCCACCCGATCGCCGGATCCCGCCCTCGCGGCAAGACCGTGGAAGCGGACAAGGCACTGGCCGAGGAGCTGCTGGCCGACCAAAAGGAGCGGGCTGAGCATCTGATGCTTGTCGACCTCTCCCGAAACGACCTCTCCAAGGTCTGTGTGGCCGGCACTGTGGATGTCACCCAGTTCATGGAGGTGGAGCGTTTCAGCCACATCATGCACCTCGTCTCCACAGTGGTGGGCAACCTAGCTCCCACAGCCAAGGCCTATGACGTTCTGAAGGCTACTTTTCCGGCGGGAACGCTTTCCGGTGCACCCAAACCGCGTGCGCTGCGCCTGCTGGACGAACTCGAACCGCACCGCCGGGGCATCTACGGCGGAGTGGTTGGCTACATGGACTTTGCCGGGGACATGGACATGGCCATTACCATCCGTTCAGCCCTGCTGCGTGAGGGCCGCGCCTACGTCCAGGCCGGCGGCGGGATCGTGGCGGATTCGGTCAATCCCACCGAAGCCCTCGAAACGGTCAACAAGGCCGCCGCCCCGCTCCGGGCAGTCCACATAGCGAGCTCACTTCACAACATCCAAGAGGAAGGTGTGCCCGTTCCAGGCAGCTTCCCGCCATCACACGCCGCCACAGGTCCGGGCGTCTGATGCGCCGTCTCGACAAGCCCGGGGGCTCCAGTACTGCTTCCAGCTCGGGCTCAACCGAGGGCCGCACAGACTCCCCCGCTACGGAAACCGCGACGGGAGGAACCGGAACCAGGCCCACACCCGCCTGGGCACGAAAGCCGTCCCTCGTCATTATCATTGCCCTGATGGCCCTGGCCGTCGTCGGAACCACCACCCAAACCTGGATAAACGTGCATCTGGATCCTGCCCAGCTTGGCCAGGCGGTCAACAGTCAGGACGGCTTGCCGGTCCAGGGGAGTAAAGCCGCAACAGCGGTAACAGCACTTGCGCTCGTCGCCCTGGCCGGCGGCCTGGCTGCCTCGATCGCCGGAAGGATCGCGCGCTGGATTATTACGGGGATTGTGGTCGCCGCTTCTGCGGGAATCGTGGCGGCGGCCCTGACGGTCCTCGCCGATCCGCTCGCTGCATCCCAGGGCGCTATAGCCGCGGCAACCGGCATTTCCGGAAGCAACGTCCAGGTGAGCGTCACAGCTTTCCCGGCCCTCGCCGTCGTTGCCGGAACAATGCTGGGGTTGGGCGCCCTGCTGATAATCCCTGCGAGCCGGTATTGGAAGGCGCGCACGCGGTTTGACGCTGCGGCAGCCGGCACAAATCCTGAAGCCTCCGGTCCGGCTGACGAGATTGACAGCTGGGACCGGTTGTCAAAAGGCGACGACCCCACCTGAGCCGATGTCCAAGGCAAGGACAAAAAATGGCAGAATGTAAGCAGTATTCATCCTGAGGAGATTTCCATGAGCAAAGCCACTGTTTCCGCATCCAAGTCAGGTTCACCGGCAGGCGCCTCCGCCGCCGATGTCAACCCAGGCGTAGACCACAGCATCGAGCTTGGTCATGGCAACAGCCCGGCAGCGTGGACATGCGTCATCGTGATGCTCGTTGGTGCACTCATTGCCTCCATCGCGTTCGTCATCGCCAGCACCCCCATCTTCATCGCCGGCGGGATCGTGATGCTGGTCGGCCTGATCCTCGGTTTCGCCATGCGCAAGGCAGGCTACGGCGTCGGCGGCAGCAAGCTGAAGAACTCCGGCCACTAGCAGTGACAGTTCTCGATGACATCAACGCCGGTGTCAGGGAGGATCTGGAGGCACGGCGTCGCCTCGTTTCGCTTGCGGAGCTGAAGGACCTCACGTCTGCAGTCACCCCCGCTCGTGACGCGTGGGCCGCCCTTGGCGGGACCTCCGCCAACCGCCAGCAGCTCAAGGTCATTGCCGAAATTAAACGTCGCAGTCCCTCCAAGGGGGACCTCGCCAGCATTACAGATCCTGCCGCGCTGGCCGTCCAGTACGCCGATGGCGGAGCGTCAGTGATCAGCGTCCTGACGGAACAGCGACGCTTCAACGGCTCCCTTGCCGATCTCGACGCCGTCCGGGCAAGGGTGGATATCCCGTTGCTGCGCAAGGACTTCACCTTGGACGAGTACCAGATCTGGGAAGCCCGCGCGCACGGGGCGGACATGGTGCTGCTTATTGTGGCAGCCCTTTCCGATGCCCAGCTGCAGGAGTTCAGCGCATTGAGCGCGGAACTGGGCATGAACGTCCTCGTAGAAACGCATACGCCCCAGGAGATCGAGCGGGCTGTCGCGGCGGAGGCGAGAATCATCGGCGTCAACGTGCGCAATCTGAAGACTCTCGACGTCGACCGTTCCGTTTTTGCCTCCCTGGCAGGAGGCATCCCGGCAAGTGCTGTCATCGTCGCCGAATCGGGCGTGAGGGGCGTCGACGACGTCACCCACTACGCCGCTCACGGCGCCAACGCAATCCTTGTCGGCGAAGCCCTGGTCAGCGACGCGACACCGCGGGAGCGGATAGCGGAATTCACAGCGGCCGGCTCTGAAGCTATCGCCGCCCGAGTCTGACAACCAGGCACCTGTTGCAGGCGGTCGTCTGCAGCGGTCTGCCGCCGCACGACACCTTACGGCGCACGATGAAGAGCGCTGAGCGACACAGAACACTGAGTACTACATAGACACTGAAAAAGTGGAACAGGATGGTGAGACTGATGGTCGACGCACCAACAGCCGGCTCTGACAAGGATGCGGTGGACGCATTCCTTCAAGGGGGACCGTCGCTGCGCCATGCACCGGGCCCCTACTTCGGCTCCTACGGCGGGCGCTGGATGCCGGAGTCGCTGATCGCCGCCCTGGATGAGCTTGAGGATACGTTCGAGAAGGCCAAGGCCGATCCCGACTTCATCGCGCAGATCGCGGACCTGAACAAGAACTACTCAGGGCGTCCCTCGCTGCTCACCGAGGCCAAGCGGTTCTCCCAGCACGCCGGGGGAGTGCGGGTGTTCCTCAAACGCGAAGACCTCAACCACACCGGCTCCCACAAGATCAACAACGTACTGGGCCAGGCACTCCTTGCCAAGCGCATGGGCAAGACCCGCGTCATAGCCGAGACCGGTGCAGGCCAGCATGGTGTTGCCAGCGCCACGGCCGCCGCTTTGCTTGGCCTCGAATGTGTTGTCTACATGGGTGCCGAGGATTGCCGCCGGCAAGCGCTGAACGTGGCCCGGATGGAACTGCTGGGCGCCACGGTGATCCCCGTCACCAACGGTTCACAGACGCTCAAGGACGCCATCAACGAGGCGCTCCGCGACTGGGTTGCGAACGTCGGAAACACCCACTATCTGCTCGGTACTGCCGCGGGAGCGCACCCGTTCCCCGCGCTGGTCCGCTACTTCCATGAGGTCATCGGCGAGGAAGCCCGCGCCCAGATCCTCGACCAGACCGGCCGTCTGCCGGATGCCGTCTGCGCGTGCATCGGGGGCGGATCCAATGCCATCGGGATCTTCCACGGTTTCCTCGATGACCCCTCCGTGAAGATCTACGGATTTGAAGCAGGCGGCGACGGCGTCGACACCGGCCGGCACGCAGCCACCATCACCCTGGGTAAGCCCGGCGTCCTCCACGGCGCGCGCTCTTACCTGATGCAGGACGACGACGGCCAGACCATCGAGTCCCACTCCATCTCCGCCGGACTGGACTACCCCGGCGTCGGCCCGGAGCACTCTTACCTCGCGGACATCGGACGGGTCAGCTACGAGCCCATCACCGACAGCGAGGCTATGGATGCCTTCCGTCTCCTGTGCCGTACCGAGGGCATCATTCCCGCTATCGAATCAGCGCACGCCCTCGCCGGAGCCATCAAGGTGGGGCAGCGGCTCGCCGCAGAAGAGGGCGACGCCGGCAGCAAGATCGTGCTGGTAAACCTGTCCGGTCGCGGGGACAAGGACGTGGCGACAGCCGCTGAATGGTTCGATCTCCTGGACACGGATTCCGCAGAAGCCGAGATCGGCAAAGAGGGAGAGCAGCTGTGAGCACCGTTCAGGACATTACCGGCACCAGCAAATCGGCAGCAGCCATTGACAAGGCGCGTGCCGAAGGCCGGGCGGCACTTATAGGCTACTTGCCGGCCGGGTTCCCCGGCGTTGAAGAGACTATTGCCGCCGGCATCGCCCTCGCCGAGAACGGTGCCGACCTTATCGAGATCGGCATCCCGTATTCGGACCCGGTTATGGACGGCCAGGTAATCCAGGCAGCAACCACCGAGGCCCTCGCCAAGGGCTTCTCCGTGCGGCAGGTGTTCGACGTCGTCGCCGGCATCACCAGCAAAACCGATGCCGCCGTACTGGTCATGACCTATTGGAATCCGGTGATCCGGATGGGCGTTGATGAGTTCTCCCGCCGCCTCTCTGAAGCAGGGGGAGCGGGCCTCATCACCCCGGACCTCATCCCGGATGAGGCAGCCGAATGGATGGAAGCCTCCGACAAGTACGGGCTGGACAGGGTCTTCCTCGTCGCGCCCTCCTCATCGCCTGAACGGATGCGCCGCACTGTCGACGCCAGCCGCGGTTTTGTCTACGCTGTCTCCATCATGGGCGTCACCGGGGCAAGGTCCTCTGTCAGCAGCGCTGCAAAGGATGTAGTCGCTGCAGCCAAGGCGGCAGGTGCCGAACGCGTGTGTGTGGGACTCGGTGTTTCCACCGCTTCGCACGTCCGGGAAATTGCTGAGTACGCCGACGGCGTGATCGTGGGCACGGCTCTTGTGGCCGCCATCCGCGACGGCGGTGTGGACGCCGTCGCCGCGCTCACCAAAGACCTCCGCACCGGACTCAACAGGGAAGAAGCCTAAATAATGCAGACTGTCCTCCACGCTGCCGCCCTCGTGCCGGCAAGCATCCCGAGCCCGGACTGGTCCGGCTTCGATATCCCGCTGCCGTGGGGGTCACTCCGCATCCATGCCTACGCCCTGTGCATCCTGGCGGGCATCATCGTGGGCCTGTGGCTGACGTCCCGACGCTGGAACAGGCGCGGAACGCCGGAAGGCAGCCTGTGGGACATCGCTATCTGGGCCATTCCCTTCGGCATCATCGGCGGACGCCTGTATCACGTCTTTTCATCCCCGGATGCCTACTTCGGCCCGGGCTTTGACGGCACAGGTGACCTTTCCCTGATTCCGCAGATCCAGCGTGGCGGCCTGGGGATCTGGGGCGCCGTGCTTCTGGGTGCCGTCGGTGCCTGGATCGGCTGCCGCCGCGCCGGAGTGAAGCTGACCGCCTTCCTCGATGCGGCTGCGCCCGGACTGTTGCTTGCCCAGGCCATTGGCCGGTGGGGAAACTACTTCAACCAGGAACTCTTCGGCAGCCCCACCACCCTGCCATGGGGGCTCCAGGTGGACGCCGATAACGCGAATTTCCCACCCGGGATGCCTGCTGACACGCTCTTCCACCCCACGTTCCTCTACGAGTCGTTGTGGAACCTGGTTGGCGTCGCCCTCCTGCTTATCCTGGACCGCAGGTTCAACTTCCGGCGCGGGCGGCTCTTCTGGCTCTACGCGATGTACTACACCCTGGGGCGCGTCTGGATCGAGGCCATGCGGATCGACGACGCAGAGCAGATCAACCTCTTCGGCATCACCACAAGGCTCAATGTCTGGACCAGCATCTTCGTGTTTGTTGCGGCACTGATTATCTTCATCGTGCTCGGCAGGAGGAAGCCGGACGAGCCGGACACCCCTTATCTGGACGGGCGGAGCCCTGCAGACCACGATGCAGCGGCACCTGATACAGACGAATCAGGTGACGTCAAAAGCATCCGGGATGCGGACGAAGATGTCTCAGATAGTGAATCGCGTGGTAATCTCCCTGATAACCAAAGCGATCCAGACCGTGCTTCCTCCCGGGAAGTGGCGGACGAAACAGCCGGTGGAAGCACTTCCCTCCAGGAAAAGCAGCCGGCCGCAAAGTCCGCTGATGAGGTTACGGAAACCGCGCCGGAGGCTGGCAGCACCAAGTAGGCCAGTAACGGCACAGCAGGGCATCAGAGTTACCGCTCAGAGAGCCCGCTCCACAGCGTCGTGGCAAAAGGGCCCGCCCTGCCAGCACACAGCTGCTGACCGGTCAAGCCTGGGTCTGGGACCTGCGTAACTGTTAGTTCAGCAGGGCCCACTGGCCTACAATTCCAAGTACAAACACTTTGTTGTGCCCATCACAGTGGCGCGCAAAGTGGGGCCAACGTTGTCCCTTCCATACGCACGATCAGGAGGAAGGACGTCTCCCATGACCCAAACTCTTCACAGCCCCAACTGGTCAGAACCAAACCGGTCCCAGGCCGCCATGTCGCCGTTCAAGCGGTTCGCCATGCTGCCGGAGTCCGGCGGTCTGTACAACGCGGAGCAAGAGAAGGACGCCTGCGGCCTCGCCATTATTGCCACCCTCCGCGGTGAACCCGGCTACGACATCGTTGATGCTGCCCTGACTGCCCTGCGTAACCTTGAACACCGTGGCGCCGTGGGAGCGGATGAGGGAACCGGCGACGGCGCCGGCCTCCTGGTGCAGGTGCCGGACGAATTCTTCCGCGCTGTCACCGACTTCGAACTTCCCGCTCCAGGCCAGTACATCGTGGGCACAGCCTTCCTCCCCGCCGAGCAGCGGGAGTCGGACGCTGCCAAGGCCGGCATTGAAGGGCTTGCCGCAGATGAGGGCCTGACAGTCCTTGGCTGGCGCGAGGTACCCATCGTGGCTGATCTGGTGGGTGCCATGGCCCGTGCCTGCATGCCCTACTTCTCCCAGCCTTTCCTCGCCTCCAGCACCGGCGAGCAGCTGGACCGCAACGAACTCGATGCACGTGCCTGGCGGATCCGCAAGCGCGCCCAGAACAAGTTCGGGGTGTACTTCCCGTCGTTCTCGTCCCGCACCATCGTCTACAAGGGCATGCTCACCACCGCCCAGCTGGAGCCGTTCTACCCCGATCTTTCGGACAAGCGCTTCAAGACAAAGCTGGCGATCGTCCACTCGCGCTTCTCCACCAACACGTTCCCCTCCTGGCCGTTGGCGCAGCCCTTCCGCACCATCGCCCACAACGGCGAAATCAACACGGTCAAAGGAAACCGGAACTGGATGCGTGCCCGCCAGTCCCAGCTGGCCAACCCCTTGCTGGGGGATGCCCCCGAAGAGCTGTATCCCATTTGCACACCGGGTGCCTCCGACTCCGCTTCGTTTGACGAAGTAGCCGAGCTGTTATGGCTCTCCGGCCGCCCCATCACGCACTCCATCATGATGATGATCCCCGAGGCCTGGGAAAACCACGCCACGATGGATCCCGCCCGTAAGGCGTTCTACGAGTACCACTCCCTGCTGATGGAGCCGTGGGATGGCCCTGCGGCTGTGTCCTTCACTGACGGCAACCTTGTTGGCGCCACGCTGGACCGAAACGGTCTGCGCCCCGGCCGCTACTGGATCACCGAGGACGGCCTGATTGTGTTCGCCTCCGAGGTGGGCGTCATCGACGTCGAGGCTTCCAAGGTGGTTAAGAAGGGCCGCGTTTCTCCCGGCAAAATGTTCCTTGTGGACACGGACGCCGGCCGGATCATCGACGACGCCGAGGTCAAGGCCGAGGTAGCCGCCGCCAATCCCTGGGCCGAGTGGGTCAAGGACAACCTCATTGACCTCAAGGACCTTCCCGAGCGTGAGCACGTGGTCCACACTGCAGCTTCCGTTAACATCCGCCAGCGCACGTTCGGCTATACAACCGAAGAGCTGAAGATCCTGCTCGGTCCCATGGCGCGGACCGGAGCCGAGCCTCTTGGAGCCATGGGTTCCGACACCCCTGTGGCTGTTTTGTCCAAGCGGCCGCGCCTGCTCTTCGATTACTTCGTGCAGTCCTTCGCCCAGGTCACCAATCCTCCGCTGGACGCGATCCGTGAAGAACTGGTCACGTCCCTGACGTGTGCCATCGGCCCCAACGGCAACCTGCTGGACACCAAGCAGGTCCGGCAGCCGCAGGTCCAGTTGCCGTTCCCCGTGATCAACAATGATCAGCTCGCGAAGATCGCCAACATCGAAAGCCCCGACGGCGACAGGGTCGCCATGAAGGTCCGCGGGCTGTACCGGCCCGAGGGCGGCGAGAACGCGCTGCGTGCCAGGCTCACTGAAATCTGCGAGCAGGTTTCGGGGGCCATCAACCGCGGTGTGCAGTACATCGTCCTCTCTGACCGTGACTCGAACGCACAGTGGGCACCCATCCCGTCGCTGTTGCTGGTCAGTGCCGTGCACCACCACCTGCTGCGCAGCGCCAACCGCACCAAGACCGCCCTCGTGGTCGAAGCGGGCGACGTCCGCGAGACGCACCACGTTGCCGTGCTGATCGGCTACGGTGCCTCGGCCGTCAACCCGTACCTGGCCATGGAATCCGTGGAGCAGCTCATCAGCTCGGGCGACGTCGTCGGTGTCACTCCGCAGGACGGCGTTTACAACCTCATTAAGGGCCTCGGCAAGGGCGTCCTGAAGATCATGTCGAAGATGGGCATCTCCACTGTGGCTTCCTACACGGGAGCCCAGACGTTCGAGGCCCTGGGCCTTGGGCAGGAACTCGTGGACGAATTCTTCTCCGGAACACATTCGCAGCTGGGTGGCGTCGGGCTGGACGTGATCGCGGCGGAGGTTTCGGCCCGCCACCAGATGGCCTATCCGGAGAACGGCATCGAACTGCCCCACCAGCCCCTGCTGGGCGGCGGCGAATACCAGTGGCGCCGCGACGGCGAACCCCACCTGTTCAACCCGGAGACGGTCTTCCGCCTGCAGCACGCCACGCGTGAGCGGCGCTATGACATCTTCAAGTCCTACACCAGGGGCGTGGACGACCAGTCCGAGAACCTCATGACCCTCCGTGGCCTCCTGAAGTTCAAGTCAGGGCTGCGTCCGGCGGTGCCGCTTGAGGAAGTGGAGTCCGTTTCGAGCATCGTCAAGCGATTCTCCACCGGCGCGATGAGCTATGGATCCATCTCGAAGGAAGCTCACGAGACCCTTGCCATCGCCATGAACCGGCTGGGCGGAAAGTCCAACACCGGCGAAGGCGGCGAGGACGTTGACCGCCTTCTGGATCCGGAGCGCCGTTCGGCGGTCAAGCAGATCGCTTCGGGCCGTTTCGGTGTCACGAGCCTTTACCTGACCAACGCTGACGACATCCAGATCAAAATGGCCCAGGGTGCCAAGCCTGGCGAGGGTGGCCAGCTGATGGCGCAGAAGGTTTACCCCTGGGTTGCCCGGACGCGTCACTCCACCCCTGGCGTCGGCCTCATTTCGCCGCCGCCGCACCACGACATCTACTCCATCGAGGATCTCGCCCAGCTCATTTATGACGCGAAGCGCGCCAATCCCTCGGCCCGGGTTCACGTCAAGCTCGTCTCCGAGGTGGGGATCGGCACTGTTGCCGCCGGTGTTACGAAGGCGAAGGCCGACGTCGTACTGGTTTCCGGTCACGACGGCGGTACCGGCGCCTCGCCGCTGAACTCGCTCAAGCACGCCGGTGTTCCCTGGGAACTGGGGCTTGCTGAGACACAGCAGACGCTGATGCTCAACGGCCTCCGCGACCGCGTTGTGGTCCAGGTGGACGGCCAGCTCAAGACCGGGCGCGACGTCGTGATCGCCGCGCTGCTCGGCGGTGAGGAGTTCGGCTTCGCAACCGCTCCGCTGGTGGTGTCCGGCTGTATCATGATGCGCGTTTGCCATCTGGACACCTGCCCGGTGGGTGTCGCCACCCAGAACCCCGAGCTCCGCGCACGCTTCAACGGAAAGCCGGAGTTCGTGGTGAACTTCTTCGAGTTCCTGGCTGAGGAAGTGCGTGAGCTCCTTGCCGAGCTTGGCTTCCGCAGCCTGGAAGAGGCGATTGGCCATGCAGAGATGCTGGACACCCGTGAAGCCATCAACCACTGGAAGGCCGAAGGCCTGGACCTGGATCCGATCCTTCACGGCCTCGAGTTTGACGACGACGCGCCGCTGCGTAACCTGACTGGCCAGAACCACGAGCTGGACAAGCACTTCGACCAGCGACTGATCACCATGGCCACCGAGGCGCTGACTGACCGCAGCCCGGTCAGGATCTCGCTGGACGTCATCAACACTGACCGCTCGGTCGGAACGATGCTGGGCCACGTTGTGACCAAGACCTTCGGTACCGACGTCCTTGCTACCGACACGATCGACATCAGCCTGAAGGGAACCGCCGGGCAATCGCTGGGCGCGTTCCTGCCTTCCGGGATCACGCTGCGCATGTACGGGGATTCCAACGACTACGTCGGTAAGGGTCTCTCCGGCGGACGCATCATTGTGAGGCCGGACCGCAGCAACATCTTCCAGGCAGAGCGGAACGTCATTGCCGGCAACGTCATCGGTTACGGCGCCACGAGCGGTGAAATGTTCCTCCGCGGCCAGGTCGGCGAACGCTTCCTGGTACGCAACTCCGGTGCCACGGCCGTCGTCGAGGGAATCGGCGATCACGGTTGCGAGTACATGACCGGTGGCCAGACGCTGATCATCGGCCGGACCGGGCGGAACTTCGGCGCAGGCATGTCCGGCGGAACGGCCTACGTGCTGGACCTCCAGGTTGCCCGCGTCAACAAGGATGCCCTGGAGTCAGGGGAGCTGCAGCTCCGTGAGCTGGACGCAGAGGACCGTGACATTGTGCACGGACTGCTGGTCAAGCACGTCGAGGAGACCGAATCCCTCCTTGCCACGCGGTTGCTCGAGAACTTCGACGACACCGCTGCCCGAATTACCAAAGTGCTGCCGCGCGATTACGCGGCCGTCCTGCAAACCCGTCTTGACGCCATCGAAGAGGGCCTGGACCCCGACGGCGAAGAAGTATGGTCTCGAATCCTGGAGGTGACCGGTGGCTGATCCACGCGGATTTCTAAAAGTACGCCAGCGTGAGACTCAGCCACGCCGTCCCGTTCCCGTCCGCATCATGGACTGGAAGGAAGTTTACGAGGCCCAGGAAAAGGGTGTCCTCAAAAGCCAGGCCGGCCGCTGCATGGACTGCGGCGTCCCGTTCTGCCACCAGGGCTGCCCACTCGGGAACCTGATTCCCGAGTGGAACGACCTCATGTGGCGGGACAAGGGCGAGGAAGCGATTGAGCGGCTGCACGCCACCAACAACTTCCCTGAATTCACCGGCCGCTTGTGCCCCGCTCCCTGTGAGGCGTCCTGCGTGCTGGGGATCAACCAGCCCGCCGTGACCATTAAGCAGGTGGAGGTCTCCATTATTGATGAAGCCTTCGACCATGGCTGGGTCAATCCATTGCCGCCCACCCGGCTCACGGGCAAGACGGTGGCAGTGGTCGGTTCCGGCCCGGCAGGCCTTGCGGTGGCGCAGCAGCTCACCCGGGTCGGCCACACCGTGGCTGTCTACGAGCGCGACGACAAGATCGGCGGACTGCTCCGCTACGGCATCCCCGACTTCAAGATGGAGAAGGAGCAGGTTGACCGCCGTCTTGAGCAGATGAAGGCAGAGGGTACCCGCTTCCGGACTGGCGTTGCCGTGGGCACCGACGTGACCTGGGAACAGCTCCGCCGCCGCTACGACGCCGTCGTTATTGCCACGGGTGCCACAGTTCCCCGCGACCTCCGCATTCCCGGCCGGGAACTCGAGGGCGTTCACTTCGCCATGGACTACCTCGTCCCCGCCAACCGTGTGGTTGCAGGGGAGGCCGTGGAGAACCAGATCCATGCCAAGGGCAAGCACGTGGTGATCCTCGGCGGTGGAGACACCGGCGCTGACTGCCTCGGCACTGCCCACCGTCATCAGGCAGCCTCTGTGACCACGCTGGCCATCGGCAAGCAGCCGCCGGCCGAGCGTGCCGGACACCAGCCGTGGCCCACCTTTCCCACGCTCTTCGAAGTGGCAAGTGCCCACGAAGAAGGCGGGGAACGTACGTACTTGGCCTCGACTGTGGAGTTTGTCGGCGAGAACGGCAAGCTGAGGGGCGTGAAGGTTGCGGAGACGGAATTCGTCGATGGCAAGCGCCTCCCGAAGGCCGGAACCGAGCGGGTTATCCCGGCAGATCTCGTGTTCCTGTCGCTGGGCTTCACGGGTCCGGAACCGGCCGGTATTACCGAGCAGGTCCACGCGGACTTCGACGGACGTGGCAACGTGGCCCGCGACGGCTACTACATGACCAACACCGAGGGTGTGTTTGTTGCCGGCGATGCCGGGCGTGGGCAGTCACTCATCGTGTGGGCCATCGCAGAGGGCCGTGCGTGCGCGGCAGCTGTGGACAAGTTCCTGATGGGAAGCACCATCCTTCCCGCTCCTGTGGCGCCGACAGACCGGGCAATCGCCGTTCTGTAGCCACATCCGCGGGGGAGCGGAAATTCATCTCCGCGACAGCTTAATCAACGCAACACACTACTAGGGTAGGCATATGAGACGCGCAAAAATTGTTGCCACATTCGGACCGGCTATTTCCAGCTATGAGAACACCCTCGCGGTGCTGGAAGCCGGCGTTGACGTGGCCCGGATGAACATGAGCCACGGCGATTACACCGTGCACGACAACACGTACGAGAATGTGCGCAAGGCCGCTGCGGACCTCGGCAAGGCCGTAGCCATCATGGCTGACCTCCAAGGACCCAAAATCCGCCTGGGCCGTTTTGTCGACGGACCGCACGAGCTGAGCGTGGGGGACACCTTCACGATCACCACCGAAGACGTCCCGGGCACCAAGGACATCTGCTCCACCACGCTGAAGAGCCTCACCGACGACGTCAACGTGGGTGATGCACTGCTGATCGACGACGGCAAGGTGGCCCTGCGCGCCATAGAGGTCGACGACGTCAAGGTGGTCGCCCAGGTGACTGTCGGCGGCATGGTCTCCAACAACAAGGGCATCAACCTGCCCGGTGTTGCCGTCAACGTTCCCGCGTTGAGCGAAAAGGACGAGGACGATCTCCGCTGGGCCATGCGCCGTGGAGTGGACCTGGTTGCCCTCTCCTTCGTCCGCGACGCCTCGGACATCAAGCGCGTTCACGAAATCATGGACGAAGAGGGCCGCCGCGTGCCGGTCATCGCCAAGATCGAAAAGCCGCAGGCAGTAGAGCAGCTTCACGAGATCATTGATGCTTTCGACGCCATCATGGTTGCCCGTGGCGACCTCGGCGTTGAATTGCCGCTCGAGGAAGTGCCGATCGTGCAGAAGCGCGCCATTGAGCTGGCACGCCGCTGGGCCAAGCCGGTCATCGTCGCCACTCAGGTGCTCGAATCCATGATCGACAACCCGCGCCCCACCCGCGCCGAGGCCTCCGACTGCGCCAACGCAGTGCTCGACGGCGCCGACGCAGTCATGCTGTCCGGCGAAACCAGCGTTGGCAAGTACCCGATCGAAACCGTCAAGGTGATGGCCCGCATCATCGAGTCCACAGAGGTTCACGGCCTCGAGCGCGTTCCTCCGCTGGGCACCAAGCCCAAGACCCGTGGTGGCGCCATCACCCGTGCCGCCGTCGAAATCGCCGATCAGCTGGAAGCAAAGTACATCTGTACCTTCACCCAGTCCGGTGACTCCGCACGCCGCCTTTCCCGACTGCGCCCCATCAAGCCGGTTTTCGCCTTCACTCCGGTGGAGCATGTGTGGAACCAGCTGGCACTCACCTGGGGCATCCAGCCGGTCCTGGTGCCGATGGTTGGCCACACCGACGAAATGACCGCCCAGGTTGACCGCAGCCTCCTGGACATGGACCTGGTGGAAGACGGCGACCTCGTGGTCATCGCTGCCGGTTCCCCTCCCGGAAAAGCCGGCTCAACCAACTCTCTGAAGGTGCACAAGGTAGGCGACCTCGCCGATACCTCCCGCCAGGGCGACGAAGCGGTCAGCAACAAGGAGAAGCTGGGCCCGTGGCCCGAGAAGAAGCAGAAGGCCTGACACGAGTCCTGCTAGACAACTAAGGAGGGTCCCCGCCAGATGGCGGGGACCCTCTTTAGTTGTCTTTAGTTGCTGTTTGTCAGTTGACCTGGTTGATGATAGTTTCGGCCACTTCGCGCATGCTCAGGCGGCGATCCATGGAGGTCTTCTGGATCCATCGGAAAGCTTCCGGCTCCGTGAGGCCCATCTTGGTGGTCAGGAGGCTCTTGGCGCGCTCTACGAGCTTGCGGGTGGCGAACTGCTCCTGAAGGTCGGACACTTCGCTTTCAAGGGCCTTGATTTCCTCGTGGCGGGACAGCGCGATCTCCAGGGCGGGGATCAGGTCGGCGGGGGTGAAGGGCTTGACCACGTAGGCCATAGCTCCGGCGTCGCGGGCGCGCTCCACGAGTTCCTTCTGGCTGAAGGCCGTGAGCAGGACCACGGGTGCGATCCTGGCCTTGACGATCTTCTCGGCGGCGGAGATGCCGTCCATGACGGGCATCTTGACGTCCATCAGGACGAGGTCAGGCTTCAGTTCTTCCGCGAGCTGCACTGCCTTTTCGCCGTTGTCCGCTTCGCCGACGACGTCATAGCCTTCGCCGCGCAGGATTTCGATGATGTCGAGGCGGATGAGTGTCTCGTCTTCTGCGACTACAACTCTGCGCGCCGGCTGGGAAGTGGGGTTTGACTCCGTCTGTTCTGACACGGGATCTCCTTGGAAAGGTACGGCGGGAACATGACCATTTTAGGTTGCACTCCCGCCAGTACTCGGACGTACATGGTTCGTTGCGGCGGCGTTGGCGCGATTCTGGAATTCAGCCTATCTGCATGTAGAGTAATTCCGCGCACTGGAAGTTATCGCGTTGCTCTCACCCTCGCGTTGAGACTACGATTGTTACTTCGGTGTAATCCGCGCCCGAGTGGCGGAATTGGCAGACGCGCCGCACTCAAAATGCGGTATCGAAAGGTGTGTGGGTTCGAGTCCCACCTCGGGCACAGCA
>NZ_JAPSHJ010000043.1:7373-32262 GCF_031179985.1 Arthrobacter sp. | reverse complement strand
GCGTTGCTGCATTGGTCACGTTGGCGATGAGATTCTGCAGCATCAGCTGCAGCGGGTATTTGTCCGGGTCGGAAATGAACAACATCGCCGTGAACCACTCGTTCCAGTAGGACACGGCGTAGAACAGACCGATGACAGCCAGGATCGGTTTAGACAAAGGCAGAACGATCTCAAAAAACACCCGAAGCTCGCCGGCCCCGTCCACTCTTGCGGAGTCGAGGATTTCCTCCGGAAGCTGACGGAAGAAGCTGACGGCAACGAACACCAGGAACGGGGCCATCATGTGCGGAAGGATGACTGCAAACCAGTTGTTCTGCAGGTGAAGCACCTGGGTGACGAGCAGGTACAGGGGCACCAGTCCCCCGGTAAAGAGCATCGGAAGGTAGGCAAAAATCGTTAGTGGCCGGCTGATCCGCGGCATGCCCCGGGCAATTACCCAGGACAAGGAGGCCGTCGCGCTGAGTGAGAGCGCCGTGCCGATAAACGTGATGAAGAGTGTGGCCGCGTAGCCCTCGAATACCGCCGTCCCGGAGAAGATCGCCACGTAGGCGTCCAGTGAGAAAGGTTCAGGAAAGAAGCTGTAGCCGCTTCGGGCCAGCGTGGATTCCGCAGTCAGCGATCCGGCGATGATCATCCACAGCGGAATGAGGGCGAACAACCCGAAGACGGTGACTCCGACATAACTCACAGCCGTGAACGGTTCAACGTGTAGTCTCTTGCGGTGTCCGGACCCGGACCTCAGCGACTCGCTGGTACCCGGCGCCAGCCTTTTCGCTTTGACCAGGGTCTGTCGCGGCCGCCGGGGCACAGTCTTTTCAGCTTCAACGGCGTCCGCCGGGATCATTTTAGGGGTTATTGAGGTGCTCACAGGATGCTGCTTTCTTTCGAGTAGCGGCGCTGGATGAGCACTGCCGCCGTGACGAGGATGAACCCGACAACCGACTGGAAGAGCCCAATCGCTGCCGTGGTGCCGAAGTCACCGATGGTCCTCAACGAACGGAACACGTAGGTGTCGATCACGTCGGTGGTGGAGAACAGGGTGCCGTTGTCGCCGATGATTGCGAAAATCGTGCCGAAGTCGCCGTAGAAGATCCTTCCGACGCCGAGCACTATCAGGATGGCCGCGGTCGGCTTCAGCAGCGGCAACGTGATGGACAGCGCCATCCTGGCCCGGCTGGCGCCGTCGAGCATTGCTGCCTCATAAACATCCTCAGGAATCGCAGTGATGGCCGCGAGGAAGATCACCGACATGTACCCTCCCAACTGCCAGACCTTCACCACGGTGAGGATCCAGGGCCAGGGGCCCGGCTCGGTGTACCAGCTCACCTCCGGAAGACTGAAAAGCCCCAGAGCGTCATTGACTGCTCCCCCATGCCCGCCCGCTCCGGCAAGAATGACCTGCAGCATGATGCTGATGACGATCGGAGAGACGAAGTACGGGAAGAAGATCGCGGACTGCATGAACTTCTTAAAGACCCGGGCGCGCAGTTCATTGAGCATGATCGCCAAGGCAAGCCCAGCCCCCAGCGTCGCCGCAAGGAACAAGACATTCAGTACCAGGGTGTTCAGGACAATCGCCGGAGCATCCCCGCTCTCGACAAAGTACTTGAAGTTATCCAGACCGCTCCAGGGACTGCCGAAAATGCCCTGGCTGACGTCGAAGTTCTTGAAAGCCACCACCAACCCGGCCATCGGGGCGTAGGCAAACACCAGGAACCACGCAATTCCCGGAGCGGCCAGTAGCAGCAACACTCCGGAGCCCCGTGACCGTTGGCCGCGCATGCGCTTTGTCTGCGGCTTGCGAGGGGACGGGGCGCTCCGAGAGGAGGGGTCAGCTGCCGCGGGTCTCCCTTGTTGAGCCGTCATGCTCTCTTGCATGGCACTCTCCCTTGAATGTAGATGATGAAGGTCGCGGAGAATCTGGATGGAACAGCAGGGAAATCGTTATCCTGCCTAACAATCCAAACCCTTGCCGGGAAGGTAGGGGTCAGGGTCAGCAGAAGCGGAAATCTTCCAGATTTGCCAAAAATGAGATCCGCGTCACTGATATCGATATCAGGCTAAGCCATGCTCTGGGATAGCGCAATCCCAAAGCTCGGGTATTAAGGTTCTGTGAAGGTAGGTGGCGAGGCTACCCTGCGGGGTATGTTGGCAGGGGCTGTCGATTCGCGTTCCAGCAGGAGCGGCACAGCTGTGGAGTCGGGTACCGCATCCGGGACCGCCAGGCTTTGCTGCAGCAAACCAAAGGCTCTGCCGCCCAGGCCCTTGAAGTCCGGGGCTACTGTCGTCAGGGCGGGCCAGGTGAATTCGCTGAAAGGCTGGTTGTCCCAGCCGACAACGGAAACGTCCTGGGGTACACGGATTCCTTTTTCCAACAGGGCCCGCATGGCAGCGACAGCCAGGCCGTCATTGGAACAGAACACCGCGGTGATGTCAGGGTCGGAGGCGATCCGAAGGCCCTGCTGGTATCCGGAGTGCGCGGCGCGGGAAGCTTCGAGCACGGCGGGAGGGGCGATCCCGGCATCGGTGAGCGCGTCCTTCCAGCCTTGGTATCGGCCTGAGAACTGACTAAGGGGGAAGAGGCCCAGATGGTGGACGGTGCGGTGTCCGAGCCCCAACAGATGCTCAGTTGCCTGGCGTCCGGCAGCATATTCGTCGATGAAAGCGTAGGGGAAGCCCGTTTGGCCGGCCTGGAATCCTGACGCCGCAACGGTGGGAACGGTTTTCGGCAGCTGTTTCAGCACTTCAGCTGCCGAGGGGTCAAAGTCCAATACGATGATGCCTGCCAGTTGCTGTTGCAGGACGAGTTCCAGGGCGGCCTGAACATCCGGAGGATCGGGAGACTTCACTGCGGAAATGACGATCGTGTAGCCGGCAGCCTTGGCCGCTTCTTCAATTCCGGCAATGGTGTAGGCATAACCAAAGGTTTCAGTGCTTGCTGCGAAAATGGCAACCATTGTCCGCTTACCGCTCTTGAGGGCCCTGGCCAGCGGACTCGGGTGGTACTGGAGCTCCTTAATGGCATCCAGCACGCGCTTCCGGCGTTCTTCGCTGACGGGGATGTTGCCGGTCAGCACACGGGAAACCGTCGGCACAGAAACCCCGGCCAGCCGTGCGACGTCCGCAATGACGGGCACCCGCTCGTTCTTGGCTATCCTCATTGTCCCGCCCCAGTGGTCCGGCTTCGATGTCTCAGCGAAAGGTTACCGGAATGACGGTGATATCGATATCAAGACGGCTTAGTCCGCGCGCGCCTTCCGTGTTGCAGCGTCGTTGGCCTTCTGCAGCGCTTTGACCAGCTGATCCTTGTCCATCTTCGAACGGCCGGCTACGTTCAGTTCCCGGGCCCGCCTGTAGAGGTGCTCCTTCGAGGCATTCGCATCCACACCTCCGGTGGTGGGTGCGGAGGAATCGATACCTTCCTCCGCTCGCTTGTCGGACGGGCCGCGCTTCCTCTTCGGCTCCCAGTGGTCCCCCACCTTCTCGTAGCTGTGCTTTAGCGATGCGTAGGCAGCACGGGCTGCACGGCTCTCGTCATTGTCGTAGGTTTCGAGCGCGGCATCATAGGTTTTGGCGAAAGTGTCCTGGGCTTTCTGCTCAGAGCGTTGCAGGGTCGAGGGAAGCTCTTCCTTGCGGGCGTGATCATTCTTTCCGGTTTTTGGCACTGCACCCACACTCCTTTCATCAGCAAGCTGATTATCCGGATGTAACCAGCTTAACCACCCGTGCTTCGCTTTGCCCGTAGTCCCGGCGACCCCGCTTCCGCAGCCCCGGTATCCCGGCGACCCTCCCCTCACCAAACTGAGTGATTCCGGGATGTTGTTAAGTCCGTCCGTTCGAGCGGACCATTCACCCTTCGTCGCCCTCAGGCCGGCTGAGCAGGGCAATCCCGCGGTTTACAGTCAGCCGGTGGCATCGTCCACGAGTGCATCCCTGATGTGTCGGAGGGATTCTGCTGAGTTACCGGTGGACGGCGTGTATTCGAGGCCGATGCCTCCCTGATATTCCAGTTGCTTGAGACTGCGGACCTGTTTTTTCCAGTCCACAAGCCCGGAACCGGGTTCGTGGCGGCCGGGCTGGTCGGCCACCTGGACGTGGCCAATGAGCTCAATGGAGCCAGCGAGAACTTCTGCGGGGTCCTCGTCCATCACCACGGAGTGGTAGAGGTCGTAGAGCATCTTGACGTTGGCCGATCCCACGTCGCGAAGGATCTCAAGCGCCAGCGGGGTTGAACTGAGGTAGGTGCCAACGTGGTCAATCCGGCTGTTCAGGTTCTCGAGGACCAGGGTGATTCCAGCTTCCTCCGCGTAGGGTGCAGCGGCCCGCAGAGCATCTGTCAAAGCCTTCCTCTGCTCGACATCGGTGGCAACTTCCCGGGTCTCCCCCGCCACCAGAACAAGATTGGGAATCCCAAGCCGCTGCGCGATTGGGAGCGACTCCGTCACAGCCGTGACGAACTCGTCCAGCCGCGCGGGGTCAACAGCACGGCTCTGGGGCTCACTGACCATGGTGACGGTCGAGAGTCCTGTTTCTCCCAAAGCCCGTTCCATCGCGTCTATGTCCTTGTTGCGCCAGAACCAGAACTCCACCGCGTCGATGCCGGACTCTTTGACAGCCCTCAGCTGCGGGAGCGACATCGGCTCGCCGAACTCGCGGAAGAGCATCTCGGTGCAGACCGATAGTTCGTAAGTCATTCGCTGGCCTTTCTCCGTGTTCTCGTGGAAACAACCGCTAGGGAGATTATGCCCAACAACCCCTGCAGAGTGCATGGGAGTCCCCGCTCTCGCTCCGGAGAGGCATCGGCCACTTAGCATGGAAGAGGGCCGACGGGATGGAAGGGGTTTGAGCGGTGAAGAGCTACAGGTACGACGTCGAGATAATCCACCTGCTCGTGTCTCCGGAACACGCCTACTTCGGTCGGGCGAAGGACGGCGCCGCGGACGTCCCAACTTCGGACGCCGAAAGGGTGGAACTGGTGGCCGGAAAAGGGATTGTCGGCGATCGGTTCTTCGGCAAAGCCGCCCACATGGATGCGGCAGTGACGCTGTTCGCCGTCGAGGCCCTCGAATCGATTGCCTCAGACCTCGGCGTTGGACCCCTGGATCCGCTCCTGACGCGGCGCAACATCGTCTTCAGAGGCGCCCATCTCGCCCCGCTTATCGGTGAGGAGTTCGCGTTGGAATCCCATGGAGCTCTGGTCCGGCTACGGGGTGGACGGCCTGCCCACCCGTGCGCCTGGATGGACAAGGTTCTGACTCCGGGGGCGCACGCAGCGATGCGGGGACGCGGGGGCCTGCGCTGCCAACCGCTCTCGACCGGGATCCTGCACCGTGGTCCGGTTACGCTGCTCAGCCCTGTGCCGCTCGAACCCGAGCTGGCCGGTACGGCCACGCTTCTGAGACCAACACGGTTGCCGTAAACCCACTGAGCAGAAGAACCTGGCGGCCCGGTCACGGCGGATCTGTGTCAGGATCAGATATGCCTGACCGCCTGATGCTGCTTGACACTGCGTCGCTGTACTTCCGAGCCTTTTATGGCCTGCCCGATACGATCCGCCGCTCCGACGGCACACCGGTGAACGCCGTTCGCGGACTCCTGGACATGATCGCGCGGCTGACCACCGACTACGATGCGACCCACCTCGTTGCATGCTGGGACGATGACTGGCGCCCGCAGTGGCGGGTAGACCTCCTCCCGACCTACAAGTCGCACCGGGTCGCAGAGGTGGTTACGGGCGCTGCCGATGTTGAGGTGGTGCCGGACGCGCTTGAGGCGCAGCTTCCACTGATTCGCCGGGTACTGGGGCTCGCCGGGATCGCCGTGGTGGGGGCTCCCGAGCATGAGGCCGACGACGTCATCGGCACCTACGCCAGCCACGCCGACCTTCCTGTCGATGTGGTGACGGGCGACCGCGACCTCTTCCAAGTGGTCGACGACGCCCGTCAGGTGCGCGTCATTTACACCGCCCGGGGGATGAGAAACCTGGAAGTCATCACGGAGATCGTCATCGTGGGCAAGTATCGTGTACTGCCCCAGCAGTATGCCGACTACGCAACCCTCCGCGGCGACGCTTCGGACGGGCTGCCGGGCGTTGCCGGCATCGGCGAAAAGACCGCTGCCTCACTGCTCAAGGAGTACGGCACCCTGGACATGCTTTTGGAGGCCGCGTTGGTTGCGGGAAGCGGACTGTCTGCGCCGGTTCGCTCGAAGCTCGCCGCGGCCGCCGACTATCTCATCGTGGCGCCAGCAGTTGTAAACGTCGTCCGCGACCTGAAGCTGCCGACGCTTGAGGAGGCGGGGGCACAGTTGCATCCCGTTCTCGGCGATTCCCGCGCCGAACTTGAACATCTGGCAACCGAGTGGAACCTCGGTGGCTCCGTCAGAAGGCTCATCGAAGCCCTTGACCGGCGCGACTAAGGCTCTCGGTGTCCATATGGCCACTACTGGAGAAGATCCCGGCCAGCAGCCGGTCGGATTCTGACTGGCCTGCGACGTCAAAAGCTCCTCCGGTGACCAATAGCTCGTCGGCTCCAGTGGTCTCGGCCAGGCTTTCAAGCTGGTGCCGAACCTCGGCGGCGGTGCCGTAAATCGACGTCGCCAGGCTACTCTGCACGGCAGCCAGTTCCCGGGGAGTGAGCCCGCTCCCTTGGGCTCTACCTACGGGCGCCAAGGCAGCGAATTCGCCTGTGGTCCGGGACCGTGCAAGCGCGATCGCCTCAGGCAGCAGCAGGTCCCTGGCGTCATCCCGGCTCGAGCCCACAGCAACGTTAACGGCAACCAGGACGAAGGGCTCGGCGAACCAGCGCGATGGTCGGAACTGGGCCCGGTACCTCTCCAATGCCTGTATCTTTCCGCGCTGATCGGCCCGGAACACCGCAGGCCCTCCTAAGACCACCGCCAAGCCGGCACGAGCAGCAACGTCGATGCCGGATCCGGTGGCCAACACGAAAACCGGAGGGAGCGAAGCGTTTCGCGGGCGTACAGTGACCGATGCTGAACCACACAGGTAGCCAAGGAGTTCGGTCAGATCATCTTCAAACCGCTCCGCGTCCAGCTTCCCGTTCCTCAGGGCTTGCCGGACAGCCTGTGTGAAACCAAGGGAGCGGCCTAAACCCAGGTCGATCCGTCCGGGATGAAGGGCCTCGAGGGTTGCCGCCTGCTCTGCCACCACCAGCGGCTGGTGGTTGGGAAGCATAATGCCGCCCGAACCGACTCGGATGGAATGGGTCCGGCCGGCAATGGCTGCCATCAGGACGGCGGGGACCGATCCGGCAATGCCAGGGACGGCATGGTGTTCAGCGACCCAGAACCGGTGGTAGCCCACTTCCTCCGCGAGCACGGCGCGGTCCAGCACCAGATGGAGAGCATCCGAAGGCGGAAACCCCACCCTGGTGTTGGCGCGGTCGAGAATGGATATCCGTGCGGGTAGGGACATATTGGCGTGAACCACGGCCGTCCCGGAGGAATTCCTCCTTGACACAAGAAGTCTCGTAAGCGTGGTTCACTTACCGGCGGTGTTTCCTTTGGACGGAGTGGGTTTAGCGGTACCTGACTGCATATTCGAGCTCGATCAGGCCTTTGTCGTACGGTTTCGCACTCAGCAGGTTCAGCAGAAGGGGATCCTGGCCGGCGGGAAACACTCCCCTGCCCTCCCCGATCGCGACGGGCATAACAACAAGGCGCACGCCGTCAACTTCCCCGGCAGTGAAGAACGCCTCGCTCAAGGTGAGGCTGCCCCAGAGAACTATGGTGCCCTCGATCTCGCTCTTAAGCCGGCGGATCGCCTCGACAGCGTCGCCCGACTCGATGGTTGCCTCCTGGTAGTCTCCCCAGGGTGCCTTCTCGAGCTGCCGTGAGAACACAAAGCGGCGGAGCCTGTTCAAAGCCGGCGCAATAACTTCCCCCTCTGATGCAGGAGTGGGCCAGTACTCCACAAACATCCGGTACGTGGATGCTCCGAGCACCATGGCGTCGACAGTGTCCAGCCAAGTGAGCTGGCTGTGGTCGAACTCCGCAGTGCCACCCTCGAGCAATTCGTAGGCATTGAACTCATTGTCGGCGTTTGCTGCGAACCCGTCGGTGGTCACGAATTGCTGGACAACCAGTTGTCCCATGATCGGTTCCTCCCTTGTGTGGTTCGAGGGACTTTACGCCGCGCCCTGAAAGCGTTCAACCGCATTGCCCTGCCTCTTGGGCCGCCAACACAGCCTCCCTTCCCTTGCGACACGGCAAGCATCGGGCACAATGAGCATCATGGTGCGTTGGAGCGAGGAAAGAGTGGTCGGCGCCGCCCCGGACCAATCTTCTTTGACGGCTGCCCGCAGGTTGGCTCATCCGGGTCCCTGGTCAGATACCGGCAGCAATGATGTTTTGGTGTGGGGCAAGTGCCAGGGCAGCGGAAGAATCCCATACCAAGTGAGCGTGGACACTGCCACGCCTGCCTATCGTTGCTCGTGCCCGAGCCGGAAATTCCCGTGCAAGCACGCGCTGGCACTGCTTCTCCTCTGGGCCAGGGGGCAGGCGGCCGACGCCGGCGGGGAGACCGCTGACTTCGCCCAGGAATGGGCAAAGCAGCGGGAGGACCGGGCCGCAGACCGGGAACGTCGCCAGTCCGGGCAGCAGCCGGACCCAGTAGCCCAGGCCAAGCGGCTGGCCGACCGATTGGCACTGATGGATGCCGGGATCGCGGACTTTGCCCGCTGGTTGACCGATCTGGTGCGGACGGGGCTGGCTGGCGCCCGCAACCAGCCGTACTCCTGGTGGGATGGTGTAGCTGCCCGCCTGGTCGACGCACAGCTCCCCGGTCTTGCCGATCAAGTACGCGCCATGGGATCTGACGTGCACGCCCGCACCGACTGGGCCGATCATCTGCTGTTTTACGCCGGTCGCTGGTGGGCTCTCACCAAAGCCTGGGGCATGAGGGACCAGCTGACCCCTGACGAATTTGCGGATCTACGGGTGGCCGTGGGATGGGCCACGGCCACCGCCGAAGTTCAGGGCACGCCTGCCTTGCCTGGTCCATGGCTGGTTCTCGGCGCACACCGGAGCGATGATGGGCGCCTCCAGCAACAACGCACCTGGATCCGCGGACCCGGCGGAGAGGTCGCCGTCGTCCTCGATTTTGCCGTCCAGGGTCAAGCGCTGACGACACCTCAACTGGCCGGGGCTGAGCTGGACGTCGCGGTCGCTTTGTACCCCGGCTCGGCGCCGCAGCGGGCAATGTTCACCACCCCTGTTGCACCCCGTGGGCTGGCCCGCAGCCTGGGTGAGGGCTGCAGCATCGCCCAGGCTCTGGAACAGGAATCGGTGGCCGTCGCTCTCTCGCCGTGGCGCGAGCGATATCCGGTGCTGTTAAGCGGGGTCCACGTTTCCGCTGGTGACACCGGCTGGCTGTGTGACGGATCTGGTGACGCCCTGCCTATTGTCGATGCGTCCCTGGACTCCTTGTTGGCACTTACCGGCGGCTATCCTGTCGACCTGTTCGGCGAACTGGAGGAGGGCCGCGTGAGGCCGCTGACCGTCGTCGTCGACGAAGCGGTGATGACCCCATGAGCTGGCTCGCTGAGCTCCGGACGTCTGCGCTCCTCGGCACGGGAAGGCACGCACCGCCGTCGCCGCCCGAAGAATTGGGTTTCCTCCCGCCGGATGGTCTGTCGCGGGAGGAGTCCTTGCTCGACCAGGCAGCCTTGGCCGACGTCGTTACCCGTGCAGTCCGCCGCCCCGGCAGCATCGACGCCGCGGACCGGCACAATGAGGCTGCCCCACCTGACGATGCCCCCGAAGTTTCCGGCGACGCCGCCCGGTTGCTGGAACTGCTGCTCAACCAGCCGCCGGTCGGCCTTGAACTCCGGGCGCAACTGGTGGCCGACTGGCTGCAGCTCGCCAAAGAGGTCCGACGGCGGGTACCGCACCGGCTGCTCCCGGCGCTGCTCACCCTCGCTGACACGAAACCAGGTGTTGCGGAGCATTTGCAGCCCGCAATCGGAACCCGGGGCCGCTGGCTACAGGACGTCACCCGGGCCAAGGATTGTGTCCCGTCTTCTGCTAATTCTCCCGGGAGCCGGACTGATTGGGCAGAGCTTGGCACCGCCGCAGCCGCCGTAGAACTCGAACGGCTCCGGCGCACCGAGCCCGGGGCCGTTCGCGACCTGCTGGGCACGCAATGGGACACTCTCGGCGCGCGGGAACGAGCCGCCCACCTGGGCACCTTCGCTACAACCATCCAGCCGGAAGACGAAGACCTGCTTGAAATGGCCCTGGACGACAAGGCGAAGAGTGTGCGGGAGGTGGCCGCAACCCTGCTGGACAGGCTCCCCGGGAGTGCCCGGGCCAGCAGGATGGCGGCCCGGCTGCGCCCGCTGCTGCGTGTCAAAGGGTTGCTGCGCAAACAATTCGAGATCGATCTGCCTCCTGACCCGGATGCCGCAGCCCTGCGCGACGGGGTCGCTCCTGATCCCCGAACCGGTGAACCGGACAGACTCGGCCGGCTGGACACGATCATCAGAGGTGCTCCCCTCGACGTGTGGACGACAGTGGCCGGCCGCAGTCCGGCCGCAACTCTTGCACTGTTGGAAGGAGAAACCCGGGTCGTCAACGCGATTCTCGACACAGCTGTGCTTCGCGCCGACCTCGACTGGGTCCGCGCACTGTTCAGCGTCCGCAAGGACGTGCGGCTGCTGAACTGCCTGCCGGACCGCGAACGCGAGCTCTCACTCGTGCGATACATCCGCCACGGCGGCACCAATCCAACAGCCCTGGTCCCACTGCTGCGGGACGTGCCAAGGCCATGGCCCCGGCCCTTGGCTGACGAAGTACTCAAACTGGTCACCGCCAAGAACGGCGGCCAGCTGGCCGGAATGCTGGCCGGGTTCCTGCCCGTGGCCGTTCCACTCGACCTGGCCGATCAGTGCCGCGGGCTGCTCGAGCGCTCAGATGAGGACGCCGCGCGGCGCCGGGTGCTGCGCGATGTCATACAGTACCAATCATTCCGACAATCACTGACGGAGGCCTTCCGATGACTGATGCCTACTCCCCTGACGTTCTTCGCGCCCATGCCGAGGACGCCTATGCCGAGGAACTCAGGGAGTTGGCCGCTGCGGACGACCGGCCCCGGCCACCCAGCTGGCGCCTCTCGCCATGGGCAGTGGCCACCTACGTCCTCGGCGGCACCCTGCCGAACGGCGTCGAGATCAGCCCGAAATATCTGGGCTCGGCGCGCCTCGTGGAAATTGCTGTGGCCTCTCTTGCCACCGACCGGGCGCTGCTGCTGCTTGGGGTACCCGGCACTGCGAAGACGTGGCTGAGTGAGCACCTCGCCGCGGCCATTTCGGGTACGTCCACCCTCATAGTTCAGGGCACCGCGGGCACCCCGGAGGAGGCACTGCGGTACGGCTGGAACTATGCGCGGTTGCTGGCCGACGGCCCGTCCCGCGCAGCAATGGTCGCCGGACCGGTGATGCGCGCTATGGAGAGCGGAAGCCTGGTGCGGGTGGAGGAGCTCACCCGCATCCCCTCGGACGTGCAGGATTCCCTCATCACGATCCTCAGCGAGAAGATCCTGCCGATCCCTGAGTTGAATGCCGAAGTGCAGGCCCGCAAGGGATTCAACGTCATCGCCACGGCAAATAACCGGGACAAGGGAGTCAACGACCTCTCATCGGCGCTGCGTCGCCGCTTCAACACCGTGGTGTTGCCGCTCCCTGACACCCTCGACCAGGAAGTGGAGATTGTCAGCACCCGGGTTCGCAGCCTCGGCGCGGCCCTGGAGCTTCCGGCCGATCTGGCGGCACTCTCCGAGATCCGCCGGGTGGTCACCATCATGCGGGAGCTGCGCTCCGGGGTAACCCAGGACCAGCGGACCACGCTCAAGTCGCCGTCGGCTACCTTGTCCACTGCGGAGGCAATCTCTGTGATGACGAACGGACTGTCCCTGGCTGCGCACTTCGGTGACGGAACCGTCAGGGCACCGGATGTGGCGGCCAGCCTCGTGGGCGCCGTGGTGAAGGATCCGGTGCAGGACCGGGTGATCTGGCAGGAGTACCTGGAGACGATCGTGCGCAACCGTCCGGACTGGAAAGACCTCTACCGTGCCTCCCGCGACCTTGAGACCTCGAACTGACCGCCGTCCGACCGACCGCCGTCGAACCGAACCATGACACGAACCGACCCATGACAGACGTCCACGTCCTGGGGATCCGGCACCACGGTCCCGGTTCCGCCCACTCGGTCGCCGAAGCCCTGACAACCCTCCGCCCGGATCTTGTGCTGGTTGAGGGCCCGCCGGAACTCGACCAGGTTCTGCCGCTGCTCTCGGACCGGGAGATGACCCCGCCCGTGGCAGGGCTGATCTACGTGGCCGACCAGCCGCGGCTCGCCTCGTTCTACCCGCTCGCGAGCTTCTCCCCTGAGTGGGTTGCCATCCGCTGGGCGCTGTCTACGGGAACAGAGGTACGGGCAATGGACCTGCCCGCGGCGCACAGTTTGGCGTTGCACATGGCTCCTGCGCCCGTCGAACCGCCGTCTTCAGAGAGCGACGGCGGCACTTCCGTTGAATACGCAGGTCCTGTTGTGGACGTGCAACAGCCGTACCGTCCCGACGCCATTGCGATGCTGGCGGAGGCTGCAGGTTACTCCGACGCCGAGCGCTGGTGGGAGGACGCAATCGAGCACCGGAACACAGGCCCCGTGGACCGGTTCGCTGCCATCACCGACGCCATTACGGAAATCCGGGCGGTTGACGACAGGCCAAGTGGCCACCCCGAGGTGAGGGAGAACAACCTGCGGGAGGCGGCTATGCGAAGGCTGCTCCGGGCAGCCATCCGTGAAGGACACGGAAGCATTGCCGTGGTGTGCGGTGCCTATCATGCCCCGGCGCTGGTCCCCGCCGGTTTTCCCCCGGTTTCCGCCGATAACAAGTTGCTGGCAGGGCTGCCCAAGGCGAAAGTTTCCGTCACTTGGGTGCCGTGGACCTCGGACCGGCTCAGTTTGCGCAGCGGATACGGGGCGGGAGTCACCGCCCCCGGTTGGTATCAGCATCTGTTCACGCACTGGACAGGGAAAAATTCCAACGGAGACGTGGCCACGACGTGGCTGGTCCGGGTTGCGCGTACTCTGCGCAGGGAAAACCTGGACGCGTCGACAGCCTCCGTGGTGGAAGCAACACGGATGGCGAATGCCTTGGCGGCGGTGCGTGGACGGCCGAGCGCCGGACTCACTGAACTGGACGATGCTGCTCAGGCCGTGCTCTGCGATGGCTCACCGCTGCCGCTGGCACTGGTGCATCGGGAAGTCACCATCGGACTTGAGCTGGGAAACGTTCCGGAGTCCGCGCCGACTGTTCCGCTGGCTGCTGATCTCGCTGCCACTCAGCGGAGGCTGCGGTTGAAGCCTGGCGCCATGGAAGAGGTCATGACGATGGACCTGCGCAGGCCGAATCAGCTGGCCCGTTCGGTGCTGCTGCACAGGCTGACGCTGCTCGGAGTGGACTGGGGCGTCCCCACTGAAACCGGCCGGACCACAGGCACGTTCAAGGAGGCGTGGACTCTGCGCTGGGAGCCGGAGCTCTCTGTAGCCGTGGTGGAAGCAAGCCGCTATGGCACCACCGTTGCCTCAGCCGCGGCAACATATGTTTCCGAACGCGCCCAGGCTGCCACTGGCCTCACCGAACTCAGCGACCTGCTCGCAAGCTGTCTCCTCGCAGATCTTCCTGACGGGATCAGCGCCGTAGTATCGGTCCTCGCAGAGCGCGCCGCTTTGCAGCAGGATGTTCCGCCGCTGCTGGAAACCATTGCACCTCTTGCCCGGACCTGCCGATACGGCAACGTGCGTGAAGTGGACGTCACGGAAGTGCGGAAAATCCTTAACACGACTGTGGTGCGGGCATGCGTTGGCCTGCCGGTGGCTTGCACCGGCCTGGACGATGAAGCCGCTGCAGTGATGAGACGGGCCATTGACGCAGCACAGCATGGTTTATCGCTTTTGCCGGAGCTGCCGCTTGATGACTGGCACCGGGCGCTCGCCGCCGTTTCAGGTTCGGATCGGATCCACGGAGCTGTCGCAGGGCGCGCCACCAGGCTGTTGCTGGACGCTGGCCTCGTGGACAGGGATCAGGTCGCGGCCAGGCTGAGCCGGCGGCTTTCCATCGCCACTCCCGCCCCGGAAGCCGCCGCCTGGCTCGATGGCATGTTGTCCGGCGACGCCGTGCTGCTGATTCACGACCGGCGCGTCCTGCAGATCGTCGATGAATGGATCACCGGAGTAGCGGACGAAGTCTTTGACGACGTGTTGCCCCTGCTGCGCAGAACCTTTTCATTGTTCGGCCCACCGGAACGGCGCGAGATCGGCGAGCAGATAAGCCGCGTTGATGATCTCAGGCAGACCGCAAACACGATTTCGCTTGACGTGGCAGACGCGGGGCCGGCACTCCGCACAATGGCCAGGTACCTGGGATGGAAGGAAGAATCGTGACTGACACGAACTCTAACGGCCGCGACAGGCTCGGCCGCTGGCGCCTGGTGCTCGGTGGGCACGGAGCTGACGGCGTCACAACACCTGAAGGCCAAAGCGTAACCCTCTCGGCAGCTGACCAGCTCCGTGACCGTGCCCTGGATGAACTGTACGGGCCTCCGAAAAAGGGGCCGGGAGGCCTGGGCGCATCCAGTCCCCGGGTGGCCCGCTGGCTCGGCGATATCCGGGGATATTTCCCTTCCTCCGTAGTCCAAGTCATGCAGGCCGACGCAATGGAGAGGCTTGGCCTGCGGCAGCTGCTCCTGGAACCGGAGATGCTGCGCACTGTACAACCGGACATCGGGCTGGTGAGCACGCTCATCGGGCTCGGCCGCGTTATCCCCGAACACTCCCGCGAGACCGCCAGGACGGTGGTCCGCCAAGTGACCAGCCAGCTCGAGGAGCGGCTGCGGTCCAAAACAGTTCAAGCCGTCTCTGGAGCACTGAACAGAGCGGCGCGGACCCGGCGCCCCCGCCATCGGGACATCGACTGGAACCGCACCATCGCCGCCAACCTCAAGCACTACCAGCCCGAACATCGCACCATAGTGCCGGAGCGGCTGATCGGATACGCGCGGCGGAGCACCGAAGTGCAACGTGAGATTATCCTGTGCATCGACCAGTCCGGGTCCATGGCCGAGTCGGTGGTGTACTCCAGCGTGTTCGGTGCGGTGCTGGGCTCGCTCCGGTCTGTGCGGACCCGACTGGTGGTCTTCGACACGGAAGTAGTTGACCTGTCCGAAGATCTAGAGGATCCGGTGGATGTGCTTTTCGGTGTGCAACTCGGCGGCGGCACGGATATAAACCGGGCGCTCGCCTACTGCCAGAACCAGATCACCCAGCCCACCGAGACGATCCTGGTGCTCATCAGTGATCTCTACGAGGGCGGAATAGCCGAGGAAATGCTGAGAAGGGCCGCTGCCATCGTGGGATCAGGAGCCACCATGATAGCCCTGCTGGCGTTGAGCGACAGTGGCCATCCGACCTTTGATGCAAACCACGCCGCCGCCCTCGCAGGAATCGGTGTCCCGGCCTTCGCCTGCACGCCTGATTTGTTTCCCGAGATGATGGCCGCGGCCATCGAACGCCGGGACGTGGGCGAATGGGCAGCTGCCCACGACTTCGTGACAAATCACGAGACGCAGCAATGAGGGTAGTTGGGTGTGGACGCCGGGTGAAGGGCCGAGGATGATGAAGCCGTGACTGCTGATGACTCTGCAAGCGCTAGGATCCCCCGGCGGGCCAGTACAGCTGATGCCGTTACCGTCGCCCAACTGCTACATGCTTTCAATACCGAGTTTGACACCCCAACGCCCGGCCCGGACGCCTTGAAAAGGCGCCTCACGTACCTGCTGGCCGGCGACGATCTGGTCGCATTGCTCGTGGGCGAGCCGGCAAGCGGACTCGCTGTGGTGAGCTTCCGGCCCAACGTCTGGTCCGACGGGCCCGTAGCTATCCTGGACGAGCTCTACATCCGTCCCGGCGTACGAGGCCAACGTTTGGGCAGTGCGCTCCTTACCGCAGCCTGCGATTTGGTCCGCCTTCGAGGCGGGGAACTGATGGAAATCAACGTCGACGGCGAGGATACCGACGCACGGCGGTTCTACGAAGCCCGGGGGTTCAGAAACACCGAACCGAATCGGACCGACCCGCTGCTTTACTACTTTCGAGAGCTATGATCCAGTGTCCGGGCGTGGCGAGCCCTGGTCGTGTCGGCTCGGATGCGACCCGCCCGAAAGCCGCCGCCTGACGAGCATCCTTGCCTGCGACCACCAATGGACGCTTCCGGTGGCTCGGCGACCCGCCAATCCCGCTGACGTTCGTGCTGACGCGTGACGTTACTGCCTGTCTTGCAGCGGCAGTGGACGCCCCCGGGCATCGAAGGCCAACGGATCAATGTGGGCTGGGACCGGCCGGTACGTCGCCGATACCACCCGACAACGGGAGGTCTTCGGCTCCCCGCCCACCGCTGAGGATTCCATAGCCCGGCTCATCACGAGTCTCGGCCACCCAATCGAGCGCCAAACCCTGTAATCCGGCAGGCCCCTGTAACTCAGTCTGCCGTCCGCTGATTCGCAAGGCGGCACATGGGAGGATTGGCGCATGGAACTGCATATCACTGGTGACTCCGCCGCCGACCAGCTACTCAGCAATGACGCATTCGCACTCCTGGTCGGCATGCTGCTCGACCAACAAGTGACCATGGAATCCGCGTTTGCGGGACCGGAAAAGATCCGGACGCGCATAGGATCAATGGCCCCGGCCGCAATCGCCGAATACGACCCTGCCGGCTTCGTTGAGGTTTTCAAGGAGCGTCCTGCCATCCACCGCTTTCCCGGCTCCATGGCAGGCCGGGTCCAGGCGCTCGCCGAGACTATCCAGCGGGACTGGGATGGCGACGCAGCTGCCATCTGGACCCGGGACAAGCCCGACGGACAGGAAGTGCTCCGCCGGTTGAAGGGATTGCCGGGGTTCGGAGAGCAAAAGGCGAAGATCTTTCTGGCGCTGCTCGGCAAACAGCGCGGACTTCAGGCAGCAGGCTGGCGCGAGGCTGCCGGTACTTATGGCCAGGAAAACGCATTTCTTTCTGTCGCCGACATTGTTGACCAGGAATCGCTGAGAAAGGTGCGCGCCAGCAAGCAGGCTGCAAAGGCCGCCGCCAAAGCCGCCAAGACGTGATGTGAAAACTGCCGCGCTGTAACCATTCGGCGGAGAACGCGCCTCTCTTTGGGTACCTGCACCGCTGTCGGGGCAGAATGAACGCGTGACTCTTACGACTTTCGCCCTCGTCCGCCATGGTCAAACAGATTGGAACGCGCAGCGCCGGCTGCAGGGATCCACCGACATCCCACTGAACGACGTCGGTCGTGGCCAGGCGCGTGACGCCGTCGCTGTCCTGTCCGACCATGAATGGGACGTGATCGTATCCTCACCGCTGAGCCGTGCCGCTGAAACAGCCGATCTGATTGCCGCCGGGCTGGGGCTCCATGTGGCCCGGCGTGTGCCCGAGCTCGCCGAACGGAGCTTCGGACCCGCGGAAGGCCTGTGCGCCGGGCCCGAATTGGACGCATTGCGCATCCCCGGTGGCTACCTCGGGGCAGAAACCGAGGATGATGCTTCCCGCCGCGGGCTGGACGCCCTGGAAGCACTGGCCGAGGAATTTCCAGGCGGCCGCGTCCTTGTCATCGCCCACGGCACGCTCCTCCGGGTAAGCCTCAGCCGCGCCATCGGCCGCGCTCTGCACAGCATCGACAATGCCACCCTCAATCTGGCCCGCCACCACGTTGTTGACGGCTGGCAGCTCGAGTATTTCAACGGCGAACAGGTAACTGTCGGCGTGGCAGGCTGACGGAGGTTCGCCAAGGCATGCCGGAACTCTTGTCGGCGGTGACGGCGCCGCGTAACCTGTGAGCGAAACCGGTCGGCAGGAGGCCCAATCATGGCATCAACAGAGTCAAACAAAGAGACCGTGGCACGTCTTTTCGACGCCTTTAGGGCCGGTGACACTCAGGCTTTCGGGGAGATGATTGTGGACGACTACAAGCAGCACAACCCGATGGCCGGGAATGGTTTGCAGGCTGTACAGAGTTTCTTCGCGCAGTTCGGTCCGGTCGACGTCGAAGTCCACCGTGTCATCGCCGAAGGTGACATCATTGCAGTTCATGCGCACTACAAAACGTTCAATTCTGCGGGCGTCGACATATTCCGCTTCAACGACGACGGCAAAATCATCGAGCACTGGGATGTTCTCCAGGAAATTCCTGCCACGACGGCCAGCGGGAACGACATGTTCTCGCAACTCACCTGAGCTCAAGGCCTCACCGGCATGGCGCCCATCCAACGAATCCGTCCCGAGGGACTCGTTTCAAGCCCGGCCTTCAGCCACGTGGCCATCGTGCCACCTGAGGCGACTACCATCTACGTCGGTGGCCAGAACGCGGTCGACGCCGAACGGTGAAAGTGCGGCTATTCCGCGCGCCGTTCAGGATGAGCGCGTCGGCAAGAGAACACGGACCTGCTCGCTGATCTCAGTGAGGATTTCGTCGACAGAGCTGGAAATGTTGATGGTGGCCGCCATGCTGACGAACATGATGGCGGAGACGATGTGCGCGAGCTTTGCAGCATCGCCGGGCTCGACGCGCGGGTCACGCCCCAACACACCGGCGATGGCTTCCTCGGTCTGAACGGTCAAAGTGAGGGCATCGCGATGGTGTGGTTCCTGGGGGTCGCCGAACAGAAGCTCCCGGAGATACGTCCGGCCGTTGTCGACCTGTTTACGGTTGCACTCCACTACCGGGCGGACGATCGCCATCACCGCCTCAAGTACATCGGGAATCCCCTCGGCGGCCTCTCTGCCCGTGACCAGCGCATCGGCGTAGGCGGAGTTTTGAACCAGCAGGAGCAGTTCCGCCTTGGTCTTGGCATAGAGAAACAGGGTGCCCGTGCCGATATCGGCTTTGTCTGCAATCTGCTGGGTAGTGACGTCATCCACACCGAACTCGGAGAAGAGCTCGAGGGCGGCTGCGGTGATGCGGTCGAGCTTGTGCTGCTTGTTCCGCTCGCGCCGTCCAACCTGCTGAGGGGTGACTGACATTACGTTTCCTCCGGAAAAGTATTCTGATCTTGCTGGTTAGGGAGCATAGTCAGAACTGTTGCTCGAATCTGCCTTCGTTCATTCTTTCACGCAGCCATCCTGGTTCCGAGGAAGACTGTATGCGGTCTACGCCTCGTAGTGCGGGAGTATGCGTCCGTCCTTTACATAGGTCAGCGCCGCGGTCACGTCGTAGGCATGGACGGCGGACGCCACCGAGGCCAGGGGGACGGACAGGCTCCTGACTGTGCTGCTCCTGAAGAATCCCACGTCAGCTGAAGAATCTGCGAAGCCGAGGCTCACTGAGGCGTGGAAGTGCTGGTCTTTAGGGTTGTCGTGGGCGACATTGGGGGTGTCCCAGAGCTTCTCGTTCCAGGGCATGAACGTCTGGGTCCGGAGTTCTGTTAGCTCGCCGGTGTTCGCGAGTGCGGGCACAAGCTCGTCGGTGATGAATTTCCGGAACGTGCGGGTGCCGACGCCTTCTCTTCTCCTGAGGTAGATCAGGGCCCGGGCGCCTGTTTTCTCGCCAGACCGGGCGACGTCGTACCAGCGGGCAGTGTTAGGAAGCCCGGCGTAGAGCAGGGTGCGCCGGAACACGTTGATCTCGTCCTGGTACGCGAGGCGGGTCTGTTTGCGGCCCAGTAACGGGGAGAGTACTGAGGCGAAGGTGACTTCGGCGACGCCGTCGATCCGGCGGTCTGCGGGAATGGCGGTATCGAGCCCGGTTGTGGACGGCCATAGCCCGGGATTGGCCTCGGCCAGGTGGATCTGGCGGTACTCGTTGAACCCGGGGGTCGGGGAGATGATTTTTGAGTGGGGGCCCTTCCAGTAGTCCATCCCCTGCTGGCGGGGTTGGTCGGCGCGGATCCACAGCATGATTGATGATGCGAACAGCTTTTTTGTGTACGGGATCGTGGTGGACATTTGCTCGTCCCTTCGGTGGGTTTCGGCGTCGGTCAGGGGGTGAGGAAGTCGACGGCGATGGGGGCGAATTTGTTGTGGAACTGGAAGATGCCTCCGTGGCCGGAGCCAGGGTAGATGATCAGTTCGGAGCCGTTGATGCGGCGGTGCAGGTCTTCGGAGAGGACCGAGGGGACCATGCGGTCGTTGTCTCCGTTGGCGATCAGGGTGGGCTGGGTGATTTTCGAGAGGTCTGCCGGTGTGCCCAGACCCCATTTTTTGATGGCTTTCAGTTGGGTCTGGAAGGCTTTGATTGTGATGGGTGCGTCGCGGTCGGCGGTGCGTTCTTCGAGTCGTTGCACGAAGGCTTTCCCGGCCTGCTTTCCTGCCGCGTCGCGGTTGAAGAACAGGAATTCCTTGGCATCGGAGCGGGTCAGGGCTGCGCGGAGGATGTCATAGTAGGTGGTTCCGATGACTTTGTGGATGTCTTTGCCGCCCTTGGGGCCTGTTCCAGTGAGGACGAGCTTGCGGACCAGTTCCGGGTGTTTAGCGATCAGGGCCTGGGCGACCATGCCGCCGAGGGAGAAGGAGAAGATGTCGATCTTTTCGTGTCCGAGGGCCTTGATGAAGGTGTAGGCGTCCTCGGCCATCGCTTCGATGCTGTCGGGCACCTGCCCGGTCGAGGCGCCGACGCCCTGGTTGTTGAACGTGATGACGTGGCGGTTCTTCGCGATGGGATCGATGATGCGCGGGTCCCAGTTATCCAGGGTCGCGGCCAGATGGACGAAGAAGACGACCGGCACCCCGCCCTTGGGCCCGAGCTCACGGTAGGCGTAGCTGACGCCTCCGGCATTGATGGTGTGGGCCGGTGCTTTGGCGTAAGAGGTGACGACGGGTTCATTCAAGGTATTCATAATGGTGCTCCTGGGGAGTGAGTTGTTGATTGGAATGAGAAGGGCGTGCTCGCCTGGTTCCACGCTGCTGTGCGTGAGATATTCAGCGGTTGCTGATGACGGCCTTGCCGCGAATGCCGCCCTTTTCCAGGCCCTGAAGGGCCAGGACAGTCTGGTCGAAGGGGTAAACCCGTCCGACGACCGGGCGCAGTGCACCGCTGTCGATCAGGGCGGTGATCTGGCGCAACTGGTCCCCGCTGGCGCGCATCAACAGGAACTCGTAGCTGACGCCCAGCTTCCTGGCCTGACGGCGGATGCCCGCGCTCAGGGCGGTGACGGCGAGGCGCAGCACCGGATTCAGGCCTGCCTCACGGGCGAAGGCCGGGTCCGGAGGGCCGGAAATTTCGATAGCCCTACCACCAGGCCGCAGCACCCGCAGGGATTTTTGAAGGGTCTCGCCGCCGAGGCTATCCAGCACAAGGTCGTAGCCGCTCAGGAGCTGTTCAAAGTCCTGGTTGCGGTAGTCGATGGCGATGTCTGCGCCGAGCTCCCGCACGAAGTCCAGGTTCCCGGCACTTGCCGTGGTGGCGACCGTCGCACCGAGATGCTTGGCGAGCTGGATCGCGATAGAACCGACTCCCCCGGCGCCGGCGTGGATAAGGACCTTCTGTCCCGGCCGGACATTGCCGCGCTCAACAAGGGCCTGCCACGCGGTTAGTGCCACCAAGGGCAAGGATCCGGCCTCCTCCATGCTGATCGATTCCGGCTTGAGAGCCAGATCCGCCTCATCGACCGCGATCCGCTCGGCAAAGGTGCCGATACGGTCCTGATCCGGGCGGGCGTAAACCTCATCCCCCGGCTTGAAAGCGCGTACCGCGGCGCCCACACGGATGACGGTTCCGGCCACGTCGTTGCCCGGAATCAAAGGCAGCCGGTAGGGCAGGATCTGCTTGAGCTGGCCCGCGCGGATTTTCTCGTCGAGCACGTTCAGGCCCGCAGCCTGGACCCGGACGAGCACATCGCGCTCCCCCACAGTCGGCTCCGGAACATCCGATTCCTCCACCGGACCCTTGTACTCCTTGATAACGAACGCTCTCATGCTGCCTGCTCCTTGTTGGTGAAAGTTGTGTGATGGCCATACGGCCAATCAAATAAACGAACAGACTCAATTCTGAGTTCACTCAGTTATTTTGTCAAGGAGAAGCAGACGACATCGGCGTCAAAAGAGGGAAAGCCTCTGCCAAATCGGCAGAGGCTTCCTCTATGGGTGCGGGAATATCAGGTCATTCAATGCTCCCCCCGGTCCACGATGAGGCCGGGGACGTGGCAGCGGGCCCTCCGGAATGTCCGCGAAGGCCCTGCTCGCTGGCCTCCGCAACGCTTTGATGTGTCAGAGGCTAAGCCGCCTGAGGTATCGACCGGTTTCGCTCATGACGTGCGCGCCAACCTGCCCGGGAGTGCCGGTGGCGACGATGGTTCCACCGGCACTGCCGCCACCGGGGCCCATGTCGATGACGTGGTCGGCGTTGGCGATCATGTCCAGGTCGTGTTCGATGACGATGACGGTTGCCCCTTTGTCCAGCAGTCGCTGTAGCACGGTCAGCAAAGTACGGACATCCAGCGGGTGCAGGCCTACGCTGGGCTCGTCAAGAACGAAGAGGGTTCCCGCTTGGTTTCGATGAAGTTCAGAAGCGAGCTTCAACCTCTGCGCTTCGCCACCTGAGAGTGTCGGGGTGCTTTCGCCAAGGGTCAGGTAGCCCAGTCCCAGGTCCAGGAGAGTCTGCAGTTTGGTGCGCACCTTCGGGATATCACCAACGTGAACCATCAGATCCTTGACGGTCATTGCCAGCAGCCCCGGAAGGGAGAAATCACCCGTAGGCTTCCCGCCGTCGGTGGAGGATGAGCGGCGTATGAGCTCTGCTTGCGGTGCGTACCGGGTACCGTTGCAGTCCGGGCAGGCGATGTCCATGTCCGGGAGGAACTGGACATCGAGGACTATCTGGCCGGTCCCTTCACAGCGCGGGCATCGCAGCGAACCCGTGTTGTAGGAGAAATCCGCAGCCTTTAGTCCGAAACGTTTTGCTGCGTCCAGGGAGGCAAACAGGCGGCGGAGGTCATCCATGACTCCGCTGTACGTGGCCAGGGTCGAACGGACGTTTATACCAATCGGAGTGGCATCCACGGTGGACACTCGGGTGATGCCGGGAGCGTCGAGGCTCCTTACATGAGAGGGAATGGCTGAACCCTCGCTTACTGCTTGGACTGCCGGAACCAGGCTGTCAAGGATGAGGGTGGTCTTTCCGGAGCCCGAGACGCCTGTCACTGCCGTGAGTCTTCCCAGGGGAATTTCTGCCGTCAGGGCGTGAACGGTGTGTAGCGGTGAGGTACTCATGCGGATGCGGCCACGATTGTAGATTTCCTCCACGGTGGTGCGTGGGCGGATGACAGCTGGCTCCCGTCCGGTGAGGAATCTGCCCACCAAGGAGTCCGGGTTCTGGTCCAGATCTTTGACTGTGCCGGTGGCCAGGATCGTTCCGCCTTCGCCTCCGGAGCCGGGGCCGATCTCGATCAGCCAGTCTGCTTCCCGAAGCACCTGGACATCGTGGTCGACCAACACCACAGAATTGCCGTCACGCAGCAGGTCCCTCATCACGCCCAGCAGGCCGTCAACGTTGGCTGGGTGCAGGCCGATCGAGGGTTCATCCAGCACGTAGAGGACCCCTGTGGTTTCGTTGCGGACCGCCCGTGCCAGTTGCACGCGTTGCCTCTCCCCTGTGGACAAGGTGGAACCAGGCCGGTCAAGGCTGAGATATCCCAGGCCCAGTTCAAGCAGGCGCTCACCCATCTCCAGCAGCTTCGTCACCAGGTTCCGGGCCATAGGGCGCATCTGTGCCGGCAAGGTTTTCTCCACGGTTGGCGCCCACGTGGTGATCTGGTCAAGAGTCATCGCTGTCACCTCCGCCAGGTTCCTTCCTGTGAGCTGGCTTCTGCGGGCCTGCTCGCTCAGGCGTGAACCGTGGCAGCTCGGACAGACTTGGGCGCTGATGAATCTGTTCACCCGGGTAAGGCCCTGCTCGGTCGTCGCCTTATTCATGGCCTGCTGGACTGCCTGACGCGCATTTCTATAGGTGAAGTTCAATTCAAACAGCTTGCCGCTCTTGGACGGCACCGAAATGTGTTTCTTCTCCTCGGGCCCGTCCATGACCACCTCCCGCTCCCTGGGAGTGAGCTCGCCGTACGGAACGTCGGTGCGCACACCGAACGCAGCGACCACCTGCGGCATCACGGTCAGCCCGAACATCGACCACGGAGCCACTGCGCCCTCCTCAATGGACTTGGTCTCGTCAGGCACCAGCGTGGCGTCATTCACGTCGCGGACAATGCCGGTACCTGAGCAACCGGGACACGCGCCGTCGGAATTGAACGCGAGCACTTCAGCACCGGGCGGATAAAACTCAGCCCCGCACGTCTGGCACAGCAGGTCCTTGTTCGCGGCCACGTCAATTGTCGGCTGCAAGCGGTGCCCGTTTGGGCAGACGTGGGATCCCAGACGCGAAAACATCAGCCGCAGAACATTGAGCAACTCCGTGGACGTTCCAAACGTGCTCCGCACCCCGGGAACGGCCGGCCGCTGGCGCAGGGCAAGAGCGGCCGGCACATGCCTGACACTGTCTACCGCCGCCCTTGGCGCGTGTGACATCCGTCGGCGCGTATAGGTGGACAGTGCTTCTACATAGCGTCGCGATCCCTCGGCGTACAGGACACCCATCGCCAGCGATGACTTGCCCGAACCGGATACCCCCGCTATGGCGACCAACTGCCGCAGCGGCACAGTCACATCCACATCCTTCAGGTTGTGAACCTTCGCTCCCCGCACTTCGATTGCCAGCGGAGGCATCCAATGATGGCCATCGGCGGGCATCCCCTGAGCTGTCTTCATCGTTCCTCCGGCATCCACGAACTTTCCGATGTATATTCCTCGGCAACTATATCTGATACG
>NZ_JAPSHJ010000043.1:0-7273 GCF_031179985.1 Arthrobacter sp. | reverse complement strand
CGGTGGTGGACCTTCTGATTGGGCCCGCCGGTCAGGACGGGAAAGTCGATCAAGCCCCTCTCGGGGCAGTCAGGAGAGAGCTATGAATGGTCCCGCAGTGAATTCGGTGGCGTGGTTCGAGGTTGGCAGCGACAGGCCTGAGGAGGTCAGGAAGTTCTTTGGAGAACTCTTTGACTGGAAGTTCAAACTGAACTCCGACTTGGAGGGGGTTGATTACCATGCAGCTATAACCCCGGGAGCGCGGGGCCCGGTCGGTGGAATTTTCGATCACGCTGGCCGCTTCCCCGATTACGCTGTGTTCTACGTGCTCGTGGCAAGCATTCCCGAGACCATTGAGCGAGCCAAGGCGCTCGGAGGCGAGGTGCTCATGGAACCGGTTACGGATGCCGCCGGCGTCAGCTTCGCACGACTGCAGGACAATACCGGGCACCATTTCGGTATCTTCTCAATGCCCGCCCTGACGGCCTAAGCGAAGCTAGGCCGCCCGCCCGGTCTCCGAAAAGGCGCTGGCGCGCAGGAGCCGAAGGCTCAGTTCCATGCGTTCGAGTTCCGCCGCGCCCAGGACTGAGCGGAACCGCCGATCCAGTTCATCCTCAAATACCGGCAGGGCCTGTGAAAGCTTGATTCTGCCTTCCTCAGTAAGTTCCAACAGCGCCGAGCGGCGGTCATTTGGATTGGGAATACGCCTGCAGTATCCCGCGGCCTCGATGCGATCCACTACCTTGCTGGTGCCACCCACGCTGATGGCGAAATCGCCCGCCAGGTCCTGGATTCTCTTACCTGGAGCCTGCCCCAGCCGCTGCATTATTTCGAACCAGGTCAATTGGAGATCACACTCACCGCGCAACCGGGCGTCGACCACCGCCCACAACTCGGTCTCAAACCGCACGAGATCGTGGTACAGCCCCTTCAGATCGGGCATCTCACACCTATCCATCCACCCAAGTCGGCCACCCTTGCCTGACGGCAAGGGGTGGCGACGCATTTCAGTTCCAAGGAATACTTTCCGTGGAATGATTTTACCCCGCTAGGAGCATCGCATGACAACGACACACACCGCCGAACCGGACGTCCCGATCCGAGTGCTCAGTGGCCCTACAGTGGTCATCGACTACGCGGGCCTGCGCCTGCTGACCGATCCGACCTTTGACGAACCGGGCGAGTACCCAACTCCAATCCCAGGGTTCTCCCTGGTGAAGACCGAGCGCTCTCCGGCCAGCCCGGAGACTCTTGGCAAGGTTGACGCAGTCCTTCTGTCCCATGACGAGCATGACGATAACCTCGACCGATCAGGGCGGGAATTCCTGGCTCACGTGCCGGTAACCCTAACGACAGTCAGCGGTTCGCGGAGGCTCGGCGGCTCCGCGCAGGGCCTTGAGTTTTGGCAAAAGACCACACTTCAGGCGCCGGATGGGACGCTTGTCACCGTCACCGCGATGCCCGCCCTGCACGGCCCCGAAGGGAGCGAGGATGTTGCCGGCGACGTCATCGGTTTCCTGCTCACCGCTCCCGGGCACCCCAGTGTGTACGTCAGTGGTGACAACGCTTCCTTGCCCCTCGTTGAACAGATCGCTGCGCGGGTTGGGCCGATTGATATTGCTGTGCTGTTTATTGGCGGCGTGCGGCATAAACCAGTGCTTGATGGCGCGCTCGTCACCATGGACAACGCCCTGGCAGCCCAAGCCGCAACGCTGCTCGGTGCGCGTCGGGTCATCCCTGCCCACTTCGAAGGCTGGGCACATTTCCGTGGAGGACGTGAGGAACTCATCGAGGCCTTCACCAAAGCCGGGATCGCCGACCGGCTCACTCTGATGTGACGGGCCAGGCCCTCCAGTCAGCATCTGCTGGTCATCATCTACCCAAACGGATAGGTGGGACATCACGGAGCCCTTGATGACCCCGGTCAGCGCAGGCCGTGGCTGTGGGCCAGCGCGATGGCCTCGGTGCGGGAGCCGACGTCGAGCTTTTTGAAAAGGTTCCGCACGTGGAACTTCACCGTGTTCTCGCTGATGTTCAGAGCCGAGGCGATGGTGCGGTTGCGTTTTCCGGCAGCCAGATGCTGAAGGACTTCCAGTTCGCGGGCGGCGAGATTCCAAGCCGCCACATCACCTGCCGGCTTTGACGGTGGATCCAGCGGCAGGGTGACGCTGACGTCCGCGCCCCAGCCAGCCATGACATCGATCTGCATGCGACCGGACAGTGCCTGGACCCGCCGGTCGAGCCGGCCAATTCCGGGGTCCTCCGCAGAGATGGCCCCCAGTCCGTCGTCGCGCACGTTTATTAAGAGATTTTCACCGTCGCAGTCCCACTGCGCCCGCACCCGCCGGACCTCAGGCTGTTCCATCATTGCAAGCAGCAATCCCCTGACAATCGCCCTCGCCGCATGCGCAATCTCGCCGGGCAGGGCCCTCCCGCCCAGAGGCGGCTCGATGAACTCGACGTTGATGCCGCTGAACCGGGTCAGTGGCCTAAGATCCTCCCGCAGCCGCTCAAAGGCTCTTGCGACCGGCTCCTCGACGAGGTCAGCCGTACGGTCGCTGAGCGTGCGCAGCCCGACCAGCGCCTTGGCCGTCAGCGACGTGACCGTTGTGCGCGCCACGGCATCGTCCATTGAAGTTGACCGCAGCGCCGCGAGGAGTGTCTCCAGGGTGGTGGAGTGCTGGTCGACCAGTTCCCCCGTTACGCGTATGCGCTCGGCGGATGCCGCCCGGGATTCCAGTAAGTACGACGGCGGAGCCTCCCTGACCTTCTCCTGAATCCGTTGCGCGGCCAGCTGCCATAAGTACTGAACCAGCTCCAAACACGCGTCGGCCTCACCCTCGTCCTTGGAACGGCAGGGATAGGTGATGACGAGCAGGGCGTTGCTGGGCGCATGTTTCATGGCGAGAACCGGCCGGTGCTGCGCCGCTATCTCAGCATCCCCGTACCAAGGATGATCGTCCGCCAGGGATGCGCGCAAATTCTGAAGTTCGGGGATGGAAATCCGGGAGATTATCCCTTTCTCCCCAGCCTTCTTCTGCGGACGCCCCGTGCAGTCTTCGGTGAAGATGACCAGCGAGCTGCCGCCTGAATATGGCAACAAACCGTCGAACAACCGCTCGGCGATGGTTGTGAGGGGAGCTTGTGCCACAGCCATTACCGCGCGCAGAACGGACCACATCCCGTCGAAGGGGAAAGGTGGCGGCGCTGATACGAGTGACTGCCCGGATGTGCTCATCCCAACACACTATCCGGAAACCGCTGGCTATCCGAAAGTATAGCCAGCACCATCACAAATCATCGTTACGCCTATCCCCCATCATGGGCAGGATGAAAGCAGACGAAAGCAGCGCATCGAGCCCAATACCGCCGATGACGAAACAAGGAAACCCAATAACGTGAACCCAAACACGGCTGGTGCAATCACAGTGGCAGAAACTGTCAGCACTATTGCCTTTAACCTGTCCCTCGTCCGGAATGAGATTGCGGACACCGCCGCGCAAATAGATGACAGGCAACTGGCCGGACTCGCGCTGCACATAGGCCAGGCGGAGCGGGTGTTCGTCGCGGGGGCAGGCAGGAGCGGACTCGTACTGAGAATGGCGGCCATGCGGTTGATGCATCTGGGCCTGACTGTCCATGTTGCCGGGGATACCACCACCCCTGCCATCAGCTCCGGCGACTTGCTCCTGGTAGCGTCCGGCTCCGGTACCACGTCAGGGGTAGTCAAGGCGGCAGAAACAGCAGCCACCGCTGGGGCCAGGGTTGCCGTCTTCACCACCAACCAGGGATCGCCGCTGGCCCTGCTCAGTGACGATCTGGTCATCATTCCGGCCCAACAAAAGACCGATCACAGATCCGGGGTTTCCCGTCAATACTCCGGCAGCCTGTTCGAGCAAGTGCTTTTCCTCGCAACCGAAGCCGTCTTCCAGACACTCTGGGGGAACGCTGACGTGCCGGCGGAACAGCTCTGGCTCCGGCACGCCAACCTCGAGTAGCCCCGGTCATTACGTTCACCTCTTCTCCAGCCAGTCTCTGCATCACCGTAATTCCAAACAGAAAGAAAACATCATCATGAAACTCCAAGTTGCTGTGGACCTTCTCACAGTCGAAGACGCCCTCGAACTGGCCGGCAAAGTTGCCGAATACGTAGACATCATCGAGCTCGGCACACCCTTGATCAAGGCAGCAGGCCTCGCTGCCGTTACCGCAGTCAAGGCTGCCCACCCGGACAAAACCGTCTTCGCCGATATGAAGACCATGGACGCCGGCGAGCTGGAAGCGGACATTGCCTTCAAAGCGGGCGCTGATCTGGTGTCTGTTCTTGGCAGCGCAGACGACTCGACCATCGCCGGCGCAGTCAAGGCTGCCAAGGCACACAACAAGGGCATTGTGGTGGACCTCATCGGTGTGCCGGACAAGGTCACGCGAGCCAAAGAGGCCCGCGCCCTGGGTGCCAAATTTGTGGAGTTCCATGCGGGCCTGGACGAGCAGGCACAGCCGGGCTTTGACCTCAATGGACTGCTCAGTGCAGGGGAAGAGGCCTGTGTTCCCTTCTCTGTGGCCGGTGGCGTGAACCTCAGCACCATAGAGGCTGTGCAGCGGGCTGGTGCTGACGTAGCCGTCGCCGGTGGATCCATCTACGGCGCAGCAGATCCGGCTCTCGCCGCCAAGGAGTTGAAGGCTGCAATCGTCTAGCACACGCGCAAAGTTGGTGCGGGTCTTCAGGGAAGAACCCGCACCAACCGGATGTGTTTTACGATTTGTCCTAACGCATCGTCCACTGCTGGTTGGTCTGGCTGCTGCAGCTCCAGATCACCACCCGGGAGCCGTTTGCGGTACTCCCCTGATTTACATCCAGGCATTTGCCCGATTGCTGCCCGAGGAGCTGCCGGGTGACCTGGTTGTACGTCCACTTCTGGTTGCCGCCTCCTGTGCAGGACCATTGCTGCACGACGGCACCGTTGGAGGTTGACTGGGCTTTGACGTCCAGGCACTTGCCGGAGTGGGCATTGACCAACTGCCCGGAGGAGTCGAGAGTCCAGTTCTGGTTCATGCCGCCATCGCAGGTGTAGATATCAACCACTGCGCCGTCCCGGGTATCGGAGCCGAAGAGGTCCAGGCATTTGCCCGATTGCGCCCCCAGGAGGGTCTTCGCCTGGGGCTGAGGCTCTGCCACAAGCTGCCAGTCCTGCGAACCGTCCGTGGCAGCATTCTGCAACGTTAGCGGCGAGCCAGCGGCAGACCCTGTGGCGGCAGATCCTGTCAGGTACACATTGGTGTTCTTTATTACTTGGAAGCGGACGTAACCATTGCCGTTATCCATGAGGTTCCACAGGCCCGGGGCGCTGTTGTCGACCCATTGGCCGATCCGTTGCCCGACCGTGGCGCTTCCAGTCCAGACGGCGGCTTCACGCCCGCCCGATTTGTTCAGCAGCGTCTCGTTGCCATCTGCCTTGGTCACTACGTGCCAGTACTGAGTATCGGGGTTCTGCGCTGCGCCGGAGTTTTCCAGGACCACGTCCGGGACGTTCGCATTGCCGATGTTGGCATCATTGGTGTTGTTTCCCGTGGCGATGACCTGGCCGGCCCCTCACCACGATCCGTGTCGACTTCGCCACGCAAGGGCGCGCAGCAGTCCACGAACTTCTTGGGCAGATCAATGGCACCACCCATCTGCCGGGGCTTCAGAGCTCATTTCACGGCGGTCCACTGGCCCTGCTGCCGGAACACCCGGCTAGCACTCCGATGCGGGTGCTTCCATTGCGCCCATGTTGTGCGACGCTGGTTGCATGGATCTTGAGGTGTTGCCCGCGCTCACGATTCCCACCTCGGAGCTCAACTGGCGGTTCTCCCGTTCGTCGGGTCCGGGCGGCCAACACGTCAACACTTCAGACAGCCGCGTTGAGCTTTCGTGGAATGTCGCAAACTCTGCAGCTCTTTCGGATTCTCAACGGCTGATGCTGCTCACGCGGCTCGAGCGACGCCTCATCGACGGTGTGATCACAGTGACAGCTTCTGAGCGGCGCTCCCAATTGCGCAATCGCGAAATCGCACTGGCCAAGCTTTCCGACCTCGTGGCAGAGGCTCTTGCTCCCGAGGCTGCTCCCCGCCGGGCAACCAAACCCACGCGGGCATCGAACCGCCGTCGCCTGGCCGCAAAGGAACAGCGGGCCGCGACCAAACAGCAGCGGAAGCGGCCGTCGGCAGAATAAAACCGATCAGTTGAACCCCACGGGAATTTAAACTGATTGCACTCGGTTATGAGTAGAGTCATCACGGCGGGGAGGGAATGATTATTCGTTCCGCCCGGAAAAACCGACCAACGGTGGCAGACTCAATCTCCGCAGCGGTCGCTGCGGAGACAACTCATAACCAGAAAGTTCGTGATATGCCTTCACTCAATGGAGCAGTCGTCCTGGTCACCGGAGCAAACGGCGGCATCGGAACCCATTTCGTCCACGATGCCCTCGCCCGCGGCGCGAGCAAGGTCTACGCCACCGCCCGTACCCCCCGAACCTGGGACGACGAGCGGATTGTCCCGCTCACCCTGGACGTCACCAATCCCGCTTCCATTCAGGCAGCTGTCGAGGCAGCGGGCGACATCACGGTGTTGATCAACAATGCCGGTGCGTCCGTGGCCAGCTTCGGGATCCTCACGCACACGGATGAGGAAATCCGGAACAACGTGGAGACGAACTTCCTCGGCCCGCTGTTCCTCGCCCGGGCCTTCGCACCGATCCTCTCAGCGAGTAACGAATCCGTCATTATCGACATCCACTCTGCAATGAGCTGGTACGCCGTCGGTGGCATTTACAGCGCCACCAAGGCAGCCCTTTGGTCGGCCACCAACTCTCTGCGCCTGGAACTCGCCCCCGAAGGGGTCCACGTCGTGGGCGTCCACGTCGGATGGGTGGACACCGCTATGGCGGCGCACAGCACCGATCCCAAGACGGATCCGGCCGATCTGGTGAGCACCGTCCTGGATGCAGTCGAAGCAGGCGAATACGAGGTTCTCGCGGACGAGACATCCGTGCAGCTCAAGGCCGGACTCAGCGCCCCCATCGAGGCTCTGTACCCGCAACTGGCCCTCACCAAAGCCTAGGAGGAGCGGAAGGGCCGTGGTCATGACTCAATGTCCTGACCACGGCCCCACCACTCCCGCTTCAACCAAGCCGCCAAGGTTGGCCGGCGCCGCTATCGGTTTGTATCGTTTTCACGCGCCCCATCCGGCTTGCTGGCCGCCGACGCGGTCCTCGTTGATTTTCTTCTGGTAACCGCTGGCCTTGAACGC
>NZ_JAPSHJ010000042.1 GCF_031179985.1 Arthrobacter sp. | reverse complement strand
ATAAAACAATTGGTATCAACAAACTTGGCACACTATTGAGTTCTCAAACAACAGACACACCCGGCACCACCACAACACTTCACAGCCGTGGATCGCTCCGGAGCAACTTTTCAAACTTACCCGGTTTTCGGCTCCTGTGCAAATCCATCTTTCAGGACCGCACCGGTCGACAACACGTCCCCCGGCCTGATCGGCAGCACTCGAAAGTCCTACCAGAATCTGGTCTTGAATTGGGGGTTGGCCGCTCTCCGGTAACCAGCTCTTCGCTGGTCTCCCTCTCGGCGACTTAGAAAACAATACACCCACAACGGGCCCACCGCAAACCCACCTTCGGGGCCTTCCGCAACTCCGCCGTTCCGGGGAAAACGGGCCACAAGCAGCCTCACTGAGCCAGGCGCCGTCGTACTTCCATTGTGTGTGGTGGGTACCCCCGGCCCCCTTCCCACTGGGAAGCAGCAGTGGCGTTAACGCAGAAGAAGGGCCGGCAACCAGATGGTTGCCGGCCCTTCTCAAGCAGCTGGAATCAGCAGCGCTGGATTACCAGGAAGACTTGGTGATGCCCGGGAGCTCACCGCGGTGAGCCATGTCGCGGAAGCGAACACGGGAGATACCGAACTTCTGGAAGGTACCGCGGGGACGGCCGTCGATGATGTCGCGGTTGCGCAGACGGATCGGGGACGCGTTGCGGGGCAGCTTCTGCAGGCCGAGGCGTGCTTCTTCGCGTGCTTCGTCAGTGGCGTTGGGGTCAACCAGCGTCTTCTTCAGAGCGAGACGCTTTTCGGCATAGCGCTCAACGATGACCTTGCGCTGCTCGTTACGAGCAATCTTGGATTTCTTAGCCATATGTTTAGCGCTCCTCTCGGAATTCGACGTGCTGGCGGATTTTGGGGTCGTACTTCTTCAGAACCATGCGGTCCGGGTCGTTACGACGGTTCTTGCGCGTGACGTAGGTGTAACCCGTGCCAGCGGTCGACTTGAGCTTGATGATGGGACGTACGTCCTTATCCTTTGCCATTAGAGCTTTACTCCTCGTGCCAGGATGCCGGCGACGACTACGTCGATGCCGCGAACGTCGATGGTCTTGATGCCACGTGCAGAGACCTGCAGGGTGACATTACGGCGCAGGGACGGAACCCAGTAGCGCTTCTTCTGAATGTTCGGATCGAACCGGCGCTTGTTGCGACGGTGCGAGTGCGAAATGCTGTGCCCAAAGCCCGGCTCGGCTCCGGTCACTTGGCAGTGTGCTGCCATGACTTCTCCTCAAGAATTGAAAGTAATGATCCGCATATCTGCTGCAGGACCATGCGGGTAAGTGCGACCCAAAGTGATCAGGGTGAACGGTTAGTCACGCAACTTGAGCCCCTAACTACCGGCTACCCTGGAGAAAATTACCGGGCCACCGGAGCAATTGCGCACGCTCCGCGCACTTAGCGCCTACCAAGTCTACGAGTTAAGGCAACTAAAGACCAATCCGCCCTCTTAGGGTGTATAAGCTGCGGGCCCGCCCTAGAGGCGGGTCAGCTCCGGGTACCGCGGATTCAGGCCGTCTCCGGAGGATTTTCCGGTGACCCGGCGGACGACCCAGGGCCCGGCAAACTCACGGACCCACCGCGCGTTTGCACGCAGTGCCTGGGTACGGCTCATTTCGGGAACGGGGGTCATGGGAGGGACTTCAATGGAATGGTCGTGTTCCAGGACAGTCAGCACGCGCTTTGCCATGTTGGCGTGCCCGGCAGCAGACATGTGCATCCGGTCCTGAGCCCACATTCCCCAGTCGTAGTATTCGCTGAAGCGCCAGTAGTCGACCAGCAGGGCGCCATGGTCACCGGCGATACCTCGCACCAGCTCGTTATAGATGGCCGTGCGTCCGCGCGTGGTGCTGAAGATTTTCGAGCCGCGGGAGTCAAACCCGGTGAACATCACTACGGTGGCACCCGTGGCACTCAACTTGCGGATACCGGCGTCGTACTCCTCAAGAAGCCCGTCGATATCAACCTTCGGGCGCAGGATGTCGTTGGCTCCGGCGTAGATGGTCACCAGGGTGGGTTTAAGCTCGACGGCGGCATCCACCTGTTCGGCGAGGATCCGGCGGAGCTTCCTCCCGCGGATCGCGAGGTTGGCGTAGCCGAAGGAAGGATCCGCAGTGCCGAGTTGCTCCGCTACACGATCCGCCCAGCCTCGGACACCATTCGGGCGGGTGGGATCGTCATCGCCCACGCCTTCCGTGAAGGAGTCCCCCAAAGCCACGTACCGGGTAGAAAAATCCATAGCGACAGTCTGCCATCAGTTGCTGGGAGCAACAAAAGGGCCGCCACGCCGGATTCCGTTTAGCCTTCGCGGAGGATCCAGTGGTCATCGTCCAGGCGGGACACGATCTTTTCACCGATCCGGGCAAGGTCGGCTACATCTTCCTCGCTGAGCGCGTCCAGGAACAGGGCGCGGACGGATTCCACATGCCCGGGCGCCAGACCCACGATCGTGTCCATCCCGGCGTCAGTAAGGTGTGCGGTGGTGACCCTTGCGTCCCCGGGGTGCGGGCGCCGCTCCACCCAACCCCGGTTTTGCAGCTTGGTAACAACGTGCGAAAGCCTTGAAAGGGATGCACTGGTCCGCGCAGCCAGTTCACTCATGGGGAGGAAGCGGGATTCCGTCTCAGAGAGCATCGCCAGGACGTGGTAATCGAACAAGGACAACTTGCCGACACTGTGAAGTTGCGAGTCCAGAGCTGCCGGAAGCAGGGTGTTAATGCTCATGAGGGCAAGCCACGCGCGGCGTTCGTCTGCATTCAGCCATCGTGGTTCGCTCATAGGTACATCTTAAGAGTAAAAATGCTTGACGGTTCAAGTCCCGCGGGCACTGCCTCGGTAGGCTGTCCCCATGTACGTTATTTCCCTGAGCTACAAGGTGCCCACGGACATCGTGGACTACCACCTGGCGGACCATGTTTCCTGGTTGCAGGAGGCTTTCGATGAGGGTGTCTTCATCGCTGCAGGCCGGAAGATTCCGCGCACCGGCGCACTGCTCCTGTCAACGACCGACCGGGACAGCCTCGACGCGTCCCTTGCCAAGGATCCCTTCTACGTCAATGGCGTGGCCGAGTTTGAGGTGATGGAGTTCCACGCCAACAGAGTGGCACCCGGATTCGAGAATCTGCTGGACAACTGAGCGCACTCCGGCCTTACCGCGCCTTGCCGTCAACTGTTTCAGCGAGCCGCTTCAAGCCGCCTTTGACAGGAACCTTAACCGGCACAGGCCAACGCGGCCCCAGCTGATCCCCCAAGGTCACGCCCCTGAGTTTGCGGCCCACGAGGGGAAGCACCCAGTCATGGACCCAACGCCGTTGCAGCCGTTCCCACTCTTTCAGGGTCAGTTTCGCCGGCGGTTCCCAGTCTTTGGGGCTGATCTTGTGAGGGACGCCCAGATGATCAAGCACCCGGGCAGCGAGGTACTTGTGCCCCGCCTTGGACATGTGGAGCCTGTCTGAGGACCACATACGGCGGTCGTGGAAGGCGTCGAAACACCAGTAGTCCACCAGGATGGCCCCGTATTTCTCAGCCAGTTCCCTGACGCGCTTGTTGTAGGCCGTGTTGCGTTTCTTCAACGGCTCCAGAACCGCCGAGACTTTGACGTCAAACCCTGTGAAGAGCAGCAGGGTGGCTCCGGTGCCAGCGAGTCTGGCCACCAGATACTCGTAGTCCTCCATAAGGGCGTCGACGTCTGTTCCGAAGTCCAGGATGTCGTTTCCGCCGGCGTAGAGCGTGATCAGTGTGGGCTCAAGGGCCAGCGCCGGCTCCAACTGCTCGTCAATGACATGCCTGAGGCGCTTGCTCCGTACTGCCAGGTTTGCGTACTCCCACCCAGGCTCTGACTTCGCCAGCTTTTCCGCTACCCTGTCCGCCCAGCCCCTCACGCCGTTAGGCAGGTTCCGGTTCCAGTCACCGACGCCTTCCGTGAAGGAATCGCCCAAGGCGACAAAGCGCCGTCGTCCGTCTTTGCCCGGAAGAGCATGCTCTGGGGATGGATCGACAGCCACCCCAGAAACCTAGTCTGCCCTTGTAACGAACAGTCGGCGGGCAGGCGGCGGGCAGGTGGCGGGGAGGCAACGTCGGCATGAACCATGGGCGTCATCTGCGCATAGACCGCAGCGCCCGGGAGGCTCAGGAATCGTTAAGGCTATGGAATCAATTTGGCCGGGAAAACGTTAATTTCCTTGGGTGCGGTGTGCGCACTAGTTAGGAATGGAATGAGCAAGAAAATCGAATCAGTTGAGGACGACGCCGGCAAGGTCACGAGGTACCGCCGGCATCCCAACGGTGGCGGGCTGGTCGGCCCAGGCGCCGAAGTGGAAGAGAGTTCCTTCATCGGTTCAACTACATATATCGAAGCAGGGGCATGCGTCGGTTCGGGTTGCCGGATCGGGGATGGCAGCTGGATCGACCGCCGGGCCAAGATTGGCGACCTGGCCTTCATCGGCGACGGTGTCTACGTGGGCGAGGGAACGATCGTGGGCAACAGGGTCCGCATCGGCAGCCACTCACGCATTGGCGCCGGAGCTCAAGTGGGCCATGGGACCACCCTTGACGGGGACAGCAGGGTTCCCGACGGCGGCCTTGTCGCCGTTGCAGCGAAGCCCCACAAAGCCCGCCGGTCGCGGGCGCGTCATCATCAATCGAGGATGGCAGCCTGAACGAACTGCCTCCCAAGTGGTGGGCCGGGACACCGGCCCAGGGAGGCTCGGCGGAAACGTTACTGTGCAACTCCTGTCCGAAGACGCACAGCATAGTTAGAGTTCCGCTTTCCCCTGCCGCCAGTAGCCCATAAACGCGACCTGCTTCCGGTCGATGCCGACGTCCCGCACCAAGTAGCGGCGCAAATCCTTAATCACGCCCGCCTCCCCCGCAATCCAGGCATAGAACGGCATGGCACCTGCGGGCATACCGGGGTTCTTAGTTGCCCCGATCGCTGCGGTATCCATCCGCGTTGGAGTCTCCCACAGGATGTTCTGGTCCACGTCCACGTCCTCAGGCTCCGGCCCGGCCGCACCGTCCGGCGTCCTGATACCCACCCAGCCCGGCACAGGCACTGCAGACTTCACCGCTTCCGTGAGGAGTTGCCCGTGCGGGCGGGAGCGGCCAATAGAGGCTCCTCTGGCGAGCCAAGTGATTTCGACGTCGGCAGCTGTCTTTAGATCCAGGAAATCGCCTGCTTCGGGGACCTCGAGGAAGGCGTGTCCGGTCATGTCCGCGGGCAGACTTTCCAGGATGGCGCTGATCGCAGGAACGGCCGTTTCGTCCCCGGCCAGCAGGACTCGCTGGGCCAGACCCGGCCGCCACTCAATTCCTGAGTAGATTTCGGCAGTGACGCAATGGGCTGCCCGGTTGTTAGGCCCGATGATGGTGATCGCATCGCCAGGTTTGGCATTCAGTGCCCAGTTCGCCGCCGGGCCGCCGTCGCCCTTTGAGTCGAAGTGCATCGCGAAGTCGACGTCGATCTCGGGGTAAACCCCGTCAAGGCGTTCGCGCCTCACGGTGTAGGTTCGCATTGAACCGCGGGTGGTTGGATCCATGGCCAGCCACTCCTGGTACCAACCGGCCTGCTCCATCTGGAAAACGGGCAGGGGCAGGCAAGTGCCGTCAGGGGCCAGCGAAGGAATCATCAGCTTGATGCGCAGATCGAGCGTTCCCCCATGGACACCGAAGTCCCGCAGCGAATATCCGCCGAAGGTGACCCGCCGGAAGTTAGGGCTAAGTTCCTGGATGGCGCTGACCGTGACGTCGAACGCCAGGGTCATGGGCTCCGTGGCCAACTGGTTCTTGATGATGCCTGCCGGGATGTTACTAGCTGTGTTCATGAGACCAACTCCAGGTTTTCGCTTGGCACTTTTGGGCTTGGCACTTTTGGGGCAGTGGTGCCCTCCGCGTGATGCCGTCCGATAGGGATGATCAACGGGGTCCCTGAAATGGGATCGGGCACGACGCGGGATTCGAGTCCGAAAACCTCCCGGACCAAATGTTCAGTGACGACTTGCAGCGCAGGACCTTCTGCAACGATAGTTCCGGCCTTCAGGGCAATAACGTGATCCGCATAGCGGGCAGCCAGATTGAGATCGTGCAGGACGATTGCCACCGTGGTCCCGTTTTTGCGGTTCAGGTCTGTCACGAGATCCAGAACTTCAACCTGGTGCGCCAGATCCAGATACGTGGTGGGCTCGTCCAGGAGCAGCACGTCCGTCTCCTGGGCCAGGGCCATGGCAATCCACACGCGCTGGCGCTGGCCGCCGGAAAGTTCGTCCACGTTCCGATCGGCGAGTTCCATGGTTTCGGTGGCATCCAGCGCGGTCTGCACTGCGTGATCATCTTCAGGGCTCCAGCTGCGGAAAAAGCCCTGGTGAGGGTATCGTCCACGGCCCACCAGTTCACGGACGGTGATGCCATCCGGCGCTGTTGGGTGCTGCGGGAGGAGGCCGAGCGTCCGGGCCACCTCTCGTGCAGGCCTGCAGTGAATATCCTTGCCATCCAGAGTCACCGTACCGGCCGCAGGCTTGAGCAATCGGGACAATCCGCGCAACAGGGTGGATTTTCCACAGGCGTTGGCTCCGACAATCATGGTCACCTTGCCTTCCGGAATCTCCGCGGACAGCTGTTCGATGACCGTGCGCTGCTCATACCTGAGCGTCAGGTCCTTGGCGTTCAGAACTGCCATGTCAGGCATCCTTTCGGTTGGAAGTGACCAGGAGCCACAGCAGGAACGGGGCACCGAGGGCACCAGTGACCACGCCGACCGGTAATACAGTGCCATCGAGCATCAGCGGGGCGATGTTTGCGGCAAAGTAATCTGCTGCGAGAACGATGAGCACGCCCACCAGCGCCGACGCCGGCAGGCTGGCCTTCCGGGTGAAGCGGCGGGCGATGGGACCGGCGAGAAAGGCGACGAACGCGACGGGCCCGGCAGCCGCCGTCGCCACCGCAGCGAGTGCCACGGCAGTGAGGACCACCGCCAGACGGGTCATTCCCACCCTGATGCCGAGGCCGGAGGCGGCGTCGTCACCGAGTTCAAGGATGCGCAGGGGCCCGGCCAGCACCGCGACGGCCGGCAACAGGACAACAAGGGTCAGTGCCAGAACACCGGCTCGGTCCCACGTGGCGGAGTTCAGGGACCCGTTGAGCCAGACGAGGGTATCCGCTGCAGTGCGGATATCGGTTCTGGTCATCAGGAAACTCACTACGGCATGGAGGGCGGCCGCTATGCCGACCCCCGCCAGGATCAGGCGGTTACCGGCGGCATTACCCCCGCGTCCGCCGCCTGGGCCGAGTGAGCCGCTGCGGGAAATGGCATAGATCAGAGCAGCGACGCCGAGGGCCCCGGCAAAGGCTGCGCCGGAGACTGCTGCTCCCGTGGCCCCGAAAACGACGATGGCGGTTACGGCGGCCGCGCTTGCACCGTAGCTGATGCCGATGACATCGGGGCTGGCGAGAGGGTTGCGCAGCATGGTCTGGAACAGCCCTCCCGCGAGGCCGAAGGCAGCCCCGATCATGGTCCCTATTACGGCCCGGGGCAGTTTGTTTTCCATGACGATGAAGCTCGCACCGGGGATCTTGGGTCCGTCCGTGAAATGGGCCACGAGGATCTTGAAGAAGTCCGGAATTGTGACGGTGTAGCTTCCCAGCAGCACGCTGGCGGCGAAGAGAAGCACGACGGCGGCCGAGAGGACAGCGGTACGGTTGACGGTGCGCCGAAATGGCAGAAAACCCCAATGTTGGCGCCCGGTACTGCCGCGAAGTGCCATCTCGGCGTCGCGTTCAGTCTTTACCGTGGTGGTCACAGTCCTGCCCCCTTTCCGCGCCGAACCAGCCACACGAACACCGGCGCACCCACGAGGGCGGTCATGATGCCTGCCGGAACTTCACCCGGAAGCAGCACCACGCGGCCGATGATGTCCGCGGCCAGCAGCAGGACCGGGGCAAGGATGAGGGAGAAAGGCAGGATCCAGCGGTAGTCAGGACCGGTAAGAAAGCGCACGGCGTGCGGAATGACAAGGCCGACGAATCCAATCGGTCCGGCCAAGGCCGTGGCCGAGCCGCACAGCAGCACGATCCCCACCGCCGTTATTGCCCGAGCCAGGCTGACATTTTGGCCGAGTCCGCGCGCTGTGTCGTCCCCGAGCGCCAGGCTGTTCAAAATCCTTCCCGTGCCCAGGACTATAACGGCACCGATCACCAGGAAGGGAAGTCCCGGAAGCACCACTGACCATTCACGCCCGGCAATGCCGCCAACCTGCCAGAACCGGAACCGGTCAAGCGTGTCCTGGCTTGAAACAAGGATCACGTTCATCAGCGAAAAGAGGCCCGCGCTGAGGGCAGCACCCGCCAAGGCGAGTTTCACCGGCGTCGCGCCGTCCCTGCCCAGCGACGCAACCAGATACACCACTGTGGCAGCGGCGGCTGCGCCGAAAAACGCGAACCAGATGTAGCCGGTCAGCGACGAGATGCCGAACAGGTAGATGCCGGTGACAACGGCGAGGGCAGCGCCCGCATTGACGCCCATGATGCCCGGATCCGCGAGCGGGTTGCGGGCCACACCCTGCATGGCGGCGCCGGCAAGCCCTAGCGCGGCGCCCACCACCAGTCCCAATACGGTGCGGGGGAGGCGAGCCTGCACAACGGCGTGGTCGCCATTGGCGGGCTCAAAGCTGGTCAGTGCCTGCCAAACGGTCTGCAGGGAGACGTCCCTGGCACCGACAGCCAGGGACGCGGCGCTGATAAGGACAAGAACGACGACGGCGGCAAACAGCCAGGCGACCCTGGAACCACCGCGAACCGGCAGTTGATGCCCCTTCGCGGGCGATTTGGCGGGTCCTCCAGAAACTGAACCCGGGCGCGTACTGTTGGCCGCCGTCGTCGTTGTCATGCTGTGTTACTTAGCTGCGGCGTCGGCTGCCTTGCCCAGCTGCGGCAAGAAGGCGTCCAGTGACCACGGCAGGCTTAGCGGCGAGGACGCCGAGATGGCCAGCGTCAGGGTGTTGTCCGGATCAGCGACCAGGGCGCCCTTCTTGATGGCCGGGATCTGGCCGAGCAACGGGTCAGCCTTGATGGAATCTGTGGTGGCAGCATCCGGAACCCAGGTCACGAAGATATCGGAGTCCAGCTCATTGGCCTTCTCTGCCGACCAGGCGAGGAAGAACTCCTTGGAACCCTTGGACTTCTCCTCCACAATCGGGGCGAGCTTCATTCCGAGGGAGCTGAGGAACCGCGGCCGGTTGTCGTTGGCCGTGTAGACGTTCACGCCGTCACTCTTGGCCGGTTCCAGGTTGCCGTAGATGTAGGTCTTGCCTTCAAGCTGCGGGTACTTGGAGACCTTTTCTTTGATGGTGGCTTCCGTGTCCGAAACCAGCTTGGTCGCCTCGGCTTCTTTGCCCAAGGCCTTGCCGATGATGGTGGCGGAGTCCTGCCAGGACGTGCCGTAAGCCAGCTCCGGCTGGGCCACGACGGGTGCGATCTCGCTGAGCTTCTTGTAGTCCTCTTCCGTCAAGCCGGAGTAGGCGCCCAGGATGACGTCCGGGTTGAGCTTGGCAATTTCAGTGAAGTTGACGCCGTCGGTCTCGGAGAACTGGACAGGTGCCTTGTCGGTACCGAAGCCTGCACCGAGCTTCTCGAGGGCGGCGTCCTTCCATGGGGTGGATGCTTTGTCGTTTCCACCCCAGTCGTTCTTCGGAACGCCAACCGGAACTACGCCCAAGGCGATGGCGACGTCGTCGTTGACCCAGGAAATGGTGACTACGCGCTCGGGCTTCTTTTCAATGGTGGTCTCACCAAAAACGTTCTTGATGGTTACCGGAAACTGCGAGCTGGCGGCCTGGTTGCCGGCTCCTGCATCTGCAGAACTGACCGGGCCTGTGGAGCAGGCGGTGAGGGTCAGTGCGGCGGCGGCCAGAACGGCGGTCGCCTTGCTTGCGGTCTTGAAGACGGCACGGCGGGTGGCGACTGCGGCCGGGATGGGGGAAACGGGGGAAGCCACGGAACTCCTTAGGTGAACGATGCGAACCCAAGTAAGGCTAGCCTATCCTCGCCCCTATTAAGAAAGGCTTGCGTAACCTAATTCCCGGCTTGTGAGGAAGGTCACGAGAGGAAAGTGCCGGGCTGGACTTTCGGGCAATGCGTTTGGAAGGATGGCGTCTGGTGCTGGCATTGGGAGCCCGCACTTGGAATGAATCGAGGGTAATGAGCATGCAGACGACCAGAACGGTCTCGGCAGCCATGGTGGGTGAGGTGGCCGCTATGGCCTGCTCCGCCGACGCTTCTACGTCAGCTTTTGCCCGCGGCATAGGGCTCTGAGCCGAGCCGCCAATCGATAAGGTGCACACCGGGGTCTATTCGGTGTGCCCGGTATCAGCTGACGTCTGCTGCCCGCCCCCCGCGGTACTTACCACCTGTGGTCACCTATGGCCACCTCGTGTGGCCTGCCCGGGTTTACCGACGATTCGAAAGCTGTACCTTCCATGCAAGCAATCACCGCTCAGCAAATACGCTCTTCCTTCATCAATGCCACTCGCTCCGAGGCGGCCAAACTGAACCTGCCAGGGAACTTTGACTCCTTGGACTGGGACCGGCTGGACTTCCTGGGATGGCGCGACGCCAAAATGCCACTCCGCGGTTACCTGGTGGTTCCACGATCAACGGGGCTGACAGGGATTATGCTCCGCGCTCCGGAAGGCGGCGCAAAAAAGGGCCGTTCGGTTCTCTGCGAACTATGTCGGGCCGTGTTTTCAAAAGAGGACGTCCTGCTGTGGGTAGCTCGTCGCGCCGGCCAGTCCGGCCGCGACGGCAACACGGTGGGAACCTTGATCTGCGCAGACTTCCTTTGCTCGGGCAACGTCCGCGTGGAGCCTCCAGTCAACGCCATCAACCCCGATCCGGCTGCCGTGGTGGAGCGGCAGATCGATGGCTTGCTGGCCCGGACCGGTCAGTTCCTGGAACGCGTTCAGGGGAAGTAGAGTCCCTCCCCCGGCCCTCCCTCACGTCTTGTGAGGGAGGGCCGGCCAAAATGCCGCGAAACGCGCGGGAGCGTCTGCCAAAAAGCGACGAAACGTGAGGGAGCGTCTGGTGGGGTGGGCGGAGTCACCGGAGGACGATGTCCACCGGGTTGGCCTCCGAACGCCACTTACCCAATGTGTCGGGACCGGGTTTGATCACGGGTTCGGTCAGCACTCCGGAGCGGTTGGTCCGCTTGTCCCTGAGGATTTCCGTGACGGACCCAAGGTGGCGGGAAAGGTCAATGACGTTCTCCGGAGCGGCCAGCAGCAACTGGAAACCGAATTCGTGCAGCGCCTTGATCCCGGCGCCCGCGAACTCCTCCGAAGCCAGGACAAACGCTTCATCCATCATGACCGTGCCGTAGGTAGTAAACCCCTGCTCCGCGATACCCAGCTGGTAACTCAAGGCTGCGGCCATGATGAAAGCCGTGAACCGCTGACGTTCACCGCCCGACATCGAGCCGGTGTCGGCATGCATAAAGACTTCTGTTTTCGCTCCGGTGGCTCCGGAAGCCCCCGATGTTCCGGATTCAGCGGGAGAAACCTCCCGGTGTTCCTTGCACTGGATGAACAGGTGCCCGCGGACGTCGAGGACTTCGGCCCGCCATCTCCGGTCCTCAGGGGTTTGCGAGCCCAGACGCTTCACCAGCGTTTCCAGCGACTTGTAGCGGGCGGTGAGCTCGGCGTCGTCGGCACCTTCAGTACCGGTGACCTGTGCTTTGACCGGCCGCGAGTGCCGTGTCTTCAGGGCACTGTGGATGGCGTCCTTGAACTGCTTGGCTGTAGGCGGCAGGGTCTGCTTGATGTCCAGTTGCAGATAGCTCCCCTCATGGAAGTTGACCTCCGAGAGGATTCCGTTGAGCGGAAGGATGCGGCCGGTGACGGATCGCCGTTCCTCATCGAGCAGGTGCAGCAGGGTACTGAAGGACTCATGGGTACGTTGGTTGAAGAACGCCCGGAACTCAGCTTCCTGGGCTGGCAACCCGTCACTCACAATGGCGTGGTAGCGGGCTTCGAATTCGCCAGCCGCCCCAATGGAGGTGCCGTAGTCCGCGGAAATCGCCGTGCCCCACTCGCGAACGAATCCCTCAAAGATCCGGGTCAGGCGTTCGGCCGTTGCCTGCCCCTTGGACTCAGCCGCGTGCAGCTCACCCAGCAGCCTCGTCCGCACCTGGTTGGCAAGGTTGTCCAGCTCATGCATCTCCAATACATCTCCGAAGCCGGTGAAGTACGGTTCCAGCGCCGAGACAGTAGAGTCCGACGGCGGCGCCTGGTTCAGGCGGGTCCGGGCGGCTTCCAGCAGCGCATCAGCCGCTGTCAGCTGTTGGTCCAGGGCCTTGTACTCGCTCTGGAGAACCGCCGCGGACTCAGTACTGCTCTGGTGTTTCTGTCGGGCGGCCTCGATGTTGGCCCGCAGGGGTTCAAGGTCCTTCTGCGCTGCGAGGGCATCCTTGAGCCGTTGTTCGATCCGGGCGAGTTCGTCGGCAGCGACGGCCGCGGAGACCTGCTCCCAGGGGCGGTGGTCCTCGGCCACCCGGCGCAAGGCCTCGAGCTGGCGGGTCATCCCCTGGTGGGACTCCTCGCGGGTTTGGGCGAGTTCGGCTGCCTTCGCCAGTTCCTGCTGCAGGTCGGCCACCTGGGCGGCCACGAGTTCCAGCTTGGAGGCGTTGTCAAAACCCAGGACGTAGTCCTGCCTGCCGGTAAAACGGTCATCTTTTTCCACAGTGTGGCGGTTGCGCTTCACCACTCCGCCCAGGCTCAGGCCCTTCTCAAGTGACGCCAGTTCGTCCGGGTTTTCGACGCACGGGTAGGCGAAGTCCAACGCGATGCGCTCACGAATCCACTCCGCCGCCTCCGACAAGGCAGACGGAGGCGAAGAGGAAGATGCAGAAGACCCAACGGCCCCCGCGTTGAGGATCTCCAGCTTGGTCAGGAGGTCGCCATCGGCAACGTCCTCAACTGCCAGCGCACCGCCGACGAGAGGCTTGGAGACATCTACTGCGCGAAGGGCACCACGAACGGTGTGATCGTTGAGGTACCGCGTAACGGCGGGAAAATGCTCGCCCGGTACCAGGAGCGTGGTAGCGAGGTTCCGAAGCGCGCGCTCGGCAGCGGGACGCCACTGTTCCTGGCCTTCGGCAAGGTCTATCAGCTCCCCGCCGAACGGCATCTGCTCCTCCGGCACTCCCGTAGCCGCGGCGATCGCCGCCCGGTTTTCAATGCTCGACGGCGGCAGCAGGGACTTGCGCGTCTTCAAAGAAACGAGCTCCTGCTGTGCGGCCGCCAGTTCGCGTTTCTTGGTGGCGTGACCATCGAAAGCTTCGAAGCGCAGCTCTTTGAGCGACTCCGAGTCCTCGTGAAGGTCCTCTGAACGTGCCGCTGCCTGGGCGTGCGCCTGCTCCCATCCGGCCTCTGTCCACTCGAGGTCCAGGCCGGCGTCGGCGAGCGCTTTGCGGGCTGCTTCCTCTACCTGCTCCCGCAGCTTCAGTCCCACCCGGGCATTCTCGAGCGACTGCTCGATGGCGGAGATGGCGTTGCCGCCCTGATTGTTGTACTCGGCCTCGAGCTGCCGGAGCTCCTTGGCCAGGCCATCCCTGACAGCCCGTTCAGCGCCGAGTTCCTTGGCTTTCACATGAGCCAGCTCCTTGATGCGCGCGAGGGTCTGCTCATGCACTGTGACGGCCAGTTGCTGCTTGTAGGCGTCAAACTCCTCCCCGGCCAGCTCCCTTAGCCGGTTCGCCTCCAGCAGGGCCTGCGCATATTCCTTGTTCAGGGCAGGGACCGGAGCCAACTGGTCGCGCTGCTGGCGCACATCTTCCAACCGCTGACGGATGGACATGAGGTTGCTGAATTCCTCGACGACGTCGTCAGCGGCAGCCAGCGTTGCCGGCGCATCCAGCACCTGGTCCCTGAAGAAATTGTTGACGCTTCCGCCCAGTCCCTTACCAGCCTGGATAACGCGCAGGAGGGGAAGTGCCTGATCCGAGTTGATTCCCAGCAGCCGGCGGAACCGCTCCGCGAAGGCCTTGTGCACATCAAACACCTGCGCGTCGGGGAAGAGGGCGTCGAGGGACGCCTTCGTGAAACGCTTCTCCGCGACGCCGTCAACAGCCTCCATGTCGAGGGGTTTGTTGTCGATCAGGTAGAACCGGCCAACGCTGGACTCGGTTCCGTTTTTCGGCAGATCGAACAGGGCCGAGATGGTCACCCGGCTGCCCGCGGCGTTATCAAACGTCAAGGCGACGGCGGACCACATGGCACCGGGGCGCTGGAAGGCACTGGCTGAGCCCTCCCCTACAGCCTTGTCCCCCACCTTGCCGCGCATATACGTAAAGGTGGTCCGTTTGTCCTCCACGGCGCCGCCGACGCGTTGGGCCGCGGCCTCGTTGGATCGGGGACGGGCGTCGAAAACCCTGGACATTGCGTCGAACAGTGTGGACTTGCCCACTCCCGAATTACCGGTGAGCAGGGTGCCGTTCCGGTCCACATGGATGGAGTGGGCGCCGTGGAATGTGCCCCAGTTGACCACCTGCACGAGAGCCAGGCGCATCTGCCCCGGATTCGTCAGCTCGCCCATCGGGAGCATAGTTGCGATGCTCACTTGGCCACTCCGTCCGTCGCCTTGGCAGACGACGATGGCGATGCCGCCCCCGCCCCTTCTCCCTGGGCGGCATCGCCATCGTCGTCGCTGGGGGCGGCGCCGTCGTCCTCAGTGTCCTCATCAGAGCGGATGGAGTTCTCGTCGTCGAGCTCCAGGAACGGTTCGGTGCCTGTGGGGTCTGCTGCGACTGCCACCAAGGCCTCAATTTGGGCCGGGATGTCGCCTATGTTTTCGAAGGGCAAGGCCAGCGGCAGGGCGTTGGAGATGGTATAAACATCATCCAGGCCGGTGGGGAGGAGGAGCTGGCGGGCCAGGAGTTTGCTGATGGCCCTGTTAACGACGTCGGAGTCCCGCAGCGCATCCTGCTGGCCGGACGGCTGGTAGTGGGCAACCAGTTCGGCGATTTCCTCCCGGGTGATGGTGGGATCCGTCTGAGCCGTGACGTGGCGGTCGAGAAGGAGGCGCAGGCGGAGCAACACGATGGTTTCCACGCGGCTCAGGGCGCGCTGTTGGCGGAGGATGCTGGACCTTGTATTGCCGCCGATGGCTTCTGGATCAACAGGACGAAGGACAGCGATTTTTCGCTCATGATCGAGCTGCAGCGTCAAGAACAGCTCGGACAGACGGCTGCGCAGGATGAGCTGGTTGTCCAGCAGGGTGGTCCAGAGTTTCTCATCGCGTCCGCCGTCGATATACGGGCCTTTGAGTAACCTGACCAGCGCCTGCCGGACCTTCATCGGGAGGACACCGGTGTCGCCGGGATACAAGGCAGCTCCGTCGACGAAGGTGTCCCGGGGAGTCAGCGGAAAGGCATCCGCGTGGACGTGAGATTCAGCCGGGGCTTCCAGTCCTTCGGAAAGTTCAGTCATCTTCAGTCCTTCTTGAGCGTGACCACGGGCAGGTATGCCGTGCGCGTGGTTCCGTCTATCTGGTTAAATTCGATGGTGTCCCAGGCCTCGTGGTCGAAACCTGCGCCGCCCTGAAGCGCATGGGAGAGCAATGCCCGGATCGAGTTGATGTGGCGTTCCTCGTCCGGCATTTGGTTCCAGGCTTCTGACAATGTGGAAGAGCCAGCCAGGGCGGCCCGGATAACCTCCGGTTTGGCCTTGCCCGTACGCGGCGAGCGCACTCTGTCAACGTCGCTGAATGCGATGGGGTCGGCGAGCTTTGCTGGAATCGCGAATTCGTCGGGGTCAAAGAGCTTAACCATGGCCAGCGATTCGAAGCCTGCATTGAACAATGCAGGGCCTGGGACCAGGCCGGGGCGGTCACGCTCGTAGGGGAGGGAACGGATGGCCTGTTCAGCCTCCCGCAGTACCTTCCGGAGCCGCACCGACTGGCGGTAATCGTCGCTTTGCACATAGGTGTTCAGGCTTTCACTGAGCTTGCCGTAGATTCGCTGGATCTGGCTGTGCTGGGTGCGGAGTTCGGCCACCAGGTTTTTCAGGGTCTCCCGGTCCTCAAGGCTGAGATCGTCTGCGAACTGGCGGCTCAGCACTTCACCGATTGCGGAGCGGAACCGCAACTGCTGCTGCGGGTCCTCAAGGAAGGCAGCGAATGAGCGGAAAGTGCGTCCTTCCGGGCTTTGCCTGAGCCGCTTGTCCGCTTCGAGCACCTGGGCCATGGTGGCTCCCTTGCTGAGGGATTCCTCGATGATCTGGTTCCGGAGCTCACCCACCAGCTCTTCGATCCTGTCGCGCATCTTCTTATAGTCGGCAGGCAGGGAGGCAGCGAGATCCAGGATGTTCCCGGCGGCCTCCACAGCGTCGTCGTCATCGAGCAGGCCATCAAATTCACCGGAACTGATGTCCTGGATGAGCTGCTGCCTTTCCTGGATCTCGTCCTCGAGGGATTCCAGCCGGGCGCTTTGGTCGGGGTTGGTTTCGTTGGCGAGTTTTTCGACGTCGCCCAGCAGGGTACCCAGCCGTGAGCCGTTCAGGGTGGAACGGTCGCTGGAGAGGCTGTCGAGGAACGCAAGAACGCGCGCCGCCGACTCGGTGACCTCATACACGATCTGCCCCGACTGGTTTCTCCGAGTCAGGAAACTCTTCCGCGTCCACTCATCGGCGTACTTCTTTCCGGAAAGTGCCCCGGCGGCCGCGCCGCCCTGCTGCTCGCCCGCGCCGGAACCGTGGCGCCGGAGCTGCTCAAGGAAGGCGTCGACGTCGGCATGGAACTCTTCCAGCGGAAGCTGAGGCCGGGTGCGGGTGAACGATGCCTGGAGAACAGCGATCACCCAGGGCGCGGAACGTGTCAAAGCCCAAGCCGGCCCCTTGGTGAGGAGCTCCAGTTCCGCCAGCCGGGCGCTGATGGCTTCAGCCGAGGACAATGCGGAACGGGGCACGCGTTTCTCCTTCAACTGCCGGGGTTATGGCAGCGGAAACCGGAAAACTGCCAAGTACAAGGTTAACGCAGGGCTTCCTGCGGTACGGCCAGAATCAGGGGACCGGACAACCCGCCGGAGGGAGCGTCACGTCATGTTGCCAGTGTTACTGATGGGGTTTTCGAAACCCGTTCGTGATCTACGAGTCAGTACGGTTTCAATCCCATATCAACAGCCGCGGCGCGGTGTCTGGACTCTGGCAGGCATCCATTACCTGGCTTTACGCTCATGCCACAACGTGAGCGAAAGCAATGATGCAGGGGGAAGCATGGAGTTTGATATCAGTTCGGTGGAAACGGCGACAATGGTGTTCGTCGGAACTTTGGTATTTGCCTTGGTGATTGTGGTGTTCATCGCAGCGGCCGCCTTCATGGCCCTGGTCCTGGTAGGCGTGGGCAGGTTGGCCTGGTTCATAGTCGCCGGAACCCTCCTGGCGATGGTCCACGGAATCAACCATGCCTGGGACCGGGTCCTCCACCACACCGTTGCCGCCGAGTTGCCCGTGGATCTCAGCGCCCAGCCTTCCCCTAGCACCGGAAGCTACCCGCGGGTAGCATTGAGGGACAGCTGAAGGGTTCTCCACCCACGGCGGGCCCAGGGCTCGACCCGGTCACCCGGTTAGAGGAGATGCCCCATGAGCTCCGCCACTGACAGCCCAGCCGCAGATGTTCCCATAGCACCCGAGAAGATGGGCCCGGAGGCAACGGCAGCGGACGCCCGTGCCATCACTGAGGCCGCCCGCGAGACCCAATGGGACAGGCCCAGCTTCGCCAAAGGACTGTACCTGGGCAGCTTCGATATCAACCTCGTCCATCCTTGGCCTGAAGCCCAGCCCGACGACATCGAACGCGGCGAAGCGTTCATGGCCCGACTGACGGAGTACTGCAAGACGATGTCCGGCCGCGTAATTGAGCGGGACGCAAAAATACCTGACGAGTACATCGCCGGCCTGTCCGAACTCGGTGTCTTCGGTATGAAGATTCCCCGGGAGTATGGCGGGCTCGGATTGTCCCTTGTTTACTATGGACGTGCCCTCGCTTTGATGGGCTCCGTCCATCCCAGCCTCGGGGCGTTGCTGTCCGCGCACCAATCCATCGGCGTGCCCGAGCCAGTGAAGGTCTTCGGCACCCCAGAGCAAAAACGCGGGTATCTGCCGCGCTGCGCCGCGGGGGCCATCACAGCTTTTCTCCTGACAGAACCCGACGTTGGCAGCGACCCCGCCCGGATGGGCAGCACGGCCGTCCCCTCGGACGACGGCGGGTCCTACATTCTGGACGGCGTGAAGCTCTGGACCACCAACGGCGTCATTGCCGAGCTCGTTGTTGTGATGGCGGTGGTTCCCGCCCACACGGATGCCAACGGCACCAGCCACAAGGGCGGCATCACGGCGTTCGTCGTGGAAATGAACTCCCCCGGCATCACCGTGGAAAACCGGAACGCCTTTATGGGTCTGCGTGGAATCGAAAACGGCGTCACCCGGTTCCATCAGGTCCGTGTACCGGCAGCCAACCGGCTGGGCAGGGAGGGGCAGGGGCTGAAGATCGCACTGACAACCCTGAATACAGGGCGCCTGTCCATCCCTGCGCTGTGTGTGGCGTCGGGGCGGTGGAGCCTGAAAATCGCCAGGGAATGGTCCAACGCCCGGACCCAGTGGGGCCGCCCCGTCGGGAAGCACGAGGCTGTGGGCAAGAAAATCGCTTTCATCGCTGCGTCCGCCTTTGCCCTGGATGCCGTGTTTGAACTGTCCGCCGAGCTGGCTGACTCCGGGCAGAAAGATGTCAGGATTGAAGCCGCCCTGGCAAAGCTGTGGTCCACGGAAATAAGCTGCCGGATCGCGGATGAACTGGTTCAGATCCGGGGCGGGCGCGGCTTTGAGACAGCCGATTCACTCCGGGCCCGCGGTGAGCGGGCAGTCGCGGCGGAACAGCAGCTGCGGGACCTCCGTATTAACCGGATCTTTGAGGGATCCTCCGAAATCATGAGGCTTCTCATCGCGCGTGAGGCAGTGGATGCCCACCTGGCAGCGGCCGGTGACCTCGCCTCCGCCGAAGCGAGCCTGTCGGATAAGGCGCGGGCCGCAGTCGGGGCTTCGGGTTTCTACGCGAAATGGCTGCCCAAACTCGTGGCGGGGGCAGGCATGGATCCGAGGTCCTATGGCGAATTCGGCAGGCTGGCCAAGCAGCTGAGATTTGTGGAAAGGTCCTCCCGCAGGCTGGCTCGGCAGACGTTCTATGGCATGGGACGCTGGCAGGCCAAGCTGGAGCACAAGCAGGCCTTCCTCGGCCGGATCGTGGATATTGGAGCCGAGTTGTTTGCCATGGCGGCTAGCTGTTCCCGAGCAGAAATGATTCTCAGGACGACGCCGGAACGGGGCGGTTCAGCATACGAGCTGGCCGAGGCTTTCTGCGAGCAGGCCAGGGTCCGGGTGGACGAATACTTTGATCAGCTGTGGAGGAACACAGACGACGGCGACCACGAAGTTTCACGCCGGGTCCTCGCCGGTGACTACGAATGGCTTGAAGCAGGAGTGCTTGACCAATCCGAAGGGACCGGACCATGGATCGCCGATGCAACACCTGGCGCCTCCAGCCGAGAAAATCTGCACCGTAAGTACCGCTGACCGCACGGCGTCGAGCCCCAACCGCAAATAGTAAGCAGCCTTGCTACTTTATCCACAGCGTGGTTAGGTGGAAGTGAGACCCCTATGGTCTCGGCATTGCAGTGGCCTGCCCAAAAAATGGTCAGGTTGGACCAATGAAAGCGAGGATGTCCGATGAGCAGCATAATCGGCCCCGACGGCAAGCAGTCCAGGCACGACCGCGACAGAGACGGCATTCCCAACGCGGTGGATCCCCGGGACGACGCCGAACGCGACTACAGCGACACACCCGTGCACGACACCACCCGCCGCGACTACTCTTCGGGCGGAGCGTACGACGACAGCGGTACCACAGCCGCCTCCTCCGGCGACGAATACGGCGCGACCAGAAGTTACCAGGCCGTTCCCGCCACCGATCCAGGCTTGGCGACCCGTGAAACCGTGGTTGCCCGTGAGAAGGAAGCCTTCGGCGGAATCAAGATCGGTTCGGCCTTCTTTGGATGGCTGACGGCAACAGGAATGGCGGTCCTGGTCACCGCCTTGGTGGCTGCCGCCGGAACCGCAGTGGGTCTCGCAACGAATACCGATGTCAACGAGGCCGTCAACCAAGCAGCCTCGGACCAGACTGTTGGAATCGTGGGAATCATCGTGCTCTTGGTGGTGCTCTTCCTCTCCTACTACTCCGGCGGCTACGTGGCAGGACGGATGGCGAGGTTTAACGGCGCGAAGCAGGGCCTGATGGTCTGGTTTTGGGCAGTGATCGTGGCTGTACTGGTGGCACTGCTGGGCATGATCGCCGGGGAGCGGTTCAACATCCTGGCGAACCTGAACAGTTTCCCCCGCATCCCGGTGAATGAGGGCCAGCTGAGCACGACGGGCATTATTGCTGCCGTTGTGGTGGCAGCTGTGGCCTTGGTTGGGGCCGTCCTCGGAGGCATGGCCGGAATGCATTTCCACCGCAAGGTAGACAAGGCAGGGTTTACTCCGGCGGAGGACTACGATGACCGCTAGGTAATCGCCGGGCGGCGGGCAATGATGCCCGGCGTCCGGTGCATCACTGGCGGTGTTCCCTTAGGCGGACGTTTCTCCATGGACGTAGTACCAGCGCTTGTCCTCCCGCACGAAACGGCTTGTTTCGTGATGGACTCCGCGTACGCCGTCGTGCCTGAAATGCGCAGCGAATTCCACGGTGCCCTCGGTGTCGAGCGGACCTCCGTGCCGGGAGGAAAGGATATCCAGGCGGCGCCATTCCAGAGCCGGATCCAGTTCAAGGGACGACGGCCGGGTCTGGGGATGCCAGGTTTGGAGCAGGTATTCCTTCTCCAGCAAAACGAAGGCGCAGTAGCGTGAGCGCATCAACTGCTCGGCCGTCGGGGCGTGAGTATTTCCTGAATGGAAGCGGCCGCAACACTCAGCGTACTGCTCACCTGTTAGGCAGGGGCAACGTCCGCTGTATGTCACGTTTTGTCCTTCGAAAGTGGGTTCTGGCTGTTGGATCAGCCGAAAGCTGTGAACAAACGGTAACGGCTGCGACACGAAGTCCGCCACCAGCCGCCAGCCGGGAGCACGGCAAAAGAATAGTACGTATGGTGGATAAGGGCAGTTGCCCCTGCGACCGATTCAGGCAACTACCTCACGAAGGCTGGATAGGAGAGGTAAGTGGAAGATCCGACGACCATCGCCCTGAACCTGACCTTTTTTGGCACACTCGGGCTGGCCTTCGTAATGTTCCTGGGCCTGTTCCTGGTGTTCATCGCCACGCTTGTCATTGCGGGCGTAGGACGGTTGGCCGCAGTCCTGGTCATGGCTATGTTTGGCCGTTTCCCCGGCCAGGACACCGTGGACGTCGTCCGACTGCCGGGTTCCTTGGCCGCACCGTCCTTTGCGATGCCGGAGGACGAAGATACCAAGGACAGCACCGGACCGGCTGCAGTCACGCCAACCAGCGCACCCCCGGGACCACACAACCTGCAGCGGATTTCCGGGGTGCTGCGGACTGCAACGGGCTACCTTCCTTTGATCGGCAAAGCGCACCGGGCACCGGCCGAGATGGCTGCTGACTGGGCAGAGGCAGTTGCCCTCGCGGATGCACGTGCAGTGGCCAGGGCAAGGGCGGAAAAACCGGCCATCAATGCGAGCGTCCCGGATGTCCCGCCGCCCGGAGTGCTCCCGGCAGAGGTGCCGCGGGTGGCCCCGCTGGTTGAATCCGCGTTGGACCAGCGGGTTAAGGACGGGAGCGGGCCCGTTCCCGTGCCCCGGTCCTTCAAGAAACCGCCGACGCCCGCCACCGAGGATCTGCTGGATACCGGCTCCCTTGTTTCCCTTGCTGCCCGGCCCAAATCAGAGAGCGTCAAGTAGGCATTTGCTTGGCTACGGTGAAGCCGAGTTGCATCACGTGTCGCATTCGTTACAGGACTTGCTTGCAACCCAAAGTCTTTGCCGTGACAATTGCCGTGGGGATAGGTCTCGTAGTAAACCGCGTTTTGGACAGGGGTGTCCGACGGGTTTCTTTAACATCTGGGGGAATCATGCGGGTCGTTTCGGCATTTACGGTCATGGCCCTGTTGATAGTCAGCCTCGTGGCGCCGGCCAGCATGGCTGCAGCAGGTCGGGTCACCACAGAAACTCTCCCGCCGCCTCCCCCTCCGATTACCCACTTCATTCGGACAGCTCCGTCCCCTCTGACTCCAGGAAGTCTCACTACCGAATGGACGCCCAGGACAGCTACGGTCAAGGTGTCCCTGGTAACCATTCAGACGGCTGATCGCTCCTCTGCGGACACGTCAGCCATCAACCTCAGCGCAGCCAAGAACTCGATCGCCGCCGCCAGCCAGTACTGGAGCGGCATGTCCGGGGGCCGGCTGTCGTTGTCTCTGTTTGATACGGTCACTGGCTTCAAAACAAGTGCCCGGTCCGACTGGAGTTTCGACGACATTCTGGTGACCGTGACGCGTGAGCTGGGGTGGATAGAGAGCCCGAACACCAGCCTGGTGGTGTTCATGCCCCGGAACGATGTGGTGGTCTACGGCCAGGGTGGCAACCTCGGCGCCGGGTGGTCCAGTGGGCCCACGAGCGGCCGCGTCCTGATGCCCTATCCCAGCGCCTATACAAACGCCGTGATGGGGCACGAATTCGGGCACGTCTTTGGCCTCGACCACGCCAACAGCCTCCAGTGCAAGGATGGCAGCGCCGATTCCACGTACAGCCAGGGGAAGCTCGATAACGGAAACTGCTACTCGCGGCCCTACGGCAACATGACGTCGCTCATGGGTGTCAGCCAGGCCGCCATGCCGACCCTCGACGCGTACCAGTACGACATCGCTTCCTTGGGAAACGGGTATGAAATCCGCAACATCGGGACACCAGTGGGCTCTGCAAGTTATACCCTCACCCCATGGGCCGGACCAGGCAATGCACGGGCCCTGAAGTTTACCGACCCCGTCAGCAAAGAGGTCTACTACCTCGAACTCAGAATGCCTGTCGGCTATGACGGCGCCACCGCCATCAATGGGAACCGGGGGGTGCAAATCACAAAAGCTGACCCAGGGGAGCCAACGGCATCGATGGTTATCCCGCCGAGGACGATCCCCTATGACGGCTGGTACCACCCCAACCTCGCCTGGCAGAGCGGCACCTTCACCACCGCTGCCGGCACACGGGTAACGCTCGACTACATCAACAGCGGTGCGGCCGGAATCACCATCCGGGCTGCCACCCCCTACGTCTCCTACTTCAAGCACGCAAACGCGGCGAACATCTACGGCAAGAGGGCTGACGGCAGTTTCAAGGCCCTGAGCTGGAGCGAGTACTCTGCGCTGGGCATGCCTGCTTACACCACACTTCCCGCCGTCAGTTTCGTGAAAAACAGCTGGAGCCCCACCATCTACGCGGTGGAAAGCAATGGCAAGGGCAAGGCACTCAGTTACGCAGCCTGGGAAGCATATGGACTGCCCGCACCCACATCTTTCAAGCTTCTGGCCGGAACCTACTTCTACAAGAAACCGGGCCAATCAACACTGTTCTATGCCAGTCCAGCGGGGGAAACCACTGCGACGCTGACGGAGTGGGCAGCAGCGGGCTCGCCTCCGATCACCGTCACCGTCCGATACGTTAAATACGGCTGGGACCCCACCATCTACAAGCTCGACGGCATGGTTGATGGGAAGGCTGAACTGGCTAGCACTGTTGTTGCCATCAGCTACCAGGAATGGTCCGCAGCCGGTTTTCCCGCCCCTGAGAGAACCCCGTATATCGGGGGATCAACGATCTTCAAGTTCAACAACTTCCCGTCGGTTTTCCTCAAGGCGCCCTCCGGTTCCATTCATGAGCTGACCCTTCAGGAGTGGATGGAGATTCCGGCGAATCTCCGGGTGTTCACGGACAAGGGCCCGGCGCGCTTCGTCAAGAATTCATGGTCCAGCGCTATCTACATGGTGGGAAGCGACAACAAGGGCGCTCAGCTGACCTACCAGCAGTGGGTCCGTTACGGCCTGCCCGGGCCACAGGTGAGCACCCTCATTCCCGGAAGCGGATTCGTGCGGATAGGCACCAGCCCGGCCCTGTACTACGACTCGCCCTCAGGGCTGGTCGGCGCGACGAACGCCGAGTATGCGGCCGCAGGGTCCCCGCCTGTCACCGCCCGCTAGCCTGTCACACGGCTCCAAGGACTGATTGGCGTATCCGCTCAATAGTCCACAATTCCGCCGCTTGAGATGTTGATGGTGGCATCAGTGATGGCACGCGCCCTATCGGAGGCGATGAAGGCCGCCACACTGCCCACATCCTCCAGATTCGCTGTTCTGTTCAGGTGCGCGGTCCGATTGATCTCCTGCACGATCTCGTCGCGGCCATCCACCTGCCATGGAATGGTTTCAATGATGCCGCCCGTGACCATTGTGACCACCCGGATGCCCCGTTTCCCGAGTTCAAGCGCCCACTGCCTTCGCAGTCCTTCAAGGGCATCAAGGGCGACTTTGAAACCTCCAAGGCCCGGTGACGTCTGTGGGCCGGAACCGCCGAACAGGAGTACGACGCCGGACCGTTGCTTGACCATGTGCCGTGCCGCGGCCCGGGTGGTGAGGAAGTGGGTGCGGGTGGCGTTAATGATGGGTTGCGTGAAGTCCTCCGCCGAGATCTCCATCAGGGGTTGCTGGACGTCCCCATACGATATGAGATTGAACGAGACATCGATCCGATTGGTTTGTTTTGCCACCTGGTCAACGAAGTCTTCGACTTCCGTCTCAACGAGGGCATCGACGACGGCGGTCTCCGCTTTGCCGCCGAACTCGCGGATCCCGTTCGCAACCTTGTCAAGCTTGGATTGTGTCCGGCCAGCCAGGAAGACGTGCGCGCCCTCGGCTGCCAGCCCCCTCGCCACCGCTCCCCCGATGGGCCCGCCGGCACCATAGATGAGTGCAGTCCTGTCCTGAAGGAAGCCATTTCCGGGAAGGCCGCCCACCATCAAACCACTTTCGTACAGCATGGCCTTCCTCCCGCCGGGGCAGTGAATTTTCTCCACTATGTTCCCGCAGGCGCCCGCTGGCAATACCCGGCGGTAATGACCGCGCCGGTGTTACACGCTTTTCTCTCGTGTCCTACCCGGTCACGGGGTCCAGAACCCTGAGGCGGCACGGCTCCTTGCTGTCATCGGCCCCTATCACCCGCAGCAACTGATCAGGATCGTGCAATTCCACGATTGCTTCGACTGCCGCGCGGGCCTGCGTGAGGTCCAGAATTATTTCCCGGCCCGGAAGCATGGCACTGGTTCTACGGGCGACGACGTACAGGGCGCGCAGGTTGTCCCGTGTGACGCTTCCCCGCACTTCGATGCGTGCTGTTTGCAGATTCGCGTCGATCCGAACCGTAACTTTTAGCCGTGAATTACCTGGCTGCTGGGCCATGCCCTAGACCACGCAGCCGGTCAGACGAACAGCGGCATTGGACCCAGCGCGGGCGAATCGGTGCTGAAAAACGGTCATAGTCCCCAAGGTCTCCTGAATGTCGCTGCGTACCGAACTGCAAGGAGTTCATGCCTACTCCCCGCTACGTGACGAGACCATGGTGCTACCGAGCCGTTCCTCCCCCCAATTGCCGTGCAGGAACCGCTCGCCCTTAAGAGTGCAGGACGCTCCCCTGCTGCCGGAAGGGACTAAAGTCCCGGGTGGGCGGCTTCGCCCCGGAAACGACCCCCGCCGCAGTTCTGCCCGGAAGCACTGAACCACCCCGACTGGTTTTCCAGTACGATCACATTCGATGCCACCTTCCACTTCCCTGCATCCCAGGAATTCCCGGTATTCGCTGCCCAACGTCATCTCACGGCTCCGTACAGCAGGTTGTGTGTTCGCCGAGGACGAGGCGGAACTCCTGCTGCCAAACGCCGAAACCGAGGACGCACTGGAAACCATGCTCACAAGACGGGAGGCAGGGGTTCCGCTCGAGCACATTCTGGGATGGGTTGACTTTTGCGGTATGCGGATAGGGATTGCTACGGATGTCTTCGTTCCCCGCCAGCGAACAGGGTTCCTGGTACATCAAGCCGCAAAAGTGGCCCTCCCGGGGTCCGTAATCCTGGATCTCTGCTGCGGCACCGGAGCCCTTGGCCTGGTCCTTGCCCAATGGACCGGCAACGTTGAACTTCACGCCGTCGACATTGATTCGGCAGCCGTGAAATGTGCCCGGCAAAACCTGGCGGGCCTCGGCGGTTCCGTCTATGAGGGCGACCTTTTCAAACCGCTGCCCGGCGGCTTGATGGGCAGGGTTGATGTCCTCGTGGCGAACGTCCCCTACGTGCCGACGGACGCCATCGGGCTGATGCCTCCCGAGGCTCGCGACCATGAGCCTCGCGTGACGTTGGACGGGGGCGACGACGGTCTGGAAGTCCTGCGGCGGCTCGCGGATGGTGTGTTGCGGTGGTTGGCGCCCGGCGGCCACATCTTCATTGAGACAGATGCGAGTCAAGCCCCTGCGGCCGTCAAGATTCTGGCAACCGCAGGGCTGCTTGCCCGCTCCGTCTACTCGGACGAGTTCTGCTCCACGGTAATTATTGGAGCCAACCCGGATCCAGGGGCATAAGAGCGGCCCCATCTTGCAGGTTCACGAGAGACTGATGACCAGCTTGCCATGTGCCTTCCCGGCACGCAGCTGGCGAATCGCTTCGGGAACCTCCACCAGGGAGAAGGTCTTGCCGATCGCCGGCGTGATCTTCCCTGCCTCGATAAACTCCCGCAGGTCCTGCAGGTCCTGCACACTCTCGCCGGATACGAGGGCTCGGATTTTCTGACCGGTGAAGAGGGACAACAGGAGACCCCAGAGCTGGCGCCCCACGCCGCCAAAGACCTCGCCGCCGCCTTCACCGCCGGCAAGGACCAGGGTTCCGTGGGGCGTCATGGCCCCCCTAAGGCGGGACAGCGAGGTGTTGTTTCCCGCGATCTCAAGGATGAGGTCGTACCGGCGTCCGCCGTCGGCGTAGTCCTCCCGGGTGTAATCAATGACGTGGTCAGCGCCGAGCGAGCGCACCAGCTCCACCTTGCCCGTACTGCAGACTCCGGTGACGTTCGCCCCATATGCCTTCGCGAACTGCACTGCATACGTACCGAATCCGCCACCCGCCCCGATGATGAGAACCTCTTGCCCTTCCTGGATCCGTCCGGCGTCCCGGAGGCCGTGAAGAGCAGCTGAGGCTGAGACGGGTACGGCGGCAGCTTCTTCAAACGTGAGGTTCGCCGGCTTCAGTTCCAGTCTGTCCTCCCCGGCGAGGGCATATTCGGCGTAGGTCCCGCTCAGCGAAGTCCCGAACACCTCATCCCCTGGCTGGAACTTCGTCACGCTCTGGCCCACGGCGCTTACGGTGCCGGCGAGGTCCCGCCCCCGGACCCGCAGTTTTGGCTTGCGCACGCCAAAGCCGAACAGCCGCAGGAGGTAGGGCTTGCCGGTCATCAGGTGCCACACGCCGGAGTCCACTCCCGCGGCATGGACCCGGACCAACACATCCTTGTCTCCAACTGCCGGGGTCTCGAGGTCCTCGAGCCGCAGCACGTCGGGTGAGCCGTATTCATCCTGAACGATAGCCTTCATGGTGTCTCTCTCTCTTGTGCCGGGTATTGGAATACTTCATCCAGCGTGACCCCGAAAACCTGGGCTATCTGGAAGGCCATTTCGAGGGACGGCGAGTAGCGGCCCTGCTCAATGGCGATGATTGTCTGGCGGGTCACTCCCGTGCGGTCAGCCAATTCGGCCTGGGTCATCTCGTTGTGGGCGAACCTCAGGCGCCGTATGTCATTGGTTACCCTGGTTGGCTTCACCATGCCGGGAGTCCCCGCCTGTAAGCGACAATCTTGGCAACGGATGCCAGTGCCGCAGACAGGAAAAATGCGAGATAGACGGCGTTGGCGATCCAGAAGTAGGGGACTTCGGCCATTGACATCAGGAGTGCGGCGACACCCCCGATCACGAGAAAAGACTGGCCGATCGATTCGCCGAAACGGTAGATTTCCCGGTCGCGTTGGTCCTTTTTCCCGGCTCCTTCACGGATGACCATTGAGCCGATGATGTTCAGCAGAATAGAGCCAACGATTGCTCCCCCGGTAATCCACAACATGGTGGCGACGTAGGGGGTTTCCTCGAGAGGAGCGTTTCCGGCCTGCCCCAGGACTATTGCCACATAGATGCCGTAGGCAGCAAGACTCACCACCAGCATGATCCATGCGCTTCTTTCTTCGGAACCCATCTTCACTCCTATACGCAAGGGACCCCCTCAGAGGAGGATGTATAGAAAACCTTACACCATGTTAGGAAAAGATGACTTTTGCTGCGTCGGGATCGTCTCACAACACTCCGGTTACTCGAAAGTTTTGCGCGTCCAGGCGTAGGGTACGGCCATGGACATCATCCTTGTTCCCGGTTTCTGGTTGGATGCTTCATCGTGGTCAGAGGTCACACCGCCGCTTGTTGCAGCCGGTCATCGGGTCCATCCGTTGACCCTGCCAGGCCTTGAATCAAAGGATGCGCCCAGAGCCGGAATCGGCCTCCGCAATCACATTGACGCCGTCGTCGCCGCGGTGGACGCCATTGAGGGCCCGGTGGTCCTCGTGGGCCATTCCGGCGGAGGCGCCATCATCCACGGGGCTGTCGATGCCCGGCCCGACCGCGTGACGCGCGCCGTCTATGTGGACAGCGGACCGCTGGGTGAAGGAGGGGTCATCAACGACGGACTCCCTGCCGAAGGGGACGACGTGCCGCTGCCCCCGTGGGAGGGTTTTGAGGATGCCGATCTCACCGACCTGAGTGAAGAACTGCGTGCTGCCTTTCGGGCCCGTGCCATCCCTGAGCCACGAGGAGTCACCAGCGACCGGCAGCATCTCCACGACGAGCGCCGCTACAACGTCCCGGCCACCGTTATCGCCTGCGAGTTCCCGTCCTCCCTGCTCATTGAATGGATGGATTCCGGCCATCCATTCGTAGCGGAGCTCGCGCGTATTCACGACGTCGAGTACATGGATCTGCCCACCGGGCACTGGCCGCAGTTCACGAAGCCTGCAGAACTCGGCCAGGCGATTCTTGCCGCCGTCGACAGGACGTCAGAGAGCCGTCGGAGCTAGCGATTCACGCGTGGCTTACCTCGTTACCCCATGCTTCGGTTTCACGCTGAATGCGCTGCGTGATTAATTCGACCTCTTGAGACATCTCCAACCCGACAGGAAGGCGGTCACCGGGCCAGCTCGACGCCTGATGAGAGTCTGCCAATGCCTGAGCCAGCGCTTTGGAGAGCGTGCGAATCTTCAACGAATGCTTCAAACGGCCTTTGACCCGCAGGTGATGCTCGAGCGTTTGCCTCAGCAGCTTACGGATTCCCGACGTAGCAGCCAACGGTTTCGGCCGGCCCTGAATTCTCCCCATGCGATCCACCGTCCTCCAGCATGTTGATTCCGTGCCTGGATTCCAGTGTTGCGAACCTTACTTAAGGTCCCGGCAACGCTGACTAAGGATCCGGTCAAGATAGGACGGCCCCTGACCCTCTTTCACGCAAAACGACGGCGACACTCCCGGCTTGTTGGCGTGTCCCCGCTTTCTCTGCTCCGAAAAGGGTCGGACCGGTACCGTTCGAAGGCGGGCAACTGATCACGAATGGAGAAGCGCCGGGAGCCGAAGCGCACCTAGTATGACTGCACAAAGCTGGTTAAGATCAAGCCAAATAACGCCGGCGGAAACCGCGTAGGCGACCCCTCGCAACAGATGGAGACACGATGACCACGGCCACGAGCACGGACATACTGTCAGCAGAGCTGCATCCCGCCGACCGCCACGATCTGATCCGGGTGCAGGGTGCGCGTGAGAACAACCTCAAGGACATCAGCATCGAGATCCCCAAGCGGCGGCTGACTGTGTTCACGGGCGTATCAGGTTCGGGCAAGAGTTCGCTGGTGTTCGCCACGATCGCCGCCGAATCGCAGCGGATGATCAACGAAACCTACAGCGCCTTTGTGCAGGGATTCATGCCTTCGCTGGCTCGGCCGGACGTCGACGTGCTCGAGGGGCTTACGACTGCGATCATCGTTGACCAGGAGCGGATGGGAGCAAACCCACGCTCGACAGTCGGCACTGCCACCGACGCGAACGCCATGCTCCGGATCCTCTTCAGCCGGCTGGGCAAGCCATACGTCGGGCCTCCCACGGCTTTCTCCTTCAATGTCCCGACGCGGAAGGCCAGCGGTGTGATGAGCACCGAAAAGAGCGGCCGGGTGGAGAAGGCCGTGGTGCAGAACGCGGTGTACCTGGGCGGAATGTGTCCGCGGTGCGAAGGCATGGGCTCGGTCTCCGACTTTGACCTCACTGCCCTCTACGATGACAGCAAATCGCTCAGTGAAGGTGCCCTGACCGTCCCCGGCTACAGCATGGACGGCTGGTATGGCCGCATTTTCAGCGGTGCCGGCTTCGACATGGACAAGCCGATAGTCAGGTTCACGAAGAAGGAAATGCACGATCTCCTCTATAAGGAACCAACCAAGATCAAGGTGGAGGGCATCAACCTGACCTATGAGGGGTTGATCCCGAAGATCCAGAAGTCGATGCTCTCCAAGGATGTCGAGGCCATGCAGCCTCATATCCGCGCCTTCGTTGAGCGCGCGATTACCTTTCAGCCCTGCCCTGAATGTGAAGGCACGCGGCTCAGCCCGGAGGCCCGGTCGGCGAAAATCCGAGGCAAGAACATCGCCGAACTGTGCGAGATGCAGATCAGCGATCTGGCCGGGTGGGTCGGCGAACTCAACGAGCCGTCGGTTGCACCGCTCCTGAAAGGACTCCGGCATCTGCTTGACTCGTTCGCAGAAATCGGCCTGGGCTACCTCTCGCTGGCCCGGCCGGCCGGAACACTGTCCGGCGGAGAGGCGCAGCGGACTAAGATGATCCGGCATCTCGGGTCCTCCCTCACCGACGTCACCTATGTTTTCGATGAGCCCACCATCGGGCTGCATCCGCACGATATCGAACGGATGAACCAGCTGCTGCTGCAATTGCGCGACAAGGGCAACACCGTGCTCGTCGTCGAGCATAAGCCGGAGACCATCGCAATCGCTGACCACGTCGTCGACCTCGGTCCCGGCGCCGGCACCGCCGGTGGTGAGGTGGTCTTCGAGGGCACCCTCGAGGGACTACGGAAGAGCGATACGATCACCGGCCGGCATCTCGATGACCGGGCTGCCCTCAAAAAGGCGGTGCGCGCGCAGAAAGGCGCGCTTGAGGTCCGCGGGGCGCACACACACAACCTGCAAAACGTCGACGTCGACATACCGCTGGGCGCGCTGGTGGTGGTCACGGGAGTTGCCGGCTCAGGGAAGAGCTCACTGATCCATGGTTCAGTGGCGGATCGCGACGGAGTGGTGGTGGTTGACCAGGGTGCCATCAAAGGCTCACGCCGGAGCAATCCCGCCACGTATACCGGCCTGCTCGAGCCGATCCGCAAGGCGTTTGCGAAGGCCAATTCAGTGAAGCCGGCGCTTTTCAGCTCCAACTCCGAGGGCGCCTGTCCCACGTGCAACGGCGCGGGCGTCATCTTCACCGAACTGGGCGTTATGGCCACCGTTGAATCCACCTGTGAGGATTGCGAGGGGCGGCGGTTCCAGGCGTCGGTCCTTGAATACACGCTGGGCGGGCGGAACATCGCCGAGGTGCTGGCAATGTCGATGACAGAAGCGAACCTCTTCTTCAGCGAAGGAGAGGCCCGCACGCCTGCCGCCCACAAGATCCTCGACCGGATCGTGGACGTCGGGCTCGGCTACCTTACCCTCGGCCAGCCACTCACCACGCTGTCAGGCGGCGAGCGCCAGCGCATCAAGTTGGCTACCCAGATGGCGGAAAAAGGTGACGTCTACGTCCTCGACGAACCGACCACGGGCCTCCACCTGGCCGACGTCGAGAACCTGCTGGGCCTCCTCGACCGCCTGGTCGAGTCCGGCAAGTCGGTCATCGTCATCGAGCACCACCAGGCGGTGATGGCACATGCCGACTGGATCATCGACCTCGGTCCCGGTGCCGGCCACGACGGCGGCCGGATCGTCTTCCAGGGCACTCCCGCTGACCTTGTCGCAGCCCGCTCCACGCTCACGGGCGAGCATCTGGCTGCTTACGTGGGGGCCTGACCCGGGCACAAAACCGGAGCAGGCCTCAGTACCAGTTATTCGCAGCGCGGAATTCCAAGGCTTTCCTCGGGGAACCATAGCGTTGTTTGATGTAGCTCATGCCCCTGTCCACCTGGCTGCCGCGCCACCCCGCTGACGTGTCCCAAAGCGTGTTCAGGGCCGCCATCTCCTCTGTGCCCCATCCGTACGAGGCCAGGCGGCTGCTGGCATAAGTGCTGGTATCGACGACGTCCTCCGCAGCGCCGTCCACGGCTGCGGGAGCCGTAGCGGTGGCCGCGCCCGGCAAGGGGTCGAGCAAGCCGGTAATTGGCGTCAGCAGGGTACTCGGTGACTGCGACGGCGCCTGGGTTGGTGTTAGTGCTGGTGCTGGGGTTGTAGCGGGAACCGGTGCCGCCGTCGGCGAGGCCGGTGCCG
>NZ_JAPSHJ010000076.1 GCF_031179985.1 Arthrobacter sp. | reverse complement strand
CGGTGGCAAGTGGTCCTGCGGACTCTGTCACCAGGTTGGTCACAGGCTTTAGGGCGGCATTAAGCACAGCCGCATCTCTAACCACCGGCGAAGCGACGTCAAGCACCGGGCTGGCCGGTTCGATGGCCGTGGCCACAGTGCTCGCCGGATCAAGCCCGTGCACTACCGGGAGGGGTATCACAGGAACGCTCGTCGGTGCGGCTGGGTCTGCGGAAACGGACTGGGGAGGTCCGGGGACGGGTGCGGGATAAGCTGCCGTCGGTGCCGGAGGACGCGGGAAAGGTGCTGCCGGCACCGCCGACCTGGTGACCGCTGCCACTGAAGTGTCGAGACCAGAACCGACGCTGCCTGCCGCGCCGGAGGCGGTGGAACTCACCGGCGCGGCAGCGGAAATGGTGCCAAGCACCGAGCCGGAGTCCGTTCCTGTGTCTGCCGCACCCGACGGGGCTGAAAAGGCCAACCAAGCAAGTGCAAGGGTGCCTGCTAAAAGCACAGGGCGCACCGCATTGAACGACACTAATGACGTTGCCATGCAGCACCCCCTAATGCCCTCGTCCCCTGGCAGTTAGTCCTGGATTGTCTCGTAGCCAATATCCCCGGGACTGCCGGGAACGGCACGAGTAGTCGGTACTCGTTTATCGGCGGACGGACTACTTTGTCCGCCGATAGGTACGCATCTCCAGAAAAGGCCGGGTCCCATCAAGGTCCCCGTCCAGGCCGGCCCCGTTGGCCCGGTTGCCGCGGTAAACAGAGGTGGCATTCGTCCTTTGGTTTGCTTGCGCTGCCGCAGAGATCTGGGCTGCAGCAAGCCCGTTGTCCTGTACGGATCATCTCGGGCAGGAACATGCTCGTGGAAGTTGGCACGAGTCCCTGGCTCAAGCGGAGGTGCTGGTTCCCGAACTGACCGACAAGGAACTGTGCCGCTTCCACGCGGTCCCCGACCTGACCATGGCGATCAAGGACTCCCTCGCGCCCACAACGACGAGTTGAAGCCTCTCCAACGGCGCCTGATCCGCAACGAGGACCTCGCGAAGACCTACATCAACCGTCAGGGGCGGTGATCCGGAAATTCTTTGTAGCCAGCAGGAAGTAAGTGTGCTTATGATGTGCTTCCTCTCGGCGGTATGAAGACTCCGTCCGGTGATCTTCTTCCCCTGCTTCCAGCCCTGACGCTGGCGGGGACCTATCGAGGGGTCATGATGACGTCTGTCGATGCGCAGTACCCGCGGCCGGACCACTTTCTGGTCCACCTCAGCGACACCCATTTCGTCAGCGAAGGTCTGCTGTATGGCGACGTCGACGCCGAGGCCCGTTTGGCTGACGTCTTCGCGGCCATACACGCATCCGGTCTGCGGCCGGAAGCGTTCCTATTCACCGGAGATCTGGCGGACAAGGGGGAGCCAGAAGCCTACCGGAAGCTACGGACGGCAGCGGAATCTGCTGCGGCCATGGTGCAGGCGCGACTGATCTGGGTCGTGGGGAACCACGATAACCGCCGGCATATCCGCTCCCTGCTGCTTGATGAAGAGGCGGATGACGCCCCACTGGACCGGCGGTACGACCTGGGCGGCCTGCGGGTGCTGGTCCTGGATTCATCGGTTCCCGGATTCCACCACGGGGAAGTGAGCGAAGAGCAGCTGCGCTGGCTCGCCGCCGAACTGCAGTCGCCGGCCCCGGACGGGACCTTGCTGGTCCTTCATCATCCGCCCATCCCCTCCGTCCAGGATCTGGCGGCGGTGACGGAATTGCGTAACCAGAGCGGCCTGGCACGTGTCGTGGAGGGAAGCGACGTCGTTGGCATCCTCGCCGGGCATCTGCATTTTTCGGTTTCCTCCATATTTGCCAGCGTGCCGGTTTCGGTCGCCTCCTCAACCTGCTACACCCAGGATCTAGTCGTTCCCCACAATGGCGTGCAGGGCCGCGACGGTGCGCAGACCTTCAACTTCGTGCACGTGCACGGCAGGACGGTAGTGAATTCCGTCGTAACTCTTGGCTCCTACCCGCCCGTTGGTGCGTACGTCTCGGCTGAAGAAACACGCCGACGGCTTTCCTCGGCCGGAATCCATATACCTGGCGCTCCCGGCCGTCCCCGGGCTTCCCTGGCCGAATCCGGCACTTGTCGATAAAGGAGGATCTCATGGCGCCCTACAACAACCCAGAGCCGAACTCGAGCCTAACCAGGAACCCGGCACTGCCACGCCCGCGCAGGAACGTCGCCGTGATCCTCGCCGGCGGGGTGGGATCTCGCATGGGCTTGGACATCCCCAAACAGTTTGTTCCAGTGGCCGGGCGGACGAGCCTGGAGTACACCGTTGAAGTGTTTCAATGCTGCCCCATCATCGACGACATCGTGGTCATGATGGAACCAGGCTTCATTGCCCGCGCCGGCGAACTGCTGCCCCTGACCCGGTACGACAAGCTTCGCGGCATCCACGCCGGCGGGGCTGACCGCAACGAAACCTCCTACTTGGCACTGACGCTGATCCAGGACCGGGAGGCCAACGTCATCTTCCACGACGCCGTCCGCCCTCTGATCGACTCCGACGTCATCAGGGCCTGCGTCACTGCACTGGACGAATTCGGAGCCGTCGATACGGCCATCCCGTCTGCCGATACCATCATCGAAGTCGACGAACGGGATTTCATTACCGCGGTGCCCCCACGGGCACGCCTGCGCCGAGGCCAGACACCCCAGGCCTTCAGGTTCCCCATCATCAGTGCAGCGTATGATCTGGCTCGGAAGGACCCGGGATTCGCGGCGACCGACGACTGTTCCGTCGTGCTGAAATACCTCCCGGAAGTGCCGATCTTCGTGGTGCCCGGCGATGAAGCCAACATCAAAATCACCCATCCCATCGACATCCACCTTGCCGATAAGCTGTTCCAGCTCAAGCACAAAAAGCCCGGAGCCCGGCCCGCGCCCGTGGATCTGCGCGGGTCGACGGTGCTCATACTCGGCGGAAGTACCGGAATCGGCGCCGAACTCGCCCGGCAACTGGAGGCCGAGGGCGCAGCGGTGGTCACCCACAGCCGCACGGGTAGCGGCACCTTCGTCCAAGACCGACAATGCGTGTCCTCCGCCTTGGCCGCGGCAGCAGGGGCGTATGGAAAAGTGGACCACGTCGTCCTCACAGCAGGGGTGCTGACCGTAGGACCGCTAACCGAACTTACCGATGAACAGCTGCATCATGATGTGGACGTGAACCTCATGGCAGCGTTCATTGTCGCCCAGGAATCCCACCGGTATCTGGCTGCGACGAAGGGCTCCCTGACACTGTATGCGTCCAGTTCCTACACCCGGGGACGGGCCAATTACACGGTGTACTCGGCCACTAAGGCCGCCATCGTGAACCTGACCCAGGCACTGGCAGATGAATGGGGGGACGCGGGCATTCGCGTGAACTGCATCAGCCCCAGCCGAACCGCAACCCCCATGCGCACGAAAGCCTTCGGCGCCGAAGCCCAGGAATCACTACTGCAGGCCAGCACCGTGGCCGCTGCCAGTGCCCGTGTCCTGGGCTCTGACATGACCGGGCAAATCATCGACGTCCGGCTGCCACGCACCGACCCGCTGAATGAAGCTGACACGGAGCTTGTGGGCACGCCATGACCCATACTATCCAGGCCGACAGGACGGCCCTGACCGTGGCAGGGCCGTCCTTTCCTGAAACCTGCAGTCTTTCCGTCTCGCTGGCCAACCGGCGCATCTGGACCTTCCGCCCAAGTGACGGCGACGTCTTGGAAGACCGCCTCACAGTCCGGTGGCCGGCCGCACTGGTTCCGCGGCTTAGCGGTTCCGCGAACCTGCTGCTCCTCCAGGACGGCATCCCCGTCTGCGGGCCCACCAGGGTGCATTTCGATGATTCCGGGAACGAGTTCGCCCTCACCGAACCGGGAACCGGCATCCCCCAGGTCATCAACAAGTGGGGGCGGGTGGGCCGGTCCTTCGAAGGCCGCGACCCTGCATTGATCCAGGATGTTCTGGGCGCAACAGAAGACCTGATTCAGCTCGTGAAACGACGGGCTGGGCTTGACCTGTTCATCACCGGCGGAACGCTGCTCGGGCCCATCCGTGACGGACGCATCATGCCCCATGATGACGACGCCGACCTTGCCTACCTCAGCGCCCACAGCAACCCCTCCGATATCGCTCTGGAAAGCTTCCGCCTGGAGGACATACTGCAGGCCGAGGGCCACGAGACGGTCCGCCACTCAGCCGGGCACCTGCAGATAATGTTTCCGGGAGCTGCCCTCGAAGACCGCTTCTACGTGGATATCTTTACCTACTTCATCATCGGAGGCTGGCTCCATGGGACTTTCCACGCGCGCGAACCGGAGAGGGACGTCAGGGTGTTCCCGCTGAGGCCGGTCGACGTGAATGGGCGAATGCTTCCCGGCCCGGCTAGCCCCGAACAGATGCTGGCCGCCATCTATGGCCCGGGTTGGCGGACACCGGATCCGGCCTTCCGGTTCGTTACGCCCCCGCCCGCCCGCCGGCGGTTTCACGGCTGGCTCAACAGCTTCGATGCGGACCGGGAAAACTGGGAGGATCACCACCGCGCCCAGCTCGCAGCAGGAACGCCGGCTGTCCCGTCGGAATGGGCACGCCAGCTTGCCCGGGACCTGCCCACCGGATCCCGGATCATGGAACTTGGCTGCGGGCTAGGCACAGATGCCCGGCATTTCGCACGGCACGGACATGATGTGCTGGCAGTTGACTACAGCCGTCCCGCGCTGGAAGCGATAGCAGGGCAGGCCCTGCGCTCCGGACAGCAGCTGCGCGTGACGCGCGTAAACCTCAACTCAGTCCGCCAGCTCGCGCCCTTGGCCAAAGCCTGCCGCGGCGATGATGCTCCCCTTCACGTTTATGCCCGGCTGCTGTTGAACGCGCTTGAACCGGAGGGCCAGGAGAACGTCCTGACCTTCCTCCGACACGCCCTGCGCGCCCAAGGAGGACGTGGGCGCGCCTACCTGGAAGTCGACGGCGGAGCAGAGAACGGGGCGTTCTCATCCTGGAACGCCTACGGGCCGGTAGACCCCGGACGGCTGCGCCGCCAACTTGACCTGAAAGGGCTCGAGATGGAAGAACCCGCCGCCGACCCGGACGTGGACGGGAAGAGCAGCCTTCTGCGGCTAACGATCAAAGCGAGGACACCATGACAAAAATGACCACAGCACTGCTGAACGGCGTTACCGGACTCCTCAGAAGCGCCGCCCCTTCCGCACGGGTTGCCCGTCGCCGTGATAGCGGTTGGAGGAAACAGAGGACGGAACTCGCAGCCGAACTTAGCCGCCTGACCGGACAGCTGCAGGACCTGGCCGCTGAATCGACGCAGATGAGGGCTGAGCTCTCCCGCCTGGACCGGGACCTTGACGAATCCCGCCGGCTGAACCTTCGGGCTGCCGAACTCCTCGACATCGTCTATGCGGAGCTCACCTCCGCCCCTGATGCAAAAGCCCGGAACGACCACCGGCAGGCCCCTAAAGCCGGCGGAGCCGAGGCATGACCCGGCCTCTTCTTGGGCCGGATAAACCCATTGACCCGGACAAACCCATTGAACTGATCGGTGCCTTCGAAAGCACCTACCTGCCTGCCCACGACAGGGACATCACCGAAACCACGGGGCACGACACCAGCTGGAAGCAAGACCTTCAACTGCTTGCCGCGTCCGGGGTCACCAGGCTGCGATACCCGGTGCGGTGGCACCGCGTCGAAGCCCAGGCAGGGAACTTCGACTGGTCGGAGACCGACAAGGTGCTGCACTACCTCAGGGACCACGGCTTCAGCCCCATCATCGACCTCGTACACCACACCAGCTACCCCCGCTGGATCACCGGCGGCTTCGCTGACCCCCGCTTCGGCCCCGCCTACCTGCGGTATGCCGAAATGTTTGCCCTGCGCTATCCCTGGATCCAGGAATACACCCTCTTTAACGAGCCGTTTTCGACACTGTTCCTCACCGGACACGAAGCAATATGGCCTCCCTACCACCGCGGTCTTGCGGGTTTCGTCGACCAGATCCTCAATGTGCTTCCCGCGGTAGCCCAAGCCAGCGCACTCTATTCGGAAATGCTGCCGCAGGCCCGGCACGTGTGGACCGATACCTGTGAGCACCACACGGGGTCAGACCCAGCGGGACAGGACTACGCACGCATGGCCAACGAACGCCGCTGGCTCGTCATCGACACCTTTCTCGGACGCGGTTATGATCCTGACGGTCCGATGGCGGAGCCGCTGCGGGAAGTAGGTGGAGAACGGCTCCTCGAAATGCCGTCCGGACGAATCGACACTCTTGGTCTGGACTACTACGCACACTGCCAGTGGAATTTCGGATCAGGGGGAGGGGCAGCCCCCACGCCCCAGCCACTTCCCCTGGCTGAACAAATACGCGACTACTGGCACCGCTACAACCTCCCCTGCATCCTGACCGAGACCAACATCCGGGGACGGACCTCCGACAGGGCCACCTGGTTCAAATATGTTCTGGAGCAATGCGAAGTGGCCCAATCTCTGGGCGTCCCCATGGAAGGCCTTTGCTGGTTTCCCTTCATCGACTCCACCGACTGGGACTCCCTCCTCTTCCGCTGCGATGGGCATGTAGACCCAGTGGGCGTCTACTGGCTGGACTCGGAACTGGCCAGACGGCCCTCGGTCATGTCGGATTCCTACGCCCTGGCTGCCGCTGGGGCACCGGCAAGGGACCTGCCCGCCTACACGTTGGCCGAGCCCGTCGCCACCTGGCTCAAGGGATATCTGCCTCAGATGGCCCACTGGACCTGGTCATCCAGCCCCGAAAGCGGCCTCGGAAGCGGCCTACCTAACCAAAACACCCGGATGGAACTGAGGATCGTCGATGCAAAGTGAACTCATAGTGCTCTCGCACCTTCGCTGGGACTGGGTATGGCAGCGTCCCCAGCAACTCATCTCGAGGATGAGCCCGAACCGGAAGACGTGGTTCGTCGAGGAACCCCTGACCCCGCACGGAGGGCCGGTCACGCCAAACCGTCTCAACAGCGCCGAGACTGACGGGCTCAACCGGGTGTGGCTGGAAATCCCCGAACAGGGCCACCACGTAGGCTTCTTTGACCAGGTGCTGCCCCACTACATTGATCAGCTCCCGCACCTTATCGGCGCACCCGCCGGCGAACGTGTGGTCTGGCTCTACACACCGCTGGCCCTGGAAGTCGCCCTCGCCCTGCAGCCCACGAGGCTCGTCTACGACGTCATGGACGACCTCGCCGCTTTCAAAGACGCCGCACCGGAACTCATCGTGCGGCAACGGCAGGCCCTGCGCCGAGCCGATGTCGTATTCACAGGAGGGAGGTCCCTCCATAACTCCATTACCCGGCAGGGCCGGACAGGGGCCCAGCTGTTCGCCAGCGGCGTCGCCCCCGAGCACTACGCCCCCGCCCTGCGCAGGCGGCCCTCACACACAGGCACTCCGGTGGCAGGCTACGTCGGAGTCATTGACGAGCGGCTGGACTTGAACCTCATCGCCGACATGGCGGCACGGCTGCCTCACTGGGAAATCCGGATGATTGGTCCCATCGCCAAAATCGATCCCCGTGACCTTCCCCAAGCCCCGAACATCACCTACGCCGGCCACAAAACCTACCGTCAGTTGCCCGCCGTGATGGCCGACCTCGACGTCGCCCTGATGCCCTTCGCGCTCAATGATGCCACCCGCTCCATAAGCCCCACGAAGACGCTCGAATACCTCGCCGGAGGACTCCCCGTTATCTCCACCCGTGTCCCGGACGTCGTGGCCGACTTCTCCGGAACCGTCCACCTCCGGGATACTGCCGAGGAATTCGCAGCGCTCTGCGCCAGACTCGGGCACAGAAAACCAGCCACCCGCCCAGAGCGCAACGTACGTGAGCTGCTGAAGAAATACCACTGGAAAACCATCGCAGCACAAATGGAAGAATCAGTGTTCCACGCCGGGGCACAGAACCTTACGCGTGTCGAAGACGAGGCCACAGCTTGAATGCCAAAACCATGACGACGGCGGCTGCCGGCGCCGTCGTCATGGGCGTTTTGCGCCCGCTGGGGCGCGCGTGAAAGACCGCCCCGTGACCTTAACCGCACCTTAATGGACAATGCTGTTTCGACTCGCCGGGCGCGTGTACTATCCCTTCAGGGGGCGGATACGCCGGAGCGTAAAACTGGGGGAATCAGCGCATGAGCAAGCTATAAAAGCCTTGCAAGGCAGCAGTGAAACCCGCGTTGTGCAGTCAGCGCATCCCCGGCGTTACCCGTAGCCTCCCTTTCCACCTCTCCTTTCCGCAGAACCGGCGGCCCGCCTCACCGGTTCTGCACCCACCCGCGTCAGCCGCCGCACCCACCTTCGTAACCCGCCATTCGGTGACCCCTGCCGTCACCAGCCCTGAAAGGACGCCATGAGCCAGCCCGGCCAAACCCCGCCACCACCACCGCCGGCCCCCGATTACACCACCTACGGTGCACCCGGATTCCCGAGTGGACAGCAGAACGGGAGCCAGCAGTACGGGACAGGCGAGTGGTACGGCGGCCAGCAGTTCGGCGCGGACCAGTACGGGTCTGGTGCAGCTCCGCAGAAGTCCTTCCTCGCGGCCTGGCTGTTCTCCCTGTTCCTGGGCGGCCTGGGCGTGGACCGCTTCTACCTCGGCAAGATCGGCACGGGCGTCGCCAAGCTGCTGACCCTTGGCGGCTTGGGCGTTTGGTCACTGGTGGACCTGGTCATCACCCTCGCCGGCAAGCAGACAGACAAGAACCGCCGGCCGCTGGGCGGGTATGCGCAGCACAAAACGGTGGCCGTCATCGTCTCGGTTGTCCTCCTCGTGGTCAGCCTCGTGATGAGCGTGTTCATCGGGCTTGGCGCGATGGTGGCCATCCAGCAGGCGTCCACGTCGCCGATCGTCTCCGCGGCGCCTGTCACGGAGACGGGCGGATCCGGTTCCTCCGGGGAACCGGCGGCGTCCGAGGAAGCAGCTGCCGGGGAAGACCGGCCGCGGCTGGAGGCGCAGACGCTGACGGGCACGGGCGACGACGTCAGGACGGTTGACCTCAAGGGCGTTCCGGCCGTCGTGACGTTCACGTGCAAAGCCTGCAGCGGCAACACGGTCCTGGAAACCAATGGCGCCGAGATGCTGCTGGTCAAC
>NZ_JAPSHJ010000113.1 GCF_031179985.1 Arthrobacter sp. | reverse complement strand
GGCTCCTGCAGTGAACGGGACCACTCAAAGAAAAGGCAGCCCTCCTCGGCGTTGGTCGCCTCGGTAAAGGCCTTTGAAATTTCCGGCCAGGCATCAGCGTGCTCGGGCTTGACGGGGAATTTTGCGGTAATGAAGATCAAGGTCATTCCTTTGCTGGGCAGCACGGACGACGGCGGCATCAGTGCTTCGGTCGGTTGGCGCCACAGCGGTTTGTGCGGCACCTCAACTTTGCCATGCCGCAGGCGCCGGTGTCGTAGGTGCAGCCGGTACTTCGGCTTGGAACGGGTGCTTTACGCCGCCGGCTGGCCAGCTGCTACGACCCCTGTTCCAGCCGCGAAACCGGATCTGTCCCGCCGTCCCGGGTTACCTGCGCTGTTCCACCGCTTCTGGTGCGGCGAGCATCTGCATCGTGTGCAGCCGAAGTTCCAGATCGTTCATGACGATCGCGGCAAGGTTTTCCAACGTCTCGGCATCGTCGTCGCTGAAGTCCCTCGGCTCCTGGTCCAGAACGCAAAGGGTGCCCAGGTTGTAGCCGTCAGGAGTACGCAGCGGCACTCCCGCATAAAACTTCATGTTTGCCTCGCCGGCAACCAGCGGATTCGCCAGGGCCCGTGGATCAATCGCCGCGTTTTCCACCACCCACGGCTTGTCCTGAAGGATTGCCGAGGCACACAAGCCCGGATCCCTTCCGGTCTCCTCAAGGTCAGTGCCGTGGTGGGCCTTAAACCAGATGCGGTCGTGGTCAACAATGCTGACAATCGCTACCGGCACCGCGAACACGCGGGCAGCAATTGCAACCACGCGGTCAAAGGTCCCATCCGGGAGAGTGTCGAGGATGCGGTAGCGGTGGACGGCGCGCATCCGTGCCTCCTCATCCTGGTCCGCAGCAGCTGAAGCGGAAGCGGTGCTGCGGCGGCCCATATTGGTCGCGATTTCCCGCCGGAGGGTCAGCGACACCTCCAGCGCCGTGGGCCTGTCCGCAGGATCACGGGCAAGCATGAACGTCAGAAGCTCCACCCATCCCGGGGCAATGTCCTCAGGGATATGGGGGTCGCGCAACAGGCGGGCCACGGCTGATTCGATGGGCGCACCGGGGTAGGCAACCTTTCCGGTCAGCCCTTCCAGCAGGACCAGGCCCAGGGAGTAAACGTCGCTCGCGGGCCCTGACGGCTCGCCAAGAGCCTGTTCGGGGCTGAGATAGTGCGGCGTCCCGGACGAGACCCGCGGCGACCCCGTGTGGTCATCACCCAGCAGCAGTGCGACGCCGAAATCACTGAGTTTTGCTCTCAGTCTGCTGTCACTGCCGCTCTCCTCCACCAGCAGGACGTTCGCTGGCTTGACGTCCCGGTGCACAATGCCGTGGTGGTGGATGTAGGCGAGCCCGTCGGCAAGGTCGTGCCCGATGTGCGCCATGCGTCCAGCCGACATTGGTCCCAGAGCCCCCTGGCTGCGCAGATCGGGGCCGCGAACCAGTTCCATCACCAGGTAGCTGAGGGGATTGCCCGGATCGCTCAAGTCCGCACCGGCGTCGAAGAGGGTGACAAGTGACGCGTGGCTCATACCCGCCAGGATGCGCACCTCCGCTTCCTGCCGGCGGCTCTGTTCGACATCGCCGTCGTGATAGCGAAAGACCTTGACGGCCACGTCCCGGCGAAGCAACTCGTCAGCAGCACGGTAGACGCTGGATTGCGCTCCGATGCCTATTAACTTCTCGATCCGGTACCGCCCGCTGAGGAGGTGTCCGTTCCGTACCGATCCCACAATCATGTTTCCTCACGTACCCGGCCCTGCCACAGCGGCCCGCGGACGACGTTGTCCGGCCGGGTTCGGAGTGTTAAGCAGCTCACCTTCCATGGTAGTGGCGCAGGAGCTTTGACCGGGAACTTTACGGATACCGCCGTGGGCTTAATCCCCGCTGCAGCGGCCTGTGCTTTGGGAGAATTGAGGCATGGAATTCAACCGGCTGCTGCAGATCCGGCGGATTTATGCGCAGAGCGCGGCATTGGAACTGCCCAGGGGCAAAGAGATTGTTGCACGCTGGCCGGACGCCGAGGTGTTGCTCGTCGAGAACCACTGGAACATCCCCGAAGTCCACGGTGATGAAACAAACGTGCCGCGCTGGTCCCGCATAAAGACTGAGGCACTCATCCTCGGCGTCAAGAAGGCCCTGACAGTAAAGCCCAACGGCCGGTCGGCGGATTTCATTGCACCGTCATCTGCGAACGGCTGCGCGATGGCGTGCGCCTATTGCTACGTACCGCGGCACAAGGGCTACAGCAACCCTGTCACGGTTTTCGCCAACATCGATCAGATCGGCGCATCGCTGGAGCGGCACGTCAACCGCCAAGGCATCAAACTCGAGCCGAACCAGTGCGACCCCGAGCTTTGGGTATACGACATCGGGGAGAACAGCGACTGTTCGGTTGACGCGCTGATCAGCGATAACGTCCAGGATCTGGTGGAGCTTTACCGCGACCTTCCCACCGCCAAGCTCTCCTTCGCCACCAAGTACGTCAATCCGGCCATGCTCGACTGGGACCACGGCGGGCACACCAGGATCCGGTTCTC
>NZ_JAPSHJ010000112.1 GCF_031179985.1 Arthrobacter sp. | reverse complement strand
GAGACCAGGTCCGGGCGCAGGACGGCTAATTCCGTGGCGAACTGGGTACCCATCGAGTGTCCGACCACGACGACCGGCCCGGTGCCGAGGGTTTCGAGCGTACCGGCGATGACCGCCGCGTATTCCGCGACGGATATCTGCCGGTCCGGTTTTGCTGCTGCGCCGAACCCGGGCAGATCGATGGAGTGGGTGTCTCCGTGCCCGGCCAGCAGAGTCTGGAGCCTGCGGTAGTAGCGGTGGGACATGCCGATGCCGTGCAGCAGCACGAAAACGGGGCCCGCGGATCTGCTGTGAGGTCCGGCCAGTGAATACACGTGGGAGGAAAGCGCGCCGGCGGTGACCACTCTGGCAGTCATCCCTGGAGGAACACCCATCCGGAGGCTTCCTTTCGTTCCGGGCTTTCCGCCTGAGTGATGGCCGGCCCTACCCGAGTATTGGCAGGGCGGACGGGGCGGCCTCAACCTTAACCGCGGTCTTTGCGGACACGGACTTCACTTCCCCGTCGATCTGGTACGGAAGCGGTTTGAGCGTGGTGAACTCGTAGCTGCTGACGCTGGGCTGGTCCCCCAGTCCCTGTGTGGTGGCCCGCAGCGCTGTCAGGAGCACCCGCCACTTGGACATGTGCGGGAAAATGATCACTTCGAACTTCCCGTCGGAAGCCTTGTCGTCTGCTTCGCTGAGCGTGGCGTACTTGGCCATTTCGGGAATGTTGGCGAAGACGAGGCTGTCGAACTTCCGGCGTTTTCCATCCGTCTGGCGTATTTCGAAGGGCTTGAACTTCGAGAACGTGCGCACCACGGAGAACATCTCCTTGAGGGCGCCTTTGCTGCCCTTTTCAAGGTCGATCGCCACCACCGGTGTCAGCCCGAAGCCGATGTAAGAGTGGGCGTATTCGGCCACCTCGCCGGGTCCCTGGCCGGTATGGATGCGCAGCAGGTCAATGTGCCGTACGCGGCCCTCGGCGATGGCTTCTTCCAGCGGTTTGGTGCCTATGGTCCGCCGGTGGTCGTTGGCGTTGCCTGCGGCCATGACAGCACATACGGCCTCGGGATTGCCGCCTTGCATCACACCGTTGACGACTTCGTTGTAGCCCCCGTCCCCGCTGACGGAGACAACCAGCACGTTCCTGGTGCTGGTGGAGGCCTCACGGGCCAGCTCCACCGCGTGGCCGGCGTGACTGGTCGGCTGCAGCCGGATCTCGGGCGAGTAGGTGAGGAGTTCAGCCAGGCGGTCCCGGAGCTTCTCGGCCAGCTCCGGCGCGTCTCCGGTGCTGTTGGGGTTGAAGATGATGACTATTGATTCGAAAGTCCGTACAGAATCCACTTACCCACTCCAAGTCTGGTCGGGGGCGCCACGCTGGGCGTCCGATCCCGTCGGAAACTCAATCGTAGCGAAATGCCATGCCAAGGGTTGAAAAAGCAAATCCTGGTGGGGCCCCGCTTCCGGAGGCTCCACCAGGATCAACTAGCGCACTGCAGGCGATAGGGCCTGAGCAGCAGGCGCGAGCTTACGCGCGGTTGTGGTTCCGGTTGCCGGCCTTGGCCAGGCCGCGGGCAACCATGAGGCCCACGGTCAGCCACGTGATGTACTGCATGGCCGTGCTGGCGTTGAAGACGTCGACGCCGTTTTCGCTCGCATTGTCTCCCACAACCGCGGCGGTGATGATCGTGGCGAGAACCGCAGCCACGTATACGGCGAATTCGAGGGTCCTTGTCGAGACCTTGATGTCGTTCGTGTTCCGTGCCGCGTCGTTGTGGGTGGTCTGGGTGTTGTGTGCTGTCATGGTTTACTCCTGGGATGGTGTGAGGGGCCAGTGTGGCCGTGCAACCCGGGTCTTCACTGCTGAAACCTGTGATAACAACTTCTCTACGCTGTAGACGTTAGGCGTAGACTAGAGGAATAGCAAGCTGGCTTACCTTTTCTGGGACGCGCCTGCTTGCTCTCCCACCAGGATGGAATCCATGTCCCCCTCGAAAAGGGCTCCCCAGGACGGCCGGTTCCCCGGCGGCAAACAGCCGCTGGGCCGTGAACTGGTGCTGTCCACGGCGCTGGAGCTCGTAGATTCCGAAGGACTTGATGCCCTGACCATGCGGCGGCTCGGGCAGGAGCTGGGCCGGGATCCGATGAGCCTCTACCGCTACGCCGGCAACAGAGCGGCCCTGCTTGACGGGGTGACCGAGCTCGTCCTGGACGAACTGACGATCTTCCCTGACGACAAGGACTGGCAGACACAACTGCGCCGGATCGCCCACGACCTGCGCCGCTTGGCGCTCCGCCATCCCAACGTCGTGCCCTTGCTGGTCACCCGCCCGCTGTCCACGCCACTGGGCCTGCGGCCACTGGGCACCCTGCGGCCACTCGAGCAGATCCTGTCCCTGCTGATCGACGCAGGATTCGCGCCCGAGGACGCACTGCACGTCTACCGCGCCTACTACGGGTTCCTCTACGGCCACATCCTCAACGAACTCCAAGAGCTCATCGTGGATCCGGAAGAAAACGAAGCACTCCTCCGCCTGGGCCTGCACCGTTTGCCGGCAAAGGACTTCCCGCACCTCCGGGCCCTTGCCCCCGTCCTCGCGGACTACGACGGTGCAGCCGAACTCGACCAAGGCATCAGCATCCTTCT